>NZ_NIRR01000100.1 GCF_002204745.1 Hymenobacter amundsenii
CGCGGCCTGGGTCGAGCGGCTCTCGCCCGCCAGACGCAGCGCCTCAGCGCGGAAGGCGGCATCATAACGCCGACGTTTAGGAGGTTGGGGGCTGTCCTTCATGACATTCGAAAGATAAGACCCTATTCTGTCCACATTTACCCGACCACCTCAATGATACCGGCTCCCCGGGGAAGCACGCGGCCTGTCCTGCCCGCTACAGCCGGACAGGCTTACCAGGTATGGAGCTTAAACCCTAGTTTTTGCGCCTGCGCCAGCAGGGTTTCGGACTGGTCCTGTGCTACCACGCTCAGCGGGTACGAGTCGCCGTCGAGCGCAAACAGAACCAGCGCTAGGCCGAGCGGCTCCAACGCATCCTGCAAGATGTCCAGCCGTTCGGGGCCAAGCTCGTCCTCCGCGCCCAAGCTCAGAGGCAGTACGAGGAGTTTCCGACCCTGCTGGGTGAGCACGTAGTTCAGGCTCTCGGCCATCTGGCCAGCGGTTTCCTGCCAGTCGCACTCCACAGCCAGGTCTTCTGCCAGCAGCGAATCAATCAGGGCCAGGTCGCGCAGCTCCTGCGGATCAATGACGCCCTCGGCCAAATCATCCGCAAAATGGGCGGCGTACTCCGCCGGATCAGTCAAGACCAGACTCAGCCGCGCCACCAGTCTTGGGACTACGGTCGTGTCGCCCACGGCGAAGGTGTTCAGAAAGGCGGAAAGGTCAGCGTGCATACGTGTCAGGATAAGTTGTTGGTGAGCAAAGCTATTGATGGTTGGAGTTAGGGCGAGTTCTCAATCAGAGCCACATTCGGATAGCGGCAAGGGTAACAAGGGCCAAATAAGCCAAAGCCGTTTTTTCGAAGCGGTTGGCGATGGCCC
>NZ_NIRR01000101.1 GCF_002204745.1 Hymenobacter amundsenii
TAGGGCGAGTTCTCAATCAGAGCCACATTCGGATAGCGGCAAGGGTAACAAGGGCCAAATAAGCCAAAGCCGTTTTTTCGAAGCGGTTGGCGATGGCCCGATACGCTTTAAGGCGGTTGAAGCAACGCTCAATCTGGTTGCGGTTCTTGTACACTTGCGCGTCATGAGCAATGGGCACTTTTCTGTTTTTCTTGCTGGGAATCACCGCCTGGGCGCCTGCTTGGGTAATCTGCTCGCGCAGGTAGTTGGCGTCGTAGGCCCTGTCAGCCAGCACGTGCTGGCCAGCGCGCAAGTCGGCCACGAGCAGGGCCGGCGCGTGGGGACAGTCGCCCGCCTGGCCCCCAGTCAACGCCAGTTGCCGGGGCCGGCCCTGCGCGTCGCAACTCAGGTGCAACTTGGTAGAGAAACCGCCCCGGCTGCGCCCGAGCGCTTGGGGGCCTTTTTTTTCAACGCTCCGGCCGCGTGCTGGTGGGCCCGCACAATGGTCGAGTCCACTTGCAGTTGGCTCAGCCCCGTCTCGTCCTGCAAAGCGGCTAATGCTTTGGCCCATACGCCGCTGTGCTTCCAGCGCGAAAAGCGCACGAACACCCGGTGCCAGGGGCCAAATCGCTCGGGTAGGTCCCGCCACGGCACTCCGCACCGCAGCCGCCATAGGATAGCCTCCACGAACAAGCGCGTATCCTTGGCCGTCACACCGGGGCTATGGGCCTGTCCGGGCAGCAAAGGTGCTAAGCGCGCCCACTGCGCATCAGTTAATAACGTGCGGTCTGCATTCATGCGTAAAGCTACTGCTGATTGAGAACTCGCCCTAGC
>NZ_NIRR01000102.1 GCF_002204745.1 Hymenobacter amundsenii
CGTGGATGTACGCTCTTCATCATCCCACCAATGGGCGATAAAGTTCGCGTCAATTGCGCAAGCGGGCGCCTGATCGTTGTACTCTTCCACCGTCCACTGCACCGGGTAGTCCCGGTTAACCAAGGCAATCCACGCGGCCCAGTCGGCCCGGCTTGCATCGCGGACATAGATGTCGCGCAATCCCCCGTCGCGGCGATATACGGTTTGTTTTAGTTGTTCCCATTCCATCTTACTAACGCCTTGGAGAGATATGCGGTGCAACGAATCTTACATTTAATGGAGGAAAATACACGTTACTCTTAATTGTAATTTGACGTTCAGCGAAACGGTCGGAAGCAAAATGCAGCAATTCAGTTGAAGCATCGCTCTGGTCGTGCAGAAGTAGGCTTAGTTAAAAGCGTGATAATAGCTAAAATGGTATTTTGCCGCCACTATGTTCGCGAACTCTTTCCTACCTATTATCACGGCATTTTATCAACTTTCCGCTATGAAACCGCTTATTGTCATTGTTACGGTGGTGCTCGCAACCGCTTCCTGTAAGAAAAAGGAAACGGTCCCACTACCTTCCGGAAAGAACACCTTCTCCTGTCAGATTGCTGGCAAGGCATTTACGCCTCATCTGGACCCTATTCTACTGACGAGCCGGCAGCCGCTGCGGGCGTATCGCACCGGTACGCAAGGCGGGTTTGTGTTACAAGCACAAGATGCGCTGAATGTGCTGGAAATTTACCTGGCAGCGACGCAAGGT
>NZ_NIRR01000103.1 GCF_002204745.1 Hymenobacter amundsenii
TAACCCAAGTTGCGGCCTATGCGCCGAGTTGGGCGAGGGTGTGGGTGAAGACGAAAAGCAGGAGCTTGAGGGCAAATCCTTCCGCCGTGACGGCGTGCATGGACTTGGGGAAGCGCTCCGTTATCTGGCTGATGGTGGTTTCGACGCCTTTGCGAAAGTGCTGAATCAGAAAGTTTTGCCACGGCTCATGCAGCCGCTTGCTGTTCTTTCGGCGGTCCACCGTCAACGCTACCTGTTCCGCCTCGTACCAGGCGTGTTCCAGGGCGTAGTCGGTGTAGGCGGCATCGGCATACACCACGCTGCCTTCGGGCAATTGCGGGTCTAGCGCTTTGAGGCCCGTAATGTCGGCCTCGCTGCCGGCATGAATATAGAACTCGACCGGCAGCCCGTCGTGGGTCATGAGCAGCTGTACTTTGAAGCCGTAGAAGTAGCGCCGCTTGCTGGCCGAGTAGCCCCGGTAGGCCTCGCCCTCCAGCAGCTGTGAGCGGCGGATGCGCACGTTGTCACAGACGGCGACGGGAAACGAGTCAATGACGTAGCGGGCCTCGGTGTTGAGCTGTTTCAGGTGCTGACCTACGCTAAAGAACAGCTGCTTAAGCGTCTCGTGCAGGCGGTGCAGCTGGCGGGTAAAGCCGCTCTTGTCCAGCGCTTTCATGCCCCAATGCTGCTGCATGTAGCGGCGAGCGGCGGCCAGATTGCCG
>NZ_NIRR01000104.1 GCF_002204745.1 Hymenobacter amundsenii
GGTCCGAAGGTAAACGAGCTAACCGCCAGTAGCTGCCACTAACGAACGTGGCTGAACGACTAGGAACACTCCCCGGCACCCTAGAGGCGATGCTCAACCGGTACCAGCCCGTCACGCCCGCGCTGTCTCCGCATCTGGCGCCACTATTTGCTGTCAGCACGCTGCTGGCTAATCGTGGTGGAACGCCACGACGCCCAACTGACAGGTCCCACGGCCCTAACGGCCAGCAGGCCCCGCATTTATTAACCCCAGCAGCCGCTGGCGCGTCTGTTCCCCAACATGAATGCTGATGGCGTACAAATCCACTTCGCCGGCCACGTACTGGTCGTAAAGGGCTAACAATTCGGCTTTGGCATGCCGCTCTTCTTCGAGGGTGATGGCCATCGCGCGGTCCGCAATCTCTTGGCGCTGGTGGTGGGTTTGTTCGGCGGGACCAAAATTCAAAGGAGCTTGCACGGGGTTGCGGCTAAATAAACACGGCGAATTATTGCCAGCAAAGCCCAGAACGGGGCCGCTTGTTTTGAGCTTGGTTAAAGACAGGACCCCGTAGCACAGAAAACAGGCCTCAGACCGGCAACACACCATGCCGGACGCGTTTCGGAGGGAGGCCTCAACCTGCCCTTATTGCGGGAAGTGACTGGAAATGATTCATATGTTCACAAAAACGGTGG
>NZ_NIRR01000105.1 GCF_002204745.1 Hymenobacter amundsenii
TTGAAAGAGCATTTGCCTTGAGGCACCTTCGGTACTCGTGGCGGCTCATTTCTTTTACGGGGCGTATTGCGCCATGACGGTGTACGCGAACTGGTCCGAACCTTCTCCTAATAGGTCTCGGAGTGTTCGGAACGCTCCCGCCTCGGGCACCTGGTTGCGGTACTCAAACGCCGTGTCCACGCGCAGCAGGAAGAGCACCGCCTCCAAAAAGGACGCGTCCCGGTAGGGCCATGAAACCACGTTGTTGGTGTCCTGGAACAAACAGTGGTAATCAAAGTAATACAAGGTGCGAAAGTCGGCACTCACGCAGAGGTAGTCTTCGTGGAAAGAAGCAAAGTGAAGCATGGGTTCCCAACCGGACTCTTCAAGAGGTTCGAACGCACTATTCCATTGGATGCCGGCAATGGAGAGTTGAGGCAGGGTGGTGCCGGTCAGAAGCGTTTCCAATTGGGTGCGGCCCGCCTGGACGGCGTTCACCACCTGCACGTCGAACTGCCGGTCCACTTCGCGTTCGTAATCAGGGTTGGCGTACCGTGCGCGCAGCTCTTCGGCCGTGGGCCGGCAGGCGGTGACCTGTTCAACAAACCGTTCTATTTCCATCAATGGCAAGGTACGGACCGGTTTTCTGCAAGCCAGCCTGAGAACACTCGCTGGGTTCAGCAAAAAGGT
>NZ_NIRR01000106.1 GCF_002204745.1 Hymenobacter amundsenii
CGCAACGAAGCCAGTTAGGGTAGAACAAGTAACTAGGGCTAAGTCGTAACAAGGTAGCCGTACCGGAAGGTGCGGCTGGATCACCTCCTTTCTGGAGCTAGATCTGACCCCGATTCTGCTTGGATTAACTGATTATCTATATTGTCTTTTCCTTTTGTTCAAGTTTTTACGGATTCGACTCCGCGAGTCGACTCGGGCTTGTAGCTCAGGTGGTTAGAGCGCTACACTGATAATGTAGAGGTCCCTGGTTCGAGTCCAGGCAGGCCCACTGCCTTTAACGAAAGGTTAATGGGCATCAACTGGGGGATTAGCTCAGCTGGCTAGAGCACCTGCCTTGCACGCAGGGGGTCAACGGTTCGACTCCGTTATTCTCCACCACACCGGAATACCGATCGGGTATCCATAGGTGACAGAATAATTTTGAAATAGAGTGGATATCCATTCGATTTCGCTTTATCGCCCAATTGGGGTGGTACACGTTCTTTGACATAGAGGAAAACAGAGTTTAAGAAAAAGAAAGCAAGAAGAGTGATTAACCTATGGTTAGTCACCCGAGCCGGCCATCTTACGGGATGGCCTCTACCAAGAAGTAGAAAAGGGCACACGGGGGATGCCTAGGCTCTCAGAGGCGATGAAGGAC
>NZ_NIRR01000107.1 GCF_002204745.1 Hymenobacter amundsenii
TAGAGCCTGTTATGCACTGGTAGCGTAATTTGGGGTATGGCACAGCAAAGAGCATACCCCAGCGACGTAACGGATGGCGAATGGATGTTTGTAGCGCCCTATTTGGCCCTGGTGCGCGAAGACGCTCCGCAACGCGAGCACGCGCTCCGCGACGTGTTCAACGCCCTGCGCTACCTGATCAAGACCGGCTGCGGCTGGCGCTACCTGCCCCACGACCTGCCGCCCTGGCCAGCAGTCTATCAGCAGTGGGCCCGCTGGCGTGATAATCGGTGTTTTGAGCATATGATGGCTGATTTGCGCGAACTAGCCCGCCTGCTGGCCGGCCGTGAGGCCGAGCCCACGGCCGTGATTCTGGACTCGCGCACGGTGCAGAGCACGCCCGAAAGCGGGGCCCGTGCCGGCTACGACGGGGCCAAGCGGCGCAAGGGCAGTAAGGTGCACGTGGCCGTCGACACGCTGGGCCATCTGCTGGCCGCCGTCGTCACGCCCGCTAATGCACCCGACCGCGGGCAGGTCGACGCGCTCTGTGAGCGGGTGCAGCAGGTCACGGGCCAAAAGGTAGAGGTGGCGTATGTAGATCAGGGCTACACGGGCGAAGACGCCGCGTACGCCGCAGCCGTGCATGACATTGACTTAC
>NZ_NIRR01000108.1 GCF_002204745.1 Hymenobacter amundsenii
GACCCAGCGGCGAGGCAGCAGCACAAAGCCGGTCTGGCCTTCGGGCTTGGCAATAACCTGTAAGTCAATGTCGTGTACGGCCGCGGCATACGCGGCGTCTTCGCCTGTGTAGCCCTGGTCTGCGTAGGCCACCTGTACCTTTTGGCCCGTGACCTGCTGCACCCGCTCACAGAGCGCATCCACCTGCCCGCGGTCGGCTTCGTTGGCCGGCGTAACGACAGCGGCCAGCAGGTGGCCCAGCGTGTCGACGGCCACGTGCACCTTGCTGCCTTTGCGCCGCTTGGCCCCGTCGTAACCGGCGCGAGCCCCGCTTTCGGGTGTGCTCTGCACCGTGCGCGAGTCCAGAATCACGGCGGTGGGCTCGCCTCGCGGCCGGCCAGCACCCGGGCCAGTTCGCGCAAATCGGCCATCATATGCTCAAAACAGCGGTTGTCCCGCCAGCGGGCCCATTGTTGATACACAGCGGCCCAGGGCGGCAAGTCGTGGGGGAGGTAGCGCCAGCCGCAGCCGGTTTTGACCAGGTAGCGCAGGGCGTTGAACACGTCGCGCAGCGCATGCTCGCGTTGCGGCGCCTCTTCCCGCACCAGGGCCAAATAGGGTGCTACAAACGTCCATTCCGCATCCAATACGTC
>NZ_NIRR01000109.1 GCF_002204745.1 Hymenobacter amundsenii
CGCGGCCTGGGTCGAGCGGCTCTCGCCCGCCAGACGCAGCGCCTCAGCGCGGAAGGCGGCATCATAACGCCGACGTTTAGGAGGTTGGGGGCTGTCCTTCATGACATTCGAAAGATAAGACCCTATTCTGTCCACATTTACCCGACCACCTCAAGCATCATCCCCACCGTGCGCCCGCTCAAGCCCCAGCACAGGCCCACCAGGCCGAACAGGAGCACCCGCTTAGGCTCTCTACGCTGCGCACAGAGATAGAGCAGGGCGCCCGCGGGTAAGAGCATGAGCACCTGAAGCCAAGCCGGGGCCTGTTCCGCCGTCAACATATAATCCGCGCTGGTGTCCGAGAAAAGGATGCGCCGGATGGACGAATTGCCCAAATAGGTCAGTAAAAGCATCCCCCCAAAAAGAACGGCCAATGCAATGGATAGAACGGACAGGCGTGGTTTCGGCATCAAGCAAATAAGAAGATAAAATGCCGTTCACGGAAACGGTCCGAAGGTAAACGCGCTCTGTTCAATTGAAAGAGCATTTGCCTTGAGGCACCTTCGGTACTCGTGGCGGCTCATTTCTTTTACGGGGCGTATTGCGCCATGACGGTGTACGCGAACTGGTCCGA
>NZ_NIRR01000010.1 GCF_002204745.1 Hymenobacter amundsenii
TTGCCGAAGTTGTGCGGGCGCTGCCGTGGAGTACTTGTCCCATAAGTTCGTGCGAAATTCCAGCCCGGAAAATACACCATCTCTCTCTGGGACTATACAGCTAGTACTCAGGTCGAGCGTACCGTTGTTGGTTACGCTGCCCGCTACCTGCAACTGGTAGCTGTCGGTGGCCGAGTTGAGCAGCGAGCCGCCGGTTGATACCGTAACCGAAGCCACGCTGGCGGCTACATCGAGGGTCACGGTGGCGCCGCTTACAATGGTTACATCGTCGGCTGCGGTAGGTACTACGCCGCCCACCCAGGTAGCCGGGGCGCTCCAGTTGCCGCCGGTAGCGGTGGAGGAAATTGCCCCCAGTACGTTGCGCCGGACCGTAGTAGCAGTGGGCTTAATGCGGGTAGTGGTGGGGGCAAGAACGGTCGTCGGACCTGCTGCCAGCGGACTCGTGCGGGAAACCGGCGTGGCCGGTACCAGCGTGGGCCGCTGCTGAGCGTGCATTGGCAGGGCTGGCAGCAAGGCCATAGTAACGGCCAGCAACGGACGCCAGCCACGGGTTTGCTGCCACAGGGTGGTCGTCGGCAAAGACGACAACGGGAGTAATGGTTTTAGCATATAGTTATGAAAGGGAAGAAGAGCCAGCAAGTCAATCGACTTGTGGTAATCGAAAAAAAACAGCCGCCAGGGCCTGAAAAGTGTGTTAGTGAGAGGCCGTGACCTGTAGAAACGTGCTGTAATCAGGATGAGGCCGGGCTGCTGATCAGGCCAGGTTACAAATCCTGGATGGAGGTACAGGCTACAAAAAAACCGTTATATCCTGCTGCCAATCAAAAGGTAAATATGCTGCTTATTAATCGTGATATAACTATGTGTTATTGAGAAAATGATAAATATTGAGCTGATAATATTTGAATGTGTCAATTGGGTTATAATAGGGCTAGCTGCCCTCGTTAGAATTTAGAATAAGTAGCCAAGTGTCTTTCAACGAAGAATTCGTGGTCAGCCCATGAGCTATGAGCAAGGCTCAAGAGAACCTATATTGACCAACCACTGCATCAGGGAAGACGCCACACGAGTAGCTCGTAATAAGTAAAACCAGTTCGGGTAAGGGGCAAGCATTTTGAAGAAGATCCGGCCGCTATATTTATCTGCTGAACGCAGTAAAGTATTCCACTAAAGTCCGGTATCTTGAACCCGATTTTCTGCTATACCCTTCGCTTTATGCTATTCCGACTAGCCGGGCTAAGTGCCTTGCTCTTGCTCACTACCGTGGGCTCCCTGCGGGCCCAGGCCCCCGTCAATCTGCCGTCCGAAACGTTCAAGCAGCAGTTGCGCAGCCAGTTTCTGCACAACGATACGGCCCAGGCCATCATCAACCTGTATAGCAAGCGGCAGGCGGGCGGCATTAGCTGGATGGTGGGCGGTGCCCTGGCTGGGGGACGACTGGCTACCAGCGGCGGCCGGGAAATTACCAGTGGTCCGGGTTACACGGTGTACGAGGAGGCCCCGGCGGCGGGCACGGTGCTGCTGGTGACACTTCCTTTTCTGGGCTACGGCCTGGGGAAGCTGCTCCATTATAGCAACGGCAACCTCGGGCAGGTAATGACTGCTTACGGGGCCGGGCAAGGCTTGCCGCGCAGCCTGCGCCGCAAGCTCAAGCCCCGGTTCTTCGCTCAGCCCATCATCGAGTACACCCCGTTTCCCGTAACCCCCGCCCGCTAAATAACATGCGTTTTTCTACTCTGCTGTTGCTGTTGGCCTTGCTGACCACCGGCCGCACCGCGTCGGCCCAAACGCCTGCGGTTTCCCCATCGGCTATTACCCCAGTTGCCACCGCCGTCGCGCCCGCGGCCGCCGATTCGGGGGCGGTGCTGCTGTTCAACGGCTGGTACCTGCCGCGCTTTCAGGCCCGGGCAGCCGAGGCCGATACCACGGGGGCCCTGCTGAGCCTGTTTCGCAAGCGCCGCTACGCCGGCTGGCTGTTCACCGTGCCCTTTATTGCCGGAGCGATGCTGGCGCTGCCCATTTCCTCCACCGACCGCTATGGCCAGACCACCGTGGCCGACGAGGCTATTTCGCCTCCCCTGGGTGGGGCCGTGCTGGCCGGTACCGTGGTCGGTTTTATTGCCCACGCTACCAAGTTCAACAAGGCCCACCTGGTAGCCGTGGATAAGGCCTATTTCCAGGGCCAGCCAATTCCGGCCCGGTACCGCAGCCAGCTCAATGACAGTCATTTTGCCGAAGCGGCCTACCTGCGCGAAGCCCTGCGCCAGCAAATGGAGCGGGAGCAGCAACAGCCGCGGGTGGCCCTGCCGACTCGGTAAGGGCGCAGGAGTTCTGCTACGGAAGGCCTTTGCAAGCACTATCAGAAGCCGCAAATGCGGGTCGCAAAAAACTTGTTCCCGCCAGCAACGGTTACCAGCTACAGTATTGCCTAAACCCGATACAAGCGCGGAGCAACCGTTCTTGGGTCTGTTGCGGCGCGCTGTCCATTCCAGAACTGGCGCACCCTGGAACCAGAACCCACCAAGTTGCTGGCCGCCAGGCCGGTAGCAAGTTTAAGCCTGCTGGCCAGAAGAAGAGTTTCCACGCAACCGGCTGTTTTCCAGTGCCCTAAAACCAATCGCCCATGCATACGATAGTTACTCTCGCGCAGCTTATCATCGCGCTTTCCATCGTGATAGTCTGGGTATTCCGCTTCGATAACATTGTTAAAGAGTTCAAGCAGTACGGCTTACCCGACCTGGTGCGCAACATGGTGGGAGCCGCCAAAATAGCACTGGCCACGCTGCTGGTTGCCGGTATCTGGTATCCCGCGCTGGTGCTGGTTCCCGCCTTGCTGATGGCTTTTCTGATGCTGTGCGCTCAGCTTGCGCATATCAAAGTGCGTAACCCCTGGCATAAGTACGTGCCTTCCCTGCTGCTACTGCTGCTGTCGTTGTTCGTGGCAGCCTTTCATGCGGGCCTGATTACCGGTTAAGTGTAATGATGACTGTTTTGATCTGGCTTTCGGCCCTCTCGTTTCTGTTTTACGGAATCAATTACTTCACCTCCCAAAAGCTCAAAGACGAATTCAAGCGGTACGGACTGGCGAAATTTGGTCCGCTGACCGCCGTACTGGAAATACTCGGTGGCCTTGGGCTGCTGGTGGGCCTGCGTGTTCCGCTGATACTGTCCGTTGCCTCCGGGGGACTGGCCCTGCTGATGCTGCTGGGCTTTGGCGTCCGCCTCAAAATAAAGGACGGCCTCTGGTTGTCGTTGCCGTCGTTTCTGTTCATGCTCCTGAACGCCTATATTTTCTACGTCTCCTTGCGCGCCTACTGAAACCGTGAACCTCAAGCCGGCTGAGTATTGATATACACCCGACCTAAGCCGCGCTACATCACCCGTACCGCTTGTTCACCGCATAAACCAGACAGCTGACTCGCATATCGAGCGTGTCTAACAAGCTCTAAGCAACGGTCCTGTCACGCAGAACGCCCCGCCGTACTGCCAGCGGGGCGTTCTGCGTGACAGGACCGTTGCTTAGAGCTTGGCCTTCACGATGGCAAAGCGGGGTGAGGTAGCCTGGTAGGGGTAGAGCACGTAGGCATCGGCCTCGTTGCGGCGCGTGATGGTGGTGGGGCCTACCGGGCCGGTCGCGAAGGTGCCATTGGCCGTGGCCGTGGCCCAGGCGTCGGTGCTGGTCAGGCGGAAGACGGTGGTCTGGCTGCCCGACACCAGCAGCAGGGTTTGCGGGTTGAGCAGCAGCAGGCCGTCGGCGCCCACCAGGCTCTGCGTGATGGTGATGCGCTTGAACGTTGTGGGGTTGGTAAGCGGGATTTTAAACAGGCTGCCGTCGCTGCTCTTGGCAGCAATCAGGTAGCCGTCGGGGTGGAATACGATGCCGTTCAGGCCAAAGCCGGTGCCGCCGCTCAGCTGCGCATCTTCCAGGAAAACGGAGGCCGTACCCTGCAAATCGACCTTGTAGATAATGGGCGCGAAGCTGTCGGTGATGTAGGCATTGCCCTGGGCGTCCACGGTAATGTCGTTGGCGAAGTGGTTGACGCCCGGGCGCAGGGCCCCCAGGTCGACGTAGGACATCAGGCTGCCGGTGTTGGAATTGAAAATGGCCAAGGCGGCCAGCTTGCGCAACGTCGCGGCTGAGCTGCGCGTGGGGTTGAACCCCCCATCCGACACGGCGGCCAGCAAACGGTTGCGGCCGGCGTCGAGGTTCAGGCCGATGGTCGAAACGAGGCGGGGGTCGTCAGCTAGCACGGTGTACGTGCTGTCGTCCTTCACGGTACCAATACGGCCCTGCGTGCGGGAACTCACCACGAACCGCTGGTTGGCGGCGTCCCACTGAATGCCTTCGGGGTGCAAAGCGGCCTGGGGTACCGTGATGCGGTCGGGGGCAGCGGTTGGGGGCGTTACCATGTCGTCATCGTCGGAGCAGCCGGGTAATACCGTTAGCAGGCCGAGAGCCAAGGTGGCCAGCCGCAGGAAACTCGGCAGCGCCAAGCGGTTGGGGAAACTGATGGGCAGGAAGTGAGCCATTGGAGTGGTGGTAAGGAGTGGTTTGCAATGCGCCAGCTATACGGACAACAGCCCAAAAGGAAGAATGACTGCGGCACTAACCAGCGGAGGTTGCGCTAAAAGAGAAAAGCCCCGCCGGCACAACGCCAGCGGGGCTTTCCATTTACCAACTAACCTAAAACCTACACAGCGGGCATCTCCACGTTGTTGAAGCGGATGCCGCCGTCTTCGAGCACGGCTTCCACTACGGCGTCCTTGCTCACGCGGCCCGAGAGGATGTCCTTGCTCAGCTCGTTGAGCACCAGGCGCTGGATAACGCGCTTGAGCGGGCGGGCTCCGAAGGTGGGGTCGAAGCCCTGCTCGCCGAGGAAGTCCAGGACCTCGCCGGTGGCTTCGAGGCGGATGCCGGCTTCGTTGAGGCGCTGCTGAATCTGCTTGAACTGGATGTCCACGATTTTGCGGATTTCCTTGCGCTTGAGCGGCTGGAACATCACGATTTCGTCGATGCGGTTCAGGAACTCGGGTCGCATGTGCTGCTTGAGGCGCTCTACCACTTCGTTGCGGGTACGGTCCACCACTTCGTCGTGGTTGTACTCATTCAGCTCCTTGAAATTGTGCTGAATGATGTCGGCCCCCGTGTTCGAGGTCATAATGATGATGGTGTTCTTGAAGTTCGCCACCCGGCCCTTGTTGTCGGTGAGGCGGCCGTCGTCGAGCACTTGGAGCAGAATGTTGAACACATCGGGGTGGGCCTTTTCGATTTCGTCGAGCAGCACCACCGAGTAGGGCTTGCGGCGCACGGCCTCCGTGAGCTGGCCACCTTCGTCGTAGCCCACGTAGCCGGGAGGCGCCCCGATGAGGCGCGATACGGCGTGGCGCTCCTGAAACTCGCTCATGTCGATGCGCACCATGGCGTTTTCATCGTTGAACAGGTACTCGGCCAGGGCCTTGGCCAGCTCGGTTTTACCCACGCCGGTGGTGCCCAGGAAAATGAACGACCCGATGGGCCGCTTGGGGTCCTGGAGGCCGGCCCGGGAGCGGCGCACGGCGTCGCTGATGGCGGCAATGGCCTCGCTCTGGCCGGCTACGCGCTTGCCCAGCTCGGCTTCGAGGCTCAGCAGCTTCTCGCGGTCCGACTGCAGCATCTTGTTCACCGGAATGCCGGTCCACTTGGCCACCACCTCGGCAATGTCCTCGCTCGTGACTACTTCCTGGAGCATCGAGCCGCCTTCCTTGCCCTTGTCGGCTTCGGCCTGGGCCTGGAGCTCCTTGAGGCGGGCTTCGGCTTCCTGAATTTTGCCGTAGCGCAGCTCGGCCACGCGGCCGTAGTCGCCCTGGCGTTCGGCCTGGTCGGCTTCCAGCTTGAAGCGCTCAATGTTCTCTTTCTCGGTCTGGATGCCGGTGAGGGCCGCTTTCTCGTTTTCCCACTGGGCCTTCAGCTCGTCGCGGCGCGACGAAAGGTCGGCAATGTCCTTGTTGAGCACGGCCTCGCGGTCGTGGTTTTCCTCGCGGCGAATGGCCTCGCGCTCAATTTCCAGCTGCATGATGCGGCGCTGAATCTCATCCAGCTCCACGGGCATGGAGTTGAGTTCGATGCGCAGCTTGGCGGCCGCCTCGTCCATGAGGTCGATGGCCTTGTCGGGCAGGAACCGGTCGGTGATGTAGCGCGAGCTCAGCTCGACGGCGGCAATGACGGCATCGTCGGTGATGCGCACGCCATGGTGGAGCTCGTACTTCTCCTTGATGCCGCGCATGATGCTGATGGCGTCTTCAATGGTCGGCTCGTCCACCATTACGGCCTGGAAACGGCGCTCCAGGGCCTTGTCCTTCTCGATGTACTTCTGGTATTCCTTGAGCGTGGTAGCCCCGATGGCGTGCAGCTCGCCGCGCGCCAAAGCGGGCTTGAGCAGGTTGGCGGCATCCATGGCGCCCTCGCCCCCGCCGCCGGCCCCGATGAGGGTGTGCATCTCATCAATGAAGAGCACAATCTGGCCGTCGGAGTCGGTCACTTCCTTGATGACAGCCTTGAGGCGCTCCTCGAACTCGCCCTTGTACTTGGCCCCTGCCACTAGCAGGCCCATGTCGAGGCTCATGATGACTTTGTCGCGTAGGTTTTCGGGCACGTCGCCGGCCACGATGCGCTGGGCCAGGCCCTCCACGATGGCGGTTTTGCCCACGCCGGGCTCGCCCAGCAGCACGGGGTTGTTTTTGGTGCGGCGCGAGAGGATTTGCAGCACGCGGCGGATTTCCTCGTCGCGGCCAATCACGGGGTCCATCTTGCCGCGCCGCACCTGCTCGTTGAGGTTCACGGCGTAGCGGTTCAGGCTCTGGTACTGGTCTTCGGCGCTCTGGCTCGTGACTTTGCGCCCGCCTCGCAGCTCCTGAATGGCGGCCTTAAGGTCCTTGTCGTTGAAGCCGGTGTCTTTGAGCAGGGTGGCCACGGCATCCTTACCGCCGAGGATGCCCAGCAGCAGGTGCTCGACGGACACGAACTCGTCGCCCATGTCCTTCATGGCGGCGGTGGCGCGCTGCACGGCGGCGGCGGCCTCGTTGGCGAAGTAGGGCGAGCCGCCGCTCACCTTGGGGTAAGCGGCCACTAGGGCATCGAGGCGGGGCGTGAGGATGTTGAGGTTGGCGCCCAGCTTATTGGCCAGAAACGAGAAGACGCTTTCGTCGCTCTGGAAGAGCCCCTTCAGCAAATGGCCCGTTTCGACGGCCTGCTGCTGGTTGGCCCCAGCAATTTCGGTGGCCTTCTGCACAGCCTCCTGCGCCTTGATGGTGAAGTTTTTAAAGTCCATGATGCGAGTCTCTAAGTAGTGGCTTCCGGGTAGGAAGCTCTACGCAGGGACTAGCAAATGGGGTGCGAGGGTGGTTTTCCGGACTTTTTGGCGGGGAAAGATTGAATTAAAATGGAATATAATGACAAAAAAGCAGAATGTTATAAATTATCTAATGCTCTAAATATATTACTAGTACCTATTAATAAAGTAATTCATCAAAGATTTATGCAGTATAAAATCGTAAGCTAAATTAACTTTGGATGGATCATCTGGGTTACTACGATATTTAAAAAATAGTCTATCCAAGTTGTCGATGTTTCCCACGATAGAGTAGTCATAAAGGCTAGTAAGCAATTCTTTAGAACTCATTGAAAAAATATCAGTATTTGCCTTAACTACTGAATCAACGTCCTCTAAACAGAATCTATTTTTTAAAACTACTTTAGAAAGCATGTCAAAAATAGCTTCGATTTGAGTAGGATTATAAGTTATAGAAAGCTCATTTTTTAATTCCATGACAATGTCATTCGTCATAGACTTGATAAGCTTTTTAACGTCAGACTCTCTCAAGGGAATTCTATAGTTATTGTATTCTAATGGCTTGAAGAAAAGTATTATATCTCTGGGTTTTAGAAAAGTAAAGTCGAGAATATATTTGAACGAACTATTATAATTGACATCGTAATCTATTAAAGTTTCCCAAGGTCCGTAAGAATTGATGGGTATTTTATTATTATCTAAGTTTAGCTTAATTCGTTTATTAATTAGCTTCTTTAAAGGAAGTTTGTCTTCGTCATCTAAATAAACATTTTGTTGATACCAAAGTAAAGGCACTTCATAACTTGAGAAGAGCTTAGCTGTATCGGCATTGTAATTAACAATAGTGTTTTTTATATCATCGCGAAGCAAGATAATTAGCTTAACATTTAGACCCATTTTGCCAAAAATATCAATGTTATAGTCTTTTGATAAGCGAATTAAGTTTATTAAATTTTCGACTTTATTAGAGTCGTTTTTATTAAAGCTAATATCTAAATCATCAAAAAATAACATATAGTTATTTTCATTCGGCTTGTCTTCTTTTAGTAATGCAATAACAGTTTCGCGTAAAGTTGGTAAAACTTTATAGAAAGGAGCTTTACTGCTCTTGATTCCTACATCCTTCTTAAACTTATTGGCAATAAATCTTTTAAGTTGCTCTATCTCAATCTCAACAGAAGAACTATTTGTTATTTCGGTTATTTCAAAGCTATTCAATCCGACTTTTCCTGAATTTTTTTCAATAAACTTTTTCAGAAGATGAGCTTCTTTAGAATGAATAATAGCCTGATTAGTTAGTAGAAGATTAATCAACTTAACTAAAATAGTCCACTCGAATAATTGCTTATGAATAATAACACTATCTGCATCTAATTTTGCCTGCATTAATTGTTGGGAATCAAAGTCTCTGATTTTTATAAAATCACAGAATAAATCATGTGATTTCTTCATGTAAACACTTTCAGCAATAGCAGACTTTCCAGCGCCCTTCCTGCCAGTTATTATAAATTTTTCATATGCTAGTTTTGGAAAAATGCCCAAAAAATCTTCAAAAACATCGAAAAGATTTATTTGAGAGTTTTCAGTCGATTCCGCTTCTGGAGAACCAATAAAAAAGTTTTGGGTAGTGAAATAAGAAGTGCTACTCTGTTGCTTGCCTTGATTTTTAAACCAATCCATTACGTTTTCTTTTTAGTCAAATTAAAGTTAAATCAAGCTACGCAGAGTCTGTAGTTTCTTAAGCGGTAGGTGATGTGTCCGTATGGCAGAAGCAGTGGTATCATGCCAGCGGCGGGGGCAGCGGGCGGGGCGGCGGTTACTTTGCGTTGACTGATTCGTCGGCGGCCTGCTGCTCGGCAACCCAGTCCTGCAAGGCAATATTCGGCATATCGGTAAAGTGCCGAGTGTTGTGCGTCACCAACGTTAGGTTGTGCACGAGTGCCGTGCTGCCAATCAGCAAATCGAAACTATCCACTGCCCGGCCGAGACGGCGCAGATGGGTTTTCACTTCGGCGAATGTTTCCAGCGCGGGACTGATGGATAAAACGCGCTCGGCAAAGCTGTGGCGCAGGGCGGCCACGTCAAGCTGCCGCTTCGTTTGCCACGCCGGGGCGCTATTGGCCACGCCAAACAGCAGCTCCGCCACGGTGATTTCTGAAAGAAAGCAATTCTCCAATCCGATCATCCTCACCCGCGTTGCGATACCGAACTCGCCTTTCAGGTAATGAATGCAAATGTTGGTATCGAGCAGATAGCGTGGGCTCATAGCTCAATATCGCGCTGTTCGGTGTGACGGGCTTCCTGGAGCATGCGGTTTAGTTCGTCCCCCGTCTCTTCCGATTTCCACGCGCCAAATAAGGAATAGAATACCCGTTCGCGTTCTGCGGCATCTTCCGGGTTGCTAGCCATTGCAACCGGCTCCGATGGCGCATAGGTATGGCGGCTTTGCAGTTCAGCAGCACCATACGGCAGGCTTCGCAGCCACTCCAAAATGGCAGCAGCCTTTTCCGTTGGGAATTTGAGTTTCACTTCGAGTTCCATAGGAAGCTAAGTTACGCAGAAGCTCCCATTTCTCTCAGCGGCGGGAGCAGCCGGGGCAGCGGGCGGGGCGGGCGATGGCCGGCCGCTTACCCGGGCAGTTAGGCCAGCAGTTCGCCCCGCTCGTGCAGCCAGTCGAAAATCAGCTGGTCGACGGCCGATACCTGGGGGCGGTGGCGGTAGGTGAGCCAGACCACTTCCTCGATTTCGGCGGCGGGCTGCAGCGTGCCGGTGTAGGTGGCGGCGTAGAGCGTCATCTGGACCAGCACGTCGGGGGCGTGGCCGTGGGCGGGGGCCGTGAACACGCCGCGCGGTTGCAGGCTGGCCGGGTCCAGGGTTACGGTCAGCTCCTCCCGGATTTCGCGGATAAGCGTTTGGGCGTTGGTTTCGCCGGTTTCGCGTTTGCCGCCGGGCAGGTAGTAGCGGTCTTTGCCCCGGCTGCGGGTGCTCAATACGCGGCCTTCGTGCAGGTGGAGCCAGGCAATTTTGTCAATCAGCGGCATAGGGGCGAGTTACTGGCAGCGCACCACGAAGTACGCCACGGCCGCTACCAGTGCCACCGAGCCAAAGCGCAGTGCCAGAAACACCCAGGCCGGTAGTTCGGGTTTTTGGGGCGGGGAGGGCATAGTAGGGGGAAATTAAAGGTGCGTGACGTCTCAGGGATTCGGGCTGAGTTCAGCCGTTATTTGAGCCAGATAGTAGGTTGAGGATTAGGAAGCAGGTCGGTGGTGAGGCGGGCAGCAGGCAGGACCCGGACGTGGCCGGTTTTCGAATCCAGGCTGATATCAATGTAGCTGACAACCGGAATGTTCTCGTAGCTGGCCGGCTGCCAGACCGGTAAACCGGCTACCAGCCTGCGCACCACTTCGCGCAGGGCCGGCGTATTGGAGGAGAAATCAAGATAACGACCCCTGGCATCTATGTTGCAGCGGACGGTTGCGATGGGGGGCAGCGTAGCATACCACGACGATTCGCGGTAACGGGTGAGGCGCTGAGCGAGGCGGTCGGCCCACCGGCGGGAGCCAATAGTAACGCTTGGCAGCCGGAACACGGTCTTCAACAGCTCAAACTGGCTTCGTTGGCGGCTTTCGACGCAGTTAAGGCCCAAAAGTAAGAACTGGGCTCGCAGAAAAGGAGCCGGATCTTCGAGCGGCAGCCGGGAAGAAACCCGGTAGTCGGACCCACTGGCCTGTGCCTGGGCCAGATGACCGTGGCGGAATATGCCGGCCTCGAATTCCTCGGTAGTGGCCAATTCCTTGCTCTGCAGAAAGTAGGCTTTCCAGGTGCCATCCATAAGGCCCTGGCGAACGGGGCCAACGGCTAGCAGACCCTGTTCGGTGCGAGTACGCCATTGGCCGGTGCCGTTTACCACTCGCTGCACTCCAGTAGAGTCCCAGTAAGCAATGGTCCGAAACTTGTTTTCGTCCAGCAGGAAGAGCAGCGTTTGATGAGGCTGGCCGTTAGGATACCAGTATTGCCAGTTGCCACTGCGCTGGTTTTGTAGCATCTGCCCCTGCGCGGCGGTTTGGCCGCCCGAATAATACAGCGTAACAGGGCCATTCATCTCTCCGTCCTGATAGCTAAGTTGGGCCAGCAGGCTACCATCGGAAACGCGGTAATCGGATACCACCCCAACGAAGTTGCCGGTCGTATCGATTCGGGCCAACCGCTTGATAACGGCGCAGCCAGCCTCGGATAGCTCGTATTTCTCGTTGAAAAAAAACGCGCTAGAGTCCTTGGTCAGGCTCTGAACGCAGTTGGCCAGTACGGCTCGCTGAGCCAACGCGGGCCGGAGAACTCCCCCGCCGAGTAGCACTAGTAGCAACAACCTAAAGCCCAGGTTTTTCCTAGCAAAGTTGTTCATATATCTGGGATGAATAAGAGCTAATGGAATTGGTAAGATACGTTGGCAAGCTCAGTATACCGGGCTGCTCAAGCCCTTACTACTAAGCCCTAATGGCAGGCATAGTTTACCGCCGCCATTGGCAGAGGCGCTCCACGTCGGCTTTGCGGAACTGCTCGATGCCGGGGTTGATGGCGGCGGCCGAGGCAGTTGCGTGGTTTTACTGCTGTTGCGGGCGTAGCTTCTTCACTAGCCCCACCAGTTTCTCCACTACCAGCCCAATGAGCAAACCGCCAATAGCGCAGCTCAGGGCTTTGGCCAGCCAGGCCACCACCGGCAGGTGGGCCAGGGCCACTTCCAGCTCGTGCAGCAAATGAGCCGTGAACGGAATGCCGTGGGCAATGATTTCGGCTCCCACCCAGAGCATGGCCGTCGTGCCTACGTAACTCAAAATCTGCAGAAAATGGGGCATGAAGCGCACGATGCCGCGGCCTAGCTTCTGGGTGGTGGGGTGGTGCACATCCTGGGCCAGGTGGAGGCCCACGTCGTCGGCCTTCACGATGAGGGCCACAAACCCGTACACGGCCACGGTGATAAATACGGCCACGGCCACCATCACCACAATCTGGTTGACGATAGCCTGGCCGGAAACCTCACTGTAGGCAATGGCCATAATTTCGGCCGACAGGATGATATCGGTGCGCACGGCGCTGGCCACGCGCTGCTGTTCCAGCTCCTGGGGCGTAATCACGGGCAGATCCTCGACTTTGGCAGGACCGTCGGCGGGCGAGCTGAACAGCTCGTGGACTTTCTCGTAGCCCTCGAAGCACAGGTATGCTCCGCCCAGCATAAGAATGGGCGTGATGGCCCAGGGAGCGAAATAGCCCAGCACCAGCGCCGCCGGACTCAGCAGCACCAGTTTGTTGAACAGTGACTTGCGGGCTATCTGGTAAATGATGGACAGCTCCCGGGCAGGGTCGAGGCCGACGACGTACTTGGGTGTCACGGCCGTATCGTCGATGACGATGCCGGATACTTTACCGGTGGTTTTGGCCACCTGCGCCGGCACACCATCCAGGCTGGCGGCACTAACTTTTACCAGCGCGGAAATATCATCGAGAAGAGCTACCAGACCTGAGGCCATACACTAACGGAAGGGGGGAGGGATGATGATGACTGCTGGTTACGCCCTAGTGGCGCGGGCGGGAACGCGCCAGGGTATCTTATACCTGCGCCGGCATGGTTTGCAGCAGCCATTGGTAGAGCTTGTCCACATCGGCTTTTTTGAACAGCTCGGTGCCGGGGTTCATGGTGGCGGCGGTGCCACAGGCTACGCCAAAGCGGGCCGTTTCGCGCAAGGTGCGGCCTTCGGATAGCGCGTATACCAGGCCGGCTACCATGCTGTCGCCGGCGCCAACGGTGCTGCGTTTTTTCACGGAGGGCGCGGGCACGTAGTCGGCCCCCTCGGCCGATACCACGCAGGCGCCCTGGGGGCCCATGGATACCACCACAATTTCGCACTTGCCGTCAGCCACCAGTTGGTGGGCGGCCCCGGCAATGGCTTCGCTGTCGAGCTCCTCCACGCCAGCCATTTTGCTTAGTTCGCCCACGTTGGGTTTGGCCAGGTACACGCCCGCTTCGAGCAGCGCCAGCAACGCCGGCCCCGAGGTATCGACCACCACTTTAACGCCCATTTCGCGGGCGGCGCGGGCAATTTTCACCAGTAGCTCGGGCTCGACGCCGGGGGGCAGACTGCCGCTGATAACCAGAAAATCGGGCCGCTCTCCCAGCTCCAGCAGGGCATTGATGACCTGCTGCTGCTCCTCGGGCCGCAACGCTGCCCCGGGCATCCCGAAGCGGTACTGCTGGCCGGTGGAGGCGTCTACCACGATGAAGTTCTCGCGGGTCCAGCCTTCGGTTTCGATGGGGCGTTGCTCGATTTCCTCCTGGCTCAGGAGCTGGCGCAGCAGCAGGCCGCTGGGGCCGCCCACCGGAAACACGGCCACCGAATCGGTACGCAGCCGCCGCAACGCCCTCGACACGTTGATGCCGCCCCCGCCGGGCTCAAATTTAGGCTTCTCGCAGCGCAGCTTCTGGTCGGGGATGATATGGTTGGCGGTGGTGCTTTTATCGACCGAAGGATTGAGCGTGAGCGTGACGATGCGCGGCATAAGCAAAAGAGTAACTCGGTGAAGGAGGGAAGCGGCAGCCGGGGCGGGCCGCTGCGGAACGCTGAACAGTATGAACGGCTAAACATACCGCGAGTTTCTTCGTCTTAAAAGGGGGCGGCCCACTTCTCGTCGGCACTCCACCATCTTTCCACTACTCAATTTGCGGATGGCTATGCTTCGCACGCTACTCTTTATTACCAGTCTGCTGCTGCTGGTTGGCCCCGCCCGGGCCCAGCAAACCGTTACCGGCTCCATCCGCTTTGGGGGCGTGGTGCGCGACTACCGCCTCTACATCCCTAGGGCTTACATGGCCGGTGCCCAGGCCGTACCGCTGCTGCTGAATTTGCACGGCTACGGCTCTAACGCAACCGAGCAGGAGCAGTACGGCGACTTCCGCGCCATTGCCGATACGGCCAACTTCCTGGTTGTGCACCCCAACGGGACTATCGACGGCAGCAACAACCGCTACTGGAATACCTTCCTGCCTTATGCCCTCGGCGGCCCCGACGATGTGGGGTTCCTGAGCGCCCTTATCGACTCGCTCAGTGCCAAATACCGCATCAATGCCCAGCGCGTGTACAGCACCGGCATGAGCAACGGCGGCTTCATGAGCTACGAGTTGGCCTGCCGGCTCAGCAATCGAATTGCTGCCATTGCCTCCATTACGGGCAGCATGGCCGCCAGCCACGTGGCTGCCTGCGCGCCCACCCGGGCAGTGCCGGTGCTGGAAATCCACGGCACGGCCGATGGCACGGTACCCTACGCCGGCAATGGCGTATTCGTGCCCATTCCCGACCTGGTAGCGGCCTGGGCCCAGCGCAACGGCTGCAACCCCACGCCCGTCATCACCCAACTGCCCGACCTCGACCCCAACGACGGCAGCATGGTCGAACGGCAGGTATTCAGCGGCGGCCGCAACGGCAGCGTGGTCGAGCATTACCGCATCATTGGGGGCGGCCACACCTGGCCCGGTGCCCCAATCAACATCGGCATCACGAACCGCGACATTGATGCCAGCAAGGTGGTGTGGCGCTTTCTGCGCCGCTACCAGCTCGGCGGCTTAGTAACGGCCACGGCCCGCGAACGGGCCAACTCGGCCGAATTCCTGGTGGTGCCGAATCCGGTGCGCGATGCCGTGACGTTGCGCTCCACCCTCGGGCCGTTGGAAGCGCGCCGCCTGCGGGTAACCGACGCGGCCGGCCGCGTCGTGCCCGTTAGCCCCCGCCGTCTCCCCGATGGCAGCCTGCAACTCTCTACTGCGGGCTGGGCCGCCGGTAGCTACTGGCTCCAGGCCGAAGTGAAAGGGCGGGTGCTACAGCAGCAGCTGCTGAAAACGGCGGAATAAAGCCGGCTAGTAATAGTAAAACAGATAGGAGAACATGAAGCTGTGTAGAGCGTCAGAAGAACGTCATGCTGAGCGAGGCGAGCGGCGAGTCGAAGCATCTCTACCGCAATACTAATCCTGTCGCCTGCTACGAAGCGGTAGAGATGCTTCAGCTGCGGCTCCGCCTTCGCTCAGCATGACGTTCTTCCATCGTTCTACACAGATTCCATCATTCTTCGCTGCGCGCTGAATGATGTTCTTGCACCTTAAATCCATCGGCTTTCCCTTCCAGCCTTTCCTATGCCCGACCTTTCCCTGCGTACCGTTGAGATGACGCGCTACGTGATTCCGCTCCGCGAGGGCGGCTCGCTGCCTGCCCTGGTGGAGGCCGATGATGGGTTTATGTACGTGGTGAAATTCCGGGGCGCGGGCCAGGGCCTCAAGGCCCTGATTGCTGAGCTGATTGTGGGCGAGCTGGCCCGGCAGCTGGGGTTGCGGATGCCCGAGCTGGTGTTCATCAACCTGAACGAAGCCTTCGGCCGCACCGAGCCCGACGAGGAAATCCAGGACTTGCTGCGCTTCAGCACCGGCCTCAACCTGGCCCTGCACTTCCTGTCGGGGGCCAGCACCTTCGACCCGCTGCTGCTCGATGTGGAGCCCCGGCTGGCCTCGCTCATCGTGTGGCTCGATTGCCTGACGCTGAACGTAGACCGCACCGCCCGCAACACCAACCTGCTCATGTGGCACCGCGAGCTGTGGCTCATCGACCACGGCGCGGCCCTGTACGTGCACCACGCCGGGGCCGGCTGGGCGGCTCCCAAGCCCCGCCCATTTCCGCAGCTCAAAGACCACGTGCTGCTGCCCCAGGCCACTGAGCTGGCCGCCGCCGACGCCCTGGGCCACGCCCGCCTTACGCCCGCCGTTATCGAGGCCGTAGTGGCCCTAGTGCCCGACGACTGGCTTCAGGAGCCCGACCAGACGCCCGCCGAGCAGCGGGCCCAGTACGTGCAGTTCCTGTTGGCCCGCCTGGCCGATTCCGCCACCTTCGTTGCCGAAGCCGAAACCGCCCGCCATGCACTTGTTTGAGTACGCCGTGCTGCGCGTGGTGCCCCGCGTGGAGCGCGAAGAATTTCTGAACGTAGGTGTGATTCTCTACTGCGCCGCCCAGGGTTTCCTCGAAACCCGCTGCCATTTGCCCGAAGACCGGTTACGCGCCTTCAGCAAAGCCGAACTCGATTTCGATGACCTACGGGCCCGGCTCCGGGCCTTCGAGCGCATCTGCGGGGGCCGGCGCGAAGGCGGGCCCATCGGGCAGCTGGCGGTGGCCTCCCGCTTCCGCTGGCTCACGGCCACCCGCAGCACCATCGTCCAGACCTCGGCCATCCACCCCGGCCTCACGGCCGAACCCGCTGCCACGCTGGCGCAGCTGTATCAGCAATTAGTAGTCTGACTTTTAGTTAGATAATAATTTGCTTATATTCCATAAGTCAAGTCATTTAACCTAATGCCTTATGGAAGTACGGAGCAAATGGCCCGCTATGCGCGGGTTAAACCGGATGCCCTGGTGGGCCTACGCGCTGTGCATTCCGGGCGTGTATGCGCTGGCCTGGGTGCTGCACCTGGTAGGCCTTATTCCGGGACGCTGATTTCAGTAGTAAAGCCGCTTAAACGCTAACCGGCCCCGCCGCTGTCCTTGCTGGATAGTGGCGGGGCCGGTTAGCGTTTAAGCGGAAGGGGCGGAGGTTTGCGGGGCAAGTTGTTGCAGCACCCGCAGCAGCAACTGGTAGAGCGCCCGCAGGCGTTCGGGCTCCAGCACGGCGCGGTCTTCGCTGAACGTGAGCAGCACTGGGGCCCCGAGTTCTTCCGAGGCCGGGGCCAGCGTGAAGCGGGCCGTCGGGTGGAGTAGCAGCGTGTCGTGGATGGCCGGGTCGGCCAGCAGCTGGCGCAGGGCGCTTTGGTTGTTGGTCGTGATGATGAAGGTTTTGTCGAGGTCGGCAAAGCCCAGCTGCACATCTTCGAGGCCCAGCAGCTTCCCGATTTCGTGTACCCAATCCTGCTCGTGGAGAGCGAAGTGCAAGGCGGGCGGTCCGGGCACGACCGCCGTGAGCGTCGTGATTTCGTAGCCACCCTCGAAACCGCCGCCCAGGTCGATATCCAACTCCAGCCGGATGCAGTAGGGCGGCTGGCAGATATCAGCCCGGTAATCGAACAGGTCGGGCTGGCTGTTGAGGTCGGCCGTTACCTGCTCCCAGAGGGCAGCTTCGGAATCGGCGGAAAACGTGCGAATGGCATCCATGGCAAAGGGGGAAGAGAGTGGATTCTTCCTTCCTACTCCGTGCTTGCCGCCGAGGTTGTGTTCACCAAGCCGGGCGCGGGCGGCCCATAGCTTACAGGCGCAGGCCTATCCGACAGCCTATGGGCAGGTAGGCGCCTGCGTGGCCATAATCGCTAAGGGTAGTAGCGAATTGCTTGTTGGGTAAGGTGGCCCGGGAAAAGGCCTGCCGCAATCCTAGCCCCAGAAAAAAGTCGAGGAAAAAAGGGCTGCCCGGCATTTCCAGCTGCTGGCCTACAACCACGGTGGCCCCATACCGATTGATGACTTCGGTTTGGTCGCGCAGGCGGTGCTCATAGTAGAAAAGGCCGTCGGGCGCTACTTCCTGCTGCCAATTGAACGATTGAAACTGCATTTGAAAATGCTGGTAGACCAACCCGTAGGCCAGGTATGTGCCTGCCAGCGGGGCTTCGGGCTGGCGGCCCAAATACAGGCGGTGCTGCGCGGCCAGCCCGAAGCCCCGCACCCGGTCGGTAGCACCCTCGTGCCGCGCCGACGTCAGGTCGTTGACCGGGCCCCGGTAGAACTGGGGCGTAAAGACAATAGTTTGCCGGCCGCTTTGTCCGATTCTTCTTTCTGCACTCAGGTGGTAGCCGCTGGCCAACAGCGGTATAAAATCTGCCGACAGGGCCCAGGCGCGCGGGGGCAATGTGGCGGCCGGGGCGGCCGGCACCGACTGGCCGTGTGCGCCCGCCGCCAGCCCCGCGCTTAGCAGCCCCAGCCCCAGCAACCGCCTCATTTGCGGGTTGGGCTAACGGCAAGCTTGCTTAGGGCCGTGAGTTTGTTGTTGCGGTAGCGGTACTGGTATAGCCCATCCGGCCCAATGGCGAGCAGCAGCCCGCGGTGCGGAATAACGTCGGACACATTCACCCGGAAAATTTCCGGGGCGGATAGTATGGGCGCGGCGCGGGTATCGAAAACCTTGAGTTGTTCCTTGTCGCACACGAAAAGCAGCGTACTGTCAACGCCCAGGCCCATGGGGTGCGTCATGGGGTACGACTGGGCTAGGCGCGGCGCGGCCAGGTTGGTCAGGTCCACTACCTGCAACTGGTTGGCTCCGCCGCCACAGGTGCGGCCGTCGCGCAGCGTTACGTAGGCGTAGCGGTCATCCACCACCACGGGGTCGCAGCTGGCTACGTGCTGGTAGTAGGCTACCTGCTTGGGCTGGGCAGGTACGCTAGCATCGAAGATAAACATGCCGCGCTGAGTGCCCAGAAACAGGTAGGGAGCCCGCGGGTAAATCGTTTCAATGCCCAGTCCCAATGGAACTACCTGCCCGGGGGTTGGAGCCGTCGGATTCGCCAGACTGAACAGGCGCAGGTTCTGGTTGTCGACGACGTAGAGTGTGTTGCCGAGTACCGTGAAGCGGGCCAGCGAACCACCCTGCCCGTTGTCGGCAGCCAGGTTTGGGCTGGCATCGTTGCTGGCGCTACAGGCCGTCAGCAGCAGGCTTAGCAGTATCGTGCCCAACCGGAAAAAGGAAGCAATATGTTTCATTGGACCGAAGGGTTAGAGTTTGTGCCAGCCAATGACTACAGCGTCGGCGGGGCGGTTAGCCGCCTGGTACTGCGGAGGCACCAGCCCGTTTTGAGGCATAGGCAGCTCCGGTACCGCCTCCCGCAGCCGATTGAGCAGGCTCGGGTGCGCCATGTCGCGCATGTCAAATGTTAGCAGATCGGAGCCGCTGTCGGCGTAAAGGATGGATCCCTGCATGGCCACGTCCACGTTGCCGGGAATGCGCAAGAAGGCCACCGGCTGCGGGTGCGTCGGGTCCTGGTTGTTGATGATGTGCAGCCCTTCGTATTGCTCATTGATGAGCAGGTAAGGGTCGCGGAAGTAGATTTTGCCCGTGTTGTGCAACTCGCGCGGTGGCAATACAGCCACGGCTTGCTCCAACTGGCTACGGGCCATCAGTTGGGGCCTGTAACTGGGTAGCGGCACCGGGTCGATGGGGTCCACCATCGGGCAGGCGCTCAGGCTCATCAGCAGGCTGACGGCCAGCAGTAAAGAGTAACGTCGACGCATAGCTTCTCGGGGTAAGATGGTAGGCGTAGGAGCCCGACCCGGAAGCAATGGTTGCACGGTAATAGTAGCCGGGAACTGGTTTCGCAGGCTGACGGCTGCGCCCGCTCGCTGAGCCGTCCTGAGGCAACGCTGCGTTTAGTACCCGCGGGCTAGGTCCACCTCGTTTTCCAGCGGCTCGCCCTGCTGCCAGCGGTGCAGGTTGCGCAGAAAAATCTCCAGCTTACCGGCCTGTTCCCCGAGGTGGCCGCCGCCGGTGTGCTGGGTGAGCAGCACCCGGGGCAGCTTCCAGAGCGGGTTATCAGTCGGCAGCGGTTCCTGGGCTGTCACATCGAGTACGGCCCCGGCGAGGCGGCCTTCTTGCAGGGCGGCAATCAGGGCGGGCTCGTCGGTGGTAGAGCCACGGCCCACGCTGGCATACAGGGCGTGCGGGGGCAGCGCGGCCAGCAACTCGGCCGAGAAGAAACCCGCCGCACTGCCGGGCAGGCAGTTTACCACGATGTCGGTGTTGGGCAGGGCGGCCAGCACGTCGGCGCGGGTGTGCAACTGGGCCTGCGGATCGGTGCGGGCCAAAAACTGCACCGGGCACCCGAAGCCGCTGAGTTGCTGGGCCACAGCCTGCCCAATGGTACCCCGGCCCAAAATCAGGACCCGCCGGCCCCGCAACAACCCCAGTTGCTGCCGGAACTGCCCGCCTTCCCAGTGCTGCCGGGCCTGCCAAACGGCCAGCTCGGGCACGTAGCGCAGCAGCGCTAGCAGCCCGGCCACCATGGTTTCGGCGCAGGGCCAGGCGAATAGGTCGCCCGCATTGGCCACCGGAAAAGTAGGGCGCAGGTGCTGGTACTGAGAAATGCCAGCCGAGTCAATCTGCCAGAACTGCAACTGCGTGGGCAGGGGTGCAAGCCAGTCGGCGGGTGGGTTGCCCAGCAGTAGCTCGGCGCGGGCCAGGGCCGCGCGGCGCTGCTGCTCGGTGGGCAAGTCGGCGCTGAACACGGCCTCCGTGCCGGCCGGAAGTTGGCAGCGGAGCTCGGCGCGGGCAGCGGCCGAGAAATCGGAATAAACAAACAGGTACATACGCGGCTATACTACCCAAACCAACCGGCAGGTTGCACCCCGGCCGCTTGCCGGAGGCCGACAAATGGGTATTTTGTCCGGCCGTACGGTTTCGCCTCGGCTACTTGCATTCCCATATCTCTCATGGAAGAACTCACCCAACAGCAGGTTCAGGATTATTACGGCCGCCAGCTCCAGACCCAGCACGACTTGCAAACCAACGCCTGCTGCACCGACGATATTCCGGCCGAGCATAAGCGAATTCTGGCCCAGCTCGAACCCGAGGTGCTGGAAAAATACTACGGTTGCGGGGTGGCGGTACCCCCGGCCGTGGAGGGCTGCACCGTGCTCGACCTGGGTTCGGGCAGCGGCCGCGACGTGTACCTGCTCTCGAAGCTGGTAGGCGAGCAGGGCCACGTCATTGGCCTCGACATGACGGAGCAGCAGCTGGATGTGGCCCGCCGCCACATTGGGGCCCACACCGAGCGGTTCGGTTACGCCGCGCCCAACGTGGAGTTCCGCCACGGCTACATCGAGGATTTGCAGGCCGCCGGCCTGGCCGATAACAGCGTCGATATTGTGGTCAGCAACTGCGTTATCAACCTGAGCACTGATAAGGAGGCGACTTACCGCGAGATTTTCCGGGTGCTCAAGCCCGGGGGCGAAATGCACATCGCCGACGTATTCGCCGACCGCCGCATTCCCGCAAGCCTGCGCCAAGACCCGGTGCTCTATGGC
Source organism: Hymenobacter amundsenii (assembly GCF_002204745.1). Classification (GTDB taxonomy): domain Bacteria; phylum Bacteroidota; class Bacteroidia; order Cytophagales; family Hymenobacteraceae; genus Hymenobacter; species Hymenobacter amundsenii. The sequence continues at coordinate 21,350 of NZ_NIRR01000010.1, forward strand.
GAGTGCCTGAGCGGCGCCCTTTACATCGACGATTTCCGCCGCCTGCTGCACGATGTTGGGGTGCGCGACTACCGCCTCACCTCCAGTCGCCGCCTCACCATTGGCAACCCCGAAATCGAGGCCAAGGTGGGCAACATCAAGTTCTACTCGCTCACGGTGCGGGCGTTCAAGCTCGATCTGGAAGACCGTTGCGAGGATTACGGCCAGGTTGCCACCTACCTGGGCACGCTGCCCGGCCTGCCCAACGCCTTCGAGCTCGACGACCACCACCGCCTCGAAACCAACCGCCCGATGCTGGTCTGCGGCAACACGGCCGCCATGCTCACCGACACCCGCTACGGGGCCTACTTCCGGGTAACAGGCGACAAAACGCACCATTTCGGCCTTTTCGACTGTGCCCCCGTGCCAGCTGCCGCTGGCTCCTCCTCCTCCGACGCCGCGCCGGGCTGCGGCTGCTAGTATCCGGTAGTGGCCAGCAACATGCCGAGCCGTGGCCGGATAGTGTGCTGCTGAGCTGTAAGCCAAAGGCGGTTTTTAGTTGACTTTGGAAGTAGCTGGTAGCGCGGTGCCGGACTTCTTCACGTAGGTGTCGAACCAAGTATTCATCTCCCAGAGCACCTGCATCAGCGACTCGCGGGCCGTGTAGCCGTGGGTTTCGCCGGGCAGCGCGGCGTAGCGTACGTTGGCCCCATTGCGTTGCAGCGCCTCGTAGAACTGCTCACTCTGGGCCGCGAAGCTCGCCGATTCGGTGTCGGGTTCGGCGGGTAGCACCAGCAGGGGCGTCCGGATGGTGTCGGGGAAGCTGAACGGGGCGCGGGCGGGGTAGGCATCTACCGCTGTCAGCGCCGGCCGTTCCTCGCCCGGCAACCGAACCGGCAGCAACGGCCGGTTGTGCACGCCAGGACGGGCAACACCGGCCTTAAACAAATTGGTGTGAGCCAGTAGGTTGGCCGTCAGGAACGCGCCTGTGCCTTGGCCCACGAGGCCCACCCGGGCCGTGTCAATGTAGCCCAGGCGGCGGCCTTCCTCCAGTACGGCCCGGGCCGCGGCCGTGAGCTGCTCTGCGTAGTCGGCGGATGGAGCGCTGGCGCTACCGGCCGTGGTAACCACGGGCATGCGCACGTTTTGCAGCACGGCGTAGCCCTGCGAGGCCCAGTACACGGGCGAAGCCCAGGGCAGGCGGGTGAACGAGTGCAGCGAACCGCTCATGTGCCCGGCGGCCACTTTGTCCTTGAACTCGGTGGGGTAGGCTTCGAGCAGGGTCGGGAGTGGGCCGTCCTCTTTCTTGTAGCCGGCCGGCAGGTAAATAGTAGCTGTCAGCACCAGTCCATCGGCCCGCTGGTAGCGCAATAGCTGTTTCTGGGGCATGGGGCCCATACCAGTATAAGGGTCCGTAAACCGCGTTAGGGCCGTGTTTTTGGCGTTCGAGGTACTGCGCAGGTAGTAGTTGGGGGCTTCTACCGCCGACTCGCGCCGGGTCACGAGCAAGTGCTTGGTGGGGTCGATGATGGCCACCGGCAGCTCGTAGTAGGGAGCTTCGGAGCGCCACCAACGCTGGGTTTTCTTGGTAAGCACGTTTAGTTCGTCCACGAATGGCCGGTCGCCTTCCGGCGATGCCCCTTTACCGAGCAGGTAAATCGTGTTGCCGACAACGTTGGTCTGGAGCACCGGCCGGCCCAGCTTGTTACGCTGCACCGCGGGCGTGCCCGGGTCGGTGTAGGTGTTCTGGGTCGAGCGCTCGAACAGTGGTTGCAACGATGTTTTCGTGGCCGGGTCGAGCGTCCAGAGGATTTCCTGGCGCTCGGCTCGGTTGTATCCTTCTATGAGCGCCAACTGGTCGTTTCCCCAGTACATGCGGCGGTAGCGCAGCGGCAGCGAGACCAGCTCACGCGGAGCCTCATCGAAGGGAGCGGCCAGCGTGAACATCCGGTCGCGCACTGGTGCCGCCGCCTGGGCATCGCCGCCATCCTGGGCTTCGGCCCAGAACAGGGTGCTGGGTACATCTTCGCGCCAGCCAAACTCGCGCGGTCCGGTGGGCACTGCGTCGGGGCCGGCGGGTAGTTCGGTTACGGCCGGCAGCTCTGCTACTTCCTTGGCTATGAGGCCGTCCATGGTGAGCACCTGGACCCGTTGCCCAAAGCGGTTGAGAGGCAGCCCGTAAGGGTAGGGCCGTAGGTAAGTGCGCACCAGCACGTACTGGCCGTTGGGCGAAGGTGTTGCCTGTTGAATCAGGCCGGGCTGCCCCACCGGGCCCATGCGGCCGTCGAGGCCTACCCGCACCACCTGGGCCAGGGCGTAGTAGTCGAGCAGGGGCTCGTCGGGGGCGCTTTTGAGGTTGTTGGCGTACGTGCGGGGCGCCGGGGTGCGACTATCGGTAGGTGGGGCCAGCGTAGGGTCCTGGCCCGGCGTAGGGTCTTGGGCCGATTTAGGGGCTTGGCCGCGGCCGCCCACTACGGCCCGGGCAATCAGGGTTTTGCTATCGGATACCCACTCATAGGGCATGCCCAGGGCCCCGTTCAGGAAGATATTGGGTATCAGCCGGGCCGAAGCCGAGGCCACTTCCACCACCCATAGCTCCATGTGGTTGCGCGAGGTGTGGGTGAAGGCCAGCTTGGTGTTGTCGGGCGACCACTGCACATTGCTGATGCGGGCGTTGGCCGGCAGGCCCTGCACCAGCAGCTCTTTGCCATCGGGCAGGCGCCGCAGGTGCAGCGCCGACACGTAGGTAACGCGGCTGGGGCTATTCGTGACGGTGTTGAGGCGCAGCCCCGCCAGGCGCAACTCTGGCTGGCTCAGGTCAGCCACGGTGGGCATCTCCTGCACATCCATTTGCAGCAGCCATTCCCCATCAGAAGAGAAGCTTACCCGGGGCATGGGCGGTACATCGGCCAGCGCCACCAGGGTACGCGGAGGAAGTTGGTAGGGTAAAATCTGGGCCGTACTCAGGCTCACCGCTACCAGGCATAAAGCCACCGTAAAACTCGTTGCTTTCATGAAAAAAGGGTATTCACCTAAATAGTAGTTACAAAAGTGGGGACTATCGGGCTAATTCACTAATAATAATTATAATGTGTTATTTACTAATAGTTTAATAGCACGATTATGAGCTGTGGTGTAGGCATAATGAAGCCCCGTCAATTCGACGGGGCCTGCAAGTAAATAGAAAAATAATACAATTATATGGCCTCTATCGGTTGCAGGGCTTTTGGCCAGGTAGTTCGGCAGGCGCAGTCAGTCCGGTAGGGCTCCGGAAAGAGCGGAATCGGCCGTGCTTCACCGCTGGCAGATGGGCTCCAGAATGAGGTAGCTGGTGGGGACAGGCTTGCTCCCAGATTGGTGCGGATGTGAACGGGCTTCGTAGCCAGCACGCGGCACTGGCAAAAGCAGGTTAGAATTGCATGGGCACCTCCATGAGCAGCAGCTGGGTATCGGTGGTGGCTTGCACGTCGAACTGCTCGGTTTCCCAGATGCCCAGCCCGTCGCGGCGGCGCAGTTGCTGGCCGGCGATAGTGGCCTCGCCTTCCAGCACGAATACGTACACGCCGTTGCCCGACTTCTTCACCTGATACCCGGCCGCGTGGCCGGCGTCGAAATCGGCCAAGTGAAACCAGGCATCCTGCTCAATCCAGACCCCGGCATCGTCGGGCGAAGGCGAAAGCACCTGCTGAAACTGGTTGCGGCGGTCTTCGGCCCGGAAGCTCTGCTGGTCGTAGCGGGGCGTTACGTTGCGCTTGTTCGGGATGATCCAGATCTGCAGGAACTTCACCTGCTCGGAGCTGCTGTGGTTTTTCTCGCTGTGCGCGATGCCCGTGCCGGCGCTCATCATCTGCACGTCGCCGCTACGGATGATGCCGTGGTTGCCGGCGTTATCCTTGTGCTCCAGCGTGCCGCTGAGCGGAATGCTGATGATTTCCATGTTGTCGTGGGGGTGGGCGCCAAAGCCCATGCCGCCCGCCACGGTATCGTCGTTGAGTACCCGCAGGGCCCCGAAGTGCATCCGGGCGGGGTTGTGGTAGCCGGCGAAGCTAAAGCTGTGGTAGGAGTTGAGCCAGCCGTGGTTGGCGTGGCCCCGGGAGTCGGCAGGATGAAGGGTAGTCTGCATAATCAGTTGGCTAAAAGCAGGCGACAACGGGCCGCTTACAGGTTGATATGTGTACATACATGTATTGCGCCAAAAAGTTCAGTTATTGCTTCCTGGAAGGTGAATAATGTCAGTTTGACCGAAAGGTGCAACGTTGATGCCGCCAGTGTGCCATTTGGCCGTTGGCGCGGTGGTGGGCCAGCGGTTCTGGCAGCGGCCGTATCCCATCGGCGGTGCCCGGTAAACTGTGGCCATTGCGTAATTTGCCCGCCCAATCCTCTTCCTTGATTCTCATACGCAGCCCTTATGTTCAGAATCTTCACGCGGAAAGTGGCCGCCGCGGCCGTTGTTCTGCAGTTGGCGGCCCTCGGGGCCGCCCATGCCCAGGGGCCTTCCTTCGGGGGCGGGTTGCAGTGGACCCAGGACGGCAATGGCTACCTGAAGACCGATAGCGACGAAATCGTGCAGATTGATGCCCGCGACGAAACCAAGCGGGTGGTATTGATCAGCAAGGCCCAGCTCACACCCGCCGGCCAGACCGAACCCCTGCAAGTGCGCCGCTTCGCGTTGTCGGAGAACGGGCAGAAAATCATCCTGAACACCAACACCCGTAAAGTATGGCGCTACGACTCGCGCGGCGACTTCTGGGTGTTCGATATGGCGACCAAAACGTTGCGGCAGGTGGGCAAAGACCGGCCCGGCTCCTCGCTGATGTTCGCTAAGTTTTCGCCCGATGCCCGGAAGGTGGCTTACGTGAGCGAGCACAACCTGTACGTGGAAGACCTGGCCACCGGCACGGCCACAGCCCTGACCACCGACGGCACCAAAAGCCTCATCAACGGCACCTTCGACTGGGTATACGAGGAGGAGCTCAACTGCCGCGACGGTTTCCGCTGGGCCCCCGATGGCCACGCCCTGGCCTACTGGCAGCTCGACGCGGGCCAGACCAAGAACTACCTGATGCTCAACACCACCGACCAACTGTACCCGTTTACGGTGCCGGTGGAGTACCCCGTGGTGGGCGAAGACCCCAGCCGGGCCCGCATTGGCGTGGTGCCCGTAACGGGGGGCGCTACCACCTGGATGCAGATTCCGGGCGACGCCGTGCAGCACTACCTGCCCCGCATGGAGTGGGCCGGCCCCTCCGAGCTGATTGTGCAGCAGCTCAACCGCCGCCAGAACGAAAGCAAGATCATGCTTTGCGCCGCCGGCACCGGCGAAACCAAGCCCCTGTACTCGGAAACCGATAAGGCCTGGGTGGATGCCAAGGAAGAAGCCGTGGGCTGGGACTGGATTGAGGGCGGCAAACGCTTCGTCTGGCTCAGCGAGAAAGACGGCTGGCGCCACATCTACACCATCGACCGCAAGGGAAAGGAGAAGCTTATCACCAAAGGCGACTATGACGTGATCAGCCTGAACCTGGTGGATGAGAAGAGCGGCACGGTGTACTTCATGGCCTCGCCCCAGAACGCCACCCAAACCTACCTGTATAAAGTAGCCCTGAAGGGCGGCAAGGCCGAGCGGGTGTCGCCGGCGGCGCAGGCTGGCTCGCACAGCTACGACATTTCGCCCAACGGTCGGCTGGCCGTGCACAGCTTCTCCAGCAGCGCCACCTACCCCGTATCCGACGTGGTGGCCCTGCCCGACCATAAGCGCCTGAGCGGCAGCGAGGTGCCGGAGCAAGCCAAAAGCATCAAGCTGGCCAAGCCCGAATTTTTCCAGGTGAAAACCGAGGATGGCATTACGATGGACGGCTGGCTGGTGAAGCCCACCAACTTCGACCCCGCCAAGAAGTACCCCATCGTGTTCACCGTGTACGGCGAGCCCGCCGCCCAAACCGTGGTGGACCGCTTTGGCACCGGTTTTAACGGCCTCTACCAGGGCAGCATGGCCGACGATGGCTACATTTACGCCTCGGTGGAAGGCCGCGGCGCGCCCGCGCCCAAGGGCCGCGAGTGGCGCAAATCCATCTACCATAACATTGGCAAAATCAACATCCGCGACCAAGCCATGGCCGCCAAGGCGCTCATGCAGCAGAACGCTTTCATCGACACCAGCCGCGTGGCGGTGTGGGGCTGGAGCGGCGGCGGGTCGAGCACGCTGAACCTGATGTTCCAGTATCCGCAGATTTACAAAACCGGCATTTCCATTGCCGCCGTCGATAACCAGCTCAACTACGACAACATCTACCAGGAGCGCTACATGGGCCTGCTACCCGAAGACAAGCATTATTTCGTGGATAACTCGCCCCTGAACTACGCCAAGAACCTGCGCGGCAACCTGCTGCTCATCCACGGCACCGGCGACGATAACGTGCACTTCAACAACGCCGAGCAGATGATTAATGAGCTCATCAAAAACAACAAGCCCTTCCAGATGATGGCCTACCCGAACCGCACGCACAGCATCTCGGAGGGCGAGGGCACCAGCCGCCACCTGGCCACTACTTTCACCAAGTACCTGAAAGAGCACTGCCCTCCCGGCGCCCGGTAAGGGCTGCAGGATTATTTGAAAAAAGGCCTTCGAAGCAATTCGGAGGCCTTTTTTTGATTGCTAAACCGCCGTTTGAAGGACGCGGATTCTGCCGTAGCTTGCGGTGGTAATGAATTTGGATACGCCCATCGTTTCGCGGCTCGCGCCCACGCCCAGCGGGTTTCTGCACCTGGGCAACGCGGTCAACTTCACGCTTACCTGGCTGCTCACGCGCCGGGCGGGCGGCACGCTGCACCTGCGCATCGACGATCTGGACCGGGCCCGCTACCGGCCGGCTTACCTAAACAACATCTTCCAGACCCTCGACTGGCTGGGCCTCGATTACGACCACGGCCCCATCGGCCCCGACGATTTCGAGCGGCACTTTTCCCAGCAACACCGCTTGCCCGAGTACGAAGCTGCCCTGCAAACTGCCCGCGCCGCCCACCCCGGCCTGTTCTACGCCTGCCGCTGCTCCCGCGCCGCGCTGGCTCGCACGGCCACGCTTGCTGGCCGCTACCCCGGCACCTGCCGGGAGTTGCAGTTGCCCCCCGATGAGCCCCATGCTGCCTGGCGGGCCCGCGTACCATGCAACACCACCATCACGTTCCCCGACCTGGCCCAAGGCCCGCAAACCGCAGCCCTGGCCCAGGAATTAGGCGACTTTGTGGTGCGCAAAAAAGATGGCGCGGCCGCCTACCAGGTAGCATCAGTACTCGATGACGGCCGCTTAGGCGTCAATTTCGTCGTTAGGGGCTTGGACTTGCTGCCCAGCACGGCGGCCCAACTGTGGCTGGCGCAGTACCTGCCAGGGCAAATCAGTTTCGAGCAGACCCGGTTTCTGCACCACGGTTTGGTACTTGACGAAAACGGCCAGAAACTCTCCAAGTCAACCCAGGCCGGCCAGCAGCGCGGGATTCTGGCCGAGGCCATTGCGGCCCAAGCCGTATACCGGGCCGTAGCCCGGCTACTGAAGCTGCCAGCAGAAGCGGGCGAGTCGTTGAAGTCGTTGCTCGAATTCACCCCACTCCCTAACCCCCCTTGTTCTAAGCACAACGAGGGGGGGTAGGGAGTGGGGTGCGCTACCGAATCTCCTTTTTAAACTCCTCGGCCCAATGGTCGGCGAGGCGGGTGGGCTCGGGCAGTTTGTAGCCGCGCAGGCAGGCGAGGGTAAGGCGGGTGGCGGTAGCCTGGTCGCAACGGTGGCCCGGGCTCACGAACAAAGGTTTCACTTTGTCTTTACTGCGGATTACCTGGCCCAGTAGCTCGCCGTTTTTATCGGTGAGCGGAGTGATGCTGCCCTTAGTGAGGGCCGGTTCCTCATAAACACCGGTCAGGCGCTGTTTGGCCACCCCGAACGTAGGCACATCGAGCTCGACGCCCAAATGGGCCGCAATGCCCATGCGGCGGGGGTGCGCAATGCCGTGGCCGTCGACCATGATAATATCGGGCTGGCGGCGCAGCTTCTCGTAAGCCCGCAGCAGGTTGGGCGCTTCGCGGAACGAGAGCAACCCTGGGATGTAGGGCAGCGGTACGGGGCCAACGTGGTAGACCTTCTCAATAAAGCCCAGCGAAGGCAGCTCCAGCACAATAAACACCGAAAGCACCGTGTCGGGGGTCGGAAACGAGGAGTCGCAGCCCGCAATGTAGCGCAGCTCGCCCGGCGGGGGCTCCAGGCGGATCTGGTTGCGCATCTGGTCCTGTAACTGGGTTAGCTCACGAACCAGTTGTGGGTCGGGCGCGGGGCCGGGGGGGCGGAAGTAGGCCATCGGGGGAGTACCGGGGGTGAACCCGGGTGTACTGTTGCAGCCGGGGCGGGGTTGCCGATAACCCGCCGCCGCGGGCTGCGTTAATGCTGACAGGACCTTTTTTTTCTTTCGTCATGCCTAAACCCGAGCAACCCGCCTACACCGGCAGCGGCCCGTTTTTCGAGCGCCGCTACTGGCTCGATGTGCAGCATCCGCGCCAGTCGGCCGCCGAGCTGCTCGACCATGTAAAGTGCCACCTACCCGATTTCTCGCCCGATTTGCTAGCCGATTTCGAGAAGTCGAAGGGAGCAGCCGGGTGCCTGGAAGTCGGTGACGAGTTCCGCATCAAAATTCTGGGCCCCTGGAACGGCGACGTGCGGGTGACCGACCTGGGAGCCGATTTCTTCGAGCTGGCCACCCTGGAAAACCACCCGGAGGCCGGCCGCATCCGTTTTTCACTGCGTCCTCACGACACGCTGCCCGCCACGGTGCGCTTCGAAATTCATTCCTGGGCCCGCTCCCGCGACGGGCTGGTGGCCTTCACCTACGATACGCTGGGCCTGGGCCGGCTGGTGCAGCAGCAAACCTGGGAAACCTTCTGCGAGCGGGTGGGCAAGCTCAGCGGCGGCCTCTGGCTGGGGCCGGTGCAGGTCGAAACCATCCGGCGCGACGAAAACGATGTTGTTCATGCCACGCCCGATGCCTGATTCCGCCGCCCTCAGCCCCCGCCAACGGACCCGCCTCGATGCCTACACCCAAACGGGTTATAACTTTGACCCCGACCAATTAACCGACTATACTGCCGCCACCGGCTGGCGCGTCGACGACTACGAAACCGAGCTGCCCACCGAAGCGCCCGGCCCGCCCGCAGCCCGCGGCTCCTGGGCCGCCGCTTGCGAGGTACTGCGCCGCTACTCGTTTCCACCGCCCGGCCTGATCAGCGGCATCTTTCTGCCCGACCAGCCCCTTAGCCAGCGCGTAATGGTGTTGCGGGCGCAGTTTTTGGGTTTTTCGTTCTGGTTCGGCGTGCGCATCGGGGGAGTAACCGACGAAACCCGACCGCTGCCCGAGGGTGGGCAGGAGCAAGTGTGGGGCTACAACTACCGCACCCTCGAAGGCCATTTCGAGCGGGGCCAGATTGAATTCATCGTGCACAAAAACCTCACGACCGGCCGCGTGTGGTGCCACATCCACGCCGTATCGCAAACTGGCCGCATCCGCAACCCCTTCTATTGGCTAGGCTTTAAGCTGTTTGGCCGGCGGTTGCAGGTGCGCTTTTCCCAACAGTCGCTCAAGCGGCTTGGGCAGCAGGTAGAGCAGATGCTACGCGAGGGGTGGCAGGCGCCGCCGGCCTCCGACAGCCCGACCGTCAAACCTATTTCAGCCCACGACGACGCCCAGGCGCAGCTGGACAAAAACAGGTAGGGGCGAAGCTAAGCCCCGCACCCTACTTGTTCTGGCTAAACGCCTTCGGCAGGCTCGCCCCCGTTGATCATGGCCGATACGACGCCCGGCTCCTCAGTAACTTCGGCCCGGAAGATGCCCACGATGTGGGCTACCACGAAGGCCAGCACGATGTACATCGAAATTTCGTGCACTTCCTTGGCGTAATGCTCTAGGCTACGGAAGTAATCCTCGAACACCAGAATGAGGCCCGTAACGACCATCACGCCCAGCACTACGTAGAAGGCGCGGTAGCTGTAACGCACCCACAACGCCTTGGTCGCCCCAGCCTCGCCAGCGGCGGCCCGGGCCTTGATGGTCTCGATTTTGGCCGCCGTGCGCTGCCCGCCGCGCTGCAGGAAACTCACCACAACGCGGTAAGCCAGCAGGCACGAGATGGTAATGCCGATCCAGATATGCCAGTCCCAGATGCGGTGGGCGATGATGCGGGTAAGGCCGCGTAGCTCCGCGGCCGGTAGGTTCACGCCTTTTTCAGCCAGCACCTTGCTGAACTCGGGAGCCAGCGTTTTTACCTTCACAATAACGAATAGGAACAGAATCGTGATGAGTTGCGCCAGCACAAGGCCCGAGTTGGACCAGTGCCAGATGCGCAGGCCCAGCGAGTTGTGTTTGGGGCCGGCGCCGACGGCGGTAACAGGAGCGGAGGAAGTCTGAGGGGCCATAGGAAGATAAAAGAAATAGGGAAGCGGGCTACTTGCCAGTAAAGCCCGCTGAATTTTACCGGCGGTTAAGGTACGCCGGCTGCGGCAAACGCACCATTAAAAGCAGGCAAAAGCAGCCGCCCCGGAACAAATAGGGCTGTCAGTAGTTATGCTGGTTCGCGCCGAACAATCGGTGCGCTACGAAAAAACTCCTTCTTATGATTGCAGCCCAAGGCTACGCCGCCCCCGCCGCCGACCAACCCCTCGTTCCCTTCAGCTTCGAGCGCCGCGACGTGGGGCCCCATGATGTTCGCATCGAAATCCTGTTCTGCGGCGTCTGCCACTCCGATATTCACCAGGCCCGCAACGAGTGGGGAAGCTCGATGTTCCCGATGGTACCGGGCCACGAAATCGTGGGCCGCGTGACGGAAGTCGGCGCCCACGTCAAAAGCTTCAAAAAAGGCGACCTGGCCGGGGTGGGCTGTATGGTAGATTCCTGCCAGCATTGCGCCGAGTGCAACGAGGGCCTGGAGCAGTACTGCGACAACGGTTTCGTGGGTACCTACAGCGCCAAGGACAAGGACGGCTCCATCACCCAGGGCGGCTACTCCAACAACATCGTAGTCACCGAGAAATTCGTGCTCCACGTATCCGAGAAGCTCGATTTGTCGCGCGTGGCCCCGCTGTTGTGCGCTGGCATCACCACTTGGTCGCCGCTGCGCCAGTGGAAAGCCAAGGCCGGCGACCGGGTAGCAGTTATCGGCCTCGGCGGCCTGGGCCATATGGCCGTGAAATTCGCTGCCGCCATGGGCTGCGAAGTAACCGTGCTCAGCACCTCGCCCGGCAAGGAAGCCGACGCCAAAGCCCTCGGGGCCCACAAGTTCGTGGTTACCAAAGAAGAAGGCGCAATGCAAAGCATCAGCAACTACTTCGACCTGATTATCAACACCGTATCGGCCCCCATCGACCTGATGCCCTACGTGGCCAGCCTGCGCCTCGACGGCACGATGGTGCTGCTCGGCGTTCCGCCCGAAGCGGCCCAACTGCACGCATTCAACCTCATTGCCAAGCGCCGCCGCATTGCCGGTTCGCTGATCGGTGGTATCCAGGAAACCCAGGACATGCTGGATTTCTGCGCCGAGCACAACGTGATGAGCGACGTGGAAGTTATCAATATCGACTACATCAACGAGGCCTACGAGCGCATGATGCAGTCCGACGTGAAGTACCGCTTCGTCATCGACATGGACAGCCTGAAGGCGTAAAACTGCCGCCAAGTGCAATCAACAAAAATAGGGAGGCCCCGATGTACATCGGGGCCTCCCTATTTTTGTCGCCAGGGCTCAAGAACTGTAGCGCGATGCTCTAGCTTCGCGCGTCGTTGAACGAAACGTTGTTAAGTCAGCAACGATACGCGAGGCTGGAGCATCGCGCTACAATCATACGGCATCATATTGCGCAAACGGAGCGGCGGCGGGTTATCGTTTTACGAACACGTAGGGGTCTTGCTCTACATAGTCGTTCACGCGCAGCTCCAGGTTTTTTACCTGGCCGTTTTCGATTTCGAACTTGGCGGGCAGCACCCCGAATACGAGGTCGGAGTAGGTGGCGCGAAACTCCTGGCCATCCATGTAGTCGAGGGTGGCGGTGAGGCCGGGGTGGTTGGGGATGGCCACGAGGAGCTGCTTGCCCTTCTGGGTGACCTGGATGCGGCCGAAGAGCGGGTTCTCGAACTCGCCTACGTAGGCTTTGAGAGGCAGCGGGGCCTTGGTTTTCTTGGCAACGCGGGCAGCTAGAGCCAGCGTGGGGTCGGGTCCGGCTGCCAACTCGCCGGCGCGGCGGCGGGCCAGGGCCTGGGCACTACGGTCGACGTAGGGCACGCCGAGGTAACTGTCGAGGATCTGGTAGCGCAGGGCCTCGAAGAAGCTCTGGTTGTCGTTGTTGGTGAGCACGGCCAGGCCCAGGTTGGCTTCGGGCACGAAGCACACGTTGCTCACCTGCCCCGAGGCCCCGCCGGTGTGCCAGAAAATCTGGCGGCCGTTGTAGTCGGCCGTTTCGGTGCCCAGGGCGTAGGACACGAAGTGCATGGGCAGCGTGGCCGACTTGCGGCTGGTGATGATGGTATTGGCGTCGCGGGTTTTGCGCAGCGCCGCCCAGGGCAGCACCTGCCGGCCCTCGTAGCGGCCACTATCGAGCTGGAAGCGGAGCCAGTGGGCCAGGTCGGTAACATTGGAAGCCATGCTGGCGCAGGGGCCCATGTTGTCCCAGTTATCGAACTGTACCTTGGCCAGCGGCCCGAACGTGTTGGAGTAGGCCGCGGCAATGTTGGGCTGCTTGGCGAACTCCACCGACGACACGAACGTGCGGCTCATGCCCAGCGGTTGCAGCAGGTTCTGCTGCACGTAGCTTTCCCAGCTAGTGCCGCCGGTAGCGGCCGGAATGATTTCGCCGGCCGTCACGAAGCCAGCGTTGCAGTAGCCGTAATCCTTGCGGAACTCACGGGTGGGCTGCATCAGGCGCATGCGGCGCACAATATCGGCCCGCTCCAGGTTGGATTTGAAGAAGGTGAAGTCGCCTTGAAACGTTTTAAAGCCGAGGTGGTGGCTCATCAAATCGCGCACCGTGACCAAACGGGTGCTGATGGTGTCGTAGAGGCGGAAATCGGGCAGGTACTTGGTTACCCGGTCGTCGAGGCTGATTTTCTTCTCCCCATCGAGCTTGGCCAGGGCCGTGCCCGTGAACAGCTTGGTGTTGGAGGCAATCATGAACAGCGTTTGGGCATCCACGGGGGCAGCTTTGCCCACTTCGCGCACGCCAAAGCCTTTCTGGGTTACCACTTGGCCATCTTTCACGACCACCACGGCCAAGCCTGGAATGTTCCAGAGGCGCATGCCGCGCTGCACGTAGCTGTCGAGGCTGTCGGCGATGAAGCGGTTGGGGGCGGTGGTTTGGGCCTGGGCGGCAGTGCCCGCGCACAGTAGCAGGGCAGCGGCGGTGGTTATTCGGAGGAAAGTAGAGGAGGGCATGGGTGGAATTAGGGACTGAATCAAAAAGAACGTCATGCTGAGCGGAGTCGAAGCATCTCTACCGCTTCGTTGTAAAATTAACTCCTGGTGTTGGGTTAGTACTACAACGAAGCGGTAGAGATGCTTCGACTCCGCTCAGCATGACGTTCTTTTCGATCCAGTCCCTAATTCCCTACTTACTCCTTTTCCACCGGATACTCGAACTCACCTTCCAGCGTGAACCGCCGGGCCCCGCGGCCTACCTCGCAGACCTGGCAGCGGTAGGTGCCGCGCAGCCAATGCTTCTCGCTGTTCACGCCCGTAATCGTGACTACCCCGGGGTTGTCGGAGCAGGACTTGGAGTAGGCCGACGTTTTGCCGTAGCGGTAGGAAGCGTCGCGGTTGCGGCCGCTCAGAATTTCCTGAAACTTATAGGTGCCCGCTTCCACCGGAAACCGGTCGATGATGATGTTGAGGCCCTGGCCGTCGGGGTCGTCGGCGCGCACGATGTTGAGGCGCAGAGCGCGGTCTTCACTGAGGAAGAAACGGGAGCTGATGGTATCGGTCGGCACGGGTTTGCCGTTGATGCGCAACGTGAGCTGACGGATAGTTTCGGAGCGGGGCGGGGCTGGTGGGAACTGCGGCGTGGCCCCCAGCAGGGGTAGTAAAAGCAGCGGGAGCAGTCGTTTCATGGCGGTAAGCAAAACAAGAATCAGCCCAGAAACTACGAAAAAAAGCGCGCGGCCCGAGTAAGCGCGTGGTTTTTTCCACCCATTGTTGGACAATGCACGTAATTTTCGTGCAACGGCGGGCGGGGGCAAGCCCCGCCCCCTACTCCTGCCGGCCCGGGTACTGCTGCAGGGCCGCTTCCAGGCAATTCATGGCCCGCTCAATAATGTCGTGGCTGACCACGTAGGCCAGGCGCATCTGCTGGCGGCCCAGCCCAGGAGTGGCGTAAAAACCGGCTGCCGGCGAAACCATAATGGTTTCACCCCGCAGGTCGAAGTCTTCGAGCAACCATTGGGCAAAGCGGCCGGCATCGTCGACGGGCAGGTGGCAGAGCACGTAGAACGCACCCCGGGGCTCGGGGCAGCGCACGCCGGGCATGGCCTGCAGGCGGCGCACCATCAGGTCGCGGCGGGCCTGGTACTCGGCTTTGGTGTGGTCGAAATAGTCGGCGGGCAGGTCGGCGGCGGCCTGGGCCAGCAACTGCCCGAGGCCGGGCGGGCACACCCGCAACTGGGCCAGCTTGAACACCACGTCGCGCAGGGCCTTGTTCTTGGTGACCAACGCCCCAATGCGGGCCCCGCAGGCGCTGTAGCGCTTGGAAATGGTATCGATCAGTACCACGTGCTGCTCGGCTCCGGGCAGCTCCAGGGCGCTGGTAAAGGCGCCGTCGTAGCAGAACTCGCGGTAGGCCTCGTCGGCCAGCAGGTACAGGTTGTGGCGCAGGCACAGGCCGGCGAGCTGTTCCAGCTCGGCGCGGCCGTACACGTAGCCGGTGGGGTTGTTGGGGTTGCAGAGCAGGATGGCGCGGGTGCGGGGCGTAATCAGGGCCTCGAAAGCCGCCACTGGCGGCAGGGCAAAATCATCTTCCAGGTACGACGATACGGCTACCAGCCGGGTATCGGTAGCCACTGCGAAGCCTTGGTAAGGCCCGTAAAATGGCTCCGGCACAATAAACTCGTCGCCCGGATTCAGGCAGGCCAGCAACGCAAACGAAATGGCCTCGCTGCCACCCGTCGTCACGATAATATCGTCGGCCGTTACGTTCAGGCGTTGGCGCTGGTAGTAGGCGGCCAGGGTTTGGCGGTAGGAGTCGAACCCGGCCGAGGGGCCGTATTCGAGTACCCGGATGTCGGCCTGCTGCACGGCCGCCCGCATGAGGGGTGGGGTTTCGATGTCGGGCTGGCCGATATTGAGCGGGTGCACCGTCAGGCCGCGTTGGCGGGCGGCCTCGGCGTAGGGCGTAAGATGGCGGTAGGGCGAGGGCGGGAGCAGCTGACCACGCTGCGACACTGAAAGCATGAGGGAATACGCGTTGAGGTGGGCGCTTGCAGCCAAGCATAGCGCAAGGTAGCAGCCCGCCGCCGGTTGGCCGCTATCAGGCAAGCCAAGCAAAAAGCAAGTGGGACCAATTGGGCGCGTCGGGAAACAACGGTAGGCCCGTTGGCGTTTACTCTGGCCACCTTTGCTGGCTGTTTTACCGCTGTTTCTACCTGTATGCCTGCCCAACCCGAAGTCTGGCTCCGCGGCCCCGTGCCCGGCATTTCGCCCCTGCTCCAGCCCGTGGCCCACTCCTTGCTTCAGGCCCGTGAGGAGCTGCAAACCGCGCTGGTCGGTTTTCCGGCCGAACTGCTGGCGGCCCGGCCCGCCGGGGTCGCCTCGGTGGGTTTCCACTTGCGCCACCTGGCCGGCGTCCTCGACCGGATGCACACTTACGCCCGCGCCCAACCCCTTTCCGAAGCCCAGCTGGCCTACCTAGCCGCCGAAGAAACCGGCCCAGCTTCGCCCCAAACCCTAAGCGAGTTGTTGGAGCAATTCAGCCAGCGCGTCGAGGCACTGCTGGAGTTGCTCCGCGTTACGCCCGAGGCGGTACTGCCCGAGTCCCGGGCGGTGGGCCGGGCAAGCCTGCCGAGTACCGTGGTGGGCCTGCTCGTGCACGCGGCCGAGCATACTACCCGCCACCTAGGCCAGGTGCTGGTTACGGCCCGGCTGGTGCAGGCGGCGTTTCCGGCCGGCTAAGCCGCTACCGGCCGGGCCGAAATTTGTAGACCTTGATGTAATCGATGATCAGGCTGCTGTAGCGGTTACCCGCCGCATCGAGGGGCCAGTTGGCGAGGTCGGCGTAGGATACCACGGCCTGGTTGGCAATGATGTTGGCCGGGGCGGGATAGGTCGGGATGTGGCTGGCAGGAACGGTCCGCAACCGCTTGCGGTCGAGGTAATACGTAACCTCCTGGGCTGACCAGACCACCGAAAAAATGTGAAAGTCGGCGGCCAGGTCATTGCTGGAAGGCATTTCATATTCGGCCTGCTGGCGTTGGAAAGGCCCTTTGGAGGGGTAATGCAGGTTGTTGGAGAACTTGCGGTTGTCGTCGCCTTCAAACACGTCGATTTCGGTGGGGCCGCTGGTGAGCCAGAAAGCCGGCCAGGTACCCGCGCCGCCGCCAAACCGGCACCGGATTTCAAACAGCCCGTACTGAAATCCCCGGTTGCCCTCCCAGCGGGCCGTGTCGCCCAGCGCCGGGTTGGTCGGGAAGTCGGGCTTGAGCGTAATCCAGGCCGACTCGTAGTGCAGCAGCTTGGTGGTATCGCGGCCATCGAGCGTGAAATTGTAGGCCAGCGGCTCGGCCAGGGGGCGAGCGGTGAGGTAAAGGTTGCCATCGCGCAGCGTAGCGTTGCGCTGGTCGTAATACTGGTCTTCGTACTGGTTGCCCACTAGCGTACGGTAGTTGTCGGGCGTAAACTGCCAGGGCGAGCGGGCGGCCATGTCGGCCACGTCGCGGTAGGTATCAAAATCATCCTCAAAAACCAGCTGCCAGTCGGCGTAGCGCAGGCGGCGCTGGGCCTCGGCCGGCAGCGTTGGCAGCAGCAGGCCCAACAGAAGACAGGCAACGCTGGAAAAGTACTTGGCAAACATGGAGCGGGTGTGGAGCATTAACAGCCTAAACGTTGGAAACCGGGTTTCTGATACTTCCATGCTCTTAGGCCATGGCGTCGGCGGCGGCCACGTACTGCTCGATGTGGCGTGCCCGCACCCGGTAGCGCAACCAGCCAACCACGACAATAACCAACCCCATGGGCACGAACAGGACGCCGGCCCAGACATACACATTGTCGCGGAAGAAATTGATGAGCGAGAAGCCAGCAATGACCAGTGCCATGCCAGTTCGCAGGTAGGCCAGCAGCGTCCGTTCGTTGGCCAGGCGGGTGCGCTCCATCGCCAGCCGGTCGCGCAATTCGAGGGGGGAGTTGGGGGTGGCGGTGTGTAAAGTTGTCATGGAGGGGCCTACGCAGAAAATGCCGGAAGCGCCGCTTTGTTGGGCAGGTGGCGGGTAGGCGTAACAACTATTGTAGGGGTAATTACGTGTTCTATACCGCTGGCATATTCGCAACGGCCTATTTTTCTCCTCTTCTACCTACGTATGGATTTTTCAATTGCCTGGCAGAAACTCAACGCCATGGGTCGCAGCTTCATGTCCGTGCTGCCCAACCTGCTCATTGGGGTAGTGGTGCTCGTCGTTTTCGTGTTCGTTGCGCGCGGAGTTCGGTCGTTGGTAGTGCGGGTAGCCGAAAACCGCCGCCAAAGCCGGAGCCTAACGCTGCTGCTGAGCCGGCTGGCTTACGTGTTTGTGCTCATCCTGGGGGTGTTGGTAATGTTCACCATCATGATTCCCAGTTTCACGCCCACCAGCCTGCTAAGCGCCCTGGGCGTGGGTGGCGTGGCTATTGGTTTTGCGTTTAAGGATATCTTCCAGAACTTCCTGGCCGGGGTGTTGCTGCTGCTCACCGAGCCCTTTAAAATCAACGACCAGATCAAGTACAAGGACTTCGAGGGTACCGTCGAAAACATCCAGACCCGGGCCACCACCATTAAAACCTACGACGGCCGCCGGGTAGTCATTCCCAACGCCGAGCTGTTCATCAACGCCGTGACCGTGAACACGGCCTACGACCAGCGCCGCCTCCAGTACGACATCGGCATTGGGTACGGCGACGATATTGCCACTGCCCGTAAGCTCATTCTCGAAGCCATCCAGGAGGCCCCCGGCATCCTCACCGATCCGGCTCCCGAGGCCCTGGTGGTCGATCTGGCCGATAGCACGGTCAACATCCGGGCCCGCTGGTGGATCAACCCGCCGCGCCGCGCCGACTACATGGACTCGCAGGACGCGGTGCTCACGGCCATCAAGAACAAGCTCACCGAGGCCGGCATCGATATGCCCTTTCCGACTCAGCAAATCCTCTTCCACGACCAAACCGAAGTTACGGACGGCAACCGCAATCAGCAGCGCGAAGGCTGGCCCGCCGGTTCCGGCGACGTGCCCCAGTCGCGGGCCCAGGTGCAGCAGGAACAGCGCGAGAAACAGGCGGAGCAGCAGCGCCAACTCGCCGACAACAAGGCCGAGCCGTTGCAATTGTCCGCATCAACCGAGCAGCGGTCCGCGCAAGATCAACTGTCTCCAAAAAACAACAATCTGAACGCCGGCTAATTATTGCTTATACCTGCTTTAACTGAAAACCCCCGCGCCAGCCAAAGCTAACGCGGGGGTTTTCAGTTAAAGCAGCCGTTGGGCTACTACATATCCTGGATAATCTCGTCGGCGAACTCGCTGCATTTAAGCAGGGTAGCACCTTCCATCTGGCGCTCGAAGTCGTAGGTGACGCGCTTGGCGGCAATGGCGGCTTCGAGGCCTTTGTAGATGAGGGCGGCGGCTTCGTTCCAGCCCAGGTGCTCCAGCATGAGGGCACCGGAGAGGATAACCGAGCCGGGGTTCACCTTGTCGAGGCCGGCGTACTTGGGGGCCGTGCCGTGGGTGGCCTCGAAAATGGCGTGGCCGGTGAGGTAGTTGATGTTGGCACCCGGCGCGATGCCGATACCGCCCACGATGGCGGCCAGCGCGTCGGAGATGTAGTCGCCGTTCAGGTTGAGGGTGGCTACCACCGAGTAATCGGCGGGGCGGAGCAGGATCTGCTGCAGGAAGGCGTCGGCGATGCTGTCCTTGATGAGAATTTTGCCACTGTCGAGGGCCAGCTTCTGCTGGGCATCAGCCATTTCCTGACCCTGCTTGGCCAGCACCTTGTCATACTGGGCCCAAGTGTACACCTTGTCGCCAAATTCGCGCTCGGCCAGCTCGTAACCCCAGGTTTTGAACGCACCCTCGGTGAACTTCATGATGTTGCCCTTGTGCACGAGCGTCACCGACGGCTTCTTGTGCTCAATGGCGTACTCGATAGCCGCACGCACAAGGCGCTCGGTGCCTTCCTTGCTCACGGGCTTGATGCCGAACGAGGAAGTCTCGGGGAAGCGGATTTTCTTCACGCCCATCTCATCCTGCAGGAATTCCAGCATTTTCTGGGCCTGGGGCGTGCCGTTCATGTACTCGATGCCGGCGTAGATGTCCTCGGTGTTCTCGCGGAAGATAACCATGTCGGTGAGCTCGGGCTGCTTCACTGGCGAGGGTACGCCCTCGAACCAGCGCACGGGGCGCACGCAAGCATACAAGTCGAGCTCTTGGCGCAGGGCCACGTTCAGGCTTCGGATGCCGCCGCCCACGGGCGTGGTCAGGGGGCCTTTAATGCCCACCAGGTATTCGCGGAAGGCGTCCAGCGTTTCGTTGGGCAGCCAGTTATTTACTTGCTTGAAGGCCTTCTCGCCCGCCAGTACCTCTTTCCATTCCAGCTTGCGCTTGCCGTTATAGGCCTTCTCTACCGCGGCGTCGAACACGCGGACGGAAGCCGCCCAAATGTCTGGACCCGTACCGTCGCCCTCTATAAACGGAATGATAGGTTGATCCGGCACGTTGAGCTTGCCGTTCTTGATGGTGATTTTCTCTGCCATTTTTGAAAAAAAGGTGTCAGGTGTTAATTGACAGGTATTTTGAGGTTAGTGCGTGTGTTAGTGGCGGGAGGATGGTTTGAACAGAGTGTCATGCTGAGCGTCGCGCAGCGGAGTCGAAGCATCTCTACTGCAGTGCTAACTCCATTGATTGCAAAGAGATGCTTCGACTTCGCTGCGCTCAGCATGACGTTCTTTCTTCATCCGTTCAATCCATCTCTAATACCCGAAAATCTCTTTCAGGGTAAGCTGCTGAACCTGGCCGTACTTGGCCAGTTCCTTGAAATTGAGGCGGTCTTTAGAACCGATAACCAGAATGGTCTGGGGCTGGCCTTTCACGCGGGCCTGCTGGAATTTGAGCAGGTCGGCGAAGCTCATGTTGGCGGTTTGCTCGTACACGTCGCGGCGCAGGTCGTAGTCGAGGCCCAGGCGCTTGGCGCGCTCATAGCTGAAGAGGATGTCTGACTTCGTGATACGCTCGGTGGCGATGCTGTTGCGGATGGCGGCCTTGGCAATCTGGAGGTTGGCTTCGGCCGTGGGCATGTCGTTGAGCAGGGTGTTCATGCCGGCCATAGCCTCGGGCAGCTTGTCGGCCTGGGTACCGATGTAGCTCATGTTGTAGGAGCTGCGGCCCAGCTTATCGGCGTTGGAGAAGCGCGACGACGCGGAGTAGGCCAGGGCCTTGCTCTCGCGCAGCTCCTGAAACACGATGCTGCCCATGCTGCCCCCAAAGTACTCGTTGTAGAGGCTGGTGGTGGGTACAAGGCCCTTGTCAAACAAAGGCCCTTTGGTCAGGAATAGGATTTCCGCCTGCACCATGTTGTAGTCCACCCAATACACTTTAGGCTTATCGAGTGCTTTCTCCGCGAAGTCCTTGCTGGCTGGGGTAGGGGTGAGGGTAGCGGGCGTTTTGTGGAGCTGGTTGAGCGTAGCGGTTAGACCGGCTTCCTGTTTCGGCCCGTAGTAGAGTACCCGGTGTTGGAAAGTCGGCAGCTTCTGGATGACGGCGGTGAGCTGCTCGGGCTTCAGGGCTTTCAACTCTTTCTCGCTGAGCTGAGTAGTGAAGGGGTTTTGCGCGCCGTACTTAGCGTAGTTCACCATGGCCTGCTGCAAAATCACGCCCTTGTTCAGCTTGGCATCGGCGCGGCCTTTCAGTACGCCGGCCACCATGTTTTTGAGGGCAGCGGCGTCGGGCTTGGGGGCGTGTAGGAGTTGCTCGAACAGTTGCAGGGCCGGCTCCATGTTGCTGTCGAGGCCGCTCAGACTCACGAAGGTGCGGTCTTGGCCGCTGCTCACCGAGAACGAGCAGCCCAGCTTGTAGAACTCCTGCTGCAACTCGGCGGCCGAGTACTTGCCGGTGCCCAGGTATTGCAGGTAATCGGTGGCCAACCCGAGGCGCGGGTCGGTGTTGGTGCCCATATCGAGCACGTAGTACAGGTTGAAGAGGTTGTTTTCCTCGTTATGGGTGTAGTAGACCAGGATGCCTGAGGCTAGCTTGAATTCCTTGATATCCTGTTTGTAATCCACGAACACCGGCTTCAGCTCGGGATTGGGCAGGGCCGTCACCTGCTTGTAGAAGTCGGAGGCCACCTCGCGGTTCACGGGCACGGGCGTAATGGCGGGCTTCACCACTTTCACCTTGTTGGGGTCTTCGCCAGTGCGCTTATAAATCACAGCGTAGCCGGGGCCGTAGTACTGCTGGGCTACGCGCATCACGTCGGCCTTAGTCAACTTCCCGAAATCCTCGAACTGCTGCAGGTAATCCTTCCAGTCTTCGCGGGCCACGAAGGCGGCCACGAACGCGCCGGCGCGGGCCTCGTTGCTCTCGTAGCTTTTGGTGCGCTGGAGCTGCTCGTTGTTGATGATGGCCGGAATCAGCCACTCCGGGAAGTCGCCCTTCTTTACCTTGTCGAGCTGGCCGAGCAGCAAGTCGCGCACTTCTTCCAGCTTCTGGCCCTGGCGGGGCGTGGCGTAGAGCACGTGCGAGGAGTAGTCGTTGTTAAGGTCGGTGAACGAGGCCGCCTGCAACACCTTCTGCTGCTGGTTGAGGTTGAGGTCGATCAGGCCGGCCTGGCCGTTGGTCAGAATCTTGTCGATCATGCGAAGGGCCAGCGCGTCGGGCGTGTTGGTGCCCGGAAACCGGAAGCCCAGCATCACGTTCTCGGCACTCGGACCCACGATTTTCGTCACGACCGGCACCGTAATCGGGGCTTCCTGGGCGACAGTAAACGCGGGCACCGGCTTCGCTTTCAGCTGCCCGAAGTACTTATCAATGATGCGGATCGTCTGGTCGTAATCCAGGTCGCCGCTCAGCGTCAGGGCCACGTTGTTGGGCACGTAGTACTTATCGAAATACGCCTTGATTTCCGTGATGGACGGGTTCTGCAGGTGCTCAATGGTGCCGATGGTGGTTTGGGTGCCGTATTGGTGCTGCTTATACAGCGTGCGGTTCAGCGCCTCGTACTCCTTGCTGAAGTCGTTGTCGAGGCCCCGGTTTTTTTCCTCGTACACCGCTTCCAACTCGGTATGGAACAGGCGCGGTACCATCTCGCCCAGCCGCTCGCTCTGGATGGCGGCCCATTTCTCGATCTGGTTGCTCGGAATATCTTCCTGGTACACCGTCTGCTCGACCGAGGTGTAGGCATTGGAGCCCTTCGAGCCGATGGCGCCCATCACCTTGTCGTACTCGTTGGCAACGGCGTAGGTAGCCGCCACGCCCGAGATGGAGTCGATCTGGTGGTAGGTCTTCTGGCGGGCAGCGGGATTGTCGCGCTGGGCGCGATACTGCTCGTAGAGGGCTTCAATCTTAGCCAGCTCGGGTTTTTCCTGGGCCCAGTTCTGGGTGCCCAGGTGCGAGGTGCCCTTGAACACCATGTGCTCGAGGTAGTGGGCCAGGCCGGTGGCAGTAGCTGGGTCGTTCTTCGAGCCCGCCCGCACGGCCAGATAGGTCTGGATGCGCGGGGCATCCTTATAATCCGACAAATACACCGTCAGGCCGTTGTCGAGGGTGTAAATGCGGGCCTGCAGCGGGTCACCTTCCACGGTCTGGTACTTGTACTCCTTCTGCTTAGGCGTAGCGGTAGCTTCGGTGGCAGGAGCGGTAGAAGCAACGGGCTTACTGGTTTGGCACTGGGTCAGGCCTAGGGTAGCCAAGGCCGGAACGAGAAGCAGAAGGGGTTTTTTCACAGGAAAACCAAGTCGTAGAGCGAGCAGAAGGGAAGTAGAACGTCAAAGATAGGCGACCCCCCTGGGAATAAAAAGCCCCACTACACCCGCGCAGCTTCCAAGTCCGAAAAAATGCTTATAGGATCACGGATTGGCGCGGATTTTAACGGATTTCACAGGCAGGCATCGTTCAACAGGCCGTTTAATGAGGGCCAGCTGCAAAATTCTTGTAGTTCGTTAAGATCCGCGCCAATCCCTGATCAGTCGGCATCTAGCCCTAGGCGCTGCTTCATCTGGGCCAACATGGGGTACTTTTCGGTGAGGTACTCCAGCTTGTCGGTGGCGGTATAGAGCTTGCGGCCGGTTTCCTGGCGCTCCACCACGCTTACCTGCACGTTGAGGCGGGGGTAACCGGAGCGGCGGCGCAACTCGCCCAGGAAATCGGCCCGGAAGTCGTTGAACTGGTCTTCCTGCACCGGGTTATCCACCTGCAGCAGAATCAGGTGCTGGTCGTTGGCCTGCACGGGGCGTTTAAGGATGCCGTAGTGCATCATGCTGATGGCCTTGCGCTCCTCGGTCAGTTCTTGCCACACGCGCTGCAATGTGGCGTCGTCGATGGGCGGCAGGCCCGTAACGGGGCCGCTGGGCTCGGCGTCGGTCGTGGCCTTGCCGGCGGCCGCCTGTTGGGCCAGCTGGGCCTTCATGGCGCCTAGGCTGCCTAAGCCGGGTAGTTTGGTGCCTAATCCCAAGGGTTTGCTCTGGGGCGTCAAGCCCCCCGGTTTGGGCATGGGCGGGGGCAGCGGCGCGGCCGTAACGGGCGTCTGGCCCGGCTCGTGGCCGGCAATGCTGGGCCGGCCGGTTTCAATGTGGGGCACCGTGTCGCGGAGCTGGCCGGTGGTGGGCACCTGGGTCGCCGTTTCGTCCTCGATGCTGGGCGTATCGTGCAACTCGTCCACGCCGCTTTCCACCGGCACAATAGGCTCGGGGTCGGCGGGGGCGTGGGCTAATTGGCTGTTGGTTGTTGGTTGCTGGTTGTTGGGCAGTTGGGGCGGCGCGGTTGGGGCGGCGGCATACGTGGACGGCGTTTCGGCGGTGCCGTCGGCTACCAGCTGGCCGGTGGGAGCGGGAGCAGTTGCGGCCGCAGGGGCCGGCGCAACTGCCGGGAGCGGGCTTACGTTACTTTTTTTTTTTCGCCTCGCCGTTGCTGGCGGGGGCGGCGGTCAGGTCGCGGGCAAACTGCACGGCACCGTTGAGGTAGGCCAGCTTCATGAGCATGAGCTCGACGTGCAGGCGCTGGTTTTTGGCCTGCTTGAACTCCCGGTCGCAGACGCTGACTAGGTTCAGTGAGGACAGCAAAAAGGCCAGCGAGGCCGCCTGGGCCTGCTGCACGTAGCGCGCCCGGATGTTGTCGGACACTTCGAGCAGCTGCACCGTGACGGGATCCTTGCACACGAGCAGGCCGCGCAGGTGCTCGGCCGCGCCCACCACGAAGTTGTGCAAATCGAAGCCGTTCTGCATCACTTCTTCCAGCAGTAGCAGCGTGGCGCTCAGGTTCTCGGTCAATAGCGCGTCTACGAGTCGGAAGTAGTACTCATAATCCAGAATGTGCAGGTTCTGAATCACGTCCTGGTAGCGCAGGTGCTGGCCCGAGAAGGTCACCATCTGGTCGAACATGCTCAGCGCGTCGCGCAGGCCGCCGTCGGCCTTCTGGGCCAGTAGGTGCAGGGCGTCGTCCTCGGCCTGAATCTGCTCTTCGGTGGCCACGAAGCGCAAATGGTTGCGAATGTCGTCCACCCGAATCCGATTAAAGTCGAACACCTGGCAGCGCGACAGAATCGTGGGGATGATTTTGTGGCGCTCGGTAGTGGCCAGGATGAAGATGGCGTAGCCCGGCGGCTCCTCCAGCGTTTTTAGAAACGCGTTGAACGCCGCATTCGAGAGCATGTGCACCTCATCAATGATGTACACCTTGTAGCGGCCTTGCTGAGGAGCATAGCGCACCTGCTCCACGAGGCTGCGGATGTCCTCGACCGAGTTGTTGGAGGCCGCATCCAGCTCATGGACGTTGAAGGAAGCGTTTTCCTGGAAGGCCCGACACGAGCCGCACTTGCCGCAGGCTTCCAGCTCGAAGGGAGTATTGTCGGGGTCGGCGGCCGTCAGCAACGCCTCGGGCACGATGTCGGGCTGGGCCTGAATCAGCTCCGAAACCGTACGGCCCCGGCGCACGTGCTCCTCCACGAACTCGCAGTTGATGGTTTTGGCCAGAATGCGGGCGCAGGTAGTTTTGCCCACGCCCCGAGGGCCGCAAAACAGAAAGGCCTGGGCCAGATGCTGGGAGGCAATGGCGTTCTGGAGGGTGGTAGTGACGTGCTGCTGCCCCACCACGCTACGAAACGTGGCCGGGCGGTACTTACGGGCCGAAACAACGAAATTTTCCATACGAGCTACAGGCAAAGATACCCCGAAAAGCCCGGCTTTGGAAGGCCGCAGCCGTGCCAATATGGCTGGCCGGAGTGCCAGCTGCACGGAACGTTTTGCCGGCCGCGCAACGTTTTAACTGCAACGTGCGTACATTCGCACCCTGCCATTCGTGGCGGGTATCGTTCTTTCACAACTGGGGCTGACCGGAATTGACAGCTTGTGCATGTCGCGAGTAAGCGTGTCGGGAGTTGGATGAATCTCCCGTAAAAAAAGTTGTCCAAACAATAACTGGCGAGTATAGCTACGCCATGGCTGCCTAGTCTAGGACTACGTAATTGCCATCGTCCCGCACCCGTAATCCTGCTCACGGGTGAGTTCGGGGCGTCGTAAGAGTTGGGATAGTTCGTGGGGCACTGTGACCTGCGGGCGAAACTCAAACAGATAAGGGGCAACCAAGGGCCTGATGTGCGCCTGGTTGCTCACGAAAATCCAAGCATAGATACACACGTAGAAAACTCGACGCCTTCCTTGTCTGGACCAGAGTTCGAATCTCTGCAGCTCCACTTCTGAACGATGTGAAAAACCCCGTTAGCCTTTCTGGCTAGCGGGGTTTTTTGTTGCTCAGATTTTTGAGCAGACTTCGTCGTGACTAACCCAAACAGTTGTTCTACTGCTGGCTGTCAGCTGATTATCGGAAGCGGCCAGATTCCATGCCGCCTATGTTACAGTTATGCTCAGTATCAACTAACTGGCTGATATATAGTATTTTAAGCGAGTTAAAAATTCGGGCTTTCCTGGCCGGCCAGTTACGGAAAACGTATAGCTGATCATCGGCCCCGAGCGGGCCGCAACAACCAACTAATCATTAAAACTAGCTTCCGATGAAAATGAATTTCCTGCTGGCCGCTGCCCTGTTTGTGGGTACGGCTACGGCCGCTTCGGCCCAAATTACGCCCACCAGCACGCCCCGGAGTGGCACTATGAACCAGTCGACCATGCCGATACCTAATCCGGCTAACCCGACGACCAACCCCGGCACCCTCGACCAGCGTACGCCAACCACGAGCAACCCCACCCAAACCAGCGTGGGAACCATGGACCGTACGCCCGCTATGGAGAGCCAGGCAACCATGGACGCCAACCGTCGCACATCTACCATGAGCACGACTTCGCCTCGTCGGAGCACCCGCAGCACCAAACGTTCGACCCGTAAGGCCAATGTGCCCCGCAGTACTACCCCCATGGGGCAATAGGTAGGTTCTGTTTTTATGCAAAGAAGCCGCCCCGTGCAATACGGGGCGGCTTCTTTATGTCTCCGAAATCGGCTAGGCTTTCTGTTCCAGTTGGCCACCGGCCTTGAGCAGCAAGTCGGACAAAGCCGTGAGGTTGCTGCGAATTTCGGCGGGAGCCTGGGCCACTGCTTCGGCCGTTTGGGTAGCCAGCATGCTTAGCGAGCGGCCAATGGCGGCGGCGTTCAGGCCCACGTCGCCCTCGCTGAGCAAGGACTGTAGGTTGCCGATTTCGCGGCCGATATCCTGGAGGCGGGGCTCGCCGCTTTGCAGCAAGTGTTGCTGCCAGGTTTCGGTATTATCCTGGGCGGCGCTGAGCGGAATGCCGGTGAGGCCGTTGCTAAGCGAGTGGGTGGTAGCGTTGAGGAGGTCAGTGAAAATCATAGGAAAGAAAATCTGAAAACAATGAAATTGCCCGGGGGCAGGTCTGCTTACGTAAAACAGCCGCCAACGGTCAGGTGGCCGCCGGAGTGGATACGGCCCCGATGGGCAATAGGCCCCCAGCCCGCAACATGGCGCAGGCCCGGTGGGCGCTGGCTTCTTTGTCTTTTATTTCGAGCATAATATCGGCGTCGAGGTCGCCTAAATCTTGCAGGAAACCCTGGAAAAGGTCGTCTTCGAGGGTGGGGGTGTGCTTACCCTTTCGTTCGCCGGGCGCCTGGGAGCTATAGTCCATCATCATCACACCATCGCGAAGAGGGTGCCAGGTGGCGGCGGCCAGCCGCAGGGCCTCGGCCATGGGCTCGCCGTGGTGGAGGCATTCGTGGTGGAAGTTGTCGAAGAGTACCGGAATACCTACCACCGCATGCACCCGCAGGCAGTCCTGGAGGCTGAAGAGGCGGTCGTCGTTTTCAATCACGAGCCGAACCCGCACGGCTTCGGGCAGGCGCTGGTGGGTGGCAATGAAGCGGCTAATGGCCAGCTCCCGGTCGTTGTAGAGGCCGCCGACGTGAATCTGGAGCTTGTGAGTCGAGTCGAGGCCCATCAAATCGAGCATCGAGCCCTGGTAAATCAGCTCCTGAATGCTGCGCTCCACAATGCCCGTGTCGGGTGAGTTAAGGACTACAAACTGGTCGGGGTGGAAAGATATGCGCAGGCCGTGGGTCCGGATATAGTCGCCCAGGGCCCGAAACTCGGCGGCGAAGCGGGTTTGCCAGGGAAACGTGTTGATGGGGTGGGAGCCGAAGGGCACCACGCCCGAGCCGATACGGAAAAACAGTAGCCCGTGCTCCACGTTCCATTCCAGAATCCGGCGCAGGCACCGTAGGTTGTTGCCCACGGTCAGCTCCAGCCGCTCATCGGAGTAAGAAGCCAGCCGAAACGTACTGGTCGAGGTGCAGTCGAGGGATTCGTTTACGCAGGGATAGCCGATTCGCATGGGATGGTCTGGGAATGATGTTCCCAAAGGCATACGGCAAAGCAGCTCAAGTGACCTAGCTATTTCGCGTTGCAACCAGCCCTTGCGCCCGCTGGCCACACGTCAGCCCAAGTGCTCCGCTTCTGCTGGCTTCCAGCGCCGCAGTCAGCCTATTTGCTATTCGTAGCCCCGGTTATCCTTGAAGTTACGGTTGTAGCGGCGGCGGTCCTGCGCCGCCTTTTGGGCGGCCTTTTGGGCGGTTTCCGCGGCTTCAATATCGCGCATCTTCTGCCGCTCCTTGCCGGCCCGCGAGAACTGCTCATATAGCAAGCTAACCGGGCTGGCCAGGGAGGGCACGGGCACCTTGGGGGCCGCCGAATCGACGGGGAACAACGGCTTGGGGGCGGGCGGGCGCTTTACGGCGCTGGTGGGCGCGGTGCTGGGCCGCTTGATGTTGCGCAAGGCGCGGTTGATAACGGCCCGGTCGGGCGGCCCTCGGTAATGCGCACTTCGCCCAACTGCACGGTGTCGGGCTGGAGCTTGATCTGGACGATGAGCTGGGAGAGGCCGGTGCCGCCGAGGGGCAGCAGCTGGGCCTTGAAGCCCACGGCCCGAAACACGAGTGTATCGGTGCGGCCGGCCGAAAGGCCAAAGTCGCCGCTGGCATCGGCTGCCACGGCCAGCTGGGTGCGCCGCACCATTACGGAGGCGCCGGGAATAGGCTTGCGCGAGCCGGCTTCCGATACACGACCCGTTACGCGCACCTGGGCCCCGGCCAGCCCGGCCAGCAACAACAGCGGCCCCAGCAGCAACCAGCAACGAACCAGGGAAACGGACAAACGAGTTAACAGCATCAACAGACAAACTAACGCACCCTGGCTCGGGAAAACGAATAAACCTGCCAGCGCCCCGACTTCATGGGGGCGCTAACGCCAAAAGGAGACAAAAAAAGCCCGCACCGTTGCAGGTGCGGGCTCTTAAAGCATAGCAAAATGGCGGCCGAAATAAACCGGCCCAGCCAATGCGCTACTTGATAACGGTTTTGTCACCGTCGGCGGGCTTCATTTTCACGGTGCCGTCGTCGGCATCCATTTTGGCCTTGTTGCCTTCGGCATCCTTCATCTTAACGTCGCCGTCGGCCTGCACTTTCACCTTGTTGCCCGCGTCGTCCTTCATTTTAGAGCCGGCATCCATCGAGTTGTCCATGTCGGCCGAAGAGGCGTTCATGTTGTCCGATGAGCCCATGCTGCTGTTGTCCATGTACCGCTCATCGTAGTAGTTGCTGCGGCTGCTTTCGTAGGCCGAGTACTGCGTGGGGTCGGTGAACACCGACTTCATCTCCGTATCGGTGGTGGTGTAAATGTCGCGGCGGGCGGCGGCCATGCCCATCGTGTCGGTCATGTACTTCTGGTTGAGCTCGGCCATGCGCTGGCCCCGGGTTGCGTAGATATCGCGCACTTTGGTCCGGGTGGCATCGTCGAACTTCATGCTGGTGGCCATATCGTTGGCCATGCGGTCGGCACGGCTGTTGACCGCCTCCGGCGAGTAATCCATGCTCGTGGAGGTAGTCGTGGTCGTGGTGGTCGTGGTCATGTCGTCGGTAGCGGCAGTGTCGGCCGTGTTATTTTCCGAGCATGAACCAAGCGAGAAGGCCGCAGCGGCCGAGAGCAAAAGGAGGGTCTTTTTCATGAGGTGGGAGGGAAAGTCAGAATGAAAGAGAAAGGGAAAAAGAGAGAATGGCGCGTATACGGAACGGCTCGTTCCGAAGTTTATAAGTTTGAACGTTTTGAAGTTAGAAAGTGAAATGGGCACGGGGCAGACGCGAAAAGCGCACCTCCTCTACGACCATTTTTATCCTGACCAACTTTGCCGTCTTCTTCCTTCTTAACTCCCCGCCTTTTCCCCGTATCTAGCCCCGCCGCAGCTCAAACACGGTGATTTCGGGCAGAAAGCCCACCCGGCCAGGGTAACCGAGGAAGCCCAGGCCGGTATTCACGTACAAATGCTGGCGGCCGCGCTGGTAGAGGCCGGCCCACTGCTTGTAGGCGTACTGCACGGGGCTCCACTTGAGGAAGGGCAGGTTCACGCCAAACTGCATGCCGTGGGTGTGGCCGGCCAGCATCAGGTCAATGTCTTCGTACTGGTGCACCTGGGCATCCCAGTGCGAGGGGTCGTGGGAGAGCAGGACTTTGAACGGCGTAGTGGGGTCGGCGGCGGCGTGGGCCTTGGCCAGATTGCCGTACTGGGCGAAACCCTTGGCACCCCAATTCTGCACCCCGATAATGCTGATTTTCTCGCCGTTGTGCTCTACTGTGCGGGCCTCGTCGAGCAGCAGCTCCCAGCCGATTTTGGCGTGGTTGGCTTTGATGCGGGCCAGGTTGGCATCCTTGGCTGCCTGCCCGCCTTCCTTGCTCCAGTCCACGTAATCGGAGTAATCGTGGTTGCCCAAGATGGAGTAAATCGGCCGCGCCGAGCGGATGCCGGCCAGCGTATCGATGTGCTCCTCCACCTCGGTGGCATAGTTGTTCACCAGGTCGCCGGTCATGAACACCAAGTCGGCGGCTTGCTCGTTGATGAGGGCCACGGCCCGGCGCAGCGGCTCCTTACTCTGGAACGAGCCGGTGTGCAGATCCGAAATCTGGAGCATTTTGAACCCATCGAACGAGGCCGGCAGATTGGGGAAGCGCAACGTCACGCGCTTCACGGTGTAGTCGGTGCGGCCCTTGAACATACCCCAGAGCAAGGCCACGAACGGCACGGCCCCTGCTACCAGGGCCACCTTGCTCAGAAACTCACTGCGCGAAATGGCCGTGCCCGAACCGCTGCCGCTGGGCCGCCCGATAAGCCGGGCCGCCCAGCGGCCCACCCGCACCACGTCTTCGAGCAGCAGCGGGACGATGACGACCATTTTGGCGGCAATAACGGCCAGCAGCAATCCGCCCAGGTAGGCTTTGTAGGAGGCATGGGCGCGGCGGTTGCTCATGGCCCAGATGCCCAGGCCCCACACCAGGGCCGTTACGAGCCAGTACAACGCCACGGTGGTGCGCCGGGCCCCGGGCGATACGCCCTGCACCAGCGTGCGGACGGCTTGAAAAGCATACCATTCGGCGGCGGCCACGACCACCAGGAAAAAAGGCAAAAACAGACTTCTGGACATACAAAGAGAAACGACCCCCAGTGGGGCAGACAACAACAAGCCGATAAGGTACCGGGGCAGACGCGCTGCCCCGGTTTTTATTTTAAATTCCGGGCCTACAACAACGATGCCCCATGGAAGAGTTTGACAATCTGACGGAAAACCACCCCGAAAAGCTTTTGCCGCCGGCCCCCGCACTCTACGCGGCGCCCGTTAGCTTCGGCATCAAGAGCTGGGCCGAAGAGGACCGACCCCGCGAAAAGCTGCTTCAGAAGGGGCGGGCTGCCCTTTCCGACGCCGAGCTGCTGGCCATTCTGCTGGGGTCGGGTACCGCGAAACTGTCGGCCGTCGATGTGGCCAAGCTCGTGCTCAAGGCCGCCCAGAACGACCTGAATACCTTGGCCCGGTTCTCGGTGAAGGAGCTCATGAAGCAAAAGGGCATTGGCGAGGCCCGGGCCATTACCATTGTGGCGGCCCTGGAGTTGGGCCGCCGCCGCCGCGATGCCGCGGCCCCTGCCCGGCCTACCATCACCGGCTCGCGCGACATTTACCGGGTGGTGCAGCCCTACTTGCAGGATTTGCCCCACGAGGAGTTCTGGGTGATTCTGCTAAACCGGGCCAATGTGGTGATGCGGGTTGTGAGCATCAGCCGGGGCGGGGTGGCTGGCACCGTGGCCGACCCCAAGCTCATCTTCAAGGAGGCGCTGGAGCAGCTGGCCAGCAGCATCATCCTCATCCACAACCACCCCAGCGGCAACCGCAACCCCTCGGCCGCCGATATTGCCCTCACCCGCAAGCTCAAGGAAGCCGGCCAATTCCTCGACCTGCCCATCCTCGACCACCTCATCTACACCGACCAGGGCTACCACAGCTTCGCCGATGAGGGGATGCTGTGAGTATCAATTGAAAATTAAAAGTGAAAAATTAAAAGTTGGCCGGCTGGCCCGCCGCATCTTTGTTGGAAATGAAGTGGCAGGGCTTCCTGCTACGGTCTGGCCTTTTGCGACCTTCCGTTTGCAAAACCGTGCTCAGAACGGTCCATTCCTCACTTTTAGCTTCCTTCCCTTTGCGCCTTAATCCTAAACTACTCATCGGCCTGGGCCTGCTGCTCGTGTTTGGCTACTTTCTGCAAGACCTCGTGCTGGGCCAGGACCAGTACGTGGCCCTGCTCCGTAAAGCCCGCACGGCCAAAAATATGGCCTTCCGTCGGCCCGAAAGCTCGCCCCTGAGCGCCGACCAGCGCCAGGCCTTCGACAGCCTCAAGTTCTATCCGCCCGACCGCGACTACCGTCTGGAGGCGCAGTTGGAGCACTTTTCGGCGAGTGATACCGTAGAAATGCCCCTCACCGACGGCAAAACCGATAAGTACCTGCGCTGGGGCCGGGCCAAGTTCCTGTTCGACAAGCAGGAGTACCAGCTCACGCTGTTTCTGAAGGCCGATGGCAAGGACACGACCCTGTTCGTGCCCTTCACCGACCGCACTAACGGCTTCGGCAGCTACGGCGGCGGCCGCTACCTCGATGCCCCCCTGCCCGCCGCCGCCGACACCGAAGTGCTACTCGACTTCAACGAGGCCTACAACCCCTACTGCGCCTACTCCGACGGTTTCGCCTGCCCCGTTCCGCCCGCCGACAACCGTCTCAAACTGCAGATCGAAGCCGGCGAGAAGGCCTATAAGTGAGTTCCCTGGCTGTTAGCTGTTAGCTGTTAGCGCAGGCTGGATGGCTACATCAAGCCGACGGGGTTCATCATCAAAAAAGGGCGCCCCTCCAAAACTGGAGGGGCCGCCCTTTTTTGCGGCTTGTTGTTAGGTGGGTAAGAACGGAAAGCTAATGGCTAACAACTGATAGCTACAGCTCAAAGTACCTACCGCTGCACCTGAATTTTGCGGGTGGCGGCGTCGGCGCCGTTGCCCAGGCTGAGTTGGTAGAGGCCATTGGCCAGTTGGCTCAGGTCAACGGGCAGGTCGAGGGCGGTGGTGGTGGGTACGGCTTGGCGGAATACCACCTGGCCGAGCATGTTGCGCACGAGCACTTCGAGGCCGCTGGTGGGCCGCACGAAGTTGGCCCGCACCCGGAACTGGCCAGCCGAAGGGTTGGGGTACACGTTCAGGCCGCCGGTGGCTTGCAGCTCCGAGGCCACGCCCGTTACCACGGTGCGGATGTTGAGGTTATCAATGGCCCAGCCCCAGCCAAAGGCGCCGGGGTCGGAGGTCAGGCGGAAACGCAGCCGCACCTCGTCGCCCTGGGCAAATTTATCGGCCAGGTTGAAGGAGTGATTGGCGTACAGGCTCGGGGCTGGCAGGGCCGTGGAGTTGCCTTCTGCCGTTACCCGGCTGTTCCAGGTCGCCAGCCAGTCAGCTTGAAAGCGCGAGTCGTAGCCATCGGCCAGAGGCTGCCAGGTAGCACCCTTGTCGTTGCTGCCCTCCACTACCACGTAGTCGTAGAAGTCGGGCGTGTTGAATAGGCTGTTGGGCTCGCCAGGCTCCACGAGCACGATTTCGTCGAAGCTCATCACCTGGTTCTTGTTCGTAACCGTGATGGGTACTAGCAACTGGTAGATGAGCGAGGAGTCGTTGCCGTACGGGTGGTCGGAATGAATGGCGGGGTTGGCAAAAGTGGACGGCTGCATGATGCTGAAGCCTTCGCCCACGAAATCAATGGAGCCAGTGGTGTTGAAATTGTTGGCATAGCTGGCCTGGGCGGCCTTGAAGCTTACCACATTCACCGTGTAGAGGCCCGTGGCGGGGCTGAGGGTCTGGTTGGCTACCGTGGCAATGTCGCGCGTCACGAGGCGGTAGGTAATCACGTCGCCAGCCACGGCTCCAGCGGCCGTCAACGAGCCCAGGTACGTATTGGTCGTGCCCTGGCGGGTAAGCGTAATGGTAGGCTTGGCCACGCCATTCACAAAAATTTCAGCCCGCACGCTGGCCACGCCCAGGTTGTCGGTGGCCTGTACGCGCAGCGCCAGCGGCAGCTGATCGGCAAACACGTAGTTGGGGGCGCGGTACTGCACGAGTGGCGCTATCACGTCGGGGCCAACAAAGAACGAGTAGCGGGCCACCGTAGCTACACCCGGCTGGTAGGTGGCCGGGGCGGTGTAGGTACGCTTGGTTTCGTTGTCGGAAGCCGTGATGAAGTAGCTGATTTTGTGGTTGAGGCCCGGATTTGGAATAACGCCCCGGTACTCGTTGCCGCCGGTATTGGTCATCGTAACAGCTACCGGCGCGGCATTGTCGATGGCGTAGTTGAGCTTCACCGAGCCGGGCGTAACCGTGCCGTCGCTTACGATGGTGGCCGTAACGGGAAAATCCTGGGCCACTTCCGAATCGGGGAGCGGCGTGGTGCGGATGGCCGTGTTAAACCAACCCATCTCATCGAGCATGCGCAGCGTGATGGGGCCGGGGTTGTGCATGGCCTCGGCGGCCCCAATCTGAGGCGTCATCAGGGAGTTGATGTTGCCGGCAATGTAAGTGGACTCGTTGAGGTGCGAAATGCTCGAACCCGCAGAATACGTGGCTGGAGCATAGAGGCGGGGGCGCTGGTCGGCATTAACGGCCTTGGCCAAAGGGCTGTTGAAGTACAGCTGATTACTGACGAACTGGCTGCCCAGCGCGGCCGACCCATTGGGGTAGGCCGGATTGTTAACTAGCAGCTCGCCGGCTTGGGTCTCGATGTAGGTGCTGAAAATAGATGGCGGGATGCCATACGAGCCGTTGGGGGCAATATATCTGGTGCCGGCAATAAAGCCCAGGCCGTGGCCCAGCTCGTGCAGCACCACCGTCACGAGGTCGTACTTGCCGGCCGGTACCACGCCGTCGAGGCCGTAGTACCAGTTGAAGGTGCTGTTGAAGCGGGCGTTGATGTCGGGCTCGCTGGCTGCGTTTAGCTCCTGGCCGCTGATTTTCTCGGCCAGCGCCACCGGGTAATCGACCCCGCTCCGGGTAGCCCCGCTGATGTCCTGGTAGTAAGCCGTGGCCCCGGCCGAGCCGAGTGTGCCCGCAGTAAGGGCTGTCCAGGTGGCTTGTACCCGAATGGTAACCGGCGAAATTAGCAGCGACTGCCAGATGTCGACGGCGTGCTGGAAGGCCGCCCGGGCGTCGGGCGGGAAGTCGGTGTAGGTTACTTCGATTCTGGCGGCGGCCGTCCGGTTGCCGTCGCGCTGCTGCTCTAAATAGGCGGCGGGCAGCGGCAACTGGGTGTTCATGCTCTCGGGGCGGGAGTAGCAGATGGTGGC
Source organism: Hymenobacter amundsenii (assembly GCF_002204745.1). Classification (GTDB taxonomy): domain Bacteria; phylum Bacteroidota; class Bacteroidia; order Cytophagales; family Hymenobacteraceae; genus Hymenobacter; species Hymenobacter amundsenii. The sequence continues at coordinate 56,927 of NZ_NIRR01000010.1, forward strand.
CGGAGCTGGGGCCGTGCTGCGCACGAACTTCTGTGCTTGGCTGGTAGTTGCCCCAGCCAGCAGCAAGGCCGGCAACAGGAGTAATTTTTTCATCAGATGCAGCGAAAAGAAATACGATGATTAGCAGGGGAGAGGGTTGAAAGTTACGGGATTGCCCGCGCTTCCCCAAGTGCCGCCGGTAGCTTTCCGGCCCGGCTGGCAGTCCAGCTTGCCAAGGCCCCGGCCGCCCCCGAAACCAGCTGGCCACCTGCTGGCCGCAAGCTGATGATGGCCGTTTTCAGCCACCCGCCCGAATCCGTACCTTTGCCCGAATTCAGTTGCCAGTGGTCGGTTGCCGGTTTGTTTCTCAACCAACCTGGCGGCCCATCGCACCCCGGCAACTGGCAACCGACCACTGGCAACTGAAATGAAGATATCCTACGACTGGCTCCGCACGCTTATTCCCACTGATAAACCCGCCGCTGAAATCGGGGCGCTGCTCACCGGCTCGGGGCTGGAGGTAGAGGGCATTGAGGAGCTGGAGAGCGTGCCCGGCGGCCTGCGCGGCCTCGTGCTGGGCACCGTGCTCACCCGCGAAAAGCACCCCGACGCCGACAAGCTCAGCCTGACCACCGTGGACGTGGGCGACGACACCCCCCGCCAGATTGTGTGCGGCGCCCCCAACGTGGCCACCGGCCAGCGCGTGGTAGTAGCCCTGGAGGGTGCCATGCTGTACCCCAGCAGCGGCGAACCGTTCAAAATCAAGAAGTCTAAAATTCGGGGCGCCGCTTCCGAGGGTATGATCTGCGCCGAGGACGAAATTGGCCTGGGCCAGTCGCACGACGGCATTATGGTGCTCGACACCGACCTGCCCAACGGTACGCCCGCCGCCGACTACTTTGGCCTGGGCTCCGACTCGGTGTTCGAAATCGGCCTGACGCCCAACCGCGCCGACGCGGCCTCGCATTACGGCGTGGCTCGCGAGCTGCGCGCCCTGCTGCGCCAGCCCTGCCACCTGCCCGAGCTCAACGCCTTCCACGCGCCCACAGAGGCTGCCCGCAACATTCAGGTAACCTTGGAAGATGCCGAGGCGGCTCCCCGCTACGCCGGGCTGCTGCTGGAGAATGTGCAAGTCGGCCCGTCGCCCGAATGGTTGCAGCGCCGCCTGCGCAGCATCGGCCTGGCACCCATCAACAACGTGGTCGACGTCACCAACTTCGTCCTCCACGAGCTGGGCCAGCCCCTGCACGCCTTCGACGCCGACCAGCTGGCCGGCGACCAGATACGGGTAAAGCGGGCCGCGGCGGGCGAGAAATTCGTTACGCTCGATGATGTAGAACGTACCCTGCGGGCCGAGGACCTGGTAATTGCCGATGGCAATGGTACACCGCTGGCCCTGGCCGGCGTGTTTGGGGGCAAAACCTCGGGCGTAAGCGCGGGCACGACCCGGGTATTTCTGGAAAGCGCCTATTTCCAGCCCGCCGTAGTGCGCAAAACTGCCCAGACCCACCAGCTCAAAACCGATGCCTCCTTCCGCTTCGAGCGCGGCACCGACCCCCACATGGTACTACCGGGGCTGAAACGGGCAGCGCTGCTACTCCAGGAAGTGGCCGGTGCCACCGTAGCCGCGCCCATCGTCGATGAGTATCCGAGCCCCATCGGTCACACGGCCGTACGCCTGCGCCTGCCCCGCGTCGAGAAGCTGGTGGGCCAGTTCATCGCCCCCGAGCGCATCCGCCAGATATTGACAGACCTCGATATTCTCATCTCGGAGGAGTTGACGGACGAAGTCGGCAACGAGGAGTGGATGCTGTCGGTACCGCCGCACAAGGTAGACGTAACCCGCGAGGCCGATGTGATGGAGGAAATTCTGCGCATCTACGGCTACAACCACGTGGCGCTGCGGCCCCACAACTCGGCTTCCTTCCTGGCCCAGTTCCCCAATCCCGACCCCGAAATTATCCGCCAGAATACGGCCCGGTTGCTTAGCGGGCAGGGGTTTTCGGAAATCATCACCAACTCGATTACCAATGCCCAGTACTTCGAGCGCGAAGGCGAGCCCAATGCCGAGCTGGTACATTTGCTTAATTTCAACAGTGCCGAACTGAACGTGATGCGGCCCAGCCTGCTGTTCAGCGGCCTCGAAGTGGTGCGCCACAACGTGAACCGCCGCCAGCGCGACCTGAAGCTTTACGAATTTGGCAAAACCTACCGCCATCTGCCCAACGGTAAATTCGAGGAGCAGAACCAGCTCGTTATTTACCTGACCGGCAACTCAGCATCCGAAACCTGGCAGCAGAAGTCGGCGAAAAGTGCCTTCCACCAGTTGGCCGGGGCCGTGCAGCAGGTGCTGGCCGCGCTGGGCTTCCCCGAACCCGCTTCGCAACCTGTGCAGCACCCGTACTTGGCCGGCGGCCTCACGCTACTGGCCCAAAACCAGCCGGTGGCTCAACTCGGGGCCGTGTCGGGGGCCGTGCTCAAGCGCCTCGATGTGGGCCAGCCCGTCTGGTACGCCGAGCTGAATTGGGATTGGCTGATGCGCAAGTACAAAAACACCCTCGTGGCCCGCGAACTGCCTAAGTTTCCGGAAGTGCGCCGCGACCTGAGCCTGGTGGTAGACCGCACCGTGACTTTCGACCAGCTCCAGCAGATTGCCCGCCGCGCCGAGAAGAAGCTGCTGCGCCAGGTAAACGTGTTCGACGTGTACGAAGGCGACAACCTGGGCGAAGGCAAGAAGTCCTATTCCGTGAGCTTCCTGCTCCAGGATGCCACCCAAACCCTTACCGAGCCAGCTATTGATGAGGTGATGAACCGCTTCATTCAGCAGTTCGAGCAGCAGGCCGGGGCCGTTATCCGGCGGTAGATTGATTTCGTTTCTCGTTATTGGTTTTTTGTTTTTCGCTTAGTTGCCGGTCGGTACTGCCGACCGGCTTAACTTTGAAAGAACACGGCCGGACGAAAAACGAAAAACTAACAACGAAAAACGAAGAGCATGGCTTCAACCCAGCAGCTTGCCCAACTCGACCGTCTGGAACGGCAGGTGACCACTTTAGTGTCTGCCTATCAGCAGTTGCGCGAGGAGCTGGCCGACGCCCAGACGACCGTGGAGCAGCTCCGGGCCGACGTGCGCGACCGGGAGCGTGAAATCAAGGATTTCCAGAATCAGGAGAATATCACTAAACTTGTCAATACCATAGCCGCCGGAGAAGCGGCCAATGTCAACGAGCTGAAACTTCGCCTTAACGAATACATCCGCGAAATAGATAAGTGCCTTGCCTATTTGAGGGAGTAACCACCACCCAAACCGACCTACTACCGCTAGAAACCACTGATGTCTGATCTGTCCATCAAAATCCGCATCGCCGACCGGGATTACCCTATGAAGGTAAGCCCCGAGGACGAGGAGCGCCTGCGCATTGCGGGGCGGTTGCTCAGCGAGCGGCTGAAGGAATTTCGGGACCAGTATGGCATTCAGGACAAGCAGGATTTGCTGGCCATGATTGCCTTATCGACCATGGCTGACCGCCTCAAGGTCAGCACGGAAAAGGATGGGACCGATGCGGCCCTGACCGAGCGCCTGGCGCGTTTGGACAAGCTGCTGTCGGGTACGGTGTTGGTCTGATCCCGTTGCTGTTATAGCAGCGGGGCCGATTCGGCGCGAAGTAACAGCCCGGAGCGGGGCGGGGCAAACGGCCCGGCCACCGCGCGGGCATTTGGCGTTTCTGCCAGGCTATGGGTTTCTTTCCCCTTCTACATAACCCCCCCATAAGCTCATGTCTCAAACTCTTTATATCGTTCTGGCAGCCGTGCTGGCCCTCGTGGTTGGCGTGGTGCTCGGGCGCTGCTGGCCGGGAAGGCCCAGCAGGATCATGAGGGTGATGCCAAAGCCAAAGCGCAGCAGCTACTCGCTGAGGCCGAAGCCCAGGCCACCCGCACCCGCGACGAGCGGATTCAACAATCGAAAGACAAGTTTCGGACCCTCAAGCAAGAGTTCGAGCAGGAAAGCCGTCGCCAGAAGCAAACCCTCGACCAGGAGCTGATCGAGCGCCGCGCCAGCGTAGTCGAGCAGGAGCAGAGCATCAAGCAGCTCAGTCTGACCACCCAGAAGCAGCTCGACCAGGTTCAGCGCAAGGAAAAGGAACTTGATGCCACCAAGGAGCGCCTTGAAACCCAGGCCCAGCAGCAGCGCGAGAAGCTCGAAGCCCAGGACGAGAAGCGCAAAGCCACTCTCGAAGCTCAACTGGCCAAGCTTGAAACCCGCGAACAGGAAGTGGAAACCGAACTGCGCGACATCCGCCAGCAGCTAACTGAGAAAATCAGCGCCATCACCACCCAGCTCGAAACCATTTCGGGCCTGACCGCCGCCGAAGCCCGTGAGCAGCTGGTAGAAGGCCTCAAGAACGAAGCCCAGATTCAGGCCAGCTCCTACATCAAGGACGTGGTGGCCCAGAGCAAGCTCACGGCGACCAAAGACGCCAAGAAAATTGTGCTCGAAACCATTCAGCGCACCGCCGCCGAGCATGCCATCGAGAACTGCGTCAGCATTTTCAACATTGAAAGTGACGACGTGAAGGGCAAGATTATCGGCCGTGAGGGCCGCAACATCCGGGCCCTGGAGGCTGCTACGGGCGTTGAAATCATCGTAGATGACACCCCGGAGGCTATCATCATCTCGGGCTTCGACCCGGTGCGCCGCGAGGTGGCGCGCCTGAGCCTGCACCTGCTGGTGAAAGATGGTCGGATTCACCCCGCCCGCATCGAGGAGATTGTGGCCAAAACCCGCAAGAACATCGATGAGGAAATCGTAGAAATCGGGGAAAAAACCATCATCGACCTCGGCATCCACGGCCTGCACCCCGAGCTGATTAAAATGGTGGGCCGGATGCGTTTCCGCTCCAGCTACGGCCAGAACCTGCTCCAGCACAGCCGCGAAGTAGCCAACCTCTGCGCCACGATGGCCGCCGAAATGGGCCTCAACGTGAAGCACGCCAAGCGTGCCGGCCTGCTCCACGACATCGGTAAAGTAAGTACTGAGGAGCCCGAGCTGCCCCACGCCATTTTGGGCATGGAGATGGCCAAAAAGTACAAGGAGCACCCCGACGTGGTGAATGCCATCGGTGCCCACCACGACGAGATGGAGATGACGGCCATGATTTCGCCGCTCGTGCAGGCCTGCGACGCCATTTCGGGCTCGCGCCCCGGTGCCCGCCGCGAGATGATGGAGAGCTACATCAAGCGCCTCAAGCAGCTTGAAGAAACCGCCAACGGCTTCAAAGGCGTGAACCAGTGCTTCGCTATTCAGGCCGGCCGCGAGCTGCGCGTAATGGTGGACGCCGAGAACGTGACCGACGAACGCGCCGCCGAGCTGAGCTACGAGATTTCCCAGAAAATCGAGAAGGAAATGCAGTACCCCGGCCAGATTAAAATCACGGTTATCCGGGAGATGCGCGCCGTGGCCTACGCCAAATAGCACATCGTCGTACCTGAAGCTGAAAAGCCCGCCGGTTGCACTTCCGGCGGGCTTTTTCGTGCGCGATGCAACCAGCCGCAAGTTCGCGGGCTCCCCGGAGTACAACACCATTCAAAAGGCTACTGCTAAAACCTATACGCGCCGGCTCATGCGACCAAGAATCTGCGGAAAAACTGTGCTGGCAGGTCTTAGTGCCGGCTTGCTGGCGAGCTGCTCGGTGTATGTCCCTTTGCAGCCCGCCACGCCGTTGCTACGGGCCAAAGGCGAGGCAGAAGTAACGGCCAGCGCCTACCTGTCGGGCCGGCTGGAGGGCTCGGCGGCCTACTCGCCCCTCAACCACCTAGTAGTGCGCGCCGCCGGGGGGCTGACCACCACCCAAAAGGATTCGGCTGTGTTTAGCAACCGCCAGTTCGAGCTGAGCCTGGGCACGTACCGTCAACTCGGCCCCGAGTGGCTGGTGGGCGGCTCCGGGGGCTACGGGCGCGGCGAAGGCCACCGCAACTTTCGGTTGGGCAGAGCTGAGCTGCTCTCGGATACCACGACATATCGGCGCTACGCCGCCCGCTACCACACGTTGTTCACCGATATATTTTTGGCTCACGAAGGCAACTGGAGCACCTGGGGCGTGGCCTATCGCTTGTCGCAGGTGCGCTTCGGTTTCCTGACTAACAACGGCCAGCCCGTGCCGCTGCGGCGCATGACGCGCAACGAGCCGATGGTGTTTGTGCGCCTGAGTAACCGGCAGGGAATTATGCGCTGGGGCCAACTCCAGCTGGCCAGCAGCTTCTCGTGGTCGTCCGATTACATCGGGTCGAGCCTGAATTCGCCGGAGCGGGCCGACCTCAAGGAAGGCCGAATTTTTACCTCCGTCGGGCTCGTTATCTACCCGCATCGGTTCGGCCGGGCAGCCGACAAATAAGCGGCCACACCAGCTGTATCAGCCCTGTTGGTGAGGCGAGCGGGCTTCCAGCCACGCCGTCGGAACGCCTTTGTAGTCGAACTCGCCTGCATGGCGTAATCCGGCCTTGACCAAGACCGCTCGCGAGGCCAGGTTGCGCATGTCGGCCGTGGCGTAAAGTGCGGGCAAGCGCAGCACGTCGAAGCCGTAGGCCACGCTGGCCCGGGCGGCTTCCGTGGCGAAACCCTGCCCCCAGAACTGCCGGATGAGCCGGTAGCCAACGTCGTGAAACCCCACGTGCCCATTGAGAGGCTCCTGAATTAGTTTCAGGCCGGCCCAGCCCACAAATTCCCCGGTAGCCCGCAGTTCCACCGCCCACCGCCCAATGCCGTTGGCGCGGTACTGCTCCCGGACGAATTCAATGATGGCCTGGCTTTGCGCCAGCGTCTGTACCGGCTGGTTGCCCAGAAACCGGTGTACCTCTGGGTCGGAGTCTAGCGCAAACATGCCTGCGGCATCGGTGTGAGTCAATTCCCGCAACAGCAGCCGGTCTGTTTCAACAACCACTTTCATCTCGCAAAGAAAGGCGGCCGCTCAGTAGCAACGGCCTTTCTTATGTGCTGCCGCGCTTGTTCAGCCCGGGTGGCCGGTCAGACACGTTGTTCGACCCGGCAACTATTCCTCTGTTTCGGGCAGCGTGATTTCACCCTCAAATTCGCCTGAATCGGCCAGATCATGCAGCCAATACTCCGACGAAACCAAGCGCACGGCGAAAGTCGCGGGGGCATCGGCGGGCGTGGCGGTCAGCTCCCAAAGGATGTTGTCGGCCGCCGTGAAGGGCGTGGCGGCCGCCAGGTCGGCGGCGTATAGGCGCTTGACGAGCGAGCGGTCGGAGAGGGCCGGGGCCAGGGCCCGGAGCACGAGGCCGGCCGTGAGTTCGGCCGGGGCGGTGCTGGCCTCGGGGAAGCTGACGGTGGCCTGCACCAGCACGGCCTCGCCGTTGGGGAATTTGCCGTTGTAGGCCCGGCGCAACAGCTGGTTGGCATCAAAAAGGTGTCGATGCAGGCTGATTTCGGGGTATTCCTCGAAAATCTTGTCGTTCTGCATGTCGTGCGAAATCTGGTCGATCTGGCCTTCGTTCAGCTCCTCGCTAAGGCGGTAGTTGAGCAGCACGCTGGCCGCTTCGGCCGGATCGAGGTCGGCTAGGGCCATCAGCGTCATTTCCTGGGTTTCGGGGTCGGAAAGGGCGTCGCCATCAGCAAAGCCGGCCGCGCTCAGAATGGCGCGGTAGTCGGCGGTTTGCCAGGTGCCGGGAATTTCGGCCAGCGTTTCTTTGCTCGTAATGGTCGTCAGGCAGGATATGGTCATGGGTTGAGAATTAGTCAGAAGGAAAAAGGGGGCGCGCAACGTCTGCTGCCCACCATGTTCTACTGGTTCGGTGTGGACATTAAAAAGAGAGGGTCAGAAAATGACGGCTTAGCCGCGTTCCAGCCGCTGAAAGGCATTATTGAGTACTTCGGCCCAGGTGGGATGGGCAATTACCATGTCTACCAGCTGTTGGTAGGGCAGTTTGCCGGCGATGGCCAGCTGGAACATCGTCATGATTTCGCCACCCTGCTCGCAAAGCACGGCCGCCCCCAGCAGCTGGTCGTCGTCGCCGACGAGTACCTCCACGAAGCCGTCAGTCAGGCCCGTTTCGGTGGCCCGGCCGATGGAGCTGGCCGGTACCCGGCTTACCCGAAAAGGCACCTTTTTCTCCCGGGCCTGCTCCTTCGAGAGCCCGATGCGGCCCAGCTGGGGCTCGGTGAACACCACGTAGGGCAGGGGCCGGTTGTGGTAGCTGCGCGACCGGCCGTGCAGTACAAAGTCGCGCACGATTCGGTAGTCGTCGTAGCTGATGTGGGTAAACTGGGGGCCTCCTTTCACGTCGCCGAGGGCATACACGCCTTTCGCTGGTGTGCGCAGGTGCTCATCTACTACCACGTATCCTTTCTCATCGGTGCTGATACCGGCTGCTTTCAGGCCCATGTCCTGGGTGTTCGGCATCCGGCCGGTGGCTATCAGCAAGTGGGAGCCCCGAATGCGCCGCTCGCCGCCGGGCGTGTCGGCGGTGAGGGTAAGTATGCCCTCGGCGTTGCGCGACACCTGCCGGGTTTCGGCTTCCAGCACGAACTCGACGCCTTCCTGCTCCAGCAGTTTTTGCAGCGGCTCGCTCACGTCGGCGTCCTCGTGGTCCATGATGCTGGCCGACGTTTCGATGACGGTCACGCGGGAACCCAGGCGACGGAACATCTGCCCGAATTCGACGCCGATGTAGCTGCCCCCCAGAATAATAAGGTGCTCGGGCAACTCCTGCAGGCCCAGCAGCAGCGTGTCGTTGGTGAGGTAACCGGCGACTTCGAGGCCCGGCAGCAATGGTATGGCGGCCCGGGTACCGGTATTGATGAAAATGAGTGGGGCCGTGAGCGTCGTCGTTCCCACCCCATCGGCCAGGTCGACGTGCAGGGTATTGGGGGCCGTGAACCGGGCCCAGCCGCGCACGAGTGTAATGTTGGAGTGCACCTGCGTGAGCTTGTGCTCGATGCCGGCCCGGGCCTGCTGGGTCAGGCGGTCTTTGCGGCCCACTACGGCTGCGAAATCGACCTCCGGCTCGGGAGCCCGGATGCCTAGCTCGTTGGCCGTGCGAACGAGGTGAGCCCGCTGAGCCGAAGCTAACATCATTTTAGTAGGTGCGCAGCCGTAATTAACGCAGGAACCACCCAGGTGCCCCCCCTCGATAACGCCTACGCGGCGGCCGGCATCGGCCAGGGCGTAGGCCAAAGGGGTGCCAGCCTGGCCGGAGCCAATAATAAGAACATCGTAGGAAGTGGCAGACATAAATGCGAAGTTTGAAGTAACCGGGGAAGCAGCCTGCGGCCGGCTCCCGCCCTCAGTACGCAACTGCCGGGCTTCCGGCCGGGCAACGAAACCCGATGTCGTTCGTTTGGCCCTCAGTCGACAGTTCCTTTTGCCTGCCCCATGCCCCTTTCACCGCGCGCGGTTTCTGCTTTCCTGCTACTGCCTTTGCTGGCCGGGTGCTCCTCGCTTTATTTCCCGCCCCCGCCCCAAGTGCCGCTGCTCACCCAGAAGGGCGAATGGAGCGCCAGTATGCACACCAACCTGAGCCAGAACACGGCCATACAGGGCGCCTACGCCGTGTCTGACCACCTGGGCGTGATGGGCTCGGCCTCGTTTCTGCACACCAACAAGAAAAAGGAGGCCGTCGACCACGATTTTGCAGAGCTGGGCCTGGGTTATTTCACCCGCATCGCCGACCACCGGGTGCTGGAGGTGTACGGCGGCTACGGCGGCGGGCGCACCAAGCGCGTCGAGCGCACGCCAACCGAGGGCATTACCCGTACTTTAGAGGGGGGACTCAACAAGTACTTCGTGCAAGTCAATTACACGAGCAAGGAGAAGAAAAGCTACCACGTGCTGGGCCGCGACTGGCCCCTGACCTACGGCACGGCCATGCGGGCGAGCTACGTCACGCTCACCGATTTCCACCTCAACCGCCAGCCCGCCTTCAACGAAGACAACATTTTCTTCGAGCCCATCACCTACGCCCGCGTCAAGCTCGTCGGCCCGCTCGATGCCCAGTTCATCAGCGGCAGCAACTTCGGCCTCAAGCACCGCAAGTTCCTCAAGGCCTCCAACTCGGTGTTCCAGTTCGGAATAATTGTGAATTTGGGCGGGCAGGAAGGGGAGAAGTAGCAGCGCCCGGGCCGTTTAAAAAGTCGGATGGCAACAGATGCTTTACTTGGTTTTTGGGGGTTATAGGTGGTTATTGGGCCGCTTGACCAGGATCTGGGCCTGCTAGTAAAGTCTGAACGGTGGCAATGATGGGGTGGCAGGGCCAGTTAATCTGGGTTTCTTGGGACGGTTATTAATCTCCCGCCCATGAAACACCTGTTACTCGTTGGACTGAGCCTGCTGGGGCTCTCCGGTTGCGCTCTGTACGTGCCCACCACGGCCGTTATGCCGCTGGTAAAAGCGCGGCAGGAAGCCGAGCTCACGGCCCTTGCCCACCCGTCGGGCCGGCTCGAAGTCAAGGCGGCTTACTCCCCGTCGTCTCACATAGCGGTGAGTGGCACGGGTATGGTTGGGCTCTGGACCCGCGGCGAGCAGTACCTGCGCACCGGCCAGGGCGAGCTGGGGCTGGGCGGCTACTGGCTGCTGGGCCGCCACGAGAACTGGCTCCTGAACACCACCGCCGGAGCGGGGCTGGCCCGCGTCCGGCGGCGCGACTGCCTCATTGGCTGCGACGAGTTGCGGGGCCGCTACGGCAAGGGCTTCGGGCAGGTGGGGCTGGCCTACGTGGGCGGGCAGGTCAGCACGAGCCTTACTTACCGGTTGTCGCGGGTGCAGTTTTCGCAGGTGCTCGACGAAGTGCGTCCGATAGCCGATTTCGGCCTTTTCCGGCACGACCTGACGCTGGCCGTGCGCTATCCGCTGAGCGTGGACAATGCTTGGTATACGCAGTTTGCGATGGGGAGCTCCTCTAGCGGCCGCCAGCCACCCAACGATTCTCAACCCGCTACTTCTCCGCCCTACCAACAGTGGTATGCTGGTGGGCTGCCGGCGCTGGTGATGAGCTTTGGCGTTGGCTGGCAGCCTCGCCCGCGGCCGCAGTAGCGGACAGTATATGGCGGGCCGCCATGCCGTTAGTTTACCAGCAAATAAGTTACTGCATCATGAAGACACGTTTATTCTCCATTATCCCGGCCATACTGCTATCCGGTTGCGCCGTGTACGTGCCTACCGTGCCTACTACACCGTTGTTACGCCAGAAGGGTGAAACAGAAGTTACGGCCGGTGTTCGGAGTTTCAGTAGCCTTGAGGCGGGCGCTGCCTGGGTGCCGGTTGGCCGGCTGCTGGTGGCCGGCGAAGCGGCTTTTAAACCGACAAGTGACAGCAAAACGAACAGCAGCACTATCAAAAACCGCGACTACCACCGTCAAGTTGGGCTGGGGCTGGGTACTTTCTGGCTGCTGGGCCGTAACCAGACCGGCTATCTGGCTGCTATCGGGGGCATAGGACTGGCCGCTACCCAAGTATATGACCCGTCAGTGGATATTGCGGTGTTGCTTTTACCCTTTCCGCCACTTGGCACTCCTAAACAGGGCAATTTATATCAGGCCCACTATCGGCGCTACTATGGGCAACTGTACTGGGCGGCCCAACAGAAACGTAGCAGTTACGGCTTTTCGGTACGGGGCACGCTGGTCGATTACTATAAACTGCACCGCGACCAGTTGCCCCTCGTTACCTCAAACCGCTTTTTCCTAGAGCCCACTTGCTTTCTGCGCTATGGTCGGGGACCAATTCAGGGCCAAGTCACGCTGGGCATTTCCGTGTCTCCTGGTGCCGATTCCAGCAGCCCCTATAGGAATAACCTAACGCCGGTTTCTACGCTTATCGGGATAGGAGTTGTGGTTCGGCCATCCATGCTGTTTCAGCGCTCCACCGAAACCAGTGTGCTTTAAGCAGCCCCGCAGTAGTGTCGAGCGGCGCTAGTATCAGTCAGTAGAGCCAATAGAAAGGGGTTGTTCTCTATGAAGAACAACCCCTTTCTAAAATGCGGAAAATTAATGCGTGACCTACTTGCCGCCCAGTACGCGCAGCATCGTTTCACCGATTTCGGCGGGCGAGTCCACGACGTGGATGCCGCACTCGCGCATGATGGCCATTTTAGCGGCGGCCGTGTCGTCGGCTCCGCCTACGATGGCGCCGGCGTGACCCATGCGGCGGCCGGGAGGGGCCGTCTGGCCGGCAATGAAGCCCACGACGGGCTTCTTGTTGCCGTTTTCTTTGATCCAGCGAGCGGCTTCGGCTTCCATGCCGCCCCCGATTTCGCCAATCATCACGATGCCCTCGGTTTCGGGGTCGTTCATGAGCATTTCCACGGCTTCCTTGGTGGTGGTCCCGATGATGGGGTCGCCGCCGATGCCGATGGCCGTGGTCTGGCCCAGGCCGGCCTTGGTGAGCTGGTCAACGGCTTCGTAGGTCAGGGTGCCCGATTTCGACACGATGCCCACGCGGCCTTTCTGGAAGATGAAGCCGGGCATGATGCCCACTTTGCACTCGCCGGCGGTCATCACGCCGGGGCAGTTTGGCCCGATCATGCGCAGACCCTCGCGGCCCTTCAGATACTCCTTCACCGCAATCATATCCTTGGTCGGAATGCCTTCGGTGATAGTGATGATAACTTTGATGCCGGCATCGGCAGCTTCCATAATAGCGTCGGCGGCGAAAGCCGGGGGCACGAAGATGATGCTGGTATTGGCACCGGTTTCGGCTACGGCATCGGCCATGGTGTTGAACACGGGACGCTCCAGGTGCTGGGTGCCACCCTTGCCGGGCGTTACGCCGCCCACCACATTGGTGCCGTACTCAATCATCTGCTGGGCGTGGAACGAGCCTTCGGAGCCGGTGAAGCCCTGGACTAGCACTTTGGAATCCTTGTTTACCAGAACACTCATAGAGGTGGGGTTAGCGAAAGGGGTTGCGTTGAGGGTGGGATACTATTCGCGGGCCCGAGGCCGGCGGTAGGGCAAAAGTAGGGTTTTCTACTTTAGCTATTAGCTGAAAGCCATTAGCTGGTAGCTTTTCGTTTCTGCCTGGCAGGCTACCAGCTGTTCTTTAATTGATGGTGAATGGTTTTTGGCTGAACAAAAGCTAACAGCTCTCAGCTAGTAGCTAACAGCTAAGGATAAGTTACCTTTGTGGGCTCAAAACCACTCACCCGAATATGTACTTCAATAACATCGTGGAAACCATCGGCCACACACCGCTGGTGAAGCTTAATAAGGTCACCGACGGCATCAAAGGCACGGTGCTGGTGAAGGTAGAATACTTCAACCCCGGCAACTCGGTGAAAGACCGGATGGCCGTGAAGATGATTGACGACGCCGAAAAAGCTGGTTTGCTGAAGCCCGGCGGCACTATCATCGAGGGCACGAGCGGCAACACCGGCATGGGCCTGGCCCTTACCGCTATTGCCCGCGGCTACAAGTGCATCTTCACGATGAGCGACAAGCAGAGCAAGGAGAAGCAGGATATTCTGAAGGCTGTAGGGGCCGAGGTTATCGTGTGCCCCACCAACGTGGCGGCCGACGACCCGCGCAGCTACTACTCCATCGCCCGCAAGCTCAACGCCGAAATCGAGAACTCGTACTACCCCAACCAGTACGACAACCCCTCGAATGCCCAGGCGCACTACGAAACCACAGGCCCGGAAATCTGGGCCCAGACGGACGGGAAAATCACGCATTTCGCGGCCGGCGTGGGCACGGGCGGAACCATCTGCGGCACCGGCAAGTACCTGAAGGAGCAAAACCCGGCCATCGTGTCGGTGGGCCTCGATACCTACGGCTCGGTGTTCAAGAAGTACAAGGAAACCGGCATCTTCGACGAGGACGAGATTTACTCGTACAAAACCGAAGGCATCGGCGAAGATATTCTGCCTAAGAATGTTAACTTCGACCTCATCGACCTCTTCATCAAAGTAACCGATAAGGATGCGGCCCTGATGACGCGCCGGCTGGCCAAAGAAGAAGGCCTGTTCGTGGGCTGGTCGTGCGGCTCGGCCGTATTCGGCGCGCTCGAATATGCCAAGGAACACCTCCAGGCCGACGACACCATGGTCATTATTTTGCCCGACCACGGCACGCGCTACCTGGGTAAAATTTACAACGACGACTGGATGCGGGAGCAGGGCTGGCTCTAGGCCACTCATTCTTCTTCTCCGGTCACTACTTAGCTCCCGGCATGGCCTCCAAGCTCCGCAACATCGTTCTGGTCGACGACAACGAAACCACCAGCTTCCTCAACAACCGCTTGCTCAGCCGCCTGGAGGTGGCCGAGCAGGTCCAGACGTTCCATAAGGCGGAGCAGGCCTACCAGCAAATCTGGGGGGGCGACAAGGGCCAGCAGCCAACCGGCGACGCACCCGACCTCGTGTTCGTAGACCTGAAAATGCCCGGCATGGATGGCTTCGAGTTTCTCAAGCTCTACAGCGCCCTGCCCGCCGAGGTGCGGGAGAAAACGGTCATGGCCGTGCTCACCACCTCCATGCACGCCGCCGACACGGCCCGCGTGGCCCAATACGCCGATGTGGAGTATCTGGCCAAGCCCCTGACGGAGGAGAAAATGAGCAAACTGCTGGAAAAGCGCTTCTAAGGTTAGAAGAGAGAAGTCAGTATAAAGAAGTGAGAGGCGAGACTTTCGTTCTGGCTACGCGCCATGTGAACGAAAGTCTCACCTCTCACTTCTTTATACTGATTTCTAATTTACTGCCACAGCCTCCACGAACCGGAAGGCCTCGCCGTCGAACAACCCTTTATCACTCAGCTTGAGGCTGGGAATAACGAGCAGGGCCATGAATGAAAGTGTCATGAATGGGGCCTGCAACGGCGAACCGAGGGCTTTAGCTGCCGCGTCGAGGGCAGTGTAGGCGGCCGCTACGGCCGGGCCAGGCTGGTCCGACATGAGGCCGGCCACCGGTAGGGGTAGCACCAACTCCTCGCCGGCGGGCGTTACCACGGCCAGGCCACCGCGGGCTTCCATCACCAGCTGTACGGCCCGGGCCAGGCTCGCATCGTCGGTGCCCACGGCCGTGATGTTGTGCGAATCGTGGCCCACGCTGCTGGCCAGCGCGCCACCTTGCAGGCCAAAGCCCCGGATGAAAGCCACCGCCGGCGGGGCGGCGTGGTAACGGTTAACGACGGTGAGCTTGAGGATGTCGCGGCTCAGATCGGGCACCACCAGCCCGTTTTCCACTAGTGCCGGCTCGTCGTGCCGGGCCGTAATCAGCTGGCCGTCGAAGCACTCGATGAGGCGGATGGTTGGCTGCTGGTTGTTAGCTGAAGCCGAATCTGCCGCTGGTATAGGAACCTGGAAATCCCCGGCCTGCACCTCGTGGGCAGTGAAGTTGTTGACGACTTCCACGGGCACGGCCGGAATCAGGGTTTCGCCGTTTTCGGCCACCAGCTTGCCATCGAGGTAGGTTTGGCGGACGCGGAAGTTCACCAGGTCATCGACCACGATGAAGTCGGCCGGGTCGCCCTCGCGGAGAAGGCCCACCGGCAGGCGGTAATGCTCGACGGGGTTGCGGCAGGCCACGCGCAATACCTGCAGTACGTTCTGGCCCCGGGCCACGGCCCGCTGCACCAGCTGGTTGACGTGGCCCAGCACCAGCGTATCGGGGTGCTTGTCGTCGGAGCAGAACATGAGGTGCTCGTAGTGCTCAGGCAGCAAATCGATCAGGGCCTCGAAGTTGCGGGCCGCCGAGCCCTCCCGGATCAGGATTTTCATGCCCGCTGCCAGCTTATCAAGCGCCTCGCCGGCCATAAAACACTCATGGTCGGTACTGATGCCGGCCTCGGCGTAACGAAGGGCGTCGGCCCCGGTCAGGCCGGGGGCGTGGCCGTCCACGGGCCGGTCGTAGCGCTGGGCCAGCCGGATTTTCTCCATCACCACTTCGTCGCGGTTGAGTACGCCGGGCCAGTTCATCATCTCGGCCAAGTAGCCGATTTCGGGGTGGTCGCGGAACAGCAGCTCAATATCGGCGGCGGTTATTTCGGCCCCGGCCGTTTCGAAAGGCGTGGCCGGCACGCAGGAGGGCGCCCCGAAACAGAACTTGAACGGCACCTGAGCCGCGTTGGCCAGCATGTACTTTACCCCGGCCACGCCCAGCACGTTGCCGATTTCGTGGGGGTCGGAAACGGTGGCCACAGTGCCGTGCACCACGGCCAGCCGGGCAAACTCGGAGGGCACCAGCAGCGAGCTTTCCACGTGCACGTGGGCATCAACGAAGCCGGGCAGCGCGTAGGGCAGGGCCGGGTTGGGAGCGGTGGCCCCCAGGGGCTCGATTTGGCGAATGCGCCCATTGGTTACGTGCACGGTGGCGGGGGTTATCGTGTTGTTAAACAAGTCGATAACGTTGGCCTCAAGGGAGAAAGCGGTGGACATAAGCGGATGAAAAAGCGCGGGGAAAAACGGAGCCGGGGGGCGGCAGCCGGGTAAAGAACCGTATATTTGTCGAAAATCTGCGCCGTGAGAAAGATTGTGACTGTGCTCTTAGCTGCCCTGATCGGGGCTTCTGGCCTGACGACGGCGGGCTGCGCCTCCCGCTCGCCTCAGCAGAAAAAAACGGCCTCCTTCAAGCGGAAAGCCAAATCGGGCAAAGTGCCCTGCCCCTGCGAAAGTCACTAGTGTTACAGTTTGCCGCCAGCATTCTATCTGCTGCTTCATTTATGAAATTCGTTACGCGAATCAGTGCGCTGCTGCCGTTGCTCTTATGGGGGCTTGGAAATACTACGGTGCGGGCGCAAACCTATAGCTCCGGCACGGTGGGGCTGCCACGCATTGTTAATTTTAAACCGGGCTTTTACCGATTGACTGGCGGCGACTGGCAGGCCGCGGAGCTGTACCTCGAAACATCGGGGGAATTGCGGGTGCGTACTGCCGGAGCCCGGGAGGCTACCTATTACCGGCCCGGCCAGGTAGAGGTGTTCGTGCTAAAAGCCGATACCTTTGGGGTAGTGCGAAGGCTGAATGCCTCGTCGCGGTGGCTGGAGGCGGTTTTCGCCCAGCGGCTCTACCGCTACGGCCAGTTCACTGCATTCAAGCTCGACCACAGCTACACCGGCGAGGGCGATTATTCACTCACCCGCAACCCCGTAGTGGCAGCCGGCATTGCCGAGTTGGTGTTGCAACCCCCAACCGGCGACCCGGTAATCGTACCCACCACGCGTGGGGCCTTCACCCGGGTTATGCTGCCACTGTTCGACGACTGCCCGGAATTGGCCGATCAGATTCGCAGAGGCAAAGTAGGCCGCCAGCACACCCGCCAAATTCTTCAGACTTACGCCCGCTGGCAGCAGGCCAACCCCCGGCCCGCCACTCCCTAACCGCTCTTCTATGCCCGACGAATCGCCCTTAGTCGCCCTGCAAACCGCTGCCGAAGCCGTCCGCCACCAGTTGCGGGTGAATGCCTACGATGCCGATGCCGTGCAGCGCCTCGACGAGTTTATCGAGGTACAGCGGCCCATCATCAAGGAAGCCGACCGCCAGGGCGTGATTACGGCGCTGGGCTGCTTTCTGGGCCAGTGCCTGGTGCAGACCTATGGCGGCACCTGGGCCCAGGACCCCCAAGGCAATACCGGTGTGGGCGTTAACAAGAATTCTTTTTTCAACCCCTTCTACCGCGTGAGCGAGCAGCTGACCCAGGGCCCGGCCCAGTCGGTAGCCGCTTTTTTTGCGGCTGTACCCGAGCGCCTGGCGGCCAAGCCGGGCCGTAAAACCTGGATTTAGTGAGTTCTTCGAGTAAGTCTGACCCCGACCACGGCCGCCGCCCCGACCTCACCATGCAAAAAATCGTTATTGCCATCGACGGCTACTCCTCTTGCGGTAAAAGCACCACGGCCAAAGCCGTGGCCGCCGAGCTGGGCTACGCTTATATTGATACCGGGGCCATGTACCGGGGCGTAACGCTGTACCTGCTGGAGCACGCTATTGCCTTCCACGACCTGCCCAAAGTGGAGGAGGCGCTCCACGACATGCAGATTACCTTCCGGCGCAACCGCCAGACCGGCCGCAACGAGCTATGCCTCGACGGCCGGATTCGGGAAGATGAAATCCGGCAGATGCGCATTTCCAACTCCGTGAGCGAGGTATCGGGCATTCCGGCCGTGCGCCACGCGCTGGTGCGCCAGCAGCAGCGCATGGGACGCCACCGCGGCATCGTGATGGACGGCCGCGATATTGGCACAACTGTGTTCCCGGATGCTGAAGTGAAGGTGTTCATGACGGCCGACGTGGTAACGCGGGCCCTGCGCCGCCAGGAGGAGCTGGCCATCAAGAACGAGCACGTAACGGTGGAGGAAATCGTGGAGAACCTGCAAAAGCGCGACCACCTCGACTCGACCCGCTCCGAAAGCCCCCTGCGCCGTGCCCCCGACGCCGTGCTGCTCGATACCACCCACATGATGATTGACGAGCAAGTAGATTTCGTGCTCGAACGGGTTTCGGCGGCCCTTTTTTCGCGGGCGGCAGGAGCGGCTGGCTAAGTGGGCGTTACCGCAGCAGCGGAGCCAAAACCCGGCCGCAATTGTTGTACTGTCGGAGTCCGGCCCGAAATTCGCTGGGCCTGGAGCCGCCTCCGGCAACGGGAGCAGTCGGCCCCTGCGAATAGAAATCGGGGCCGCCTGTCGGGTCCCCCCCGGCCTAACCAAGCAAAGCCCATGAACGTCCTCATTGATAAGAATTCCGGTTACTGCTTCGGCGTCGAGTTCGCCATTCAGATGGCCGAAGACGAGTTGGCCCACGAGAAAAACCTGTACTGCCTGGGCGACATCGTGCACAACCGTATGGAAGTGGAGCGCCTGCACGAGCTGGGCCTGCGCATCATCGACCGCGAGCAGCTGGAGCAAATCCATGATGCCAAGGTGCTGATACGGGCCCACGGCGAGCCGCCGGCCACTTACGAGCTGGCCCTGCGCAACAACCTGGAGCTGATCGATGCTTCCTGCCCAGTGGTGCTCAAGCTCCAGAACCGCGTGAAGCACGCCTTCGATGCCTCGAACCGCCAGCAGGGCCAGATCGTGATTTACGGCCAGCCCGGCCACGCCGAAGTAGCCGGCCTCACGGGCCAGACCCGCAACCAGGCCATCATCGTCATGAACGAGGCCGACCTTGACCAGGTGGACTTCGCCCGGCCCGTGACCCTGTTCAGCCAGACCACCAAGAGCACCGCCGGTTTCTACCGTATGAAGGCCCTGATGGAGGACCGCATAAAAGCGGCAGGTGGCTCGCTCGACTCCTTCGACGCCAACGACAGCATCTGCCGGCAGGTGAGCAACCGTGAGCCCGCCCTGCGCATTTTTGCCCAGCAGCACGACGTGGTGATATTCGTGAGCGGCCGCAAAAGCTCCAACGGCAAGGCCCTGTTCTCCGTCGTGCACCAAACCAACGCGCGCAGCTACTTCGTCGAGAACGAGCAGGAGCTGGAAGAAGCCTGGTTCCAGGGCGCCGAATCGGTGGGTATCTGCGGGGCCACCAGCACCCCCATGTGGCTGATGGAGCGCGTGAAGGCAAGCATTGAAGAAGTGGGAGAGGTGGCGGTTAGTTCTTAAATAACCCAAGTTGCGAACTAGAAACTAAAGCTAGCTCCCCTCCTTGGAAAGGAGGGGCTGGGGGTGGTTGACAATCGTTGAATAACCCCTGTCACGAATATTCTGGCGTCATCAACCACCCCCAACCCCTCCTCATCTGAGGAGGGGAGCCAACTGCTAAATCTAGTTTTAGCTCTCCGCAACTGGGGTGCAAAAGAACGTCATTCAGCGCGAAGCGAAGAATGACGTTCTTTTGCACCCCAGTTTCTCCAACCGTTCACAACCAAAATGCGGCAATACCTCAATTACTTCCTCAGCGGCTTTCTGATTGTGGCGCCCATCGGGCTCACGATTTACATTCTGTTCGCGCTGTTGCGCTGGCTCAATGACTTATTCGCGGGGCTGAGTTTCGATGTGCCGGGGTTGGGGCTGGTGGTGGCCGTGGTGCTGATTACGGCCGTGGGCTTCGTGGCCAAGTCGTTTCTGGTGCGGCCGTTCCTGATCATTACCGAGCGGTTGCTGCACCGCACGCCGCTGGTGAGCATCATCTATTCGAGCCTTAAAGACCTGTTCGACGCTTTCGTCGGCGACAACCAGAAGTTCAACCGCCCCGTGCTGGTCCGCATGAGCAGTTCCGAGCAGCTCTTCAAGATGGGCTTCGTGACCCAACCCAGCATGGCCGCTATTCTGCGCGACGACCTGCTGGCCGTATACTTTCCGCACTCCTACAACTTCTCGGGCGAGCTGGTGCTGGTACCCGTCGAGAACGTGACCTACCTGGAACTGCCCAGCAGCGAAATCATGAAGTTCATCGTTTCGGGCGGTGTTTCGCGGTTGGGGTAGGGTGCATACTAGTTCGGCTCACGCATCCGCCGAGGCACTCAATTCCTTCTTATACAACTCTTCATTCTCTTCATCAAAGACTACGAATACTATTTGCTGTGGCAACTCGTGCTGTGCCAGCCACTGCCTTGCTTCGCGCACGGCAATGGCCGTAGCCTCGGGCTTGGGGTAGCCATAGATGCCGGTGCTGATTCCAGGAAAGGCTATGCTAATTAGCTCGCGCTGGGTGGCCAATTCCAGGCTATGCCGGTAGCAGTTGGCCAGCAGCTCCGGCTCCCGCTTGTGGCCGCCGTTCCAGACCGGCCCTACCGTATGGATAACATGTTGAGTTGGCAGGCGGCGGCCGGGGTGATGACAGCTTGGCCAGTGGCTAGCCCCTTGCCGTAATGCCCGGCCCGTAGTTTGCGGCAGGCGGCCAGCAACTCGGGCCCCGCTGCCCGGTGGATGGCTCCATCGACGCCGCCCCCACCAAGCAGGCTGGAGTTGGCTGCATTAACGATGGCGGCCGTATCGAGATGAATAATATTACCGCGGTAGAGTAGGATGGAGCCGAAGCGTTGGGCGGTCGTGCGCCAGTTGGGGGTGAGAGAAGCAGGCATAAGCTAAAGGAAGTTAAAAATTGGCGTATAACGCCCCATAAGCTCCGATTCTACTCACGTATGCTTACACTTCAACCGGCCGCAGCAACGCTTCGGCCCTGGCTCCCGACGGTTGGGTAGATACCGGTTGGAGCAGGGCTGTAAGAGGGGTATGTTTGAAGCAGCTAATCACTCAAACGCCTCTGTATCATGGAAACTCCCGACCGCGACCCCCAACTCTGGCACCTGGCCCGCCAACGTGCGAAATTTCAGGCTGGTCTGTTCACGTTCCTGTTCGTAAACGCGATTCTCTGGGCCGTGTGGGCGTTTACGGGCCGCGAGTCAAACCCCATTCCCTGGCCGCTGTGGGTGACGTTCTTCTGGGGTATTGGCGTAGTGGCCCGAGGCCTGCGGGCGTACACCAGTTTCGGCTGCGCCAACCTCTCGGAGCGCGAGTACGAAAAGCTCGTGCGCCAGCAGCGCACCGAGCTGCGCTAACAGCGCTGCCCGAACGTGGCCGGGGGCTGGAAACCCGGACCCGGCCGCCCACCACGGCAACCTTCCCGGCTTGGCGTGGGTTGTAGGCACTATGAAAACGCGCTTCTTCCTGCCCCTGCTGCTGGCCCCGCTGGCCCTGTCTTCTTCTGTCGGACCCGGCCCCGCGTCGGCTGCCGATGCTAACCTGAGCAAAATCAAGCTGCCCGCCGGCTTCACCATCAGCTATTTCGCCCGGGGCGTGAAGAGTGCCCGTGAGCTGGCCGTGGGGTCCGACGGCACGGTGTACGTGGGTACCAAGGACGATAAAGTGTACGCCCTGCCCGACCGCAATAAGGATGGCCGGGCTGACGAGGTGATAACGCTGGCCACCGGCCTGAATGCGCCCAATGGCGTGGCCGTGCGCAACGGCGACCTCTACGTGGCCGAAATCAACCGGGTGCTGCGCTATGATAATGTGGCCGCCCGCCTCAAGCAGAAACCCAAACCGGCCGTGGTGTACGGTAGCCTGCCCGATAAGGAGTGGCACGGCTACCGCTACATTGCCTTCGGGCCCGACGACAAGCTCTACGTGCCGGTGGGTGCACCCTGCAACAGCTGCCCGCCCGAAGCGCCCATCTTTGCCACCATCAACCGCATGAACCCCGACGGCTCGGGCCTCGAAACCTACGCCTACGGCGTGCGCAACACGGTTGGCTTCGATTGGAGCCCCCAGGACAAGGCGCTGTGGTTTACCGATAACGGCCGCGACATGCTCGGCGACAACCTGCCAGCCGACGAGCTGAACCGCGCGGCTACCCCGGGCCAGCACTTCGGCTTTCCGTATTTCTTTGCTGGCGATGTGCCCGACCCCAAGCTCAGCAAGGGCAAGTCAATGGATACGTACGCGAAGCCGGCCCGGAAGCTGGGCCCCCACGTGGCCGCACTGGGTATGAAGTTTTACACCGGCCAGCAGTTCCCGGCCAAGTACCGTAACCAGATTCTCATTCCCGAGCACGGCTCCTGGAACCGCAGCAACAAACTCGGCTACCGCATCACGCTGGTCACGCTCGATGCGGCTGGTAAGCAGGCCGTCGGCTACCAGATCTTTGCCGAAGGCTGGCTCCAGGGCCAGCAGTCGTGGGGCCGGCCAGTGTGCCTGCTCGTGCTGCCCGACGGCTCTGTGCTCGTGAGCGATGACCAGAACGACGCCGTGTACCGGATCAGCTACAAGGGGTAGGGGTGAGAGCGAAAAAGAACGAGATTCTTCGCTCCGCTCTGAATGACGTTCTTTCTGACCTCCTTATCTTGCCCCCTATGAAAAAGCAACGTGAACCCAAACGCACCGTGGGGCGGCGGGAGCTGGTTGATTTTCCGGAGTTTCAGCTCTGGGGCGTAGAGGCCAAGGTAGATACCGGCGCCTTTACCGGAGCGCTGCACTGCTCCAACATCCACCAGGAAACCGACGCCCAGGGCATTACCCGCCTCCATGTGCAGCTGCTCGACCCCTCTCATCCCGATTTCGATGGCAAGCCCATGCGCTTCGAGAAGTTTGGGGTGCGCGACATCCGCAGCTCCAACGGCGAGGTACAGCAGCGCTTCGTTATTCAGACCACCATCCGGCTATTCGGGGAAGATTTCGTGACCGATTTCTCGCTTTCCGACCGTTCAGATATGAAATATCCCGTTCTTGTGGGGCGGGTTCTGCTGCGCCAGGCCCGGCTGGTAGTTGATGTGGCGCGGCGTAACGTATCATACAAACAGCAGCTGGCCGTTTCCTCTTCTTCCTGAACTCATTACCGGGTTCTTACCTGCTCCCAACCCCTACGCAGCCCCTGCGGCTGCCCAACCATTCGCCTTCAATCCCCGCATCTGATGAAATTAGCGATTCTGTCGCGTGAGCCGAAGCTCTATTCGACCCGCCGCCTGGTGGAAGCCGCCGAACTGCGCGGCCACGAGGCCGTGGTGCTCGACCATTTACATTGCAACCTGGTGCTGGAGCAAGGCCAGCCCGGCATTATTTACCAGGGCCAGAAGCTGGAAGGCTTCGATGCCATTATTCCGCGCATCGGCGCCTCGGTAACGTTTTACGGCTGCGCCGTGGTGCGCCAGTTCGAGATGATGAAGGTGCGCACGGCCATCGACAGCCAGTCGATTGTGCGTAGCCGCGACAAGCTGCGCTCGATGCAGATTCTGAGTCGGGCCGGCGTGGGCATGCCCAAAACGGCCTTCACCAACTACTCCGACGATGTGCCCGCCATGATTGAGCAGGTGGGCGGCGCGCCGGTCATCATCAAGCTGCTCGAAGGGACCCAGGGACTGGGCGTAGTGCTGGCCGAGTCGGCCAAAGCGGCCCAGTCGGTAATTGAGGCTTTCCATAACCTCAAGGCCCGCATTATTGTGCAGGAGTTTATTGCCGAAAGCAAGGGCGCCGATTTGCGGGCTTTCATTGTGAACGGCGAAGTAGTAGGGGCCATGAAGCGCCAGGGCAAGGAGGGCGAGTTCCGCTCGAACCTGCACCGGGGCGGCTCGGGCAAGCTCGTGAAGCTAAGTCGGGCCGAGAAAGCTGCCGCTTTGTTGGCCGCCAAATCGTTGGGTTTGGGCATTGCCGGCGTTGATATGCTGCAAAGCACACGCGGCCCGCTGGTGCTGGAAGTAAATTCGTCGCCCGGCCTCGAAGGCATCGAGCGCGCCACTGGCCTCGATATTGCCGGCAAGGTTATCGAGTACACCGAGCAACTGGCCCAGAAGCGCAAGCCCACGACCACGGTAAAGCAGTAGGTAATCTGAATAAATAGAGAACCGCAAGAAGTCATGCAGAGCGCAGCGAAGCATGACGTTCTTGCGGCTTTTTTCTTGGCTGATTTGCACAGTTTCACGTCTAAACTTCCTTCCCGCCCTTGCCCGATTCTGCCGCCTACTCCGCCGATAATCTGCTCCACATCAACGGCCTGACCATTAAGCCCGGCGAGCAGGTGCTTACCCGGCTCGTGATTTCGCGCCTGCCTTCGGGCACCGTGATTGACATTCCGGTGCACGTATTTCGGGCCACGGAGCCGGGGCCGACGGTGCTGCTGATGGCGGGCATGCACGGCGACGAGGTAAACGGCATCGAGACCATTCGCCGCCTTATTCGCCGCGATTTGCTGGAGCCTTTACGTGGCACCATCATCGCCATTCCCATCCTTAACATTTACGGCTTTCTCAACTTCTCGCGCGAAGTGCCCGATGGTAAGGACGTGAACCGCAGCTTCCCCGGTAACCCCCGGGGCTCGTTGGCCAGCCGGGTGGCCCACCGCTTCATGCGCGAAATCATGCCGCTCATCGACTACGGCATCGACTTCCATACCGGCGGCGCGGTGCGGGCCAACACGCCCCAAATCCGGTGTCTGCTGCACCAAGATGCCCAGACCGATGCGCTGGCTGAGGCCTTCGGGGCGCCTTTTACGCTGCACGCCAGCCTGCGGCCCGGCTCGCTACGCGAGACGGCTATGCAGGACAACCGCCGCATTATCGTGTACGAAACCGGCGAATCGATGCGGCTTGATGAGGAGGGCATCGACCTAGGCATTGCCGGTACGTTGCGGGTACTGCATCATCTGGGCATGGCGCCCGCGGCCCCGCTGCCGGCCAAACCCACCATCGTGTGTTTGCGTTCGACGTGGCTGCGGGCCAAGTACGCGGGTATTTTCCGGAGCCATGTACAATTAGGGCAGCACGTGGAGGAAGGCCAGGTGTACGGCTCGGTGGCCGACCCCTACGGCGAACGGTCGGTGCGGCTCGAATCGCCCGTGACGGGCTACATCATCGGCCTCAACCACATGCCCGTCGTGAACCAGGGCGATGCGCTGGTGCACGTAGCCCGCCTCGATGCCGCGCCCAGCCGCGCCGATGCCGTGGTGCCCTTCGACGAAAAACCCGCCAAACGCACCGAGCAGGAATCTTTGGAAGAAGACCAGGCCGAAGACCACCCGCTGGAAGACGACTCGCGGGGCGAGGAAATCTGGTAGAACCCTGCATCGGCTGCCGTCCTATTCTGGTTCTGGTACATTCCCCTTACTTTTGCCCACTTTCCAGCACTCCTTTTCGCTCCTCTCGCATCTTTTGAATGAAAAATTCGCTTCAACTTATTATCAACGCGGCGCTGGTGGTGGCCGTGGCCGTATTGTTTTACCTGCATTTTGCCGGCCAGCCGCCTAAAAAGCCCACCCGCAAGCCGGTGGCCGTGGTAACTACCACCGACTCGACGGGTGCGGTTGCCGCCGCGGAGCTGCCTGAGGAAACCGAGGAGAAAAACGACCTCACGGCCGTGGCTGACACCAATAAGGTGGGCTACGTGGAGTCGGGTAAGCTGCTCGACGGCTACCAGGGCATGAAGGACGCCCGCAAGAAGTTCGAGGGCAAGGCCCGCGGTTGGGAAGCCCAGAACAAGAAGCTCGTGACGGGCTTCCAGGCGGCGGTGCAGCAGTACCAGCAGAAGGCAGAAGGCATGAGCGCCGAGCAGCGGGCCGCCACCGAGCAGCAGCTCCAGGCCCAGCAGATGAAAGTAGCCCAGGAGCAGGAGAAACTCCAGCGCCAGGCCCAGGAAGAGGAAGCCAAAATGACCGAGCAGGTGCTGGCCCGCATCAACAAGCAGGTAGAAAAATACGGCAAAGCCAACGGCTACCGCCTTATTCTGGTGGCCTCGCCCAGCGGCACCATCGCCTACGGCCGCAAAGACCTCGACATCACCACACCCGTGCTGCGCCACCTCAACAACGAGTACGGAGGCAAGAAATAGCCCTTGCGCTACGCCCCTGGCCGGGGCGCCCGCTGGGCAACGCAACGCCCCCGCTGACCAGGTCGGCGGGGGCGTTGCGTTGCCCAGCGGGCGGGCTGGGTTAGAAAACGAAGCGCAGGCTCAGGGCCGCATCGTTGTAAAAACCCGTGTAACCACGGAATACTTCAAAAAATGGTTTGTAGTCGACGGCCGCTACGAAGGGCAGGTCGGGGAATTTGTACTCGAGGCCCAGGATGAAGTCGGCCCCGCCCACTACGTGGTTGCTTTCGTCGTAGGCATACTGGCGGTAGTAGTACTTGTCTTTGCCGCGGCGAAAGCGCACATCATCGAAGTAGTAACGGCCCTGGTAAACGCCCAGGTGGGCACCCGCGCCGTAATAAAACTGCAGGCCCCTAATATCGGCCAGGGGCAGGTGTTTTTCCAGTAGCAGCGTCAGCCGGCCCCCGCGGGCATCGTATTCGCGGGTAAGCAGGCCCTCGAAGGCCACATTATTCTTGCCGCTCAGAAAGTGCTTTACCGTGAGGCCCGTCGACCAGCCGCCGCCCCGCAGGCCGATGCCGGTGTTGTAGCCGGCTCCGCCGCCACTGCTTTTTTTCTGGGCCTGCGCCCCCGTACTTACTGTAAGTAGCGCCAGGAGCGCCGCACAAACCAACCAGAATTTCATGGGAAGGAGAATTGAATAAAAAGAGACTTCCCGCAAAAGTACCATAGTGGCGTTGTTAATCAACCTGCCGCCACACCTTTAGCTGCAATAGCATCGGAAAGGTGAATGCGGGTGCCACCGCCGTCCTCTTCAGCGGCGCGGAGCATAGCCCGGGCCACCGTATCGGCCCCGATGGCGCGGTAGGGGCGGAGTGGGCCGCGCAGCACCGGGTGCAGCAGGCCCAGCAAAGCGCCGGCTACCCGTTCGCCGAATCGGGGGTCGGCTCGGTGGCCGAGCAGCAGCGAGGGCCGGAAAATGTGGATGGCCCGGAACGAGGTTTGCTGCACGGCCGCCTCCATCTCGCCCTTCACCCGGGCATAGTAGCTGCGGGCGTGAAGGTGGGCCCCAAGCGAGGATACGACCAGCAGCTGGCCACCGAAGTTCGCGGCGGCCAGTCGGGCCAGCTCCGTTACGTAGGTGAAATCGACCTGGTAAAACGCCTCGCGGGAGCCCGCCTGCCGCATGGTGGTGCCGAGGCAGCAAAATACGTCGTCGGCCACCAACTGGGTCTGATAATCGGCAAGGCGGTCAAACGCCACGACTCGCTGCTCCAGCTTCTCGTGCACCAGCGGCAGGGGCGTGCGAACCAGGGCAATTACGCGGCTGTACCGCTCGGAGGCCAACAGCAGCGGCAGTAGCTGGTGGCCAATCAGGCCGCTGGCCCCGGCAATAAGAGCGGTTTTGCGCATCTGGGTTAGGTGATGGTGATTGGTTGCAGTAGGCGTGCCCGGGGTAGGGGCGGGGCTTGTCCCCGCCCGCCGTTTAACGGTTGTCGTGGGCCGGAATCGTTGAGATGGTGCGAACGGCGGGCGGGGGCAAGCCCCGCCCCTACCCCGGGCAAACCAGCTAAAGTCTAGCGCTACTTCCGCAACTGGGTGTGTTCGGGGGCTAGGTCGACTAACCCCTGCTTGTAGAGGGCCCCGAGGGCTTTTTTGAACACTTTCTTGCTCATGCCCAGGCGGCGGTACACGTCGTCGGCCAGGCTTTTGTCGCCGAGGGGCAGGCGGCCGTCGGGGGCCTGGCGCAGGGCTTCGAGGAGCGGATCGGTCTGGGCTAGCGCCTCATCGTAGCCGGGGCGCTGCAGGGTCAGGTCGAGCTTGCCATCGGGGCGGATGGCGCGCACGTAGCCGGTGTGCACGTCGCCGAGGCGCAGGGGCTTGAACACGTCGTTGTGGTAGATGAGGCCCTGGTGGGTGCCATCGACCAGCATCTTGAAGCCCAGGTCGGTTTCTTCGGCCACGAACAAGTTGGCCGTGTCGCCCACTTTGCCCGGAAACGGGTCGGGGCTCAGA
Organism: Hymenobacter amundsenii; assembly: GCF_002204745.1. GTDB lineage: Bacteria > Bacteroidota > Bacteroidia > Cytophagales > Hymenobacteraceae > Hymenobacter > Hymenobacter amundsenii. Next base: position 85,098 of record NZ_NIRR01000010.1, read on the forward strand.
AACCACTCCCACTTGGCCGAGGCCACGATACGGTCCGACGTTTCGTCGAGGTAGACGAACACCGTTACCCGTTCGCCGGGGCGCAGGTCGCGGCGCTGGTTGTTATAAGGGAGCAGCAGGTCCTTTTCGAGGCCCCAGTCCAGAAACGCGCCGGTCGTCGTCACGTCGCGCACGCTCATGGTCGCGAACTGGCCCACCCGGGCGTGAGGCTCCAGGTTGGTGGCGATGAGGCGGTCTTCGGAGTCGCGGTACACGAACACGTGCACGATGTCGCCGATTTGGGTGCCCGGCTCCACGTACTTGCGCGGCAGCAGCAGGTCGCCGTCGTCGGAAGTCAGGTAGAGGCCGAAATCCACCTCCCGCACCACTTCCAGGTCGTTAAAGTCACCGAGGTTCATGCTGAGAATTATGAAGTATGAATTATGAGTTATGAATGGCCGGTGAGTGGGCCGTGCCGGGGAGCCGGGCAAAGTTACGCAAACGGGGGCGGGGGTTGCCGGGCCATTTTCGAGGCCAGTTGGAGTGGAGTGGTTAGGGGCCCGCGCCCGGTGCGGCCGGCCAAAAAAACGGGTTCCGACTGCCTGGCAGCCGGAACCCGTTTTTGATAATAGGGTGCCGCGTAGGAGCTAGTGCTTTATTTGGAGTTGCTGCCGCTCGATGGTGTTGCCCTGGCGGCGCTGCACGAAATACAGGCCGGCGGGCCAGGCGCGGGTGTCGATGCGCACGGCCTCCTTGTTGGCCTTGCCCTCGTACATGGGCTGGCCCTGGCTGTTGAAGATGGTGATGGTCGCGCCCGGGGCCTGCTCCAGCGTAACCGTGGCATCGGCCGGGTTGGGGTAGGCCAGCGACGTGCTCTGCCGGTACATGCTGAACTCGGCGCAGTACTCGCCGCTGCTCAGGCGCGACACCGATTGCAGGCCCACGGCGTCGAAAGTGGACCGGCTACAGCCGCCATCCTCCACGTCTACCCGGATGGAGGTCTGTTGGCCGGGTGGGGGCGAGAGCACCGAAATACGTGCCTCGGTGGGCCCCTGGGCAACTATTACGCCGTCCACGGTCCAGGTGTACACGAGTTGGGGCAGATTAGGCAGGTTGGGCCGGTCCGATACGTTGGCTTCGTAGGTAACCTCCGTATCGCGGCATACTTCGCTGGGCAAGCCGTAGGGCGTACTGATGCGGACGCTCATGCCGCCGTAGTTGAGCGGCGCGCTGGCTACCCCGGCCGGGCAGCCGTTGGCATTGGCGGCCACCTGCACGAAGCAGAAGTTGCAGCCGCCCGTGGTGGGGGCCGTTGCCAGCAGCCGCGGCTCGGTGGTCGTGACGGTGGTGGGGCCGACGAAGTTGGCCGGCAGCGTCCAGGTGTAGGAGGTAGCACCCGGGACCGGCGCAACGGCAAACGTACGGCTCGTGCCCAGGCACATATCGCCGTACTCGGTGAATTCCGGCGTAGCAGTTTGGGAAGCAACAGTAACGGTAATCGGATTGGCTGTGATAGTGGTGCTCGCGCCGTTGCGGGTATAGGTGGTGGTCAATCCGATAGTACCGGTGCCGGTGCCACTCAGATAAAGTCCTGGAGTCGCTGTATTCAGACAACAAGAGGAGCGAACCACCCCACTAACAGAGAAAGTATAGTTGCTGAATGTTCCACCAGCTGGCAAATTGCTGGTTGCGGCTCTTACTTGCTCATTCTCTAAGGGTTGGCCGCAAAACAAGTTGATGTTACCCCCTTGCGGTGTCTTGTTGCTGATGATCGTGAGGGTAGGCAGAGTACGGGTAATAGTAGTGCTGACGGCTAAGCTCCGGCTGGATACTGTATTGGGGTCGCATAGAGTACTGGCTGCCTGAACTATAACGGCGCCACCCCCATCTGCCGAAGGCGTAACCCGGATACTGTTAGCGGATGACCCTTTGATTAGTTGTGGCGTTCCGCCATCGGATAGTGCCCCATTAGGAAATCGCCAGCCCGCAGGAATGGTCCATAGATAAGCGGAAGCGTAAATAGTAGCGGTATTAGGTGGAGAAGGCAGCGCGACCAGTGGGACAGTAAGCGTAACGGAGCCGCTGCCATTATTACCAAACGTAATATCTCCGCTTACGGCAATTGGGCCAGGTTGAGCCTGACTCAATGAGAGAACAAAGACAGGAGTGACAGGTGAGGATTGAATAGACGAAGGGTTGCTGCACCCGGAAGTTGTAACCCCAATTGATGTTCGATTATTAGAAGTGGTAGGAACATCAGCCCAGACAACGGTAATAATGGGAGAGTTAGTGTTTCCTTTAATAGTGCCTCCTACTACATTCCAGCTATACCCGCATCCCCCCGAATTTGCAAGGTTTGCCGAGTAAACATACTCTTTACCAGGGCAAACGGGACGACTATCGCCGGTTTCACCGATTATACTGATCGATTGAGCATCAACCAAATTGCTTATAAGCAGTAGCAGCAATAGAATTAATCGGCTGCTCAAAGTGGAAAGTGTTTTCATAAGAGTAATTGAAAGAAAGGTGAAGAAATGAGTTAAAATAGGTAAGAAACGCCCACCAGCTGAACGGGGCGTAACTGCATCTGAAAAGTATTACCCGTGTAAAAGGCATAGCCGTTGACCAGTGTGCCGTCGGTGTTCTGCCGCAATACCGTGTTGGTCAGATTGTAGCGGCGGCGCTCGTAGCGCGCCACCAGGGCCGCCTCGGCAAACACCCGAACCCGGGCGGATGCGTGCAGCATGAGGCCAACGAATGGGCGGGCTTGCACCTGCCAGCGGTTGATCACGTAGCGGCTCTCATAGGCATACTTGCCCGGCCCAAACTGATTCGGTACCTCCCGCACATCGCGTGATTTTGCCTGGCCCCAGCCGCTGCCCAGCTCCGCGCCATAGTACCAGCTGGTGTGCCGGCCCAGCGACTGCTGCCACTCGTAGCCCCCAAACAGCATCGCCGACCATTCGTAGGTGACGGACCCGGGCAGGGTACCCAGAAAGTCGGTGCTGTCGCGACGGCTATATTGCCCAACCAAGCGTGCCCGCAACGCTTGGTTGGGCTTGGTCTGGCGCTTATAGAGCAGGCCCACGGGCAGGGCGCGGTTGTTTCTGAAGAAGCCGTCGAGTACGGGGCTGGCCGTCAGGCCCAACTGATGCTTATAAATGGCCGCCGAGTCGGGCGGGACGGTTTGAGCGGCGGCGGCCAGGGGCAGGGCGGTGGCCAAGAGCAGGCAGGCAAAGGATTTCATAGCAGCAGAAAGAAGGGGAAAGAGTGAAAATAAATTGCGAAAAAAATATTTCAGCGTTCAGTAGATCCGAAGCAGTAGTGCAACGCGACTTGACTCACTGGATTTAAAAATATGCTAATAGCATTGTTTTGGGTATTCGTATTAGCGCCATCAGTGGAATTGCTATCAACGCGATTAATTGAGTTTTTATCCTGAAATGACCTATGCGAATACCGAACGGATATTACTGATTCAGCACTGAGATACAAGTAGGGTTTCACCTGATAACGTACTGCTATTAGCGGACGTAGAAAAGTAGAATAAGTAGTAATGGCATAGTCTGATTTACGTAGGAATAAAGCAGAACCTCCATCTACATTAATCGCAGTAATTGCTTCGTCGCGGCGACGAAACCGGTCATATCCGGCCCCCACATCCAGGCCTGCATAAGCCACCCAGCGGCGGGCAATACTTCGCTGCCATTCCCGGCCGATATAAGCTTGCAGGCCAAAGCTGTTTTCGTAGAAGGTGGGGTTGGCGGCTAAATCACTGCTCTTATTGCGCCGCTCGTTTCGCAGGTCGAGCACCAGCCCCAGCCGCAACGCCTGGTTCGGCTTGGTCTGGCGCTTGTACAGCAAGCCCACGGGCAGGGCGCGGTTATTCTTGAAAAAGCCGTCGAGCACGGGGCTGGCCGTCAGGCCCAGCTGGTGCTTGTAAGTGGCGGCCGAGTCGGGCGGGGTGTTTTGGGCCGTGGCGGCCAGGGGCAGGGCGGTGGCAGCCAGCAGCCACAGCGGCAGCAGGGTAGGGGGGGCTTTCATAGCGGAACAGGAAGAAAGGGGAAGGGGACAGAACAGCCCACCGTGGCGGTGGAACGGGTAGCGAAAGTCGGCGCAAGGCCACCAGCCCAACCGGAGCCTGGGGAGCGGAGCAACAGGACGAGGTGTGGGAGGGGGCGCCACCCAGCGCGGGGTAACAGGATAGGTGCGGGCGGCGATAAGATAGGGCGGTGCCTGAGCGGGTTGGGCTAAGCCGCTGCGATACTACTGAGTATCACCGTAGAATACAAAAATAGCGTACCCCCCCCCCCCATGAAATAATTTACAATACTTTGATTTGCAATTATTTGAGATATTCTATGTTCCGCCATATTGATGCCGACGGTGGGCCAAAGCTGAAGTCAGAGAAGCCGTGGTAGGGGTATAGTGATCGAACAGGCCAGATGCCGTTGGGTGCGTCGAGGACCTGAGGATGGAGGCCCGGCGGGAGGTGCAAGGAGCAGCGGGCAGGGTTGCGCAACCGGCAACGGGGCAGCCGCGCCGTTGCCTAACCCGCACGAGCCGGGCCACGACGCGGCTGCCCCATATACCTGCTCCCAAAAAAAGCGGGACCCAGACGCCAAGCATCCGGGCCCCGCCTGCTTGAGGGGAACTGGTACTGCGCAGCCTCGTGCTACCAGAAGCGGTTGGTGCACACTACCTGGGCTTTCTTTTTGATGCGCAACCCTATGAGTATTTCGTGGCTGCCGGCGTGGTGGTCGGCCAGCCGCGAAAGACCGGTATCGTAGGAGTAGCCCACCTGAAACTGCTCGTAGCTGAAGCCGACCATGGCCACGGCCGAGTCGAAGGCCCGCCACGACACGCCCGCCCACAGCAAATCCTGGTACTTGAGCTTGGCATTGACATCGACCGAAACCGGGGCCGGGCTCACGGCCTTCACCAGCACCGACGGCACCAGCGACCAGTCGTCGGTGAGCGGCAGCCGCACCCCGCCCGTGAGGTAGTAGTGGCGGCTAAGCGAGTTGCCCGCGCCCGCGCCCAATTGGTTGTCGCTATAAGAGAAGTCGAGCTTGTTGGCCAGCAGCTGGGTGCTCGACACCCCGGCGTAGAAGCTGGGGCCGTACACCCACAGGCCCACCGCGCCGTCGAGCACCCGCGAGGCGTCGCTGGCCGCTACGGTGGTGGGGTCGAAGAACTGCAATTGGCTGCCATCGACGGCAAACTGCTGCACGCCGGCCGACACGCCCAGCGAGGCCCGGATTTTGGGCGTCAGTACCACGTTGTAGGCGTAGGAAACGTAGGCGGTAGTCCGGCTCAAGGGGCCCGTCACGTCGCGGTACACGAGGCCGCCCACCGCGTGAAACGGCCGGCGCAGGTCGTGAATGGTGCGCTTGTTGGTGGTGAGCCACTTGCCCAGCGAGGAGTTGACGCTGGCGTAGTAGGTGCGGGGGGCGCCCTCCAGCCCCACCCACTGGGTACGGTAACTGAACTTGACGTCGATGTAGTCCTCCACGCCCGTCGCGCCGGGGTTGAGCAGGTAGTTGTTGTTCATGTACTGGCTGTACTGCGCCTCCTGTTGGGCCAGGACCGGCGCGGCCGCCAGCAGCAGGAGCGGCAGCAGGAGTAGGAAAGCTCTTTTCATAACAGCAAATGCGTTAGCGTCTGAGGAAATAGGGCTGGGCTGGATCGGTCAGCTACTGGTGGTCAGTTCTTGATTCAGAACTGACCACCAGTAGCTGACCACGCATCAATAAAGGACCGTAATCGAGCCACTGTAGGATTTGCCCAAGGGACCCTTCGTGACGACCACGTAGTAGTAGGTGCCCACCGGTGCGGGCTGGCCGTTGATGTCGCCGCGCCACTCGTTGGCCCGGCTGTAGTTTTCGGCCGAGAAAATCTTGTTGCCCCAGCGGTTGAACACCGTGACGGTGGTGTTGGGGAATTGCTCGATGTTCTCGATTTGCCAGGTGTCGTCGCGGCCGTCGCCGTTGGGCGTGAAGGCGTTGGGAATCCGGATGGGCGGCAGCACGGTTACCGTCACCTCATCGAAGGCAGCGCAACCGCCTGCCCCAGCCGAAAGCCGGTAGGTAGTCGTGACGGTAGGTGCAGCCACGGGCCGCAGCGGGTCGTTGCCCGGGAACGTGAGCCCCGTCGCTGGGGTCCACGTCACGGGGTAGGTGCCATCAGCAGTGCCTTCCAGCACTACCGATGAGCCCAGGAAAATCTGCTTGTCAGGGCCGGCACTGATTTTTACCGGGGGCTGAACGCGTACCGCCACGGCATTGGAAACGGCCGTCACGGTCTGGCCGCAACTGTTGACCGTGCTCAGGCGCAGCGTCACGATCTGGCCGTCGCGCAGGGTGCTGCTGGTGAAAACCGGCCCCGTCGCACCGGCCACGGCCGTACCATCGACCAGCCACTGGTACATCGGGTTCGGTCCGGCATTCGTCACGCTGGTCGCGCTAAAGGTTAGTGGTTCGCCCGGGCATACCGGTGGGCCCGTTTGGGCGGCAATAGCCAGGGTGGGCGTGGGCGTGGGGGTGCGCGTTACCGTCACCGTTGCCGTAGCGGGGCCGGTGCTGCACAGGCCTGCTGTGGCGGTTACTTCCACCCGGACCTGGTCGCCGGTAACCAGCGTGCTGCTGGTAAAGGTCGGCCCACTGGCCACGGGAATGTTGTTGACGAACCACCGAAAAGTCGGGGCGGGGCCCGCGTTGGTGGTGGCGGCCGCGAAGGTCAGCGGCGTACCGGGGCACAGCGTGGGCGGGGTCGTCAGGGTCACGGTAGGCGTCACGACGGGCGAAACGCGCACCGTCACGACGTTGGAAATGCTGGTGGAGCAGGTGCCGGTGCCCGAGCTCACCCGGCGGCGGAAGTAAGTGGTAGCCGTAAGGGCCCCGGGGGCGAAGGTTTCGCCCGTAGCGCCGCCAATGGCCGCAAAGGATACGTTATCCAGGGAAGATTCCCACTGATAAGCAAACGTACCGGTGCCGCCACCAGCCGGGCCGGTGCTGGTTAGCGGGTTGGGCGCTGTGCCCGCACAAATATCCTGATCCGCCGCAATGGTCCCGGCCGTCAGCGTCGGCAGCACCGTGATGGTGACGACGTTGGAGGGCAGGTTGGAGCAGGGGCCCGAGCTTACCTGGCGGCGGAAGTAGGTGGTAACCGTGAGCGGACCGGGCGCGAAAGTGGCCTCGGTAGCCCCGGCAACGGCCGTAAAGTTGGTGTTGTCAACCGACGATTCCCACTGGTAGGTAAATGTGCCTGTACCGCCACTGGCGCCGGCTGTGCTGGTCAGCAGGGCAGGGGTAGCGCCCGCGCACAGGGCCTGGTCGGTGCCGATGGTGCCAGCCACCAGGGCCGGCGTCACCGTAATGGTTACCACATTGGAAACCACCGGCCCGCACGGCCCCGACGTTGCGCGGCGGCGGAAGTAGGTCGTAGCCGTCAATGGGCCGGGCAGGTACGTCGGCCCGGTAGCCCCACCGATGGCGGTAAAGGTGGTGTTGTCAGAGGAGGATTCCCACTGGTAGGTAATGGTGCCATTGCCGCCCGCGGCCGCTACAGTGCTGGTCAGCAACGCGGGTGCGGTACCGGCGCACAGCGTCTGGTTGGCCGCGATGGTGCCGGCCGTCAGGGCGGGCGTTACCGTGATGGTCACCACGTTGGAAGGCACGTTGGCGCAGGTGCCGGAGCTTACCTGCCGGCGGAAGTAGGTGGTAACCGTGAGTGGACCGGGGGCATATTCGGCCGTGGTAGCCCCGGCAATAGCGGTAAAGGTTACGTTGTCAACCGAGGATTCCCACTGGTAAGCGAAGGTGCTAGTGCCGCCCATCGGGGCCGCGCTGTTCGTGAGCGGGGCCACGGGGCTACCGGCGCACACGGCCTGGTCGGCCGCGATGGTGCCGGCCGTCAGGGCCGGCGTTACCGTGATGGTTACCACGTTGGAAGGTACGTTTGCGCAAGCTCCCGAAATTGCCTGGCGGCGGAAGTAGGTGGTAACGGCGAGGGCTCCGGGCGCGAACGTGGGCCCGGTAGCCCCGGCAATAGCAGTAAAGGTCGCGTTGTCAAGAGATGTTTCCCACTGATAAGCAACCGTACCGGTGCCGCCCGTAGCCGGGGTTACGCTCGTTAGTGGGGCTGGTGTAGTGCCGGCGCACAGGGCCTGGTCGGCGGCAATGGTGCCAGCCACAACCGCCGGCGTCACGGTAATAGTTACCACGTTGGAGAGCACCGGCGCGCAGGATCCGGAAGTTGTGCGGAGGCGGTAATAAGTAGTGACCGTCAGTGGGCCGGGTGCGTAGCCGGCACTGGTCGCGCCGCCGATGGCGGTAAAAGTCGTGTTGTCAACGGACGATTCCCACTGATACGTAAAGGTGCCGGTGCCGCCCGTGGGGGCCGTTGTGCTAGTGAGCGGAGCCGGGGTGGCACCGGCGCACAGCGCCTGATCGGCGGCAATGGTGCCGGCCACAACTTTCGGGGTCACCGTAATCTTAACTGAGGCCGAGGGCGTGCGCGGCGCGCAGAAGCCCGAGGTAACCAGCCGCCGGAAGTAGGTCGTGACACTCAGCACGCCCGGCGCATAGGTTTCAGCCGTAGCCCCGCTGATGTCGGCCCAGGTAGTGTTATCAATTGATGACTGCCACTGGTAGTTGAACTGCCCGGTGCCTTCGCCCGCGGGCGTTGCGCTGGTGAGCACGGCCGCCGAATCGCCGGCACAGATGGTCTGGTCGGCCGCAATAGTGCCTGGGGTAGGCGGTCCGAAAATGCGCACCATACTCTTCGTTTCCCGGCAAAAACAGTCAGTCGTGATGCGCAGCGTCACCACGTAATCGCCCGGGCGGGGGTAGGTATGCTTTACCGAGTCAGGCTGAGTGGAGGTCGTGCCGTCGCCGAAATCCCAGGCGTATTGCTTCTTGTCGAAATCAACGGGCGGGGCCGTGAACGTGTATTCGAGGCACGCCGTAGGCCGGCCCCCGAAGCCAAAGCGCAGCAAAGAGCTTTGGTTGAAGTTGACGAGCCCGAGGCCGCTGCGGCGCCCGCCCAGCGTCAGGCTGTCGTCGGCGTAGGCAATGGCGGCCCCCAGCGAATCGGGGTAGGGGATAAAGCCCAGCGCCGGCTGCCCTCGCGGGCCACGTAAATCTTGCCATCGGGGGCTGCCTGCATGGAGCCCAGGTTGACGGGCGTGGTCTGCTTGAGCGGAATAACCGCTTTGGCAGCCATACCGGTTCCGGGGCCGCTGATATCAAACTGCAACAGCTGGGGCAATCGGGGCGCCGCGCCCAGCACGGTGGCATAAAGGCGGCTGCGGCCCGGCGAAAACTCGACGCCATAATAGCCACCTTCCTTGCTGTCAATGATTCGGGGGCTGCCGACCATGCCCGTGGAGGTGTCGAAACTAAACAGCTCCACACTACTGCTGCTGTCGCCGGCCACCGCACTGTAGCGCGACAACGCCAGCTGCTGGCCGTCGGGCGTCACTTTCATCTGCCCCCGGTAGCCTTCCGGCGACACGCTCGGGGCGTGTAAAGAGCCCACAGCAGAAATTACCGGCGGATCGATGAGCACCGGCCCTACGCCCCCGGCTACCAGCCGTACGCGGTATGCCAGGAAAGCGTCGCCCCGGTTGGCGGTGCCGGTTGTAGCATTGCCCCAGCCGTGCACGATAATCCAGATGTCGCAGCCGTTTTTGTGAAACACCCCCGTCATTTTTTCGGTGGTGCCCTGAGTGAGCGGCGTGTTTTTAGTGGCCGCTACCACCGTACCCGCCCCGCCTCCGGCGGGAATAATAATTTCCGAGTAGCTCAGGCCCTTGGGGCCGCCCTTGGCGTCTTGCGTGAAAATCAGGTAGCGCGTTTCGCCTCCCGGCATCGTGGGGGGCGGGCTGCCGGGCAACCGGATGGGCAGGGGGCCGTCGGTGGTCAGGCGGTTGCCGCCCATGCCCGTACCGTTGGTCATGATGGTGCCGTTGCCGTTCCAGATGGTGTCGCCGTTGCTGTAGAACAGAATCTTGCCGCTGCCATCCGACATTACGCCAGCGCCGGCGGGCGCCGTCATCGCGCCATCGGTTAGCACAACAGGCTTAATGGAGTCGGTGGCTTGGTTGAAGTCGAGCCCCGCCTTGGAGCCGAAATACCAGGTGTTAGCAAACTTCTCATCCTCGCTGCACGTCGGGGGCGCGGTTTGGGCGCGAGCCGTGGTGGTTGTGCCGCCCAGCAACCCCATCAGCAGCAGCATCAGGGGCAGCAGCCACCCAAGGCGCAGCAGCCCCGCGCCGCTAGGGCCGGCCGGCCGACGGCGGCGGCGAATAGGGCGGGTGGAAATCGGGGCAGTAGCTAAGGTAAGAAGGAGCTCTACGGGCATATGGGAGCGGGCAAGTAGGCGAATAGGCAGACGGGCGAGCTAAACAGGCGGGCAAGCGGCTTGGAAAGCAGGGAGCAAAGCTTCCTTGCGCTTTTATGAAACGCAGCCTGATAGGCAGTTATTTGAAAAACACACCTCCCGTCTTTAGTAAAGCTACGCACTGCTGGCCAGGTTTGCACCGAACCCAGTTCATATTGTAAAAAAGCGCCTGGCCACCGCCGTTGTCGTATTCACCCGGCAGACGAAACAGCTACTCAGGCGCCACTATCAATAATGCCCCAGCACCCACCTGATAAGCTAATCAAGCGGTTAGGTGAGTTGTTATTGGAGTTGGTACGTTGCGCTTGGCCAGCTTCCGCACTCAATGGTGCTCAGTTGCCATGGTTCCTGATAGAGTGCCTCATTGGTGATAGGCTGGTCCCAGGCAGCAGCAGCAGTCAGCTAAATAGAATTCGTCAGCCACGCTACTGATACCGCGTAATGCCGGGCTGGCCGAAGCTAAAATCGGAAAAGCCGTAGTAGGGGCGCGAGTTCTCGAACAGGCGGACGCCATTGGGCGCGTCGAGGCCCCGGGGATAGAAGCCGAGCGTAATCTGGATGGTGCGGATGGCCGTGTACTCGTTGCGGAAACGCAGGCCCATGCCGAAGCCGGAGTAGGGCTTCTCGAAGAACGGCAGCAGCCGGTCGGGCTTGCGGGCGTTGAGCCAAGCCACATCGGCAAAGCCCACTACCGCCATCCGGAAGCCCAGAAACGACAGCGGCGTGTACATGGTGGTTTCGTAGTTGAGCGTGACGCGGCTGGTTCCCGAGAGGAAGTTCGCGGGCCGGAACCCGCGCAGGCCCCGCTCGCCCTCGATGGTCAGGTATTCGTCGGGGCGGCGGTGGAGGCCCAGGCTGGTGCGCTGCCACAGAAAGTGCCGCCACTGCAGGTTGCCGGTGTGGTAGAGGCGGGTGAAATACAACACTTCCCCACTCAACAGGCCCTGCTGCCAGTCGTTGCCGCGTCCGCGCACGAAGCCGCCAAACTCCCCGCTCAGGTACAAGTAGCCCCGCTGGGGCCGGTAGGTGGCCGACGATACCCGCAGCCCGTAGTAGCGGCGGTTACCGGCCGGGTTGAACTCGTAGCCCGTCGTAAAGCTCACTAGCGAGCCGGTCGGGATGTCCTCGGTGCGGCCGAAGCCGAACAGGTACTTATCCTTATAATAGCGCCGCACGCTGTAGCCCACCGTGCCCAGCATCAGGTTGGCGCTCTGGTAGTAGTCAAAGGGCTTTTCCTGGTAGTTGGTGCGGATAACCCGAGCGGCCCCGATAATGCGGCCGGGGCTTTCGTAACCCAGATCGTAGCTCTTGGGCTGAAACGCGCGACCCAGCCACACATCCTGCACGTTGAAGCGCAACGCCTGGTAATTGTAGGGCCTCTCGGCCGAGCCGTCGCCTCCAATAGGAAAAAGCCGGTCGTAGAAACTGTAATTAACTGCCCCGGCGTAGCGGGTATTGATGGAGTAAAAGTCGCGCGAGAACCCGATGTTGCCCTCGCGGTGGCGGGTTTCGTTGAGGTAGCGGGCCCGGCCGTAAATAAACTCGCGGAACGGCACCTGGTAGCTTCCTTCGTAGGCCCAGGGCTGGGCCTGGGGGCCGTCGTCGCGGCGGCCGTACGCGAACTTGTTGCGGAACTGGTGGCCCAAGCCCAGGAAATTTACGTCGCGCAGGCCCACGATGCCCGCGCCCACGTCGCGTAGCTGGTACGAGCCGTTGAGGCTGAACAGGTCCTTGGTAATCACGATAACATCGACGCTGTCGGCCGTGCTGGTGCGCTCGTCCACGAATACCCGGGCGTCCAGAATCTCAGACGTCTGGCGCAGCAGGCGTTCCGATTCGGCCAGGGCCTGGGGTTCGAGCTCGCGGCCCTCGCGCAGCAGCAGCACCTGCCGCACCCGTGAGCGGCTGGTTTTCATGTGAAACGTGTTGCCGGTTTTCTCCAGAATGTTGCGCGGCGCCCGTAACGAGTCGGTGATGCTGTAGCCGAACGCGTCGAGAGTGCGGATATCGACGCGGCGCACGATTTTATAGTTGTGCTGCTCGAACTGCCGGTCGAGTAGCGCGGCATCGAGGCCGGCTTGGTCTTCGCGCCGCTCCCGGAACGTGAACAGCGCCGCCGCCGCCTTGCCCATAATGGTTTTGCGGCGGGTGTACGCCTTCAGGCCATTGAGCATCCGCTCCTCATCGAAGCGGCGGCGCAGCGAGTCGGGGCGGGCGGGCGGCTGCGGGCGGGTGGTATCGGCGGCTAGCCCGGGCGTGGCCGTTTGGGCGGCGGCGGGCCCGAGGCCGGCCCCCAGCCAGAACAGTAATCCGCCAAGCCACCACAGGTAGTTTCTCATTTGCGCACGCCGAGTAAGCAAGGTACAACGCGGGCGGGGCTTTCCGCCGTTCCAGCCGCCGGTTTTTGGCGGTGCGGCCATCCTAGTGGGCGGCGGCGAATAAGCCTAAGCCCAACACCTTTTTTACTGGCTCGCGGCGGAACGATTCCAATGAAATTAGTCTTTTAAAGATTGCGTATTTGCGCACAAGGTTCTATTTTTAAGCCAGCAAACTGCCTCATGAACGAACAGCGCATTCAGGAAAAGCTAAGTATATTGGCAGACGCCGCTAAGTACGACGTTTCGTGCTCCAGCAGCGGCGGCAAGCGCAAAAACGTCGACAAGGGCCTGGGCAACGCCGAGGGCATGGGCATCTGCCACAGCTACACCGAGGACGGCCGTTGCGTGAGTTTGCTCAAGATTCTGCTCACCAACCACTGTATTTTCGACTGCGCCTACTGCGTTTCGCGCAAGAGCAACAACGTGAAGCGCGCCGCTTTCACGGTGGACGAAGTGGTGGATCTGACCATGAACTTCTACCGCCGCAACTATATCGAGGGCCTGTTTCTGAGCAGCGGCATCTTCTCCTCGCCCGATTACACCATGGAGCGCCTGGTGCGTATTATTAAGAAGCTGCGCACCGAGCACCGCTTCAACGGTTACATCCACGTGAAGGCCATTCCGGGCGCGTCGGAGGAGCTTATTCAGGAGGCCGGCTTGTATGCCGACCGCCTGAGCGTGAATATTGAGCTGCCCTCGGAAATGGCCCTCCAGAACCTGGCCCCCGAGAAGAACTACGAGGAAATCCTAACCCCGATGGGCCAGATCCGGGACGGTATCCGCCAGAACAAGGAGGAAAAGGCGCTCTTCAAGAAAGTGCCCCAGTTTGCCACCGCTGGCCAGAGTACCCAGCTCATCGTGGGAGCCTCGGCCGAAAACGATTTGCAGATCATTAACCTGAGCGACTCCTTGTATAAGGGCTACGGCCTGAAGCGGGTGTATTACTCGGGCTACATCCCGATTACCGACGACGCCCGCCTGCCCCAGGTCACGCAGCCGCCCCTGATCCGGGAGCATCGGTTGTACCAGTCCGACTGGCTCATGCGCTTCTACGGCTTTCAGGCCGATGAAATCCTGGACCCCGAGCATCCTTTCCTCGACCTCGAAGTGGACCCCAAGCTGGCTTGGGCCCTGCGCAACCGCTACGTATTCCCAGTCGATGTGAATACGGCCGACTACGAGCTGATTTTGCGGATTCCGGGCGTGGGCTCGCGCTCGGCTAAGCGCATCGTGGCCGCCCGCCGGTTCGGGCCGCTTCACCTCGACCACCTGCACAAGTTCGGCGTGGTGCTCAAGCGGGCCAAGTTCTTCCTCACCTGCCGGGGCCAGGCCCTTTCTACCCGCGACTACGACGAACAGACCATCCGCCGCCAGATTCTGTTCGGGGCCGGTTCCGTCCGCTCCGCCCTCGTTACCCAGCAACTCGACCTTTTCGCCCAACCCAGTTGAGGTTTTTGGTTGGTGGTTTTTGGCTTCGGCACAAGCTCCACATTCCACCGAAAACCACTAACCACCTACCAAAAACAAACTGCCAACTACCATGACCGTCGCCTACCGAAACGCCGCCGAAGTACCCACCGCCACGGAGGCGGCCCAACCGCTGAAAGTGGCCCGAGTGGCCTGCTGCTGCAAGCTCGCCGACCTACTGCCGGTGGTGCAGCGTATGCACCAGGAGGCTGCCCGCAACCACGGTAAATTCCGCCAGCCGAAAGCGGCGTAACGCTGGGCAGAGTTGCCAGGGCCGAAGGCTTGGGTTGCGTAGCTTCCCTGTGGTTGCGGGTTGCCGCTTCTTTTCTTCCCACTGACTAGCCCAGGGTTTCGACCCTGGGACCCGTAGCCGTTTGTTTCTGCCCATGTCCCGTTTCCCCGTTCGCCGCCGTTCCGCCGCCGAAGCGCTGTCCGCCGCTGCTACCCGGCGCCGGACCGCGCCCGAGCTGCGTAACCCGCCGCTGGATTACGCCTACGACGGTTCTTTCGAGGGGCTGCTGACCGTGATTTTTCAGGTGTATGACCGCAAGGCAGCCCCCAACAGCATCCAGCCCCTGGGCGCGGTGCAGGCCGGGCTGTTTGCCCAGCCGGTGCAGGTAGACACCGACGAAACGGCCGCCGCCCGCGTCTGGGATGGGTTGCTGCGCTACATGGATAAGGAGGCCCGCACGCGGCTGTTTCACGCCTTTCTGAGCGAGGTGCCTGACCGGGAGCTGCTCATTTTCCGCTACGCCGATACGGCCATGCGCGCTGGCCGTGACATTGCCGAGAACTACGCCGACGACAACGTGCGCCGCATCCAGCGCCTGGCCCAGCAGATGTACCGCGAAAAGCACCGCATGGAAGCCTTCGTGCGCTTCGAGAAGACGAGCGACGGCCTGTTCCACGCCACCATCGAGCCCGATTTCGACGTGCTGCCCCTCATCGCGGCCCACTTCACCAAGCGCTACGCCGACCAGCGCTGGCTGATTTTCGACCGCCGCCGACACTACGGCCTCTACTACGACCTGCACCGCACCGACATCGTGCAGTTCGACGCCGACACCGCGCCCCAGCGCCGCGCGGCCGTGTCGGCCACGGTGCTGGATGAGCGGGAACCGCTGTTTCAGCTGCTCTGGCAGTCGTATTTCGACCACGTGAACATTCCGGAGCGCAAAAATATGAAGCTCCACCGCCGCCACATGCCGCTGCGCTACTGGAAGTACCTGAGCGAGAAGCAGCCCCGGGAGCAGCCCTTCCAGCCCATCAACAACAAGCGCCCCGTGCAACCCGGCGGCCCCGCTTTAGGCGCGGGAAGTGTGGCGCAAGGGTAGGAGGGAAGCGGGAAAGGCGTAATTTGCGGCCTCCCCCGTCATCACTGCTTACCCATGAACAAAACCCTCGTTTTCGGCGGCTCCGGCCAATTGGGCCAGTGCCTGCAACACGTTGCCCAACAGCGCAGCTTCACCGATATCGTGTTTCTGCCCGAGGAGCAGGCCAACATCTTGAACCCGGATATCCTGCGGACCACGTTCGAGCAGCACCGTCCGGCCTACATCATCAACTGCGCCGCCTACACGGCCGTTGATAAGGCCGAGGACGAGGTAGAAATTGCCCGGAAAGTAAACCGCGACGGGGCCGAAAACCTGGCCCGCCTCTGCGGCGAGTTCGGCACCACGATGTTGCACATTTCCACCGACTTCGTGTTTGCTGGCACCGGCAACGAGCCCCTGCTCGAAACCGACGAAACCGCGCCCATCAGCGTGTACGGCCTCACCAAGCTGGAAGGCGAGCAAGTGATTCCGGCTCACACCGAGCGGTATTTCATCCTGCGCACCAGTTGGCTCTACTCCGAGTACGCTGGCAACTTCGTGAAAACGATGCTGCGCTTCGGCAAGGAGCGCGAAGAAATGCGCGTGATCTGGGACCAGCTGGGCACGCCCACCTACGCCATCGATTTGGCCGGCGCGCTGCTGCACATCATCGAATCGGGCAGCACCGCCTACGGCCTCTACCACTATAGCAACGAGGGTGTCACGTCGTGGTACGATTTCGCAGTGGCCATTTTCGAGCTGGGCGGCCTGACCACCCGCACCGTGCCCATCCGCACCGCCGAGTACCCCACCAAAGCCACCCGCCCCGCCTTCTCCGTGATGGACAAGACCAAAGCCAAAACCGCGCTGGGCCTGGCCATTCCGCACTGGCGCACGAGTTTGGTGGAGTGCATGGGACGGTTGGGGGAGTAAATCATGAAATTGACCCCATTACATCAGATTCCGGATGGTCACCTTTTCTGGTCTGGATCGGCTTTTCGCTGTACTAATGTTGGTATGATGGGTGTGTCGCTCGAAAAGGATTTTTACGACTATATGTTGGTGCGACTAAACGATGATGAACCGTACATGCTCATCGTTAATGTGACAATTGGGAATATAAAAGCGGGGTCCATTATCTGTTATGTCACCTGTGCCGCAGAGAATCATAGTACCGTTACTGCTCAGGCTCTGAGACGGTCATTTGGGGGTGAAAACGTCTACTACATATATAAGGATTAACAGAGCCATAGTTGAGCAAACTTCAATACTAATAGGGTTCAGGTTGCGTAGCGGCTTTCGGTTTGTAGAAAAATAATGATGAGGTAGTCGCGTCGCGCCGCGTAGCGGTGTCCGATTCAGCTGCCATTTCGGGCACCGCTACGCGGCGCGACCGTTCGGCAGGCTTACCACCTACAAACCGAAAGCCGCTACGCGGCCAATCCACGACTCGGGTTAGGCGTTTTTTTACTCGCCGGCTTCCCTCCCATAAAACCGGTTCGCGCCGTAGGCCAGTGCCACTAGCCCCAGGCCCACGGCACAGACGCCGGGCCACTGAAAATGATCCCAGGCGAGGCCGCCGAGGAAGGAACCGACGGAGGCCCCGATGAAGCAGGCCGTCATGTACACGGTGTTGAGGCGGCTGCGGGCTTCGGGGCGGAGGCTGAACACGCGGGTCTGGTTGGAGATGTGGGCCATCTGCTGGCCCACGTCCAGGATAACCACGCCCGCAATCAGGCCCACCAAGTGGTAGCCGCCGAAGCCCAGCAGCAGGTAGCCGCCCAGAAACAGCAGAATGCCCAGCGTGAGGGCGTAGTCCGGCCCCTTGCGGTCGGCGGATTTGCCGGCAAAGGAGGCGGCAAAAGCCCCGGTGGCACCCACCAGCCCGAACAGGCCGGCCACGTCGCTGTGGTAGTGGTAGGCGTCGCTTTCCAGGAAAAAAATCAGGGTAGTCCAGAAGGCGCTGAAGCCTCCGAACAGGCAGGCCCCCACAATGGCCGAGCGGCGCAGCACCGGCAGTTCCCGGGCCAGGGTGCCCAGGGAGCGGAGCAGGCTGGCGTAGCTGCCCGCGTAGTGCGACTGGTTGCGCGGCAGCATCCGGGCCAGCACGCCCGTGAGGAGTACCATTATACCAGCACCCACCCAGTACATGGCCCGCCAGCCGAAGTGCAGGCCCACGTAGCCGCTTATGGTGCGCGAGAGCAGAATACCAATCAGCAGGCCGCTCATTACTTTGCCCACCACTTGGCCTCGCTGTTCATCACTGGCCAAAGAGGCAGCCATCGGAATCAGGAGCTGGGGCACCGCCGAGAACAGGCCAATGAGCAGGCTGGCCCCGACCAGCAGCGCGAACGTGGGCGCGTAAGCGGCCCCGGCCATGCAGACGGCGGCGCACAGTAGAAGGATCAGCGTCAGGCTTTTCCGCTCCCGCTTGTCGCCGAGCGGGACCACCAGCAGCAGGCCCAGCGTGTACCCTATTTGCGTGATAGTAGCCACCAGACTCACCCGGCTTTCGGAAAGGCCGAACGTGCGGCCGATTTCGGCCAGCAGGGGCTGGTTATAATACAGGTTGGCTACCACCAAGCCGCAGGTCACGGCCATCAGCCAGACTTGGGAAGAGGCCAGTGGCGGGGTGGCAGCAGGCGTTTCGGGCGGTGCCGCTACGGCAACAGATTGGCTCATCAACTAAAAAGCCGCTGCGCGGGAGGCACAGCGACATAGGTACGGGCAGTCAAACCAGCGAACCGCCGGAAAGGTTGCGCCCCCTCAACCCCATCATGTGCTACCCGGCCATCTGCTGGCGCTTATAGAGGCCCGGCGTGATGCCCTCGTACTGCTTGAAGAGCTTTTGGAAGTAGGCCGGGTTGTTGAAGCCGGCCCGGAAACACACGTCGGCCACGGTAGCGGCGGGCAGGCGCAACAGGCGCTTGGCTTCCGCGAGACGCTCCTGATTCACGAACTCGACCGGCGTAAGGCCCAGCTCGCGCTTGAACACCCGGAAGAACGTGGCCTTGCTCATGCAGGCCAGTCCGGCCAATTTCTCCACCGTAATCGGCTCGCTGAGGTGCTGCTTCACGTACTGCACCACGGCCGCGAACCGGTGAGAAGTGGCGTGCTGGCGGTAGTTGTGGAACAGCAGCTGCCTGGCCTGGGTCTGCATCAGGCGCACCAGCATCTCCTGGATGGTGAAGCCCGCCAGCACATCCTTAACGCGGCCGGTGCTGCGCGAAAGCTGCACGAGGCGCTCCAGCGTACCGGTCAGCTCGGGCGGGTTGTGGAAATGGGCGTGGGCGGGCGTGCGCGTATCTAGCTGCCAAGGCTGGTGGGCCTCGGCGCGCGGGTAGTCTTCGTTGAGCAGGTCCACCGTCTGGCGGATGGTATCGGTGGGGATGGCCACGGCCAGGCACTGGGTAGGCGTGGCGACGTCGGCCTCCGGGAAGTCGATGTGCATGGTTTCGTGCTCGCCCACCACCACCGATTCGCCGGGCAGATACTCGAAGGCGTCGCGGCCAGCCAAGTGCATCACCTTTTTGCCCCGCAACATGGTGGTAAGCACCACTTGGCCCAGGCTCAGGGGCACGTGCAAAGCCCGCTGGTGAGTTTCAAACACGCTGAGCTCAAACGCATCCAACGAGTACACGGTGCGGTTTTCCACCAGCGTACTGAGCTGGTGGGGGGCAAGCAGCGCAATGGGAGCAGGCAGGTGGGCCATACGTCGGGGGCGAAAAACGGAGTGGGGTAGCTAACAACCGGCCGGGAAACGGACACGAACAAACAAAGGCTTAACCTGAACCGTTGTCTAAGTGAGTATGTACTCACAAATTGAGATGATATGCCCGGTTTGTGAGAGAATACTACACCAAATTAGGCATAAATGCGTCGTAATTTGACTCATCATCAAATCCTTAACCCTACCTATTCATGGAAACGCTCGAAAAGCCCAGTACCCTCGTCGACCGGCCCAAGTTCAAAGACCACTACGATAACTTTATCGGGGGCAAGTGGGTAGCGCCGGTGAAAGGCCAGTACTTCGACAACATCTCACCCATCGACGGCAAGGTGTTCACCAAAGTAGCCCGCAGCACCAAAGAGGACATCAACCTAGCCCTCGACGCGGCCCATGAGGCATTCAAAACCTGGGGCAAAACCTCGGCTACCGAGCGCAGCAACATCCTCAACAAGGTCGCCAACATCATCGAGGAAAACTTGCCCCACCTGGCGGCCGTCGAGTGCGTGGAAAACGGCAAGCCTATCCGCGAAACCATGCTCGCCGACCTGCCGCTGGTCGTCGACCACTTCCGCTACTTCGCCAGCGTCATCCGGGCCGAAGAAGGCTCGGCTACGGAACTCAACAGCAACACCTTGTCGCTTATTATTGAGGAGCCGCTGGGCGTGGTGGGTCAGATCATTCCCTGGAACTTCCCGTTGCTGATGGCTACCTGGAAGCTGGCCCCGGCCCTGGCCGCCGGCTGCTGCGTAGTCATGAAGCCCGCTGAGCAAACGCCCTCCAGCATTATGGTGCTCATGGAGCTGCTCCAGGATGTGCTGCCGCCCGGCGTGGTAAATGTGGTGAACGGTTTCGGGCTGGAAGCGGGCAAGCCGCTGGCTTCGTCGCCGCGCATTAACAAGGTGTCGTTTACGGGCGAAACCACCACCGGCCGCCTCATCATGCAGTATGCCGCCGAAAACCTGATTCCCGTTACGATGGAACTGGGCGGCAAGTCGCCGAACGTGTTCTTCAAGAGCGTGATGGACGCCGACGACGACTTCCTCGACAAGGCCATTGAGGGTGCCGTGATGTTTGCGCTCAATCAGGGCGAAATCTGCACCTGCCCCTCGCGGATTCTGGTGCAGGAAGATATCTACGATGAGTTCATGGCCCGCGTCGTGGAACGCGTGAAGGCCATCAAGCTGGGCAACCCGCTCGATATGCAGACCATGATGGGCGCCCAGGCCAGCAACGACCAGTTCGAGAAAATCCTGAGCTACCTCGAAATTGGTAAGGACGAGGGGGCCGAGGTACTGACCGGCGGTGAGGCGTTTACCCAGGAAGACGGGGCGCTGGCCGAGGGCTACTACATCAAGCCCACCGTGTTCCGGGGCCACAACAAAATGCGCATCTTCCAGGAGGAAATCTTCGGCCCGGTGGTGTCCGTGACGACATTCAAGGACATGGACGAGGCCATCGAACTAGCCAACGACACGCTTTACGGCTTGGGCGCCGGCGTCTGGACCCGCGACGCCCACGAGCTTTACCAGGTGCCTCGCGCCATCCAGGCCGGCCGCGTGTGGGTAAACTGCTACCACGATTACCCCGCCGGTGCGCCGTTTGGAGGCTACAAAAACTCGGGCTTCGGCCGTGAGAACCATAAAATGATGCTTGGCCACTACCGCCAGACCAAGAATATGCTCATCAGCTACAGCCAGCAGAAGCTGGGCTTCTTTTAAACGTTAAGTTGATAAGGACAACTGTTATCCTGAGCTTGCAAGGACCTTGTAACACCGTCGATAAAGTGCCTTAGGGTGCTTTGCAAGCTCAGGGCGACAAATCAATTCCCCGTTATTCCATTCACCTAGCTACCCATCGTGAAAACTCCCCGCGTCCTCGTTACGACCGCCGCCGAAGCCACCATTGACCTGCTCCGCGACGAAAACGGCCCGCTCATGTTCCATCAGAGTGGGGGTTGCTGCGACGGATCTTCGCCCATGTGCTTCACGAAGGGCGAATTCCGGGTAGGAACCAACGACGTATGGCTGGGCCAGATTCACGGCTGCGACTTCTTCATGAGTGCCTCCCAGTTCGAGTATTGGCAGCACACCCAACTGACCGTGGACGTAGTGAAGGGTCGCGGAGCCAGCTTCTCGCTGGAAATTCCGTTGGGCGTCCGGTTTCTGATTCGTTCCCGCATTTTTACTGAGGAAGAATCCAAGCAGATGGCGCCGGTCTACGACGGTGAGGAGTACCTGACCCGGCCGGAACTGGCAGGGTAGCGCATCGTGTTGCTTTGCCCCGATAACCCAAAAAGCCCCGTCGGCAACTACCGACGGGGCTTTTTATGTCGTCTGAATGACGGCTATTTTACTTTTACAGGCAGTCCTTCGAGCTGTACGTAGCTGAGCTTCCAGGCGTTCTTGGCGTTCTTCTTCCAGAGCAGGATGAAGTTGCCTTCGCCTTCGCCCCGGGGCTGGTCGGGGCCTTCGGGCAGCACTTCCGTGGAGAACGTACCGGCCTCGTAGGCCATGGCCGGGCCACTGCCGGAGGTGGTGGCGTAGAGTTTCAGGTCGGCAATGGTGCCCATCGTGGCGCGTACCCACTTGTCCGATACCTCCGATTTACCGTTGAAGCGCGTGGCGCCCTGGGCATACTGCACGTCGTCGGCCAGCAGGGAATCGAGCTGCACCGTGTTCTTGGCGTTCCAGGCCCCGATGAACTGTTGGTTGAGGCTTTGCACGTTCACGGCATTGGCATCGGTGGCCCCGTTGGGGTTGGGAGCGGAGCAGGAAGCCAGCAGGGCGCCGCCCAGCAATAGGCCGAAAATGGATTTCATGAGAACAGGGGTTAGGTTGAAGAGCAGAACTACAAAATAGCGCGGAACAAAAAGCCCAGACCCGAAGGCCTGGGCTTTGAAATTACGGAAGGCAACCGGATTACCAGCTCTTCCGACGAACTTCCGAGGTTGGGTAAGCGGCTTCGCGCTGACCGTAGGCCTCATTGGGCAGGTAGCCCGAGCTCATGGCAAAAGCGGCCGGGGCGGCGCCGGGAGCAGCAAAGCTGCTCATCATGGCCGGAGCCTGACGGGCAGGAGCGGCGGCCATGGCGTTGGCGTTGTTGCGAGCGGCATCCGCTTTAGCCTGGGCAACGCCCGAGCGGTAAGCTGCGCGGCGGTTAGCTTCGGCGCGGTTGGCAGCAGCTATGCGGGCGGCTTCGGCCCGACGCTTGTTGTCGGCGGTACGGCCGATGCTGTAACCGATACCGGCACCAGCAGCGCCACCCACAGCCCCGCCTACTACGCGGTTTTTCTTGTTGATAATGGCACCGGCGGCAGCGCCACCCAGGCCACCGAGCACTGCTCCTTTGGCGCTGGAGCTAACTTTGCGGTCCTGAGCGAAACCACTGAACGCAGTGGTGAGAAACAGTACAAAGGCGAGAAGCAAACTGATCTTTTTCATGGCGTGGAATCTTTAAGTGGAGAGGGCACTTGCGGCCCGGTGTTGAAGGGTAGTTTACAAGCACCATGCCAACACGTACAAATTCGGGGGGCAGTTCAGTTGCCGGATTCTGTGAAACGACGATTTTCAGTTCAGCTCAGAGAAGCGGTGAATGCGTATTTACGGCTAGTTACGGCGGTTTTTGCGTAAATGCTGCAATGGATGAAAAAATAATCATGCGCGTGTTAGAAAGCCACTCGCTAACGGGCCTGGGCATGTTGTTGCATCCCGAATCAGCTGCTCCGGAACTGGCGAACTGGCCTTTGCATACTGCCCTGGCGGTCCGCCTGCGTTACCCTGATAAACAGGAGATTTCCGCCATTGCCAGCGTAGAGGAAATCGCCCGGCCAGGGCAGCCGGCCGTGCGCGCTTTGCTGCTCACGCAGCCTGATGCCGTACTGCCCCCGGCCGGAACGGAAGTCTGGGCGAGTGGCAATGAACCCAGTTGGGAGCAGCTAATCTAGCCCTGCAGATGCTCACGCCCGCTCAGCCCTGCACGTGGCTGCACTACTGCTTACGCCGGCTGCGGAGCCGGATGGTCGCCTTCACCGGCCCCAGCGGGGCCGCCGTGCTCTTCATCGGGCTGGTAGTTGGCTTCCAACTCAGCCAGCTTCTCCTTGCCGTAGGCGAAGCGCGTGATGAGCACATACAGCACCGGCACGATGAAAATGGCCAGCAGCGTAGCCGAAAGCATGCCGCCGAGCACCGTCCAGCCTATTGTTTGGCGGCTGATGGCGCCCGCGCCCGAGGCAAATACCAGCGGCGTTACGCCCAGAATAAAGGCTAGGGAGGTCATCACGATGGGTCGCAGGCGCAGGCGCACGGCTTCCAGGGTGGCATCCACCAGCGGCATGCCCTTATCGACCCGCTCCTTGGCGAATTCGATGATGAGGATGGCGTTTTTGGCCGACAGGCCGATGAGCGTGATCAGGCCGATTTGGGCGTAGACGTTGTTGGTGAGCCTGGGCAGGAAGGTGAGGGCCAGAATAGCCCCGAACGCGCCCACCGGCACGGCCAGCAGCACCGAAAACGGCACCGACCAGCTTTCGTACAATGCCGCCAGAAACAGGAATACGAACACGATGGACAAAGCGAAGATGTAAATCGTCTGGCCGCCGGCCAGCTGCTCTTCCCGGGTCAGGCCCGAGAATTCGTAGTCGTAGCCCTGGGGCAGCGACTTGGCGGCCGTTTCCTTGAGGGCCTGAATGGCGTCGCCGAAGGAATAGCCGGGGGCGGCGCTGCCGTTAATTTCGGCCGAGCGGAACAGGTTGAAGTGCGAAATCAGCGGGGCCGACTCGGTGCGCTGGTAGCTGGTGAGGGCGCTCAGGGGCACCATGCCGCCGGTGGAGTTGCGCACGAAATACTGGCCCAGGTCCTTGATGTCGCCGCGGTACATGCTGTCGGCCTGCGCCACTACGCGGAAGTTGCGGCCGTAGAGCGTAAAGTCGTTCACGTAGGCCGAGCCTAGGTAGGTGCGCAAAGCGGTACCGATTTCTGCCACCGAAACGCCCAGCTTCTTGGCCTTTTCGCGGTTGATGGTGAGCTGGTAGCCGGGCGTGTTGGCGGTGAAGAACGAGAAGGGCCGCACGATTTCAGGGCGGGCGTTGAGGTCGGCCAGGAATTTCTGCAGGTTCTTATCGAAGGTCTGGACCTTACCGTCGCCGTCGCGTTCCTGCAGAATAAACGAGAAGCCGCCGCTGTTACCGAGGCCCGGAATAGGCGGCGGCGAAATAACCACGATGTTGGCTTCCTTGAGGCGGCTCAGGCGCTGCTGCACGGTGGCCATCAAAGCTTGCAATTGCAGCTCCTTGTCGGTGCGGTCTTCCCAGGGTTCGAGCTGGCAGAAGACGGTGCCGCTGTTCGATTTGGAGGAGAACGTCACCACGTTCAGGCCGCCCAGACCGGCGTAGTGGGCAATGCCCTTGATCTGGCTCAGCTCCTTCATTACCTCCTTGAGCGTGGCCACGGTACGCTCGGTGGAAGCGGCTTCGGGAAGGGTGAAGGTCACGAAAATCCGGCCCTCGTCCTCGGTTGGGATGAAGGACGATGGCTTCTTTACAAACAGGAAACCCGTGCCCACGATGATGCAGATCAGGATAATGACCACGAAGCGGGAGTGCTTGATGCCGCGCTGCACGCCGTTGCCATACTTGCTGGTCACTTTATCAAACCAGGTATTGAAGCGGAAAAACAGCCGGTCGATGCCCTTCGATTTCTCGTCGCGCTGGTGGGGCTTGAGCAGCAGTACGCACAGCGCCGGCGTGAGCGAGAGGGCCACGAAGGCCGAGATAACCACCGAAATGGCGATGGTGATGGCGAACTGCTGGTAGAGCCGCCCGGTGATGCCCGGAATAAAGCCCACCGGCACGAATACTGCCGCCAGAATGAGGGCAATGGCAATTACAGGGGCCGAAATTTCGCGCATGGCCGCCAGCGTGGCTTCCAGCACGGGCATGTTGCGGGCGTTCATGTTGTGCTCCACGGCTTCCACCACCACAATGGCGTCATCGACCACGATACCGATGGCTAGCACGAAGCCGAACATGGTGAGCGTGTTGATGGTGAAGCCCAGCGGAATGAACAGGATGAACGTGCCGATGATGGACACCGGAATGGCCAGCACCGGAATGAGCGTGGAGCGCCAGCTTTGCAGGAACAGGTACACCACAATAATCACGAGCACCAGGGCCTCGATGAGCGTGTGCAGCACCTCTTCAATCGACACTTTTACCACCGTGGCGGCCTCGAAGGGCACAATGTAGCTCAGGTCGGTGGGGAACTTCTGCTTGAGCTGCTCCATGGTGGTCTTCACGTTCTCGAATGTTTCGAGGGCGTTGGCGCCGGGGGCCTGGTACACCAGCAGGTAGGCGGCGCGCTTGCCATCCACGAAGGAGTTGCTGGCGTAGTTGAACTTACCCAGCTCGACCCGGGCCACGTCTTTGAGGTAGACCAGGGAGCCGTCTTCGGGCCGGGTTTTGACGATGATGTTGCCGAACTCCTCGGTATCGGTGAGGCGGCCCTGCACGAACACGATATACTCGAACGTCTGGCCCGACTGGGCCGGGGGCGCACCGATGGAGCCGGCCGCAATCTGGGCGTTCTGCTCCTGAATGGCGGCCGTTACTTCCTGGGCCGTGATGCCGAGCTGGGAGAGTTTATCGGGCTTGAGCCAGATGCGCATCGAGAAGTCGTCGGCCCGGCTCACGATGTCGCCCACGCCCTTGGTGCGCAGCAGCGCGTCCTTCACGAACACGTTGGCGTAGTTGTCGAGGAAGGTGGTGTTGTGAGTTCCTTTGGGCGCGTAGAGGGCCACCAGCATCAGAATGCTGGGGTTCCGCTTGCGCACCGTGAGGCCCAGGCGCTGCACCTCCTGGGGCAGGGTGGGCAGGGCAATACCCACGCGGTTCTGCACGTCGAGGGCGGCAATGTTCACGTCGGTGCCGAGCTCGAAGTTCACCGTCATGTTCATCTGCCCGTTGCTGGTGCTGTTGCTCTGTAGGTAGGTCATGCCGGGCACGCCGTTCACCTGCACTTCCACGGGCGTGGCCACGGTCTGCTCCACCGTCTGGGCATCGGCCCCGGTATAGATACCGGAAACGGAAACAGTGGGCGGCGTGATTTCCGGGTACTGCCCCACGGGCAGGTTCAGGATGGCCAGCACGCCCACCAGCACAATCACCAGCGAGATGACAATGGCCGTAACGGGACGCCGGATAAAGGTTTCTGCAATCATGTGGTTGAGCTGTTAGCTGATGGCTATTCGCTTGATGTTCAGCGTTGTTAGGCTAAGACTAGAACCTAGCTCCCCTCCTTGGAAAATGTCGCGCATAGAGCGAGTGTGGGCTGGGGGTGGTTGATGATGGGCGAACGGTTTTTAGCACTAGCTCTAGTCATCGTTCAACGGCAGGTCAACCACCCCCAACCCCTCCTCAGCTGAGGAGGGGAGCTAGGTCCTAGCACTACTTCTTAGCCGCTGGTGCTGCCGCCGCGGCCGGGGTACCGGCCTGGATGGCGCCGCCGTCGCGCAGGCGCTGGATGCCTTCGGTGATAACCTGGTCGCCGGATTTGATGCCGTCGATGATGACGACCTGGTCGCGCAGGCGGGGGCCGAGCTGCACTTTGCGCTGCTCGGCCTTGCTGCTGTCGCCGGCCACGAACACGAAGTTTTCCCCCATCTGCTCGGTTACGGCCTTGAAGGGAATCACCACGCGCTGGCCCGACTGCCGGTTGAGCACGTGCAGCACGGTGCTCATGCCATCCTTGAGCTCGCGCTGCGGATTCGGGAACTGCACCCGGATCTGGATGGTGGCCGTCTGCTGGTCCACGCCCCGATCAATAGCCAGAATGCGGCCCGGCTGCGGGTACATGACGCCCCCGGACAGCTCCAGCTGGAACAGCGAATCGGGGTTGCTGCCGGCGCTGCGCTGCAACTCTACGAAGCGTCCCAGGTCCGACTGGGTCACCACGAAATCCACGCCCACCGGGTCTTCGCCACTGATGGCGTTAAGCAGCGTGGTGCCCGGGCTGACCTGAGAGCCCAACCGCACCTGGGAGATGCCGATGCGCCCGCTGAATGGGGCTTTGATGAGCGAGTAGTCGAGGTCGGTGTGGGCGGCGGCTACCTGGGCCCGGGCGGCGGCTACCTGGGCCTGGGTGGTGGCGTAGGCCGTGGCGGCATTGTCTACCACTTGCAGGGCAATGGCGTCCTGCTGGGCCAAGCGCTGGTACCGGTCGAGGTTGGTTTTGGCATTCTGGACGGTGGCCTGGGTGCTGCGCAGGCCGGCCAGCGCCTGCTGGTAGGCCGCTTCGTACTTGCGTCGGTCGATTTCGTAGAGCGTTTTGCCCTTCGCCACCACCTCACCTTCCTTGAAGTAGATATTGGTGATAAAACCGGCCACCTGACTGCGCAGCTCCACGCTGTTGAGGGCCACCACGGTGGCGGGGTACTCGTCGTAGTACACGGCGTCGGTGGTGCGGGCCGCCACCAGCGTTACGGGTGTAGCGGGCGGCGGACCGGCCGCTTTTTCGTCTTCTTTCTTACCGCAGCCGGCCAGCAGCGCGAGGCTCAGCAGGCTGCCGGCAATTAAGTTTGGGTTCTTCATGAGGGTCAGCAAACAGCGGTAAATCAGTAGTCCGTCGGCAGTTCGCCGCGGGCCCGCAGCACGTCCACTTTGCTGGCGAGTAGCTGGAACAGGGCGGTGTAGTAGTTGAGCTGGGAAGTGCGCAGGGTAGTCTGGGCCACAATCAGGTCCACGTAGGCCCTAATGCCTTCCCGGTATTGCAGGTTGATGACGGTGTACACCTCCTTTGAGGCCTCTAGGTTGCGCTTGCCCAGCACGTACTGGGTGTAGTAGCCCTGGTAATTGGCCAAAGCGGTGGCGTACTCGGTGTTGATCTGGTTGCGGGTGTTCGTTAGGTCCTCGTCGAGGCGGGTATTCTGCAGGCGCGCCCGGCGGATGTTCTGAGTGCGCCGGAAGCCCGTAAACAACGGCAAACCCAGCTGCACACCGGCATAAGAGTTGGGGAAACGGGTGCGGTACTGGTCGCTCACCGCATTGTTCTGAAACACCGAGTTGTAGTTGGCAAACGCCGACACCGACGGGAGAAACCCGTTGCGGTAGTAGTCCACCGTCAGATCCTGCAGCGCCTTCTGGGTCTGGAGCTGCTGGATTTCGATGCGGTTGCTGAAGTTAAGGGCCGCCGTGGTGTCCAGGGTGGCGTTCAGTTCCAGCTGCAGCGTGTCGTACTGCAAAGCCAAGGGGCGCTCGGGGGGCACGCCCATCAGCTGCTTGAGGTAGGCCAGCCGCGCCCGCACGGCTTCCTGGCTCTGCTTGCGGCCCACCAACGAGTTGTTGAGCGAAACTTCGGCCTGCAGGTACTCGGTTTTGTCGGCAATGCCCACGTCGTAGCGCGATTTGGCGTCGCGGTAGTTGCGCTGGAGGCGGGCAATGTCCTGGCTGAACACGTCGAGCTGGCGCTGGGCCAGCAGCACGTCGTAGAAGCTCTTGCTCACATCCGATACCGTGGCAATTTTCACGTTCACCGTGTTTTGCTCAGCGGCCACGTTATTGAACCGCTTACTGCGGGCGGCCAGGTTCACGTCGTTGTTGTAAATCACCTGGGTGCCGCTCAGGCCTACCGTCGTTACGTTGCTCACTCCCAGCTGGCGCGGAGTGGGCACGCCGGTCGTGGGGTCAGGAAAAATGGTGAACGGCAGCTGGAAATAGTGCTGGGCCGTGCCCTGAAAACCCACCTGCGGCAGCCAGGCGGCCAGGGCAATCTGGTTGGAGGAACGGGTGATTTCCTGGTCGATGCGCGCTTGGCGTACCAGGGGCTGGTTCACCAGGGCCACGTTCAGGCATTGGGTCAGGGTCAGGGCCGCATCGGGCGGCAGGGGCGGGGCGGTAGGCTGGGCCCGCAGGCCGGCCGGGGCCAGCCACAGCAGGCCGAGCAACAGCCGCAGGGCCTGGTTGAGGTGTTTCATCACAAAAGAAAGCAGCTACCCCGCGGCAAAGCGGGGTGGTGGCGGGCTGGGCGACCCAAAAGGGGAGTGGAGCAGGAGCGGCTTGGGCAGAGACGCCTGGGCCCATTTACGGGCTGCATGGTGAATCGAAAAACCGGCTGGTGGAAGGAAGGAAGCGCGGATAAATTGGGGTCGGGTAGGAATACAGGGAGGTTAAACCGTCGAGTTTGCAAAAGGTTAGATGAACCCGATAAAATATCTCGGCAGCCAGCAGTCGGGCCGGGCGCGCGAGATAACCGAAGCATCATGTGGCCGCGGCGGGCGACGGCCGTATCTTCGGGCCGGATATTTCCCTGCTGCCCATGCGTCGTTTCCTGATTTCTGCTCTGATGGTAGCCGGCGGCGCGCTGGCCGGGTGTACGGCCTCGCAACCGGCCGGCCCCGCGCCCGGCGAACTGGCCACCGGGGCCGTGCGCCTGCCCAACGGCTGGCAGCTCACGCCCGCCGGCCGCCAGATTCCGCTCGGTGACCTGCCCCTGAACCTCGTGGTAGCGCCCGGCGGGCAGCGGGCGGCCGTCACCAACAACGGCTTCGGCCCCAACACCATTCAGCTGCTCGACGCCGCCACCGGCCGCATCCTCGACCAGCAGACCGTGCCCGCCGCCTGGGTAGGCCTGGCCTTCGGGGCCCGCAACCAAACGCTCTACGCCTCGGGCGGCGAATCGAACCGGATTCACTGCTTCCAGATCAAAAACGATAAGCTGGTGCCCGACAGCGCCCTGGTGCTGGGTCAGCCCTGGCCCCGGCAGAAAATCGGGGTGGCTGGACTGGCCTTCGATGCGCGGCGGCAGCGGCTCTATGCCGTCACCCGCGAAGACAGCACCCTCTATACCCTCGACGTGCGTACCCGCGCCACGCTGCGCCGCACCAAGCTGCCCGCCGAGGCCTACACCGCCGTGCTTTCGCCCGATGGCCGGCAGCTCTACGTCTCGCTCTGGGGCGGCCACGCGGTGAGCATCTACGACACCCAAACCCAGCAGCTCACGGCCCAGATTCCGGTGGAAAGCCACCCCAACGACATGGTGCTGACCCGCAACGGGGCCCGCCTGTTCGTGGCTAACGCCAACAGCAACTCCGTATCGGTGATTGATACCCGCACCCGGCGGGTAACCGAAACGCTGAGCGCGGCCCTGTTCCCGCAAGCCCCGGCCGGCAGCACCAGCAACGGCGTGGCCCTGTCGAAGGACGAAAAGCAGCTCTTCATCGCCAACGCCGACAATAACTGCCTGGCCGTATTCGACGTGGCCCGGGCCGGGGCCAGCCGCTCGTTGGGCTTCATCCCGACGGGCTGGTACCCCACGGCGGTGCGCACGGTAGGCGGCGGGCTGCTCATCACCAACGGCAAGGGCCTCACCTCCCGGCCCAACGGCCACGACGGCCCCAACCCCACCCGGCAAAAAGACGAAAGCGGCCCCACGGAGTACATTGCCGGCCTGCTGGGCAGTACCCTGAGTTTGCTGCCGGTACCCACGGAAGCGCAGCTGAGTGCGTTTTCGCAGCAGGTGTACGCCAATACGCCCTACTCCAAGGCCCGGGAGGCCCAGCCCGATGTACCGGCCGGCAACCCCGTTCCGCGCCGGGTCGGCGACGCCTCGCCCATCAAGCACGTGTTCTACATCGTGAAGGAAAACCGCACTTACGACCAGGTGCTGGGCGATATGCCGGAGGGCAACGGCGACCAAAGCCTGTGTCTGTTTGGCGAAGACGTGACGCCCAACCAGCACGCCCTGGCCCGAGAGTTCGTGCTGCTCGACAACTTTTACGTGGACGCCGAAGTGAGTGCCGACGGCCACAACTGGAGCATGGCCGCCTACGCCACCGACTACGTGGAGAAGACTTGGCCCAGCAACTACAGCGGCCGCGGTGGCAATTATGATTACGAAGGCGGCCGGGGCGAAGTAGCCGTGCCCAAAGATGGTTTTCTCTGGGACTACTGCCAGCGCGCCGGCCGCAGCTTCCGCAGCTACGGAGAGTTCGTGTTCAAAGGAAAAGCCACCGTCAAGACCCTCGAAGGCCACTTCGACCCGAACTACATCGGTTACGACCTGAGCGTCCGCGACGTGGACCGCGAAAAGGCCTGGGAGCAGGACTTCGATCGGCTGCTGACCGCTGGGCAGGTGCCGGCCCTGAGCATTATCCGGCTGCCCAGCGACCATACCGCCGGGGCTCGGCTGGGCTCCCGCACCCCCCAGGCCTACGCCGCCGACAACGACCTGGCCGTGGGCCGGCTGGTGGAGCACCTTTCCAAGAGTAAAATCTGGGCCGAATCGGTGGTGATGATTGTGGAGGACGACGCTCAAAACGGCCCCGACCACGTCGACGCTCACCGCTCCACGGCCTACCTCATCGGCCCCCACGTGAAACGGAGCACGGTAGTGCACGACATGTACTCGACCTCGGGCATGCTGCGCACCCTGGAGCTAATCCTGGGCCTGCCGCCGATGAGCCAGTACGATGCCGCCGCCACCCCGCTCTGGCGCTGCTTCACGCCACAAACCGATGCCCGCCCCTTCGCCGCCCGCCCCGCCCGCCTCAACCTCGACGCCAAAAACACCGCATTCAACCAACCCGCCCGCGACGCCCAGCACTTCAACCTGACCCGCGAAGACGCCGCCCCCGACTTGGAATTCAACCAGAACATCTGGCAAGCCGTGCGCGGTGAGCATAGCGTCATGCCCGCCCCACGCCGTAGCGCTTTTGTGAAAACGGCGGTGAAGAAGGATGATGACGATGATTGAGCCGGGGGTGGGGTGCGGCTACAGCTCGCTCACGGTCACCAGCACGTCGGTGTTGCGGCCGTGGTCGTCGGCGCAGGAGATTTTGAGCGGGCCGGGGCCGGGGCGGAAGAATACCCGCTCGGTGGCGGCGGCGGCGCGCAGAAACTGGTCGTTCACGTACCAGTACACTTGGCGCACTTCGCTGTCGGTGGTGCAGCTGAGCAGGAGCTGGGGCTGCTCGCGGGCGTTGAGCACGTACTCTGTGTTGGCGGTGGGCGAGGTGATGCTGGGCGCGCGCTCGGGGCCGCCGCGCACGCGCTGGCACTGGGGGTTGTGGGGCGGCAGGCGGCGGTAGGGGAGGCCCTGACTTTCCTTGTAAGCCGCCACTTCGGGCAGCAGGTTGGGGTAGAGCTCCCGCCGGAACCCGGCCGCCGGCGCGCAGGCCCGGCAGTAGGTGAAGCTGCCGTCGGCCGATACCAGCACCTCCCGCTGGTGCTGGCAGCGCTGGCCGCTGCTCACACTAGGCAGGAAGTAGTCAATTACCTGGTTGGGGCAGTTCTCACCCGGCACCCGCCCCGATTCGGCACACACCAACCGGAAGTCCAGGGCCGCCGGGGGCGCGAACCAGTCGTTGGGCGAGTTGTAGGCCAGGGTGTTGAATAGGTCGAAGAGCAGGGGCGTGGCCACGTCGGAGCCGGTGAGGGCGGGGCTGCCCTGGCCGCTGAAGTTGCCCACCCACACCCCGATGGTATAGTCGCGGTTGTAGCCGATGCTCCAGGCGTCGCGGCGGCCGTAGCTGGTGCCGGTTTTCCAGGCAATTTTAGGCAAGCGGGTGCTGCTGGCCGCGCCCAGCGGCAAATCGGGCCGGGTAAGCTGGCTCAGGATGTCGGTGACGAGGAAGGCGGCGGCGGGGGAGACCAATGCAACTCCTAGCCCTCTGCCGGGCGCCTCACCCCCTAGCCCCCTCTCCGAAAAAGGAGAGGGGGAACTAGCTTTTAGTTTTTTAGAGCTAGATAAACGACTAGCTTCTAGTTCCCCCTCTCCTTTTTCGGAGAGGGGGCCAGGGGGTGAGGCGCCCGCATGGATGTTAACCGTCAACCCTAACGGCCCATACCGTCCCCCATTCGCCAGCGTTGCATACAGCCCCGTCAGTTCTTCCAGACTCGCCCCGCAGCCGCCC
This sequence comes from Hymenobacter amundsenii, assembly GCF_002204745.1. Classification (GTDB taxonomy): domain Bacteria; phylum Bacteroidota; class Bacteroidia; order Cytophagales; family Hymenobacteraceae; genus Hymenobacter; species Hymenobacter amundsenii. The sequence goes on from NZ_NIRR01000010.1 coordinate 118,268, forward strand.
AGAATGCTGCTCAGGCCCAGGCGGGCGCGGTTGCGGGCCACGCTGCGGAAGCCGGCCCGCTGGAGCTGCTCAGTGAAAGTGGGCACGCCCAAATCCTGGAGCACGCGCACGGCCGGGATGTTGAGCGAGTAGGCTAGGGCTCGCTCCAGCGTCACTTCGCCGTTGCAGTTCTTGTCGAAATTTTCGGGACGGTAGCCCTGGAAGTTGGTGGGCACGTCGGGCAGCAGCAGCTTGGGCGTGACTAGGCCCCTATCCAGGGCCAAAGCGTAGAGGAAGGGCTTGAGGGTGCTGCCGGGGGAGCGCACGGCCGTGATGCCATCGTTCTGGCCCTGGCCCCGGAAGTCGCGGAAATCGGCCGAGCCCACGTAGGCTTCCACCCGCCGGGTGCGGTTGTTCACCACCAGCACGGCCGCCTGCGAAATGCCCAGCTCTCGCAGGCGGCGCACGTAGTTACGGGTCAGGTCCTCGGCTTTGCTTTGCTTGGCCCGTTGCAGGCTGCTGCGGATGATGGCCGCGTGCGGATACTGGCGCACCAGCCGGCGCGAGAGGTGGGGGGCCAGCGTGGGGGCCGCGTGGCGCTGTACTTCCAGCGGCTCCAGCAGGGCATCGGCAATATCTTGCTTCGGAAACAGCTTGGCCGCCCTGAAGCGGCGGAGCCAGCGGTTCCGTTCCCGGCGCACGGCCGCGTTGTTCTTGCCCAGCACCAGGCCCCGGGGACGGTTCGGGATGATGGCCAGCGTCACGGTCTGGGCCAGGGAGAGGTAGTCGGGCGTTTGCTGGAAGTAGAGCAGGGCGGCCGATTTCACGCCCTCCACGTTGCCGCCGTAGGGTACCAGATTCAGGTAGAGCTGCAGGATTTCGTCCTTGCTGTGGTGGGCTTCGAGCTGGGTGGCCCGGGCCATTTCGAGCAGCTTGTTGCCGAAGGTGCGCTCCTTGGGTTCCAGCAGCCTCGCCACCTGCATGGTAATGGTGCTGGCCCCGGTAGTGCGCCCCGTGCCGAACACGTTGCGCCCAGCCGCTTGCACCAGGGCCAGCGGGTTCACCCCGAAATGCCACCGGAACCACCGGTCTTCCTTCTCAATGATGGCCCGGCGCAGCACTGGCGTAATCTCGCGCAGCTCCGTTTTCATCCGCCACTTCTGGGTGGGGTTGAGGTAGGCGTGGAGCACCGTACCATCCTGGGCCAGCACCAGGGGCGAATACTGCGGCGCGGGCGGCACCGGAAACAGCCGGTCCAGCCCCAGCAGCAGCCCGCCCAGGATGCCCAGGACCACCAAAAGCCGAATGCCGATGCGCTGCTTCATGGGGGCAAGATAACGGTTGATGGGCCTTCGGCGTGGTGGCTTTCCCGTATATTCGTCAACCAACTACGCTTCCCTGCTATGGCCGTCATCACCGATATTTCCCAGCTCGACCTGACCAAGACTTACACCTACGCCGATTACCTGACGTGGCGACTAGATGAGTTTGTGGAACTCATTAAAGGTAGGGTACGCCAAATGAGCCCTGCGCCCAGAGTACGTCATCAGTCGGTTTCCTTTCGGCTGAATACGCTTATCGGAATAGCTTTGCAAGGGGGTAAATGCCAAGGCTTTGCCGCGCCGTTTGATGTGCGCTTACTGAAAAGCACGCCTGACGGGGATACCCGCGTCAGTACCGTCGTGCAGCCCGACCTCTGCGTTATCTGCGACCCGGCCAAATTGGATGAATTCGGCTGCGTGGGCGCGCCCGACTGGATTATCGAAATCCTGAGCCCCGGCAATATGGCTCACGACAGCAAAACTAAGTTTGACCTCTACGAGGAAAACGGAGTCCGCGAATACTGGATGATTGACCCCGGTCTCAAAAACATCATCATCTACACCCTCGAAAACGACCAGTATCAACTCCGGGGCGAGTTCTACCAGCCCGGCCCGGTTCCGGTGGCCACCCTGCACGGCGTGGAGCTGGAATGGGCGGAGGTGTTTGAGGGGATTTAGGGATGCCCCTTCACCTTGAGTGCTGACCAAAGGCAAACAGCCGTTCTTAATGCTGACGAAGGCTGCTTTGGGCCACCTGGTTATTTTGGAATTCCAGTTCCAGCGTTTCTCCGTCGGAGAAGCCCAGGCCGGGCCTGATGCCCACGTAGTACGTCCAGGAGGTTTTATCCTGATAAGCCGGTTTGCCAAGCAGGGTTGCAACCTGCTCTGGGGCGAGGCCGATGAGCCGGCGCGATGCCCGTAGCTCATCCACCATCTCGTAGCGCTTATCCTGGTTGAGTGCCCAGCCGTGGGGATTGAAGTCGCGGTGCGGATAATAGGAGATTGTAAACAGTGCCAGGTACACGCCCCTCCAGCACAGCAGCGGCGTGGCCAGCCCGGCCGTCAAAAGGGCCCAGCGCTTCGGGTGGGGTTCCCGGGGCCGGAAGCGGCGCAGGCTCCCGCGAACCACGAAAAAGGCCAATGCAAATACCGGAAGCGCATAAAATATGCCTACCATCAGGTAGAATAACAGGTCAGACCAGAAGTTTTTCATAGCAGTATAGGTATCGTATTCGGGGGCAAGATGAAGGGCAAGCGGAGTAAGTCAAGCAGCCAGCTAAGCACTTGTGGGTGACATACTATAGGGATAAGTTTGAGGAAGAAGCTGAACCAGATGACTGCCAAGGGAACGAAGCCGGGGCGCCTGCAAAACGAGTTTCGCTGCCACCTATTTTCCGTCGGGGTCGGCGATGCGCCACTGCCGGCCCACGAGCTTAAGCAGCGTCCGCTGCCAGCCGGGACGGTTGCGATAGGTGAGCTCGGCCGTGTGCTGGCCGGCAATATCCAGTGCGTCGAGGTGGCGGCGGAGGGCGGGCAGGCCTTGGTTGGCCGACTGCTCAAATACCCGCATCAGGGCCGGGCGGATGGCTTTCAGGTTCCAGTAGTGAAGCACGTAGGGGGCCGCCTCGCGCAACGGACTGTCGAGGCCCAGGCGCAGGCCGGTGGCCAGCTGCTCCATCATGTGCTTATTATAAGCGGCGTAAAGCTGATCGGCCAAGGGAGTAATATCACGCAGCAGGGCCGCGTCCTGGCTCTGGAAGCCGATGATGCCCGAGTTGTAAAGCGGCGTGTCGGGCCCGATGCGCACCCGGCTGGTACCCACCACGAACTCGCGGCCCTGTAGCCGGCGGTATACCTTGCGGCTGAGCAGGTTGCCGGTGCGCATCACGCCTTCGTTGAGGTGCATAAACCGGGTTCCCTGGGCAATCTGGGCGAAAATCGGGGTGGGGTCGCGCTGCCAGATCGTATCGGTATCGGTGAACAGCAGGTTGCCGGGATAGTGGGCCGCCGCGTGCTCGAGCACCCCGATTTTAAGCAGGTACACCATGTCGGCCGCGCCCCGCCAGGCCTGCCACTGATCAGCCGTTACGGCCGGGTAGAGTATGTCGGCCCGGTCGCCGAGCACCTGCTGGAAAACATCGGGGGTATCGGTATACACCAGCACCGTAGCCAGCGGCGCGGGGGCTACGTCGAAGTAGGTAAGCAGGCTGTACAGCGCCTCGTATTTGATAGCGGCCGGGCCGTGGGCCAGGTAGATGAGGTAGTTCACGGCGGGATTCAGCAGTTGAAAAAAAGGATGGAGACGACAGCGGCGGTCCATACGGAACGACGGACTTCTGCTAGGTGGCGTAGCCGTCCCACCGCCGGACGGAAGCTGGCGTTCAGCGGCAAGTTACGCGCGCCCGGTGGGGTTGACTGCTCACGGCCCTACCGGCGAACCAATACCCTTCAGCGCACCCGTACCACGCCGGCGCCGCTGTAGCTGTGGTACTCGGCGTTGTACATAGCGTCGGCGCTGACGGGGCCCAGCTTAAACGTGCCTTTGGACACGGCGCGGGCGAGGTAGTAGAATACTTTGGGCCGGGGCGTGGCGGTGGTGAACAGGTTCAGGCGGTCGTCGCGCACGTCGAGGTAGTCGGGTTGGGCGGCGTCGGTGGCCCAGGCCAGGTCGCGGACGGCCCCGATGCGCGGGTTCTCGATTTCCAGGCCCGCGGGCAGCAGGTCGGTGATGGCCACGTTCGGTACCTCCCCGGCACTTTCGGCCGACTGAATCGTGATGCGCACCACCACCAAATCGTTCTGGCGGAAAGTAGGCGCGCCCAGGGCTTTGCCGGTGCGGTCGAGGAACTGGCGGCGCACTTGCAGGTAGGCGTCTTCCTCCCGCACGCGGCCGGTGGGCGAGATGCCCTCGGTTTCCCAGAAGTAGTAGAGGCTGCCCCGGCCGCTGGTGCGCAGGGCCAGCTGGCGGTTGGCCACGTTGCTCACCGTGAGGTCCTTGCCCGAGAAAGCGCCGATGGCCTTGCCGTCGGCCAGCAGCTGGGCCACCGCGGTGCTGCCGGCGTTCTGGCGGGCCAGCTTGCCCAGGGCCAGCAGGGCGAAGGCGCGCTCCTGGGTGCTGAGCCAGCCGGCCTGCTTCACCTGGCGGCTGAGCTGGCGGCTGAGGGTGGTCACCTGCGGGTTGGCGGGGTCGGCGGCGAGCAGGGCGTTCAGGATCAGGGCCATGTCGCGGACGGGGGAGGTGAAGGAGCCGGCCAGCTCCCGGCCCGCGATGCTGGGCGCGCCCCGAAGCGGGGCGGCACAGTGCGCTGGTAGGCGCGCTGGTTGCCACTCAGGGCGAAGGCGCCGCCAGCAGGTAGCGCGAGTCCTCGGCCAGCAGGGGGCGGTTGGCGCGGTAGTAGTTCAGGCCCACGGCATCGGGGCGGCCAGCCAGGGCCAGCACGTAGAGCGAGTAGGCAATTTCCTTCTTGGCCAGGGTGGTGGGCCGAATCACGCCGCCGGTCTGGATGATGTTGTAGGTTTCGGTTTCGCGCTGGCGCACCCGGGCCTGGAGGTAGCGCAGCACCCGGTCGAGCACGTTCTTGTTCACCTCAAAGCCGGCCTGCCGGGCTTCGAGCAGGAAGTGGGCGGCGTAGGCCGTGGCCCACCAGTTGTCGTAGTCGCCGCCGGGCCAGTAGCTGAGGCTGCGTTGTACATCTGCTGGGCCTCCACTTTGCGGATGGCCTCCTGGACGTGGTAGTTGGGGTTGAATTTAGTGCTTAGTGCTTGGTGCTTAGAGCTTAGACCGTTCTTTTGGCCCAGGGTGGCGGCTAGGTCGCCGTAGTACAGCTGCGGGAAGGCGGCCGACACGGTTTGCTCCAGGCAGCCGTAGGGGTATTGCAGCAGGTAGCGCAAATCCTTGGCAAATTCCGTCATCGGGGAGCGGCTCACCACCAGTTGGCTCCGCAGCGAGGAGGGCAGGAAATCCGTCTTCAGGTTCAGTGCCTGATTCGCGCCCCCGGCCACCACACCCGCCCCCGTGCGCTTCTGCAGCGGCGAAGTAGGTCGGATGGGAATTTCGATGGTTTCGGTCCATTGTCCTGGACCTATCGGTTTGTTGTTCTCATCTACACGAAGAAACTTATCAACCAGTACTTCAATTTTAACCACAGCATTACCTATGGATTTGGCCGCCATGCGGAACAGTACTTGCTTCTCAGTGTTCGGAAGCAGTTTAATGTCTTTGCCCTCAAAACCAGAAGGATAGTCAATAATGAGATTAGGGTCGTTGCCAGCGAAGTCTTCTCGTTTCAAGAAAACTTCAGCTACACCTCTCGACGGCTTATCTATTCCGACTATTATATTTCCCTTTAAAATTTGGTTCGTCGTATTCGTTAGTGTCACCGGCACGTCAATCGTGTCGCCGGGGCTTAAGAAGCGGGGTAGCGCCGTGCTGATAACTACCGGGTCGGCGACGCGCATGGTGTGCTCGGCCGAGCCGAAGGCGTCGCCCTTATAGGCTACGGCCATGATGCGGATGGCCCCGCTGAACTGGGGCACCTGGAGCTTGTAGCGCACTTTGCCGTTGGCGTCGGCGGTGAGCACGCCGCTCCATTTGGCCAGCAGGCGCACGCGGCGCGAGGGCACGGGCGTGGTGCGGCGGGCGAGGTCGTACCCGTCGCCGCCGGTGCTGCTGGTGCCCAGCTCGGGCAGCAGGAAGGGGTACACGTCGTGGGCCGCTACTTCGAGGGCACGCTTCTGGTAGAAGTAGCCGTGGGGGTCGGGCGTGCGGTAGTCCTTGAGCTGCAGAATGCCCTCGTCTACCAGCGCCAGCGTCACCTGGGCCCCGGGCGCGGTGCTTACCTCAATGGTCTGCGTGGTCTGGGAGCGGCTCAACTCGGGCGCTTTGATGGTGACGGGCAGGCGGCTGCCGGGCTTCTCCACGGCCAGCGGCACGAAGCCCCGGGCCACGGTGAGCGGCAGGCGGTTGTCCTTGATTTCGCGGATGGCGGTGGCCGTTACGTACACGTTGGGCACGTGGCCCGCGCGAATCGGAATGTTAACTTTGGCCGATTTCTCGTCGGTATCCACGTAAAAATGGTCGAGCACGCGGTTGCGCTCCACGGTCACGAGCACGCGGCCGGGGAAGGGCGTTTTGAGTAGCAGGTGGGCCACGTCGCCGGGCTGGTACTTGGCCTTGTCGGCCTCGATGGTCACCTCGCCCTCGTTGCTCACCTCGAAGCTGTTGCTTTGGGTGTTGCCGTAGCCGTAGGCGTACACCCGCTGGGCCACGAATGTGGCGGCCCCGGGCCGGGAAATACGGATTTCGTACTCGCCGGAGTAAGTGGGCGTGAAGCCCAGGCCGGCATCGGAGCCGCCGCGGGCCACTGTCAGGCTGCGGGTCAGCACGGTTTGCTCGCGCTTCTGGGAGTTGTAGATGTAGCGGCCGCCGCGGCGCTCAATCACGGTTTCCCAGAGCAGGCGCACCACCCGCACCTGGGCCGCGGCCTGGGTGGGCTGGCCGGCGGGCGTGAGCGCCACCACCCGCACCGGCAAAGGCCGGCCGGTGCTCACTAAATCATCCAGATTCTTAATCCCGAACAGTACCGGCTGGGTCTGCACCTCGAAAGTGGCCAGGCGGTTGACGGGCCGGCCGGTTTCATCGAACACGGTGGTAAAAGCCGCGCCTTCCAGCAGGCCCAGGTCGGGGTAGTCGGGCACTTCGTAGGTGGCCGTGCCCTGGCCGGCGGCGTCGGTGGTGCCTTCGCGCACGGTCTTTTCGAACCGGTCGGTGAGGGGCGTGGCCTCCTCGTTGCCGCCGTTGCCGTTGGGCCGGTCGCCGCTACGGATGGCGAAGGTGTAGTCGGGGTACTCCTTGGGGGCGAAGCGCTTTTCCTTGAGCGAAAACTCGACCTCAAACTTGCGGTCGGCGGCGGGCGGCCCGAATAAGTTCTGGGCCGTAATCAGGGCCTGCACCGGCTGGCCGGGCTTTACGATGGACCGACTGGCTTTCACCGTCACCTTCAGCCGGTCGGGAATGAATTCTTCCACCGAGAGCTGGCGCGACGTCAGCAGCACGTCGTTGCCGGTGAGGACTTCCAGGGTGTAGAGGCCGGTCATCACGCTGGGGGGCAGAATGAACTGGGCCTCGCAGGAGCCGGCCCGGGAGGTGGTTTTGCGCAGGCTGGCGTACTCCTTGCCGGTGGGCAGCAGCAGCCGCACCTTCAGGGGCAAGCCGGCGGGCGGGGTGGCCCAGCTTTCGGTGCGCAAAATGGTGTTGGTGCGCACCGTGTCGCCGGGGCGGTACAGGTCCCGGTCGCCGTAGAGGAAGGCCTGGTAGCGGGCGGCGTTGCTTTGGAGGCCGCCCACGTCGAAGCGCGAGGTTTCCACGCGGCTGCGGCTCAGGTCGAGGAAGGTGAAGTCGTTGCCCTGGCGGGCCACCACCATACCCAGCCGGAACCGCGCATTCTGGGCCGTGCTGTCGAACTTGGCCACGCCCTCGTGGTTGGTAATGCCCGTGCCCATGACCTGGTTGTTGGTGCTCAAATAACGGATTTCGACCCCGCTCAGGGCCTTGGCGTTGCGAATCGAGTTGGCGAATATCAGCGTGCTGCCGGCCGCGCCGGCTTTCACAATCAGCCCGATATCCGACACGGCCACCAGCTTGCTCACTTGCAACCACTGGCGCTCGGTGTCCTGCACCTTGATAATGTAAAGGCCCTTGAGCCCGTCACTGAATTCGAGGTCTTTCAGGCTTAGGTTCAGCAGGCGCAGGCCCTGGGCCTGGGGCAGTCCGGCCACGGTGTAGGTGCGCTCCGACAGCACGTTGCCCAGGTTCTCCACGTCGTAGTACTGAAACGAGCGGTCCACGTACTCGCCGTTCTCGTCCTGGCCGCCTTCGTCGTCCTCGTTGTACTCGGGGTAGCCGTACTGGGAGCCGGCGCGTAGTAGCTGCTGAATGTTGTTGGCATACACCTTGGCAATGGTCACCTTCACCTTAGCTACCTCGTTAATGCGCACGCCCAGGTTGCGGCTGCCCAGGGCGTCGAGGTACAGGGCCTTATCGGCACTCGCGAAGCTGATGGTAGGCCGCTCGTCGGAGAAGCTCACGGTTTCGGTCACGTCATTATCCAGCTGCCCGCCCAGGTTGCCGCGTAGGCCGCCGGCCAGGCGCACCTGGTAAGTTTTGCCCACCACGAAGCCGCCCTTGAGCCGGAAGCCGCTTTCCAGCTCCTCCACCTCGTAGGCCACCTGCGGCGACACGGCCAGGGCGGCACGCAAATCTGGCAGGCTCACCGGCTGGTTGGTGAGGATGGTGATGATGGGGTCGGCGCTGCTCAGGCTGCCCGTTACCGAGCGCACTTCCAGGGCCTGGGGGTCGGGTACGGGCAGTTGTTTTTCGTAGTCGGTTTCCGAGGGCTGGTCGCTGCCCACAGCGCTCAGGCCGCGGGCCAGGGCCAGGGTAAGGGGCGAGCCGGGGCGTACCGTTTGGTTGAGGCTCAGGCGCACCGTCTGGCCCGGTTCGGTGCTGGCCAGCTCGAAGGCCACCGGCTGCCCATCCTGGGTCAGGCGCAGCAGCGGCTTCACATCGGCGGGCTTCACGGCGTAGTTGAAGGGCAACTCCACGCGCATTTCGGCGGTGCCCGCCGCCCGCGCCGAGCGGCCCCAGAACGCCTGGGGCTCCTGCAACTGCAGGTAGGGCGTGTGGAATTTGCGGCGGTTCTCGGGCAGCTCGTTAACCGTTGCCCCGGCGGGCAGGGCCTCCTGGCGCAGCGTAGCCTTGAAGGCGGTGCTGGGCCGGAAGGGCGTGCTGGGCGAGAAAATCAGCTCCCGCGCACTGGTCCACTTGAAGCGCCCCCGCACGGCTGGCTCGAAGCGCACCACTTGGGTGGTATCCCAGCGGTCCTGCATATCGGGGCCGGCCACGGCGTCGGCAAACTCGAGCACCAGATTCTGGTAGGGGTCAATTTCCGCGCCGTTGGGGTCCTGCCCGGCCTCGGAACCGGACTTGGAACAGGCCGCGCTCAGCAGGGCCAGCACCAGCAGCAACGGCAGGCGGGAAAGCGTTTTCGATAGCATGGATAGGGAGGAGCTTAGTAGGATGCCGGAAGGTATAGAAAAAGGGGGATGAAACACGCCTTAATCCTTGTACCTTGTCCGAGCACTAATCTTCGATTAAAAAGGGCGAAAATGATGCGCTTAACAATTTTGTTTCTATTACTGCTTTGCGCAGTGGATAATGTTTTTATAGCGGTTTCGCGAACCGTTTAGGCGTTTTCGGGGCCTAGCCGTATAGGCAACGATGCAACCTTACTCGCTTGATCTGCGCACCCGCGTGGCCGCTG
>NZ_NIRR01000110.1 GCF_002204745.1 Hymenobacter amundsenii
GGCGCGAGGCGAGACGGTGCTGGTGGCTTTTACGGGCTTGATGCTCAGCCGGCGGGTGTACGGGCGCAGCGGGGGCCTGCACAACCGCTTCTGGCCCTGTGAAGACATGGAGTTCTTCAACCGCTTGCTGGAGCAGGGCTACTCGCTGGTCATTCTGGAGCAAGTGCTAATGCGCTACCGCATTCACACGGCATCCGTCACGACGAGCAACCCGAGCAAGATGTACGACATGATCGACTACACCGTGCATTGCATCAGCCGGCGGCGGGCCGGGGAACTGGAGTCGGCAGCGGTTTCCTTCAACGCGTTTATGGCCATGCGGCAGCGCGATGCCTGGTGGGTGAAGGCCGAGCGGCAGCGCTACCGCTACGCGGGCGTATGGCACCGTGAGGCTAGTTTTTACCTCAATACGAGGGACTATTTCAGTTTCAGTTGGCGGTTAGTCACTGTGCTGCTGCTCTCCCCTAAATTTACACTTTCTACCATTTTTAGCGGCCTATCGAAACGTATTTCGTTGGGGGCCAGCGTTTCTTCCTTTTCCTGATTTTCTATGCCGCCGCTCATATCCGTCATTTTGCCGGT
>NZ_NIRR01000111.1 GCF_002204745.1 Hymenobacter amundsenii
CAGCTGGCGGGTAAAGCCGCTCTTGTCCAGCGCTTTCATGCCCCAATGCTGCTGCATGTAGCGGCGAGCGGCGGCCAGATTGCCGCCGAAGAAGCGGGCGGCCAGCAGGGCCGTGGTCAGCAGCTCGGCGTCGGAGAGCTGGCGCTTGTGAGGCGCTTGTGGGCGGGTGGAGCGCAGAAAATCATCGATGAAGCAGTATATTGCGACGGTCTGTTCTGTCATGGGAAGGGGGCTTGAAGCGGTCGAATTCTTCAAACCTAGTCTTTCCCGTGCGGAACAGCTAGGTTTGAGGTATTCGACCACACTCACACCTGCCGACCATGACAGAACAGACCGTCGCAATGTACTGCTTCATCGACGATTTTCTGCGCTCCACCCGCCCACAAGCGCCTCACAAGCGCCAGCTCTCCGACGCCGAGCTGCTGACGACAGCGTTGCTGGCCGCCCGCTTCTTCGGCGGCAATCTGGCCGCCGCTCGCCGCTACATGCAGCAGCATTGGGGCATGAAAGCGCTGGACAAGAGCGGCTTTACCCGCCAGCTGCACCGCCTGCACGA
>NZ_NIRR01000112.1 GCF_002204745.1 Hymenobacter amundsenii
CCGCCAGCGGCTATTACGCTTGGCAGCACGCGCAACAGCCGGCCGTCGCTGCGCCAGAACCGGCATGGGAAACGGCCCTGGTCAAGGTCTTCGGGGTCCATAAGCGCTGTTACGGTACGCGCCGCCTCCAGGTGGCGCTGCGCAAAAAGGGCTACTGGGTGGGCCGTCAGCGCCTGCGCACGGCCATGCGCCGCCGGGGCCTGCGCGCGCTGCAACCCAAGGCTTTTACCCCGCGCACGACCGACTCGGCCCACGGCCTGGGCTGCGCCCCGAACCGGCTGTTGGACCAGCCCAAGCCCACCCAGGCCAACCGGGTCTGGGTCAGCGACATCACGTATCTGCCGCTGGCCAACGGCGAGTGGGCCTACCTGTGCGCTTTTCAGGACATGGCCAGCAAGCGGGTCGTGGGCTGGCAGGTCGGGGCGACGATGCCCGAACAACTGGTGACCAGTGCCTTGCAACGCGCTTTTTGGTCCCAGCCGCCCACGCCGGGCCTCATCGTCCACTCCGACCGCGGCGGGCAATACTGCGGCAACG
>NZ_NIRR01000113.1 GCF_002204745.1 Hymenobacter amundsenii
CGCGGCCAGTTCAGCGGCCAAGGTCCGCGCCTGCTGGCCGCTTTCTTCCACCACGCGCCGGGCCTGCACCTGGTCGGTCACTTCGTGGGCAAAGACGAGCACGCCGTCGATGGTGCCCTGTGCGGTGCGGCGGGCCTGGTAGGTGAAGGTCGAGTAGACGTCCTCCAGCGGGCCGCCGGCGTGGCGGGCCAGCATCAGGGGCAGCTCCTGAGCCACATAGGTTTCGCCGGTTTCATACACCCGCTGCAGGATGACCGGGATGTCGGTGCTGCCCAGCTCGGGCAAGGCCACCAACAGGGGCTTGCCGGCCAGCTCCCGCCCGGGAAAGATGCGTTGGTAGGCCGGGTTGACGAGTTGGTACACCAACTCAGGGCCGTCGAGGATGACGATGGGCGCAGGGGCTTCCATGAACAGGTGATGCAGCTGCTGGCGCTCGGCCTCGCGCTGTTGGCGGGCCCGCACTTGCTCGGTGACGTCGTAGGCGAAAACGGAGACGCCGGCCACCGCGCCG
>NZ_NIRR01000114.1 GCF_002204745.1 Hymenobacter amundsenii
CGCGGCCAGTTCAGCGGCCAAGGTCCGCGCCTGCTGGCCGCTTTCTTCCACCACGCGCCGGGCCTGCACCTGGTCGGTCACTTCGTGGGCAAAGACGAGTACGCCGTCGATGGTGCCCTGCGCGGTGCGGCGGGCCTGGTAGGTGAAGGTCGAGTAGACGTCCTCCAGCGGGCCGCCGGCGTGGCGGGCCAGCATCAGGGGCAGCTCCTGGGCCACGTAGGTTTCGCCGGTTTCATACACCCGCTGCAGGATGACCGGGATGTCGGCGCCGCCCAGCTCGGGCAAGGCCACCAACAGGGGCTTGCCGGCCAGCTCCCGCCCGGGAAAGATGCGTTGGTAGGCCGGGTTGACGAGCTGGTACACCAACTCAGGGCCGTCGAGGATGACGATGGGCGCAGGGGCTTCCATGAAAAGGTGATGCAGCTGCTGGCGCTCGGCCTCGCGCTGTTGGCGGGCCCGCACTTGCTCGGTGACGTCGTAGGCGAAAACGGAGACGCCGGCCACCGCGCCG
>NZ_NIRR01000115.1 GCF_002204745.1 Hymenobacter amundsenii
AAGGACAGCCCCCAACCTCCTAAACGTCGGCGTTATGATGCCGCCTTCCGCGCTGAGGCGCTGCGTCTGGCGGGCGAGAGCCGCTCGACCCAGGCCGCGGCCCGCGCCCTGAATATCAATGCCAAGCTACTCTACAAGTGGCAGAAAGAAGCCCTGACGCCCGTAGCGGCCGCTCGCGGGGCCGATTTGGACCCGGCTACGGCCGCCGAATTGCGCCAGCTGCGGGCCTTGTCCCGGCGGCAGGCGCAGGAACTGGCCATTTTAAAAAAAGCCATCGCCATCTTCTCGGCGACCGACAACCTATGAGCCGCTACCGCTTCATCGACGAGCAGCGGAGCCAGTATCCGGTGCGCCTGCTCTGCCAGGTAGTAGCCGTGCCCGCCAGCGGCTATTACGCTTGGCAGCACGCGCAACAGCCGGCCGTCGCTGCGCCAGAACCGGCATGGGAAACGGCCCTGGTCAAGGTCTTCGGGGTCC
>NZ_NIRR01000116.1 GCF_002204745.1 Hymenobacter amundsenii
CACAGCCGCCAGAGCACCGGCGAACGAGCCCCCACCGACCTCAACCAGCTCGCCGACGAGTACCTGCGCCTGGCCTACCACGGCCTGCGGGCCAAGGACAAAAGCTTCAATGCCACGCTGCAAACCGACTTCGCCCCCGCCCTGCCCCCCATCGAGGCCGTGAGCCAGGATGTGGGACGGGTGCTGCTCAACCTGTTCACCAACGCCTTTTACGCCGTCCAGCAGCGCAAACTCCAGCAGCCCGACGGCTACGTGCCCACCGTGAGCGTGAGCACCCGGGCCCTGCGCGGCGGCGGCGTGCAGGTGCGCGTGCGCGACAACGGGGCGGGCATTCCCGAAGCCGTGCGCCAGAAAATCTTCCAGCCTTTTTTTACCACCAAGCCCACGGGCGAGGGCACGGGTCTGGGCCTCTCGCTCAGCTACGACATCATCATCAAGGGCCACAACGGCACCCTTCAACTCGAAACCAAAGA
>NZ_NIRR01000117.1 GCF_002204745.1 Hymenobacter amundsenii
TGGCGGGGCAGCTATTCGGCTACGCGCCGGCCGCGCTGCTGGGCCAGGCGGTGGAGGTGCTGGTGCCCGACGCCACCGGCCGCCACCACGAGCAGCTGCGCGAATCCTTCAACCACCACCCGCAGATGCGCAGCATGGGCGCCCACCGGGTGTTGCGGGGCCAGCGCCACGACGGCTCCGTGTTTCCGGTCGAAGTGAGCCTGAGCTACTTCTACCTCGACGAGGAGCTCTACGTGGTGGCCTACATCCTCGACACCAGCCTCAAGCAAGCGGCCGAGCAGGAGCTCATTGCCCAGCACCAGCAGGTTGCCCGCCTCAATGCCGAGCTGGAGCAGAAAGTGGCCGACCGCACCCACGCCCTGCTCACGACCATGGAGCAGCTGGAGCAGCGCCAGGCCGAACTGGCCCAGGCCCTGGCCGCCGAGCGCGAGTTGGGCGAGCTCAAGTCGCGCTTCGTGAGCATGGC
>NZ_NIRR01000118.1 GCF_002204745.1 Hymenobacter amundsenii
CCAGTATGCTCGTGTTCAATTAGCGCAAGCGTTACTTGTGGAATTAAGTATCCTAATAGTGTAAACACGAAACCATTCAGCACGGTTGAAAGCAACCCCCACGTGTTATTGTAGCCGAAGCTGTAATCTTGTCGTTGCCTGTGATAGACGATCTCGTTCTATACCACAAACTGTAGCGATGAGTGCATATTTAAAGCGATTCGGACGTACTTCATAAGTGTTCACATCTTCATGCTTTAAAACACGTTCAAAGCGACTTTCCGGAATATAGAACATATTATATAGTGCAAACACCCATATAAAACGGAATACATAAACGAGTATTGCGATAATAAACATATACTTCATCGTTGACAATATCCCAGTATGCTCGTGTTCAATTAGCGCAAGCGTTACTTGTGGAATTAAGTATCCTAATAGTGTAAACACGAAACCATTCAGCACGGTTGAAAGCAACCCC
>NZ_NIRR01000011.1 GCF_002204745.1 Hymenobacter amundsenii
CGGCAGGAGCGTCGTCCGGACGACGCTCCTGCCGGGAACCGGGGCGGGCTGCTTTGCGGGGATTATTGCCTCGGGCAATTCCGCCGCTATTTGCCTACTTCGCGTCGTACATCCGCTGGTAGTATTCGGTGGCCATGCGGCCCGACTCGAATTCGGGCTCTACGTCGCGCATGGCGGCTTTGCGGATGGCCAGGAACTTGGCAGGTTCGTCGTAGTAGAGTGGGATGATCTGGTTTTCGAGGGCGTCGAGCACGCCGGTGGCTTCGAAATCGTCCTTCACGTGGTCGGCCTCATCGAGGTCGGCCAGGGGCAACAAGAAGCTGTTTTCGCCGTCGCGGGCAAATTCGGGAATCCAGCCGTCGGGGATGCTCAGGCTGATGCTGCCGTTCATGGCGGCCGTCATGCCGCTGGTGCCCGAGGCTTCGCGGGGGAAGCGCGGGGTGTTCAGCCAGAGGTCGGAGCCCTTTTTCATAGCCGCCGACAAAGCCAGCTCGTAGCCCGTGAGCACGGCGCAGGTATTGAAGTTTTTGATTTGTTCGATGAGGCTGTTGAACACCCCGATGGCGCCGTAATCCTTGGGGTAGGGCTTGCCGGCCCAGATAACCTGCAGGGGCCGGCCGGTGTCGGTCACGAGCTGCTGAAACCGCTCGAAGTGGCGCAGAATCAGGTCGGCGCGCTTGTAGCCAGCGAAGCGGCGGGCCCACACCAGCGTCAGGGCGTCGGGGTCGAGCAGGGTGCCGGTCTGGTCGGCCACGATGTCGAAGAGCTGCTTTTTGAGCTCCCGCTTGCGGGCCACCAGGGCCTTATCGTCGTTGGCTTCGAGGGCGTCGTGCAAGGGCTTATCGCGCCAGTAGGTGCCGTTTTGCGAGTTCGTGATGGCGATAATGGGGCTGATGCCCTCGTTGCCGCCCCACATATCGTTGGCCACCTTGCCGTGCACTTTGGATACGCCGTTGCTGATGCGGGCGAAGCGCAGGGCCGTGAGCGTGTAATTGACCCGCTCGTTTTCCACGATGCCCAACCCGCGCACCTGCTCCAGGCTGAGCTGGCCGAAGAACGACATCTTGTAGAGTAAATCCAGCGGGTGCTCCTCGTTGCCGGCCAGCTCGGGCGTGTGGGTGGTAAACACAAGATGCTCGCGTACTTTGTCCTGGTCGCGGCCGAACTTCTCGTAGAGGTAGAACGCCAGCGGCAGGCCGTGCCCTTCGTTGAGGTGGTATACCTCGGTGGTGCGGCCCAGCAGGTCGAGCAGCTTGCCGCCGCCCACGCCCAGCAGAATACTCTGGGCCACGCGGGCGGCCGTATCGGCTTCGTAGAGGTGGTGGGAAATGGTGCGCGAGAGGTAGTCGTTCTCCGGAATATCGGTAGTCAGGAAGAACATGGGGGCCGTCCCGAACGTGTCGGGAGCCAGGTAGAGGGCGCGCACCAGCACCTGGGCGTTGTGGATGGTGATGGGGAAGGTCAGGCCGGTATCCTGCAGGAAGCTATAGTGCTTCTGGCGGAAGTCGGCCCGCATGGTCTGGTCCTCGTTGCGGCCCTGGTCGTAGTAGCCGAAGCTCCACAGGATGCTGATGCCGATGACGTTCTGCTTGAGCTCGTACACGGAGCGCATGTGGGAGCCGGCCAGAAAGCCCAGGCCGCCGGAGTAGGTTTTCAGGGCCTGATCGAGGGCAAACTCCATGGAGAAGTAGGCGGCGGGGGTGGCAAACTCGGGGGCGGGGGTGTACGGGGTGAATTCGAAGGCCATAAGGCAGGGGTAGCAGCGGATGGTAAGGGAAAAGCCGGACGCGGCCCGGCAGTACCGGGGCCGATGGAAACCCAAAAAAAGAACAAAAGAATCGGCCGGCCTTAGTCAGCTTCCCAAAGAGGCCCGAAATGCTAATCAACCACCGATAAAAGGCAAACAAGCATCATTTTTAGAAGGGAGTAGCTTACACGTTCCCACTCAAAGATAAACGACTTCCGAGTTGGCCAACGGCTTCATGCCAGAATTATACACACTTGATTTAGTAACAATTAGGTAATATCGTTGGCCCCCCTAGCCCTGCATTCCCGCGTACTTTTGGGGCCTGGTATAGCATCGTTCTTTTTCTTCCCAACCACACACTTTTCCTCCTATGCGCTACCCCCTGCGCTGGCTCGCGGCTTCGCTGCTGAGCTTCTCCTTTCTGTCCTGCGCCAACCAGGAAAATACCCCGGCCCCAGTGGCAGCCGTTGTTTCCTCGGCCGACGTAACCAGTGCCGGTTTCCCGGAAACCTTCGAAACGGGCAGCAAAGGCTCCTACTCGGTGGGCTCGGTTACGCTGGGCTCGGGTTCCTGGACCTTCAACGACGCCCTACTGGGCAGCACCACCTCCGACCGCAAAACCGGCAGCCAGTCGGCCCGGGTGCGCAACACCGGCTCCCTGAGCACCAACTTCAACCTAACCACCGGCGCGGGCGTTGTAACCGTGCAGCACGCCAAATACGGCACCGATGCCACGTCGCAGTGGGAACTGTGGGCCAGCCAGAACGGCGGCACGTTCGCCAAGAAAGGCGCCACCATCACCACCAGCAGCACCACGCTGAGCACGGCCTCCATCACCGTGAACCTGACCGGCACCGTGCGCCTGCAGATCCGCAAAACCTCGGGTGGCAGCAGCCGCATCAACTTCGATAACGTGACGGTGGAGCAGTACGGCTCCGGCGGCGGCACCACCCCGCCCCCAGCCACGGGCAGCAAGAAATTCCTCTTCGATGCCTCGCACGGCGAGCTGGCCGGCAATGCCGACTGGGTACTGGACGTGGACGCCGGCCTGACGGCCCGCTTCCCCACCCCGGCCGCTTCGGGCATCACGGCCAGCACGCCGGAAACCTACTGGACGGGCGCGGTTTCGGCCTGGGGCGTGTCGCTGGTGAAACTGGGCCACTCGGTGGAGCAGCTGCCAGCCGGCACGGCTATCAGCTACGGCAACGCCGGCAACCCCCAGGACCTGAGCAACTACAGCGTGTTCGTGGTCGATGAGCCTAACATCGTGTTCAGCACGGCCGAGAAAACGGCCATCATGCAGTTTGTGCAGAACGGCGGCGGCCTGTTCATGATTTCGGACCACATCATTTCCGACCGTAACAACGACGGCTGGGACTCGCCCCAGATCTGGAACGACCTGATGAGCAACAACTCGGTGAAAGTGAATCCGTTCGGCTTCAGCATCAACTCCGACAACGTGGTGGAAAACAGCACCAACGCCCTGGTAAGCGCCAGCAACCCCATCATGAACGGTTCGCAGGGCCTGGTGTCGCAGCTGTCCTTCCACAACGGCGCTACCATGACGCTCAACCCCACGGCCAACAGCACGGTGCAGGGCCTGATCTGGCGCTCCACCGCCAGCCAGGGCAACAGCCTAGCCATGGCCGCCAGCAGCACCTTCGGCACGGGCCGGGTGGTTATCGTCGGCGACTCTTCGCCCGCCGACGACGGTACCGGTTCGCCCGGCAACACCGTCTACGATGGCTGGAACGAGAACGTAAGCCACGCCCGCCTGCACCTCAACGCCTCGCTCTGGCTGGCCAAGCTCCAGTAGCGGATTACGTACCCAAGCTTGCATAAACAAGCCCCGTTGCCTGAGTCAGGCGGCGGGGCTTTTTCGTGGGCTGCTGTGGCACGCGCTTTCGTCCGTAGCCCGATTGACAGGCCGTTTGCACGATGGGCTGCGGACGAAAGTCCGTGCCCCATTGGCCGGGTAGCGGGCCGGCCGCGTCTCTGTGGCCGCAAGGCAGCACGCAAAACTCGTCAATACATCATCATTATAAAGGCCTGCGGGAGTAGCGCAAGCGGCCGGATGGGCCGTATCTTGTCCACCCTGTTCATCTTCCCACCTTGCTTTATGCTGACTTTCAGACTCCGGCTGCTGCTGGCCGGTGCGTGCCTGGCCGCTATGCCGGCGGCGGCCCGGCCCGCCGCCCCGACCCCAACTATTACCGCCCCGACCATTACGGCGGTGACCCCTGCGACTAAAACTGCCCCCATTGCCCGCATCGACCCCACGTTTTGGTGGGTGGGCATGAAGAACCCCAAGCTGCAGCTGCTGGTGCACGGCCCCGGCATTGCCACCGCCGTCGCCGAATTGCGCGCCTATGCGGGCGTAACCCTCGACGGGGTACAGAAGCTCGAAAGCCCGAACTACCTGCTGCTCAACCTCACTATCAGCCCCACGGCCAAGCCCGGCAAGCTGCAGCTGGAGTTTAAAGGAGCCAAAAAGTTCAGCTATGCCTATGAGCTGAAGGAGCGCACCACACCCGGCGATAAAAGCAAGGTGCAGGGCCTCAGCCAGCAGGATCTCATCTACTTCCTGATGCCGGACCGCTTTTCGAACGGCGACTCGAAAAACGACTACCTGGCCACTATGCGCGCCCCAAAAGTGGCCCGCGACTCCATGTACAGCCGTCATGGCGGCGACCTGAAAGGCATCGAGAACCACTTCGACTACTTCAAGCAGTTGGGCGTAACGGCCCTCTGGATGACGCCGGTGGTGGAAAACAACATGCCCAAGGCCAGCTACCACGGCTACGCCCTCACCGATTACTACAACACCGACCGCCGCTACGGCACCACCGAGGAGTACAAGCAGTTCGTAGACCACGCCCACCAGAACGGGCTGAAAGTGGTCCACGACGTGGTGCTCAACCACATGGGCTCGGGCAACTACCTGTTCCTCGACCAGCCCGCCGCCGACTGGTTCAACCAGTGGCCCCGCTTCACGCGCAGCAATTACAACGCCTCGGCCCTCAACGACCCCTACGGCTCGGAGCTGGACCGCAAACTGTATAACCAGGGCTGGTTCGATACGACCATGCCCGACGTGAACCAGCGTAACCCGCTGGTGGCTACCTACCTGATCCAGAACTTTTTGTGGTGGGTGGAGTACACCGGCCTCGACGCCTACCGCATCGACACCTACCCCTACTCCGACCCCAACTTCCTGATGCAGTGGGGCCAGGCGCTGAACGACGAATTCCCGAACCTGTTTAAGTTTGGCGAGGCCTGGGTGGGCAGCACGGCCCAGCAGGCGTTCTTCGCCCGCAACATCTTCCAACCCGTCGATGGCTTCAAGTCGAACCTCGAATCGGTGTTCGACTTCCAGTCGACGTTTGCCCTCTATGATGCCCTAAAGGGCGAGCAGCCCAACCTGAATAAGCTCTACGAGGCTGTGCAGGGCGACTGGATGTACGAGGACGCCTCGCGCAACGTCACGTTTCTCGACAACCACGACATGAGCCGGTTCTACTCGGTGATTGGGGAGGACTTCGCCAAGTACAAAATGGGCTTGGCCTGGCTGCTGACCATGCGCGGCATCCCGCAGCTTTATTACGGCACCGAGGTGCTGATGAAGAACTTCTCCAACCCCGACGGCCTGGTGCGCGCCGACTTCCCCGGCGGTTTTTCGGGTGATGCGCTGAACTACTTCAAGGCCCGCCCCGGCCAGCCCGGCGAGGCGTTTGAGTACGTGCGCAAGCTGGCCAACTACCGGAAAGACCACGCCTTTTTGCACAGCGGCAAGCTTATGCAGTTCATCCCGCAGGACAACGTGTACACCTACTTCCGCTACTCGCCGACGGGCACCGTTATGGTGATGCTCAATGGCAACAAAGAGCCGAAAACCGTGGACGGCACCCGGTTTGCCGAGCGCACTGGCGACTTCAGTTCGGGCATGGAAGTAACCACTGGGGCCGCGCTGGCCGATTTGAAGTCCTTCACCATTCCTGGGAAAACAGCCTGGGTGGTGGAATTGCGCTAGATTGGTTGCTGGTTGTTTGCTGAACCCCTATGAAATACCTCTCCCTGGCCGCCCTGCTGGCCCTCACCGGTTGCGCCGCGAACCAGCCCACCGCTACCGCGCCGCCTGCCACCGTGCCGCCCTCCACCGCGCCGCTTACCAAACCCATGACCACCATCGATAACAACACCACCGACGAGCAGCCCCAGGACCACAAGCTGGTGATTTACCAGTTGATGACCCGCCTGTTCGGCAACAAAACCGCCCTGAATAAGCCCTACGGCACCATCCAGGAAAACGGTTCGGGTAAGTTCAACGACATCACCGACCAGGCCCTGCTGGCCATTAAAAAGATGGGCGCGAGCCACGTCTGGTTCACCGGTGTGCTCGAACACGCCACCATGACCGACTACACCAAGTACGGCATGCCCCTCGACGATGCCGACGTGGTGAAGGGGCGCGCCGGCTCGCCCTACGCCATCAAGGATTACTACGACGTGGCCCCCGACCTGGCCGTGGACGTGAAGAACCGCATGCAGGAGTTCGAAGCGTTGGTAAAACGCACTCACGCCCACGACCTCAAGGTCATCATCGACTTCATTCCCAACCACGTGGCCCGCACGTATAAGTCGGATGCGCGGCCGGCGGGCGTGGTAGATCTGGGCGAGCAGGACGATAAAACCCAGGCCTTCAAGCCGTCCAACAACTTCTATTACCTGCCCGGCCAGCGCTTCGTGGTGCCGGCCGACTACAACCCGCTGGGTGCGCTCAAGGGCCCCGGCGAGGACGGCAAGTTCAACGAAAACCCCGCCAAGGCCACCGGCAACGACGTATTTTCGGCCACGCCCAGCGTCAACGACTGGTTTGAAACCATCAAGCTCAACTACGGCGTCGATTACCAGAACGGCCGCCAGTCCCACTTCGAGCCCATCCCGGATACGTGGACCAAAATGCGCGACATCCTCGTGTTCTGGGCCAAAAAGGACGTGGACGGCTTCCGCTGCGACATGGCCGAGATGGTGCCCGTCGAGTTCTGGGCCTGGGTGATTCCGGAGCTCAAGAAGGTGAAGCCCGACCTCGTGTTCATCGGCGAAGCCTACGACGCCAAAACCTACCAGATGTACATCGAGCGGGGCCACTTCGACTACCTCTACGATAAGGTGGGCCTCTACGACGGCCTGCGCCGCCTGATGCGCAACGAGGGCACCACCCAGGACATTACCCGCGTCTGGAGCCAGGAGAGCCGGGGTTTCTCGGGCCACATGCTGCGCTTCCTGGAAAACCACGACGAGCAGCGCATCGCCAGCCCCGACTTTGCCGGCAACGCCCGCGCCGCTATTCCGGCCATGACGGTTTCGGCCACCCTGGGCACCGGCCCGGTCATGCTCTATTTCGGACAGGACGTGGGCGAGCCGGCCCAGGCCTCGGAGGGCTTCTCGGGCGAGGACGGCCGCACTACTATTTTTGACTACTGGGGCGTGCCCCAACACCAGAAATGGATGAACGGCGGCAAGTTCGACGGCGGCCGCCTCAGCCCCGAACAGCGGCAGCTCCACGACTTCTACGCCCGCCTGCTGACCCTCACGAGCCAGCGCGAGGCCATTCGCCGGGGCCGTTTCTACGAGCTCCAAGACACCTACAACCTCGACCCGCAGTACCACCAGGACCGCGTGTACAGCTACCTGCGCTACACCGATACCGAGCGCCTGCTTATCGTAGTCAACTTCAGCCCCGACCAGACCTACCGCCCCAACCTGCAACTCCCTGAAAAGGTGCTGGAGCGCCTCGGCCTGGCCGGCAACCAGCTCTACACCTACACCGAACTGCTCAGCCAGGCACCAGCCACCAGCAACCTCACCGTCACGCTGGCCCCGCAAAGCGCGTACATTTTCGAGATAAAAGCGAAGTAAAATGAGGAAAGAACAGTGTCATGCTGAGCGCAGCGGAGCGAAGTCGAAGCATCTCTACCGCTTCGTTGCAGCCGACAGCGTTACCATTGCGGTAGAGATGCTTCGACTTCGCTCCGCTGCGCTCAGCATGACAGCGTTCTGATTCTTCTGCCGCCTGCTGAAACGCCCTTAAATCAAGCCTTTAACTCCCCCAAATTCCCCCATTATGGCATCCAGTGTAGCGGCCGCTCCCACCGGCACCCGCGAAAAACCCCGTTTGAGTTTCTGGCAGATCTGGAACATGAGCTTCGGCTTTTTGGGCATCCAGTTCGGTTTTGCGTTGCAGAACGCCAACGTGAGCCGCATTTTTGAAACCCTGGGCGGCACCGAAATAGCTCTCTACTGGCTGGCCGCGCCCCTCACGGGCATGCTCGTGCAGCCGATTATCGGCTACATGTCGGACCGCACCTGGAGCCCGAAGTGGGGGCGGCGGCGGCCGTTTTTTCTGGTGGGGGCTATTCTGGCTTCGTTGGCGCTGCTGGTGATGCCCAACGTGACGGCCCTCTGGATGGCGGTGGGCATGCTCTGGATTATGGATTCGAGCATCAACATCAGCATGGAGCCGTTCCGGGCGCTGGTGGGCGACTTGCTGCCCTCGGAGCAGCGCACCACCGGCTTCGCGGCCCAGACGTTCTTTATCGGCGTGGGCGCCGTGGTGGCCTCGTCGCTGCCCTGGATGTTTACCAACTGGTTCGGCATCAGCAATACGGCCCCGGCCGGCCAGATTCCGCTGTCGGTGAAGTATGCCTTCTACATTGGCGGAGCCGTGTTCCTGGCGGCCGTGCTCTGGACGGTGTTCAACACCAAGGAGTACCCGCCCGAAAATCTGGAAGAGTTTGAGGAGGAGAAGCGCCGCACGGCCGGGTTCTGGAACGGTATCCGCGAGTCGTTCAGCGGCATTTTCAACATGCCCAAAACGATGCGGCAGCTGGCCATCGTGCAGTTTTTCAGCTGGTTGGCGCTGTTTTCGATGTGGATTTACACCACGCCCGCCGTCACGAGCCACATTTACCACACCACCGACACCACGTCCAAGCTCTACAACGAGGGCGCCGACTGGGTGGGCATCTGCTTCGCGGTCTACAACGGCGTATCGGCCATTGCGGCGCTGCTTCTGCCCCTTATTGCCCGTCGCACCAGCCGCCGCGTTACGCACCTGCTTTGCCTGGTAGCCGGCGGCCTGGGTTTGATTTCGATCTTCTTCATCCAAGACCCCAATATGCTGCTGCTCTCGATGGTGGGCGTGGGTATTGCCTGGGCGTCCATTCTGAGCGTACCCTACGCCATGCTGGCCGGCGCGCTGCCGGCCAATAAAATGGGCTACTACATGGGCGTATTCAACTTCTTCATCGTTATTCCGCAGGTGGTGGCGGGCCTGATTCTGGGTTTCTTCACTAAAACCGTATTCCACGGCGAAGCGGTGTACACGCTGGCCCTGGGCGGGGTTTCCATGATCATCGCCGGCTTGCTCACGCTGCGCGTCGATGATGCCGACGACATCCGCCTGCCTTCCGATGAGCCCGCCGTCCTGCAAGGCGGTGCTTATGACGCCCCCGTAGAAACTGATCCGCGCCTGTAAGGTCGCGACCTTACAGGTAGCAAAAAGCCGGTTTCCTGCGTGCAGGAAACCGGCTTTTTGCTTGTTAGATTTACTCGTTGAACTATCCTTAAATTCTTCTGGCCGGACAGATAATTTGCCCGGAAGAAGCGTCGTTTTCCACCTATGCGTCGATTCTATATTCTGCTATTCGTTATACTATCCTGGGCGGGCTCAGGGGAGGTTCTCGCCCAAAAAACGCTTTATCTGGATGCTCAGATAGGCGGGCAATATGCTTTCGCCGAAGGGGCACATCTGGGCCTTGGCAAACGCCCCTTCAAAGGGCATGATTTCCTGCTAGATTATTTTGTAGCACCCATGTTGCGCCTGCAATTCAATGAAAGCAACGGAATCTCCTTAGGATATTCGGGTGGTGGGCTAGGCTGGGGCTACAAACTTCAGGTTCCAAAATCGATAAGCCATAGCCCCTACGGAGGTGTTTATGCCGGTAAAGCAGTAAGCGTTTATCTGGATCGGATTCCGGTGTTATTCAATCACACCATCACCCGGTTCGATTTCAAGGAGATTAATACCGATCAGGATTTGTATCTGCTTTCCGTGAAGATTGATATGTTCGCCGGCGGCGGCGTGAATTACGTGCGGGGTTTTTGTGAAACCTGCAACTTGAGTGGTGGTTTTATTTCTCCTCAGGACACCGTTATTTTTCGCCAGCAACCCACTATTGTGCGCCATTGGGGGGGCTACGTTACCGCGGGCGCAATTGCCCGGGTGTACCGCCTGGGCAAGGAGAAATTCAACGTAACGCTGTTTCTCAACCAGGGCCTTACCACCATGATGGAAGTGCCGGTGCAGTACACCTACAACAGCGGACGGGGCTCAATCAAAATGCGCGTTCGAGGATCCGGCGTAGGGCTGTTAGCCGCCGTCCCCATCCGCCTGAAAACGTTTGATAAACCCCTGCCACCGAGTCAATAACTGCGCTCCTTTATTCCCGCTTGTTGGGGTAACTGGGCCGCTATTCGTTAAACCCCTTTAACTGAAACAGGCCCGCTGACTTTGCGCAAAGTCGGCGGGCCTGTTCAAATTAAGAAGAGGGCTACGGTTGAAGCGGGGGCAGCTCAGCTTTGGAGCCACTGGCAGGCGGGGGTTTCCTCCACGAACACCTTTATTTCGGTGCCGTTGTTGCCGGCTTTATCGTATTCGGCCAGCCGGGGCACCAGAATGCCGGCGTGGTAGGGCGTGGTGAAATAGGCAATGCGGCGGGTGCTGTTCGGCACGGCCGCCTGAAACGCGCGCCGGAAGTCCTCCAGAATCCAGACCAGATCGGGGGCGTCGGCCAGGCCCCGGCTGCGCAAATCGATCAGCCAGCAGCCGGCCTGCTGGGGGCGGGCAAGCTCCAGGGCCGCCTGGTAGCCGGCCTGGTGCTCGGCCGAGGTGGCCGGGCGGGTCCAGCGCATGAATAGCACCCGCAGATCGGGGCGGTAGGAGAGGCGAACGTAATCCGAATCGGACATCAACTGGGCAATGTAAAAGCAAGCGTACTACGGCAGAGACTGGGAAAAGACAGGCCACAAAGCCAGAAAAAAGGTGGCCTGAGTCGTCGGTCAGACAACCCAGGCCACCTTTTTGTTTGATTCCGCCGCCGGCCGGCGTTCGGGCCGAAGACACCCCGCCGGCCGGCCACCGTAGCTCAACCGTAACCAGTTCCCTTATTGGCCCGCCTAGCCACGCCGGCTCTGGTCGCGCACAGCCCGGAACTCGGAGCTAGCTTTCCAGTTGGGGAAGGTACTTTCGTTGGCCAGCTTGCGGCCGATTTCGAACAGCAGACGCGCGTCCTGCTCCATGCCGCGCAGGTCCCAGGCGGGGTTGTACTCGTCGGAGGGCTGGTGGTAGTGCTTGGCCTCGAACTCCTCGTGCTGCCGGCTGATGTAGTCCTTGCCCTTGGCCCGACTGTCGGCGGCCCCGCTGGCATAAAGCGAGGGTACGCCCACCTTGGCGAAGCTAAAGTGGTCGGAGCGGTAGTAGTAGCCCTTTTCGGCCTGCTGGTCGGGCAAAATGTAACGGTTCTGCTCCTTAGCGGCGGCGCGGGCGTAGTCGTCGAGGTCCGACTGGCCGTAGCCGACGACGGTGACATCGCGCATGGGCCCGTCGGCCCCGAGGTCGTCCATGTTCAGGTCGGCCACGGTGTTGCGGAGCGGGAATACGGGGTGGGCGGCGTAGTAGGCCGAGCCCAGCAGGCCCTGCTCTTCGCCCGTTACAGCCAGAAACACCACGCTGCGGGCCGGCCGCTGGGGCAGGCGCGTGAAGGCGCGGGCAATGGCCAGCAACCCGGCGCAGCCACTGGCGTTGTCGAGGGCCCCGTTGTAAATCGAGTCGCCGTTCACAACGGGCCCAATGCCCAGGTGGTCCCAGTGGGCCGAATACATGACGTACTCGTTGGCGCGGGCGTCGCCGGGCAGCAGGGCCACCACGTTTTTGGAGGTGCGGCGGCGCAGCGTGTTTTCGATGCGGGTGCTGGCCGTCAGGCCCAGCGGCACGGCCTTGAAGCCGCGCTTGCCGGCGGCGGCGTAGAGCTGGTCGTAGTTCTGGCCGGCGGCCTGGAAGATTTTCTTGGCCGCGTCCAGGGTCAGCCAGCCTTCCACTGCCGCCTTACTGGCGCCCTTATCGGCCGTCTGGGGGCGCAGCTTGGCCCCGGAGTAGCTCGTCTGCACCACCGACCAGGGGTAGGCGGCCGGCTTGGTGTCGTGGATGATGAGCAGGCCGGCCGCGCCCTGGCGGGCCGCTTCCTCGTACTTGTACATCCAGCGGCCGTAGTAGGTCATGGCCCGGCCCTTGAACAGGGTCGAGTCGGAGCTGGCGTAGCCGGGGTCGTTTACCAGCACCACCACCGTTTTACCCTTCACGTCGAGGCCGGCGTAGTCGTTCCACTGGTACTCGGGGGCCACCACGCCGTAGCCGGCAAATACCAGTTCGGAGCTTTTAAGCTCCACCGACGGCACTTCCCGCTCGGTGAAAGCCATGAAATCGGTTTTGAAGTCGAGCTTCAGGTTCAAGCCCTTGCCCGTGATGGTGAGCGGCTGGGTGGGCTGGCCGGTGATTTCGACCAAGGGCACTTCCTGGAAAAAGGAGCCTTTATTGCCCGGTTTTAGGCCCAGCTTGCGAAACTCCTCGGCCAGGTAGGTGGTAGCCTTTTCCTCGCCCACTGTGAACGGCTTGCGGCCCTGAAACTCATCGGAGGACAGCACCTTGATGCGCTGGCCGATATCGGCGGCCGTGATGCCATCGGGCGGCGAGACGATGGCCGTATCGGTGGGCGCGGCGGCGGTTTCGGCGGGCGCGGTGGCAGTGGCTGTTTCGGAGCCGGAGTTGCTCTGGCAGCCGCTGAGCAGCCCGAGCAGCAGCAACGGCGCGGCCAGCAGGGCAGGGGAGGAGAGTAGGCGCATAGATAGGGAGTTGGGTACAGCCCTCAAGGTGCTGATTTTTGGGCAGAATCGGCTCGTTCTGGCATAGCGCCTCACCCCCCGGCCCCCTCTCCGAAAAAGGAGAGGGGGAGCCACGGTGGCTATACCCGCAGGCAAACCGAGCTTTCCAGGTCGTTGAACGCACCCCCTCTCCTTTTTCGGAGAGGGGGCCGGGGGGTGAGGCGCTATGCCAGAACGACTTCACCGATTCCTCCCATGCAGCCCAGCGCTAGCGCATTTGTCCTTCCTTTAGTACCTTCCCACCCCATTCTACTCATTTATCCACCTTCCCCATCCGATGACGCGTAACCACTTGCTGCTGTTGGGCCTTGGCGCCTCCCTGTCGCTCCAGCCGGCCCTGGCCCAGAAAAAAACGATGCCCGCCAAAACGTCCGCCACGATGGTAGGCGGGGCCCGGCTGGTAGAGAAAGTGACCAAGAAGCCCGGCGAGCTGGTTATTCCTTATGAGAAGTACGTGCTGCCCAACGGCCTGACCGTGGTGGTTAGCGAGGACCACTCCGACCCGCTGGTGCACGTCGACGTGACTTACCACGTGGGTTCGGCCCGCGAGCAGATCGGCAAGTCGGGCTTTGCCCACTTCTTCGAGCACATGATGTTCCAGGGCTCCGACAACGTGGGCGACGAGCAGCACTTCAAGCTGGTATCGGCGGCCGGCGGCACGCTCAACGGCTCCACCAACCGCGACCGGACCAACTACTACGAAACCGTACCCAGCAACCAGCTCGAAACCGCGCTCTGGCTCGAAGCCGACCGCATGGGCTTTTTGCTCGATGCTGTAACCCAGAAAAAGTTTGAGGTGCAGCGCTCGACGGTGAAAAACGAGCGGGGCCAGAACTACGACAACCGCCCCTACGGCCTGGCTTCCGAGAATGTCTCGAAGACACTCTACCCTTACGGCCACCCGTATAGCTGGCTCACCATCGGCTACCTCGAAGACTTGGACCGCTCCAACGTTGACGACCTGAAGAACTTCTTCATGCGCTGGTACGGCCCCAACAACGCTACCCTCACCGTGGGCGGCGATGTGAAGGCCCAGGACGTGGTGCGCTTGGCCGAGAAGTACTTCGGCTCGATTCAGAAAGGCCCCGCCGTGCCCGCCCAGAAGCTGCCCGCCCCAGTGCTGACCCAGGACCGCTACGTGAGCTACCAGGACAACGTGCGCTTCCCGATGCTGCAGGTGGTGTTCCCGACCGTGCCCAACGGCCACCCCGACGAGTACGCCCTCGATGCGCTGGCTGAAATAATTGGCCAGGGCAAGAACTCGCTGCTCTATAAGAACCTCATCAAGCCCCAGCAGGCCCTGCAGGCCCAGGCCTACAACTCCACCTCGGAGCTGGCCGGCGAGTTTACGATGGTGGCGCTGCCCTTCCCCGGTAAGGCCCTCGCCGACCTCGAAAAGGAGGTGCGCGCCACGTTGGCCGAGTTCGAAAAAACCGGCGCTACCGCCGAGCAGGTAGCCCGCTTTAAGTCGAGCACCGAGGCCCAGATGGTGAACCGCCTGGCCAGCGTGAGCGGCAAGGTAAGCCAGCTGGCCGCCAACCAAACCTATTTCGGCACCCCCAATCGCCTGCCCCTGGAGTTGAAGGCGCTGCGGGCCGTGACGGTGGCCGACGTGAACCGCGTCTACAACCAGTACCTCAAGGGCAAGCACGCCGTAGTGCTGAGCGTGGTGCCGAAAACCGGGGCCGTCCCGCCCGTGCAGCCCGACAATTTCACGGCTTCCAAGGAGGGCTACAAAGCGCCCAACTACGGCTACGAGGGCCTCACCTACACCAAGGCCACCGACACCTTCGACCGCACCAAACAGCCCAAGTCCGGCACCGCTCCGCTGGTGCAGGTGCCCGAAGTGTGGCAGAGCAAGTTTGATAACGGCCTGCGCGTGATGGGCAACCGCAACGCCGAGATTCCGACCGTAACGGCCCTACTCACCATCCGCGGCGGCCACCGCTTGGAGCAGCTCAACCGCAACCAGGCCGGCATTGCCGCCCTCACGGCCGCGCTCATGAACGAGGGCACCGAGCAGTACACGTCGGAGCAGTTCAGCTCGGAGCTCGACAAGCTCGGCAGCACCATCCGGGTAGGAGCCGGCGACGACAACACGACCGTGTACGTACAGACGCTGACCAAGAACCTGCCCGCCACTATGAAGCTGCTGGAGCAGCGCCTGCTGCACCCGCGCTTCGACCAGGCCGACTTCGACCGCCTCAAAAAGCAGACCCTCGAAGGCATCGCCAACCAGGTAACCCAGCCGGTCGTTATCGCCAACAACACGTTCGATAAGCTGGTGTACAACCCGGCCGACATTATGAGCGTGCCGGCCAACGGCAGCACGGCCACCGTCACGAGCATCACCCTCGACGACGTGAAGAAATTCTACCAGAGCTACTACGCGCCCAACGTGAGCTACCTCGTGGCCACCGGCGACGTGGACCAAGCCACGCTCACCAACCAGCTCGGCTTCCTCAAAGGCTGGCAGCAGAAGCAGATCAGTCTGCCGGCCGGCGAAATGGCCACCCAGCCCGACAAAACGCGCATCTACTTCGTGAACAAGGACGGGGCCGCGCAGTCGGAAATCCGGGTGGGCTACCTCTCGCCCCTCACCTACGATGCCACCGGCGACTACTACCGCGCCTACCTGAGCAACTACCTGCTGGGCGGGGCCTTCAATTCGCGCATCAACCTGAACCTGCGCGAAGACAAGGGTTACACCTACGGGGCGCGCTCGGGCTTCCAGGGCTCCCGCTACGCCGGCCCCTACACGGCCCAGGCCGGCGTGCGGGCCGACGCCACAGCGGCTTCGGTGAAGGAGTTCATGTCGGAAATCACGAACTACCGCAACGGCATCTCCGATGACGAGCTGCAGTTT
Organism: Hymenobacter amundsenii; assembly: GCF_002204745.1. Classification (GTDB taxonomy): domain Bacteria; phylum Bacteroidota; class Bacteroidia; order Cytophagales; family Hymenobacteraceae; genus Hymenobacter; species Hymenobacter amundsenii. The sequence continues at coordinate 15,612 of NZ_NIRR01000011.1, forward strand.
TTGCAGGCCTCGGTGGGCCAGAGCGACGCGCTCAAGTATGAAACCGGTCAGCAGAAGGCCTTTTTCCTGAGCCGCCTGCTCGAATACGACCTGCCCCTCGACTACGTGAAGCAGCAGAGTGACTTGCTTAAAGCCCTCAAGAAAGAGGACGTGCAGGCCAGCGCCCAGAAGTACCTGCCCGCCGACAAAATGTACATCGTAGTGGTCGGCGACCGGGCCAAGGTGTTCCCCGACATCAACAGCCTGGGTTACGAAGTGGTAGAGCTCGATACCGACGGCAACCGCGTGGCGGCCGCGGCTACATCCATGCCCTCGCCTACCAACGTCATGCCTTCGCCCGACACCGAGAAGGTGAAGGTGGTAACCAAGGACGCCAAAGGCAACAAGGAGAAGCGCAAGTCCAAGCGCGACAAGGACAAGGACTAACCGTTCTTCGCTACTGATTGAAACGGCCCGGTTCGCAAAGTGCGGGTCGGGCCGTTTGATTGTATTTTACCCCGCCCTTTCCGCCCTACCGGCTGCGGCGCTTCGATGGCTGCTTGCGCGGCGACGAGGTGCATCTGGAGCTGAGTAAATTGAGTGAATGAAGTTTTCATGAATATATAGCCAGCCTATTGCTTTCGGTTACGCAACCCGCTAACTTACCGCTACTTAACCCGCCCTCCCTTACTACTCCATACCTAGCTCCTGCTGTTGCCCTGGCCCTTGTTGGCCGGCTGCGGCGTGGGCTTTTTTGTTGCCCTGATTTTTCGTTCACCACTTTCTTCCTTCTCCTATGAAACACGCGACCCTGCTGCTGGCGGCCTTGTTGGGCCTGAGCCAGTGCCGCAAGAAAGACCCTGACCCGCTCAGCCAGCTCCCGCCCGCCACCCAAACCGGGGCCAACACCTTCGGCTGCCTGCTCAATGGGCAGGCCTGGACACCCCAGGGCAATAGTGGTACGTCTAATTACAGCGTAGCCTATTGTTGCACGGCCGATGGAGGAGTGCTGGACATTGCCGTTTACCGTATCAACAGCGCAACGCAAGACTATCAACATATCATATTGTTTTCCAGACAATTAAATAAGACAGGTGCATACAATTTTACTAATACAAACCAAACCAGTGCTAGTATTAATGACAGAAAAAATGGCTGCTATTTAGACAGTCAAGATGTTGGAGTATTTCACAAGGGGCAGTTGGTCATCACTCGTTTTGATTTACAGGCTGGCATCATCGCCGGTACATTTGATTTTGTTCTGGCAAAACCAGGCTGCGATACTGTTAGAGTAACAAAAGGACGCTTCGATAAGAAGCTGTAAGTAATGCCGTTTTTTCTTTCAATCCCAGGCTGCGCACAATAGGCCGGGCCGTTAGCGGTCAACTGCGTTGAAGGAACCACTTCCCCCAGTTCTGTTGTAGCCTTAACACCGCCCGCCGGGCCGAAATTTGTATCTTTCCCAGGCCCGAAACGGGTGGCGAACCTATGGTAGTGGAGCAAGACCCCGCGACGACCCGGGCTTTGGACGATGTGCTGGCCCGCCTCGATGCTTTTAAGCGCAAGTTTTATCTGAGCCTGCTGGTGCGCGGGGCCCTGGTGGCCGGCGGCCTGCTGCTGAGCCTGTTCCTGGTGTTCAACCTGCTCGAATACTTCCTGTATCTGCCCACCTGGGTGCGGGCCGGGTTGCTGTTCGGGTTCGTGGGGGGCATGGTCTACGCCTTCGTGCGCTGGATCTGGCAGCCGCTGGCGGCCCTCACGCATTTGCGCCGGATGCTCAGCGACGAGCAGGCCGCCCGCCGGGTGGGCGAGCTGTTCCCCGACGTGCAGGACAAGCTGCTGAACGCCCTCCAGCTGCGCGGGCAGGCTCAGGAAAACGCCCTGTTGGCCGCCAGCCTGGAGCAACGGGCCGGGCAGCTGCGGGGCGTCGAGTTTTCGCAGGGTATTGATATCCAGCGCCAAACCAAGCCGCTGTGGAAGTATGTGGCCGTGCCCGCCGCCGTGGTGGCCGTGTTGCTGCTGGCTTACCCGGCCTTCTTCGTGCAGGGCACCGGCCGGATTCTCAATTACAACCAAAAGTACAGCCCGCCCGCGCCGTTCCGGTTCGTGGTCGAGAACAAGGACCTCACGGCTTTCAAGGGCGAGGATTTCAGCCTGAACGTGACGGTGGAGGGCGACGTGCTGCCCAACGAAATCAGCATTCAGTACGAGGGCAAGGAGCGCCGCCTGACCCGCGAAACCGGCAACCACTTTCGCTACGACTTCCGCCAGTTGCGCAGCAATGTGGCCTTCCAGCTCGAAGCAGCCGGGTTTTCATCCGCTGAATATGCCCTGAAGGTGAAGCAGCGGCCCAACCTGCGCGACTTTGCCGTGCGGGCCGTGTACCCGGCCTACCTGGGCCGGGCGGCCGAAACCATCCGCAACACCGGCAACCTCACCGTGCCCGAGGGCACGGCCCTCAGCTGGGAGTTCCAGACCGAGGCCACCGACCAACTCCAGCTCCAATTCCGCGACCCCGCCGAAACCGTGGCCGCCACGCCCGACGAGTCCGCCGCCGGCCAGTTCCGGGTGCGCCGCCGCGCCACCCGCTCCCAGAACTACGCGGTGCGCCTGCGCAATGCCGTGAGCCCCAATCGCGACCCGATTGAATATCAGCTGACGGTAATTGCGGATGCCGCGCCCGAAGTAACCCTCGAAAGCTTTCAGGACACTACCGCCCGCCAGTTTCTGGCCCTGGGCGGCAACCTGCGCGACGACTACGGCTTCTCGCGCCTCCAGCTGCACTACCGCGTCCTCAGCAAGGCCCGGCCCAACGCTGCCTACCAGAGCCGGGCGCTGCCCCTGGGTGCGGGCCCCAGCCAGAGCTACGCCTACCAATGGGACGTGCGTAAGCTGAACCTGCTGCCCGGCGACCGACTCGAGTATTTCGTGCAGGTCTGGGACAACGATGGCGTGAATGGGGCCAAGCCGGCCCGCAGCCGCACCGCCGAGTTCCGGCTGCCCTCGCGCACCGAGCAGCGCCAGCAGCTGGCCTCCCAGACCCAGGCCATGCAGAGCCAGATTAGCCAGGCAGCCAAGGAATCGAAGAAGCTGGAGCGCGAGCTGGCCAAGGCCGAAGACAAACTCAAGGTGAAGCGCGACCTCAACTTCCAGGACCGCAAGCAGCTCAAGGACATGCTCGACGAGAAGCAGCAGATGGACCAGGCCCTGGCCGACCTCAAGCGCCAGTTCGAGCAATTGCAGGAGCAGCAGAACCAGCTCGACCCGCAGAAGAACGAGGAGCTGGCCGAGAAGGCCAAGGAGCTGCAAAAGCTGATGGACGACCTGCTCGACCCCGAAACCAAGAAGCTCTACGAGGAGCTGCGCAAGCTGCTGGAGCAGCAGCAGGACCAGACCCAGCCCGAGATGCAGAAGCTGCTGCAACAGCTCGAAAACAAGGAAAACACCTTACAAAAGGAGTTGGAGCGGGCCCTCGAAATGTTCAAGCAGCTCCAGTTCGAGCAGAAGCAGGACCAGGCCCTCGAAAAGCTTCAGGAGCTGGCCCAGGAGCAGCAGAAGCTAGCCGAGCAAACCGAGAAGAACGACAAGCAGAACCCCGATAATAAGCTCAGCAACGACCAGCAGAAGGCTAAAAACGAGGAGCTAAAAAAGCAGCAGGCCGAAGAGCAACAGAAGTTCGAGGAGGTGAAGGAAGACCTCAAGGACTTAAAGGAAATGGACAAGCAGCTTGACGACCAGAACGGGGCCGACGAGATGAAGCAGGACCAGCAGCAGGTTGACGAGCAGCAGCAGGACAGCCAGCAGCAGCTGGGCAAAAACCAGAACAAGAAGGCCAGCCAAAGCCAAAGCCAGGCCGCCCAGAAGATGCAGCAGATGGCCCAGAAGATGCAGCAGCAGATGGAGCAGGAAGAGTCGGACGAGCAGCAGCAGAACATCGACGACCTGCGCGACATCCTCGAAAACCTGCTCAAGCTCAGCTTCGATGAGGAAAACCTGATGCAGCAGTTCCGGCAGGTCGACCAGAGCGACCCGCGCTTCGTGCAGCTCGGCCAGACCCAGCGCAAGCTCAAAGACGACGCCCGGGTGGTGCAGGATTCGTTGTATGCGCTGGCCAACCGCGTGTTCCAAATCAAGAGCTTCGTGACCCGGGAGGTGGGCGAAATGAACGGCCGCATGGACGAGGCCCTGGAACAGATAAAACAGCGCGACGTGAGCCGGGCCACCAGCTCGCAGCAGCAGGCCATGACCAGCATGAACAACCTGGCCCTGATGCTCAACGATGCCCTCCAGCAGATGCAGCAGCAGCAGCGCGAAGGCCAGCAGCAGCAACAAATGCAGGGCGGCGGCAAACCGGGCCGCAAGAAGAAAAAGGGCAGCTCGGCCGGCGAGGGCCAGATGGGCCGCATGCAGCAGCAGCTCAACCAGCAGATTCAGCAGCTCCAGCAGAGCGGCAAAACCGGCCGCGCCTTATCGGAGGAACTGGCCAAGCTGGCCGGCCAGCAGCAGATGCTGCGCCAGGCCATGCAGGAGTTGGAGCGGATGCAGCAAAAAACCGGCAGCGGCAAACCCGGTTCTAACAAGGACGGCCAGGGCCAGGATGGGGCCGGTGGCCTCGGCGACATCAAAAAAATGATGGAACAAACCGAAACCGACCTCGTAAACAAGCGGCTGACGGAGCAGACTGTTATGCGGCAGCGCCAAATCCTTACCCGTTTGCTGGAGGCTGAGAAATCGGCCCGGGAGCGGGACCAGGATGACAAGCGCGAAGCGCAGACGGCCCAGCAGCGTCCGGCGGTTTTTCCACCGGCATTTCAGCAGTACAAACGCCAGCAAAACCGCCAGACGGAGCTACTACGTACGGTACCTCCGGCCCTCACCCCGTACTACCAACGCGAGGTGAGCGAATATTTCCAGAAAATCAAATAGCATTACGCTAATTTTACCCCTCTTACCCGCCGCTCTCTTCTTTTTCCGCCTATATGAAGCAGGTCAAAATACAGATTCCCTCGTTGGTTGAAAATATCCGTGTCGTAGAAAGCTTTATCGACAATTCTAAGGACACCTTTCAAATCGACGATGACATCTACGGTAACATCATGGTGGCCGTCACCGAGGCCGTCAATAATGCCATCCGCCACGGCAATAAATTCAACAAGGACAAAAACGTATTCCTGGGCCTGCTCGTGGAGCCCGACTGGGTGAAGTTTGAAATTGAGGACGAGGGCGCGGGCTTCGACTACGAAAACCTGCTCGACCCGACGGCTCCCGAGAATATCGAGAGCCCCGGCGGCCGCGGCATCTTCCTCATCCGTCACCTCGCCGACGAAGTGGAGTTCAACAAGGACGGTCGCCACGTGCTGCTGACCTTCCTGCTGCCCGCAGCACCGTCTTCCGAGTCGGAGCAGCAAGCGGCCGTCAACGGTGCCGAAACAGCGGTCCGCTAACGACTGCCCGCCGGCTTCGCTTTTTCTTTGGCTGATTTTTGCTGTTGACCTTTGCCTGCTGCCATGAGCGACCTGCCCACCGAGTACGATAACCTGGAAGAGGATGGCCCCGGGGGCGAAAGCCACGGCATCGAGTTTTTGGTAGAAGAAGTGGAGTTCGAGCTCGACGACGCCCGCGACCTGACCTCCTGGATTGAGCGCGTGGCCGAAGTGCACGAGCATGAAATCGTGCAGCTCACCTATATCTTTTGCTCCGACGAGTACCTGCACAAGGTAAACGTGGAGTACCTCGACCACGACACGTACACCGACGTCATTACCTTCGATAACGCCGACGACGCCGACATTCTGGAAGGCGACATTTTCATTTCCGTGGAGCGGGTGCGCGAAAATGCCGCTGTCCACGGAGTCAGCTTCCGCGACGAGTTGCACCGCGTCATGATCCATGGCGTGCTGCATTTGCTCGGCTATGCCGACAAAGACCTGCTCAGCCAGACGGCCATGCGCAAGAAAGAGGACGACTGCCTGTTGCTGCGTACGTTTTAGGCTGCTGCTGCCGCCCATATTCTTAGAAACGCCCGCCGCACCGGCGGGCGTTTTTTCGTTCGGCAGGTCGTTCCTTACCGATTCATTATCATCGTGCTATGTCCGCTACTTCCAAGCCTATGCTCATTATTCCCGGCGAGGCCCTCGATTTTTACCTGAGCCAAGGGTACTACCGGATGCACCAGGACCTGTTCACGTGTCAGTTTTTGCCTATTGAGGATAACCTGTATACGGTGCACTGGCTGCGTTTGGTGCTAGCCGAGGTGGCGCTCGGGCCCACCCAGCGCCGGCTGCTGCGTCTCAACAACGAGCGGTTTGAAGTACACCGGCAACCCTTCCGGCTCACGGCCGAACTGGAGGAGCTTTACGCCCGCTACTACCAAAGCATCAGCTTCGATGCCCCCGAAACCGTGGAGGCGTTCCTGCTGGGCGGCACTACCCACAACGTGTTCCAGACTGAGGTGCTGGAAGTGCGCGACCAGGGCCGGCTGGTGGCGGCCGGCATCTTCGACCCCGGCACCCGCACGTTGGCTGGCATCATGAACTTCTACGACCCCGACTACCACCGCCACAGCCTGGGCAAGTACCTGATGCTGCTGAAAGTGGAGTACGCCCGCCGCCAGGGTTTCACGCACTATTACCCCGGTTACTTGGTGCACAACTATCCCAAATTCGACTACAAGCTGTTCCCATGCCGGGCCGCGACGCAGGTATACGATGCCCTGGCGGGCCAGTGGCAGCCGTTCTCCTGGGATACCGTGCACCGGCAAGCAGCTGATTTGCTGGGTGGTTGGAATGATATGGACTTACCCGAGTAGGAGCTGGCTTAACGTTCGGGCTGCGTATCTTTGGGGCATTTAGGGCGAAGCGCGACTTTGCCCCGGGCCAGGCCGGAACGCTTGGCCATTCCCGACTGTTGCTTCCAGCACCCGTCACCGCTTTTACTTGGCTGGAACGCCGCACGCCTCATAAGGGCGCGGCGCTTCGCCTCCCCTCCGCCATGCAGCAAGAAGATTACGACGTTATTGTAGTAGGCGCGGGCCACGCCGGCTGCGAAGCCGCCGCCGCCGCCGCCAACCTGGGCTCCAAAGTCCTGCTCGTCACGATGAACATGAACACCATCGCCCAGATGTCGTGCAACCCGGCCATGGGCGGCGTGGCCAAGGGCCAGATCGTGCGCGAGGTGGATGCGTTGGGCGGCCAGTCGGGCATCATCACCGACAAAACCATGATCCAGTTCCGGATGCTGAACCGCTCCAAGGGCCCCGCCATGTGGAGCCCGCGGGCGCAATCGGACCGAATGCGCTTCGCCGAGGAGTGGCGCCTGACGCTGGAGCAAACCCCTAATGTTGACTTCTGGCAGGAGGCCGTAACGGGCCTGCTGGTGGAAGACGGCGTGTGCGTGGGCGTGAAAACCCAGCTCGGCATCGCGTTTCGGGGCAAGTCGGTGGTGCTTACCAACGGCACTTTCCTGAACGGGCTCATCCACATCGGCGAAAAGCAATTCGGCGGCGGCCGGGCGGCCGAAAAGGGGAGCACCGGCCTCACCGAGCAGCTCCTGGAACTGGGCTTCGAGGCGGGCCGCATGAAAACCGGCACCCCACCCCGGGTAGATGGCCGCAGCCTCGACTACAGCAAAATGGAAGCCCAGCCCGGCGACGAAGTACCCGGCAAGTTCAGCTACCTCGACACGCCCGAGCTGCCCAAGCAGCGCCCATGCTACATCACCTACACCAACCCCGAGGTCCACGAAATTCTGAAAGAGGGCTTCGAGAAGTCGCCCATGTTCCAGGGCCGCATTAAGGGCCTGGGGCCGCGCTATTGCCCCAGCGTGGAGGACAAAATCAACCGCTTCGCCGACAAGGACCGCCACCAGATTTTTGTGGAGCCCGAGGGCTGGAGCACAGTGGAGGTGTACGTGAACGGCTTTTCGAGCAGCCTGCCCGAAGACGTGCAGTACCGCGCCCTGCGTAAAATTGCCGGCTTCGAGAATGCCAAGATGTTCCGCCCTGGCTACGCCATCGAGTACGACTTCTTTCCGCCCACCCAGCTGCACCTCACGCTGGAAACCAAGCGGGTCGAGAGCCTCTATTTCGCGGGCCAGATCAATGGCACCACCGGCTACGAGGAAGCCGCCTGCCAGGGCCTGATGGCCGGCATCAACGCCCACCGCAAGGTGCACGGCCTGTCCCCGTTCGTGCTTTCGCGCAGCGAGGCCTATATCGGTGTGCTCATTGATGACCTCGTGAACAAGGGCACCGACGAGCCCTACCGCATGTTCACGAGCCGCGCCGAGCACCGCCTGCTCCTGCGCCAGGACAACGCCGACTTACGCCTGACGCCGTTGGGTTACGAACTGGGGCTGGCTTCAGAAGAGCGGATGCAGCGGGTACGCGAGAAGGAGCAGCAGACCCAGGCCGTGGCCAAGCTGCTGAAGAACTTCGGCATCGAACCCGGCGAAATCAACGGATGGCTCACCGAAATCGGCTCGGCTGAAATCAGTGAGAAAACCCGGGCCGTAAACCTGCTGCGCCGTCCTGGCATTGAGCTGCCGGCCCTGGCCCGGGTGCTGCCCGGCCTCACGCTGGCCCTCGCGCCCTACCGCCCCGATGCGCTGGAGCAGGCCGAGATTCTGGTGAAATACGAAGCCTACCTGGAGAAGGAGCACCAGCAGGCGGCCCGCATGCAGGAGCTGGAAAACTTCATCATCCAGGGCCGCCTCGACTACCAGGCCATGCCCGCCCTCTCGCACGAAGCCCGCGAAAAGCTGCTCAAGATCCAGCCCGAAACCTTAGGCCAGGCCAGCCGCATCAGCGGCGTATCGCCGGCCGACGTATCGGTGCTGATGGTGTATTTGGGGCGATAATTTCGCGTGGGCAAAGCTGGAAGAAAGAACGGTCATGCTGCGCCTTCGCGCAGCATGACCGTTCTTTCTTCAGCCGTTCTTAATCAAGTTCCTCAACCGGCCGCCGTTTCTTTCCGATTCGGCGGCCGTTTTGGTTTTGTACCTTCGCCTTACGGCTGGCGGCTGGCTGTTCGAAATAGCCCGGTCGTGGCAATTAGCACAATCAATATAATCAGCGAGAATCTGTGGTTTACGAACGGTTGGACAAGTGCCCGGTGTGCGGCAAAACGGAGTTTCGCAACAAGCTGGTGGTCGAGGATAAGTCGGTGAGCGGGGAGAGTTTCGCCATTCAGCAGTGCGAAGCCTGCACGTTCCAGTTCACCAACCCCCGGCCCGACGCCGCCCACATCGGCCGTTACTACGAGTCGGACGAGTACGTGTCGCACAACAGCGGGGCGGGCGGCATCATCAACCAGGCTTATAAAGTGGCGCGGGTGTTCACCATGCGCCGCAAGGTGGGCCTGTTGAATAAGCTGGCCACCAAGGGCAAATTGTTCGACTATGGCTGCGGGACGGGCCACTTCCTGGCCGCGGCCCAGGCCGATGGTTGGCAGGTAGCCGGCTGGGAGCCCAACGCCCGGGCCCGTGAAGAGGCCAGCCGCCGCGTGGGCCAGCCCATTGGCGTGGCCGGGCTCATCGATTTTCAGGCCGGCTCCTTCGATGCCATTACGCTCTGGCACGTCCTCGAACACGTTCATGAGCTGAACGATACCCTCCAGCAACTCATGCGGCTATTAAAGCCTGGCGGTACGCTCATCATTGCTGTGCCCAACGTGGAAAGCCTCGACGCCCAGCACTATCGCCAGGACTGGGCCGCCTACGATGTGCCCCGCCACCTCTATCATTTCAGCCCCAAAACCATGCGTCAGCTGCTTAAAAAGCACAAAATGCAGGTAACGGAGGTTCTGCCGATGCCCCTGGATGCCTACTACGTGAGCATGCTCAGCGAGAAGCACCGCGCCGAACGGGGCGGCGGAATGCTGACGGTGCTCAAAGCCGGTTACCAATCGAACCAGTACGCCGCCCGCCATGAGGGCCAGTACAGCAGCCTGATTTACGTGGCCCGCCAGCGCTAGCCGGTGGGGTAGGGGAGAGGCTGGCGGGCTTGCCAACAAGCGATTGGGGTTTCGGCCGGCACCGGCAAACCCTCGGCGGACTTGGCCAGGCACGACGAGGGCTATACCAGTTTTGGGGCCGGGCTGCGTTAGGTGGTGTACCTTCGAACTCCGATAAACGCCTCCTCCCAAACGAACTCGCGCGGGTAGGGGGCGGCCCTGAAACCCGTTTCCCCGATGCGCCTAGCTTTTTCTACCCGAGCCCGCTTTCTTGTTCTGCTGACAACCGCTGCCGCCGGCCTGGGTAGCTGCGCGGCCATCAGCTCGCCCGAGGGCGGGGCCCGCGACGTAACGCCGCCCAAGCTCGTGAGCACCACGCCCGCCAACGGCGCCCGCAACGTGAGCGGTCAGAGCATTCGGCTCGAATTTTCGGAGCAGGTGCAGCTCAAGGAGCTGGCCAAAAACCTGATTGTGGCCCCGGTACTTGACCCCGGCAACCCCTATAAAATCCGGGAAGACCGCACCTCCATCACGCTCACCTTCGAGAAACCCTTCCAACCCAACACAACCTACTCGTTCAACTTCGGCGAGGCCATCAGCGACATCACCGAGAGTAATAAAGCCGATAAGGTGACGGTTAGCTTTAGCACCGGGGCCCAACTCGATTCGGGTTCGGTCCGGGGTTCGGTGGTAAGTCTGCTCAGCCAGGAGCCGGCCGAAAACGTGGTGGTGTTGCTATATCCGGCTGCCGATACCTCCGATATCCGGCGGGGCCAGCCCACCTACTTGGCCCGCACCGATAAACAGGGCCAGTTTGCGCTCAACTACCTCAAGGAAGGTCAATACCGGGCCTACGCCCTGGCCGACAAGAACCAGAACAACCGCTATGAGGAGCCCGAAGCAATCGGTTACCGCAGCGGCGGCGAGTTGCTGACGGTGCGCCCCGGCACCGACAGCCTGCGTTTTTTGCTCACGAAGCCCGACAGCCGCCGCCCGCTCATCTCGACCCAAAAAAGCAACCCCACCGACGTGCGGGTGAGCTACAACGAGGGCCTGCTCGCGGCCTCCCTTACGCCGCTGGAGCCGGCCACTGCCCCGGCCACCACCCTCAACGAGTCCGTGCTCCTCACCGAGCGCAACCGTACGGCCGTGCTCTTCCGCAGCCCCGCCCTGGCGGAGGGCCGCTACCTGCTGGCCGCCACTGACAGCGCCGGCAACGTGGGCCGCGATACTATTACCGTGAAGTTTGCCGACCCGCCCAAGGTGGCTCCCAAGCCCTTGCCGGCCTACGCCGTGGAGGGCACCCCCCGGGAAGTGTACCGCCAGGGCCAAGTGAGGTTTGTGTTTACCGAACCCGTCCGCCTCGACCCCAAAAAGCCCGTGGGTACGCTGGCCGAGGACTCGGTGAAGCGCCGCCCACTACGCCTGCCCGCCGACGGTAGCCTGAGTGCCGACCGCACCACCCTGACGCTGAACCTGAACACCAAGGCTCAAAAAACCGTCACGTTCCAACTCGACAGCACCGCCATCCGGGGCGTAAGCGGGCGCAGCCTGGGCCTGCCGCCATTAAAGCTGAAGGTTGTCGACCAGACCACTACCGGCACGCTGAGCGGCCCGGTGAAGACCACCGCCAAGCGCTACTGGGTGCAGCTGCTCGACGATAAGGGTCAGGCGTTACAAACCCTCGATACGCCTCAGGGCAGCTACCGCTTCGACAACCTCGCGCCCGCCACCTACCGCCTGCGCGTGCTTATCGACACCAACCAAGACGGCCGCTGGCAGGGCGGCGACCCCGAGTTGAAGGCCCCGCCCGAGCCGGTTATCCTCTTCCCCAAGCCCATTCAGATCCGCTCCAACTTCGACAACGTGGAGACGCTCAGTTTCTAGCCTCGTCGGCAAGGACACAGCTAGCGCATCATTCAAAAGCCCGAATCCCCGCCCGGATTCGGGCTTTTTTGCGAATTGGTTAATCTAGGTTGTGCAGTAACTGGTAAGGCGTGGAGCTTGGTTGCGCATGGCGTTGCGCTATGCTTGCTTTTCCTGTTCAGGGGAAGGAGCCGCACCCGGCCGGTCGTTCGGCCGCAGACAGCAAAAATCCTATTTGTTGCTATATAGTGCGAAGGCTGAAAAGATATCCACATTCTGAATCGGGCTTTGGGAGCTATCAGCCCCTTTTTAGGGCGGGGGCTGAAGCGTAATCCACATAGTTTTCCACGTCTGTGAAGCCTGAGGGCATAACCTGTGGATAATGGTGGGGAAACCTGGGGATAATGCGTGGAGAACTTGGGCAGAAGTTTTTTTGGTGGTTCACGCCCCACCACACCCCCTTTGTCCACCATCGGCCTTGTGGATAAGGGTGGATAACTATCCCCCGAAAATACCACTATCCACACCGGGGTATGGCTGTGGATTGTGGATATCGGGATAACCCCTGTGGATTGTGAAAAACTATGCTAAAGTATTGATATAAAGCATTTTATTATCCACACACCCTGTTGATGGATGGTGGATAAGTCCATTCTTGTGCACATGTTATCCCGACCGTGGATAACCCCTAATTCTTATCCACTTATCAACACCCCTAACGATGGGGGACAAAAAGAATTTATTAAATAAAAGAATCTTAAAAGTTATTAACCCTGTGGATAAACCAGCCGGGTTTCAAAAAAGTCCGGCTAGGTTGGCCGGTGGTTGGCGGAGCTAGGGCCGGAAGAGCTGGCCCGCGTTTTCGAATTTCCGGGCATAATCGACAGCCCCCGCCGGCCGACCGGCGTATACAGGTGCCCGCCCGCCCTTTTGCCCATTCCGCTGCCCGTATGCCCTTCGACTACGACCTCGACTTTGCCACCGTGGACTTTCGCCGCCACCCTGAGCTGTACCGGGTGGGCAAGGGCGAGCAGGGCGTACTGCTGGTGCAGCCCTATAAAGGCGAGATTCTGCCCCACTGGCGCTTCCGCGACCCCGAAGTGGCCCGGGAGTCGGCCGACGTGATTTACGGCTTGTTCGAGGCCTACCTAAAGGCCCACGACTTTGTGGGGGCCGACATGGCCCGCAAGTTCCTGCAGATGGGCTACACGCGGGCCCGCCGCTACGCCAACCACAGAGGCGGTAAAAAGTACGCGGGGCCCGTGCCGGCCGATAAGAAGGGCCAGAGCGGGGCCCATGGCCGCCCCGAACTCCCCCGCTCGCCCGAAGACCCCGTAAAAGCAGCCGCAGCCGCCATCTTCAAGGCCCAGTGGGATGCGGCCCGGGCCCACCCCGATTACCAGGAACAGCGCGCTGAATTTGAGGCACGCTACGGCAAATGATTTTTTCTGAGCCATTAGCTGGGAGCTTTTAGCTGTTAGCTTTGGCCATTCAAGCAACTTCTGCGTTACTCTTGAACAAACGCTAACAGCTCTCAGCTGTTAGCCAAGAGCTTAAAAATTCACCCTCTTTCCCCGACCCAACTATGCAAACGCCCGCGCAACCCTCCAGCACCGAAGAAAACGAAATCCGCCTCGGCATGGGCATGGGCCCGCTCAAGTTCGGCGCCTCCATGGACGAGGTGCGCGCCCTGATGGGCGAGCCCGAAGAAATCGAGGAATCGGAAGATGACGACGAGTTCGAGCACCAGGCCTGGAACTACCTCGATGAAGGCTACTCGCTTTACTTCGACCGCGAAGACGACTACCGCCTGAGCTGCATCGAAACCGACCACCCTGGTATTCGCCTTTACGGCGAGGCCATCCACGGCCAGAGCCCGACCCAGATTCAGGAGCTGATGAAGCGCCACGGCCACGAGCAGAGTGAAGTGGAGAAAATGGACACCGGGGAGATGCGCATCTCCTACGAAAAGGAAATGATTGACCTCTATTTCGAGGATGAGGAGCTTCAGTTCGTGAACTTCGGCGTCTTTATTGATGAGGATTTAGAAGTGCAATGGCCCGCCTAACCAAGAGTTATCCACAAAACAACCAAATTTTTGTGTTGATAAGTTGATAACTACTTCATAACCCGGGGTTTTCAGTCATTAGCATCCAATTTTGAACCGTGTAGCCTCATTTTGGTACCCGCCTGAAAATCAGCTGTACACTAAAAAAGCCGCCCCGAAGTACGGGGAGGCTTTTTGGCTTATTTCAAGATGGTAGCTAACCAGATTAGCCTGGTAAAATGGCCCTGAACAGAATGAACAGCCCGCCCGAGAGCACCATGGTAACCGGCAGCGTAAGCACCCAGGCCAGGGCGATGCTGCGTACCATCTGGGGGTTCACGTTCTTCACACCCCGGCTGGCCACCATACTTCCCGCGATAGACGAGGTGAGCACGTGGGTAGTAGAAGCGGGCAGACCTAGGGCCGAGCTGATGCCAATCATGGAGGCGGCCACCAATTCCGACGAAGCGCCCTGGGCGTAGCTCAAGTGTTCCTTACCGATCCGCTCCCCGATAGTGGTCACGATGCGCTTCCAGCCCACCATGGTGCCGATGCCCAGCGAGAGCGACACGATAATGAACACCCAGGTAGGGGCGTAATCGGTGAAGCCCTTCATGTTGCCCAGGCCCTTTTCGAGCGTGCCGCGGTCGGCGGTGCTCAAGCTTACCTTGTCGCTCTCCTGAATGATTTTGGCGCGGTTGGAGAGCAGCAGAATGGCTTTGCGAATCCGGAAACGGTCTTGCTGGGGAAGTTGCTCGACCTTGGTTTTGCCGGCGAAAATCTGGTCCAGATTGTTGGTCTGAACTTGGATTTCGGCTACTGTTTTTTTGTCTTCGGCGCTCAGATCGGCCACGTTTACCCGGCTCATTACCTGCTCCACGCGCACGAGCGAGTCGCGCATATCGAGGGGGTTACGGCTCTGGTCGAGGGCAAAGTAGGTGGGCACGATGCCGATAAGGATGAGCATAATCAGGCCTACGCCCTTCTGCCCGTCGTTCGAGCCGTGGAAGTAGCTTACCAGCGTACAGGTAACCACCAGAATCAGCCGGATCCAGAGGGGTGGGGGCTTGCGCTTGTGGGGCTCCTTGAAGATGGCTTTGTTGCTCACCAGCCGGCGCAGCAGGAACATCATCAGAATAGTAAGCGTGAAACCGAAGGCCGGCCCAATGATAAGCGCCAGTCCGGTTTCGCCGGCCTTGCCCCAGTTCACGCCCGCATCGGTCACGCCAGGTAAGAAGCTGTAGGCAATGCCCACGCCCAAAATGGAGCCAATGAGGGCGTGCGACGACGACGACGGCAGCCCGTAGTACCAGGTGCCCACGTTCCAGATGATAGCCCCGATAATAAGGGCGCCCACCATGGCAATACCGTGGTACACGTTCTGGTCGACGAGGCTTTCAACGGGCAGCAGGTACACGATGCCCATGGCCACAGCCACACCACCGGTGAGTACGCCGATGAAGTTCCAGAACGCCGACCAGATAACGGCCACCCAGGGCCGCAGGGCGTTGGTGTAGATAACCGTGGCCACGGCGTTGGCAGTGTCGTGGAAGCCGTTGACGAATTCGAATGCGCAGGCCGCTACCAGGCAGGCAGCCAGTAGCAGCAGCACATGAGGCTCTAAGCCGAACATAAAGGGGGGATTGGTGAGAGTGCAGGTTTCATCATCCCAAAGGTAAACCTACCCTTAGGCGGGGCAAGATTATGAAATTGTTACCGACCAGTTCGGAAAGGCGGCCAGTTGAGGCGCTAAACGTAGGCGGCTGGCAATAGTTGAGGTGGGCCAGTCGAGGGTATTTAGGGCTGGATGGAGCGGTGGAAAAAGCGCCGGTTGCAGATCGAAGCCAGCATCTGGTTCTCCTCCTTTCCAGGGTGAGAAACTGGTTTTACCTGCTTCGCAATTTGCGTTAGCTAACTTTGCGCTTCTATGAGCAACGCCCCCAAACCTGCCGCCGCCGCTACCACCGAGGGTACGCTGGCCAATATCGTGTCGCACGCCAAGGAATACGGTTTCGTGTTCCAGTCGTCGGAAATCTACGACGGCCTGGCCGCCGTGTACGACTACGGCCCCAACGGCGTGGAGCTCAAAAACAACCTCAAGCAGCTCTGGTGGAAGGCCATGACCCAGCTCCACCAGAACGTGGTGGGCCTCGATGCCGCCATTTTCATGCACCCGCTTACCTGGAAAGCCTCCGGTCACGTCGATGGCTTTTCCGACCCCATGATTGACAACCTCGACAGCAAAAAGCGCTACCGCGCCGACGTGCTGCTCGAAGACAAAGCCGCTGAGCACGAGAAGAATGGCGAACTGGCCCGCGCCGAAACCCTGCTGGCCGAAATGGGCCGCCTGCTGACGAGCGAAGATCTGCACGGCGTACGCCAGCTCATCATCGATGAGCAGATTTTGTGTCCCGTAAGCAAAACCGGCAACTGGACCGAGGTGCGCCAGTTCAACCTCATGTTCTCGACCCAGGTGGGTGCGGTGGCCGAAGATTCGAGCCAGATTTACCTGCGCCCCGAAACGGCCCAGGGCATCTTCGTTAATTTCCTGAACGTGCAGAAGTCGGCCCGCCAGAAGGTGCCGTTTGGCATTGCCCAGATTGGTAAGGCCTTCCGCAATGAGATTGTGGCCCGGCAATTCATCTTCCGGATGCGGGAGTTCGAGCAGATGGAGTTGCAATTTTTCGTGCGCCCCGGCACCGAAGGCGAGTGGTACGAGCACTGGAAAACCATGCGCCGCCGCTGGCACGAGGTAATGGGCCTGCCCGCCGAAAAGCTCCGCTTCCACGACCACGAAAAGCTGGCCCATTACGCCAAGGCCGCCGTCGATATCGAGTACGAATTCCCCTTCGGCTTCAAGGAAATTGAGGGCATTCACTCCCGCGGTGACTTCGACCTGACCCAGCACCAGGCGCTCAGCAAGAAGAAGCAGCAGTACTTCGATGCCGACATCGACCCTGAAACCGGCAAAGCCTACGGCAATTACGTGCCCTTCGTGGTCGAAACTTCGGCCGGCGCCGACCGCCTGTTCCTGGCCACGCTCTGCCAGGCTTATCAGGAAGAAACCATTACGGAGGGCGAAGGCGAGCAGCAGCAAACCAAAACCCGCACCCTGCTGCGCCTGCACCCGGCCGTGGCCCCTATCAAGGCCGCTATTTTCCCGCTCGTGAAAAAGGACGGCATGCCCGAAAAGGCCACCGAAATCTTCAACAGCCTGCGCCACGATTTCCGCGTGATTATGGAGGAGCGCGACGCCATCGGCAAGCGCTACACCCGCCAGGACCTCATCGGTACACCCTTCTGCATCGTGGTCGATGGCCAGACGCTGGAAGACGACACCGTAACGGTGCGCCACCGCGACTCGCGCGAGCAGACCCGCATGCCGATTTCGGAGCTGCGCGGGTACATCGGCGAGGCCGTGAGCTTCTCGCGCATATTCGAGCAGTTGTAAGGGGTAGAAAGCAACGAAGCGAACGAGGGACCGATTACTCAGCACATGTGCTGGGTAATCGGTCCCTCGTTCGCTTCGTTGGCCTAGCTGATTGGTGTCCGATGTAGGATGAAGTTTCAGCTTCGCGTTTCAAGCCGTCGGCAACGATACGCGGAGCCTAAGCCGCGATACAACTCAGTTCTCGCTCAGCCAATGGGCGGCGTCGCGGCGGGAGGTGAAGTAGTTGAACTCAACCTGGGCCGGGGGTAGGGTAGTGGAGGCCAGCGAATTACCGATCTGATACTGGTACTGGCCCTCCGACACTACGGCGGCGATGAACAGGGGCTGGTCGGGCTGCTGGGCCACGGCCTGGGCCAGGGGGCGCAGCAACTGCTCCAGGTCGTCGGTGGGCGGGGCGTTGCGCTTGATGTCGAGCAGCAGCTTGCCGATATTCTGGGCCAGCATCTCCTCGAGGGCCCGCTGGTACGCCTGCCCAAAGGAAAGCGAAAGCCGGGTAGCATTGTAGCTCAGATGGAGCGTTTCGGAAATGGGATTGAAGGTCAGGGAAGCCTCCGGCGACTGGTATAAAGTCATGTCAAGGGGGAAATAACAAGCCGCCATAACTAAAATGCAATTTTTAGTTATTACAACGGTTTGAATGAGGCATAGTTACGGAAGTAGGGGCATAAAATGTTACCTATATTAGAAATAAAAAATGTTTCTCCTGGCCTGCCACTACCGTAAAGCGGCTGTCAGTCCGGGAGTTAGTCGCGGGCTTCCACCCGCAACCTGCCCGGGGTTGCGTACCTTTGCTGCATTTTAACGGCCTATGTGGAGAAACCTTGCCCTGTTTGTGATCAAGAATCGTCGGCTGCTGATTGGGCTGCTGGCGGCTATTACCGTGTTCATGGCCTGGGAAGCCCGCAAGGTGGAAATGACCTACGATTTCGCCCAGGTCGTGAGTCCCGACGACCCGGACATGGTATACTTCCAGCAGTTCAAGCGGCAGTTCGGCGAGGACGGCAACGTGCTCGTGCTAGGTATGCAGGACAGCTCGGTCTATGAGTTGGGCAACTTCAATGAACTGCGCCTGCTCACCGACACGCTCAGCGAAGTGGAAGGCGTAAACGGGGTGCTGGGCGTTACGCGCCTGCCGCGACTCGAAAAAGATACTACTGCCCGGTCGTTCCGGGCCGTGCCCATCTTCCGCACGCCGCCCAAGTCGCAGGCCGAACTCGACTCGCTGATGCGGGTAGTGAACGAGCAGGAGTTCTACAAGGGCCAGCTGATTTCGCCCGTTACCGGGGCCACGCTGTTAGCCCTCACCCTCGACCCCAAGTACCTGAATTCGAGCCGGCGCGGGGCCGTGATGGACGAAATTCTGGCCCACGCCCACCGTTTCGAGCGCAAAACCGGCATCCGGCTGCACTACGCCGGCCTGCCCTACGTGCGAGCTACCATGACGACCAAGGTGGCCTCGGAAATGAAGTTTTTCGTGGCCCTGACGCTGGTGATGATGGCCCTGACGCTGCTCATGTTCTTCCGGACCTGGTCGGCGGTCGTGTTTCCACTGCTGATTGTGATGATTGTCGTCACCTGGTGCATCGGGAGTATGGTGCTGCTGGGCTTCAAAATCAACCTGCTTACGGGCCTGATTCCGAGCATCATCATCGTTATCGGCATCCCCAACTGCACCTATTTGCTCAGCCGTTACCACTACGATTACCGCAAATCGGGCAACCAGGTGCTGGCCATGACCCGGGTGGTGCGCAAAATCGGCTTCGTGACCCTGATGAACAACACCACCACGGCCATCGGCTTCGTGGTGTTCTGCTTCACCAACATTGCCATTCTGTTCCAGTTCGGGCTGGTGGCCACCATCAATATCTACGCTGCCTTCCTGGTGTCGTTTATTCTGATGCCCATCATCTTCACCATTCTGCCCCCGCCCACGGCCAAGCAGCTGGAGCACCTGGAGGCCAAGCCGCTCATCAAGCTGCTCGAATTCTTCGATTACCTGGTGCTGGAGCGCCGCCGCACGGTGTACCTCACGGCCCTGGCGCTGGCCGTGCTGGCCGGCGTGGGCGTGAGCAAGGTGAAATCGGTTTCCTACATGGTGGACGATCTGCCCAAGGATTCGACGGTGAATTCCGACCTCAAGTTTTTCGAACAGCACTTCAATGGGGTGATGCCGTTGGAGCTGGTTGTGGATACGGGCAAGGCCAAGGGCCTGCTCAAAATCAAGAACCTGGAGCGCATCGACCGCCTCGAAAAGTACCTGCGCACCCAGCCCGTGCTCACGAGCCCGGTCAGCATCGTTACGTTCCTGAAAGCCTCCACCCAGGCTTTCTACAACGGTAGCCCCGCCTTCTACCGCCTGCCCGACAACTCCGAAAAGAACTACATCTTCAGCTATTTGGCCCGTTCGCAGTCGAAGCAGGGTTCGGAAGGCGCCCTGACCAGCAAGCTCATGCGCTCCTTCACCGACTCCACCATGCGGGAGGCGCGCATCTCACTCAAAATTGCCGATATCGGCTCCCAGAACCTAGACACGCTGCTCAGCAAGCAGATCCGGCCCGAAATCGATAAGATTTTCAAAGGCACGGGCATGAACGTAAAGCTGACCGGCACGACCATCATCTTCACCAAGGGCAACGAGTTCCTGATCGGTACGCTCAAAAGCAGCCTGCTGCATGCGTTTCTGCTGGTGGGGCTGGTGGTGCTGGTGCTGTTCCGCAGCATCCGGACGGTGTTTTTTGCCCTGCTGCCCAACTTCTTCACCCTGCTGCTTACGGGCGGCATTATGGGCTACTTCGGTATCCCGCTCAAGCCCAGCACGGCCCTCATTTTCAGTATTGCGCTGGGCATCGATGGCGACAACTCCATTCACCTGTTGGCCAAGTTCCGGCAGGAAATGGCTAGCAACGGCCGCCGCGTGCGAGCTGCCATCAGCACCACGCTGAGTGAGGCCGGCACCAGCATGATTTACACCAGCATCGTGCTGTTTCTGGGCTTTTCGGTGTTTGCCTTCTCCGAGTTCGGGGGCACCAAGGCCCTGGGTCTGCTCATGTCGGCCAGCCTGCTCATCACCAACTTCTCCAATCTGATTCTGCTGCCCTGCCTGCTCGTCACCTTCGAGCACGGGGCCGACGAAACCACCATCGACCAGTCGGCCATCAAGCACTACGACGACAACTACCACGCCGAGGACGACGATCTGGAACTGAATCTGGCGAGGATGCGGAAGAGTTAGTCGTCCTCCCGTTGCGCCTCACCCCCTAGCCCCCTCTCCGGAAAAGGAGAGGGGAACTAGCCTAAAAAAACTGAATTCGAATCTAAATTCTAGTCCGTTGCATCTAGCTCTAGTCCCCGCTCTCCTTTTTCGGAGAGGGGGCTAGGGGGTGAGGCGACCGTGAGGAGGCTAGAGATACTTAACAACAAAATGTCCTACCCCGAATACAAGCAGCCGCTCAACTACGGCCAGGTTGGCACCGATATCCTGGCCTGGTGGAAGCAGAACAGCATCTTTGAGAAGAGCGTGAGCAGCCGCGAAGGCCAGCCCACGTTCGTGTTTTACGAGGGTCCGCCCTCGGCCAACGGAGCGCCCGGCATCCACCACGTGATGGCGCGCACGGTGAAGGATATTTTCTGCCGCTACCAGACCCTGCTCGGCAAGCAGGTGCCCCGCAAGGGCGGCTGGGATACCCACGGCCTGCCCATCGAGTTGCAGGTGGAAAAGGAGCTGGGCATCACGAAGGAGGACATCGGCAAGAAAATCAGCATCGAGGAGTACAACCAGCGCTGCCGTGAAACCGTCATGCGCTTCAAGGCCCAGTGGGACGACCTGACCGAGAAAATGGGCTACTGGGTGGACCTCGACGACCCCTACATCACCTTCGAGCCCGAATATATCGAGAGCTGCTGGGCGCTGCTCAAGAAGCTCTACGACAAGGGTTTTCTCTACAAAGGCTACACTATCCAGCCCTACTCCCCGGCGGCAGGAACCGGCCTCTCCTCGCACGAGCTCAACCAGCCCGGCACCTACCGCGACGTGATGGACACGACCGTCGTGGCCCAGTTCAAGGTAGTGCGGGATGCGGCTTCGGAGAAGCTGTTCGCGGCTGATGACGCCGCGCCGCTCCACATTCTGGCCTGGACGACGACGCCCTGGACGCTGCCGGCCAACACCGGTCTGGCCGTGGGCAAGAACATCCCCTATGTGCTGGTACGCACGTTCAACCCCTACACCGGCGCGCCTGTTCGGGTGGTGCTGGCAGAGGCGCTGGTGGGCAAATACTTCACCGAGAAGGGAAAAGAGGCATCGTCTGAGGACTTCAAGCCCGGCGACAAGGTGCTGCCCTGGCGCATCGAAAACACCTTCAAAGGCGCTGACCTCGTCGGCATTAAGTACGAGCGTCTCTTCGGCCACGCCACCGGCTTCCCAGTTTTCGAAAACGAGGAAAACGCCTTCCGCGTGATTGTCGGCGACTTCGTGACCACGGAGGACGGCACCGGCATCGTGCACATCTCGCCCACGTTTGGCGCAGATGACTTCCGGGTGGCCCAGCAGAACGGCATTCCAGCGCTGATGGTAGCCGACGATGAGGGCAAGTTGAGCCCCATCGTGGACCGCACCGGCCGCTACGTGGCTCAGATGGGCGAATTCGGCGGCCGCTGGGTGAAGAACTACGACGGCCACGACCAGAGCGGCGCCGACTACAAAACGCTCGACGAAAGCATTGCCATCCGCATGAAAGGCGACGGCACGGCCTTCAAAGTGGAGAAGTACGAGCACACCTACCCGCACTGCTGGCGCACCGACAAGCCCGTGCTTTACTATCCGCTCGATTCCTGGTTTATCAAGACCACGGCGGTGAAAGACCGGCTCATCGAGCTCAACAAAACCATCAACTGGCAGCCCGCCAGCACCGGCACTGGCCGCTTCGGCAACTGGCTCGAAAACCTGGTCGACTGGAACCTGAGCCGCTCGCGCTATTGGGGCACCCCGCTGCCCATCTGGCGCACCCAGGACGGCACCGAGGAAATCTGCATCGGCAGCATCGAGCAAATGAAGCAGGAGATTGACAAGGCCGTAACGGCCGAAATCATGACTCACAACCCTTACGCCAACGGCGAAAAGGTGGACCTGCACCGGCCCTACGTAGACGATATTTTCCTGGTGAGCCCCAGCGGCCAGCCCATGTACCGCGAGCCCGACCTGATTGACGTCTGGTTCGATAGCGGCGCCATGCCCTACGCCCAGTGGCACTATCCGCTCGAAAACAGCGAGAAATTCCATAAGAACTTCCCCGCCGATTTCATTGCCGAAGGCGTGGACCAGACCCGCGGCTGGTTCTTCACCCTGCACGCGCTGGCCGTGATGCTGGAAGACTCGGTGGCCTACAAGAACGTGATGGCCAACGGCCTCGTGCTCGATAAGAACGGCAACAAGATGAGCAAGCGCCTCGGCAATGCCGTCGACCCGTTCGCTACCATCGCCCAATACGGCCCCGACGCCACCCGCTGGTACATGATTGCCAACGCCCAGCCCTGGGACAACCTCAAATTCGACCTCAACGGCATTACGGAGGTGCAGCGCCGCTTCTTCGGCACGCTCTTCAACACCTACTCGTTTTACGCCCTCTACGCCAACCTCGACGGCTTCCAGGCCACCGAAACGGCCCGCGTGCCTCACCACGAGCTAAGCGAGCTGGACCGCTGGATTCTGAGCAAGCTGCAATCCTTGATCAAGGAAGTGCGCGGCCATTACGACGCCTACGACCCCACCAAAGCGGCCCGGGCATCCAGGATTTCGTGACCGATCAGCTCTCCAACTGGCACGTGCGCCTCTCGCGGCGGCGGTTCTGGAAGGGCGACCTGACCCCCGACAAGCGGGCGGCCTACGAAACGCTCCAAGAGTGCCTTACCACCGTGGCCCAGCTCATGGCCCCCATTGCGCCCTTCTTCGCCGAATGGCTCTACCAGAACATGACCGACGGCCTGCGCGCCGCCGGCGTGGCCGAAAACAGCCCCTTTGCTGCCGAATCGGTCCACCTCACGCTGCTTGTGCAGGCTGATGAAACCCGCATCGACCCGGCCCTGGAGGAGCGCATGGACTTGGCCCAGCGAATTTCCTCGCTCACCCACTCGCTCCGCAAGAAGTCGGTGCTGAAGGTGCGCCAGCCGCTCCAGCGCATTCTGGTGCCGGTGTTCAACGACAGCACCCGCGCCCAGGTGGGCAAGGTGGAAGACCTGATTTGTGCCGAGCTGAACATCAAGCACGTGGAGTTCCTCGACGATACCAGCGGTGTGCTCGTGAAGTCGGTGAAGCCCAACTTCAAGCGCCTCGGCCAGCAGTATGGCCCCAAGCTGAAGGTGGTAGGCGCGCGCATCCAGCAGATGAGCGCCGAGGAAATCAGCACCATCGAAAAAACCGGCCAGCTGACCGTGGAAATCGAAGGCGAAACCTACACCCTGGCCCCCGACGACGTGGAAATCCGCACCCAGGACCTGCCCGGCTGGCTCGTGGCCACCGACGGCCCCCTTACCGTGGCCCTCGACGTAACCCTGACCGACGAGCTGCGCCAGGAAGGCGTGGCCCGCGAGTTGGTGAACCGCCTCCAAAACCTGCGCAAAGACAGCGGCCTGGAAGTCCAGGACAAAATCCGCGTGACCCTGGGCCAGCAGCCCGAGCTGGAAGCTGCCGTGCAGTCGTTCGGCGACTACATCCGGGAAGAAGTGCAGGCCCTGAGCCTGGATTTCGCGGCCGAAATCAGCGACGGTACGGTGCTCGAATTCGACGAATACTCGGTGCCCGCCCGCCTGGAAGTGGCAACTGCCTGAGCCTGAGGTGTCAACCGCCGCCCCTGAAACGGCGGTTGGCACACCGGCGCACAAAGCATTTTCCGGCTCCAGAATTCAGCTTAAAAGGGCATAAATCACGCCTCAAACATATACCGGGGACGAAACCAATGGACATTGTCGCCACGCAGCGAAGTCCAAAAATCTTCGTCCCTTTGTGCTACGAGAGGGGAGAGGGCTCAGAGCTGACAGCCTGTCAGCCGCACGCTTCACTTCTCACTTCTAACCGCTCACTTCTTCTAAATGAAGTATTGGAAATATTACCTGGTGGCGCTGCTCGTCATCGTTGTAGATCAGCTTTCTAAGTGGGCTGTACACCGCTACATGCCCATGGGAATGCCCGGCGAAATCCCCGTTTTCGGTGATTGGTTCAAGCTGCATTACATTCTGAACCCCGGCATGGCCTTCGGGGTAGAGCTACCGCCACCCTACGGCAAGGTGCTACTCACCATGTTCCGGCTGGTGGCCGTGACGGGTATCGGGTACTACATCTACCGTCTCTGGAAGCAGAAAGCACCTAACGGCCTGATTATCTGTATTGCTATGATTCAGGGCGGGGCCATCGGTAACCTGATTGACTCCATTTTCTACGGTATTATCTACGATAACGCCCCCTTCGGAGCCCCCACACCTTGGTTCCACGGCCAAGTCATTGATATGCTGTACGCCGACCTTTACGAAGGTATTCTGCCTTCCACCTGGCCACTGGTAGGCGGCTCGCACCTTTCGCTCTGGCCCATTTTCAACATCGCCGACTCCGCCATCTTCGTGGGCGTGGCCCTGATTCTGATTTTCCAGAACCGCTTCTACGGCCACCACTTTGAAGCCGCCGAGGCTCAGGCCGCCGCCGAACGGGCCGCTGCCCAGCGCCTGGCCACCGACGATGCCGCCGCCCAGGCCCCCCACGATACCTCGGAGTTGGCTTAGACGCCTGCTCTTTAAGACCGCAAAACTCCCGCCGGAGTATTCCGGCGGGACGTTGCTGTTTCGGGGTTAGTGCGCCCGGCTTGCCGGCTCGGCAGGCGAAGCGGTACCAGGGCGAAGCAGCCCCGTGCCCTGCTATCTTTACCGATTATGTCCCAGCCCATTCTCTCCGTCCGCGACCTGACCATTGATTTCCACAGCCACCGGGGCAACACCCGGGCCGTGGAGGGCATTTCCTTCGACCTGCACCGGGGCGAAACGCTAGCCATCGTGGGTGAATCGGGCTCGGGTAAGTCGGTGACATCCCTGGCCTTGATGGGCCTGATTCCGATGCCGCCCGGCCGGATTGCCAGCGGTGAGGCCCGGTTCCAGAGCGAAGCGCTGGGAGAAGTGGACCTGCTCACGCTCACCGACGACCAGCTCCAGCAAGTGCGGGGCAACGATATCGGGATGATTTTTCAGGAGCCCATGACCTCCCTGAACCCCGTGTACACCTGCGGCAGCCAGGTAGTGGAGGCCCTGCGCCTGCACACCCGCCTCAGCGAAAAGCAGGCCCAGGCCCGCACCGTGGAGCTATTCACGATGGCCCGCCTGCCCCGGCCCGAGAAAATATTCGCCAGCTACCCCCACGAAATCAGTGGCGGCCAGAAGCAGCGCGTGATGATTGCCATGGCAATGGCCTGCAACCCCGCCCTGCTTATCGCCGACGAACCCACCACGGCCCTCGACGTGACGGTGCAGGCCCAAATGCTGCGCCTCATCGACGAGCTGCGCCGAGAGCACAACACGGCCGTGATCTTCATCACCCACGATCTGGGTGTGGTGGCCGAAATAGCCGACCGCATCCTCGTTATGTACCGCGGCCACGTGGTGGAGCAGGGACCGGTGCTCGATATTTTTACCAACCCCCAGCACCCCTACACGAAGGGCTTGCTGGCCTGCCGCCCAAAACTTTCGGTGGGCCGCAAAAAACTTCCCGTAGTGGCCGATTTCATGCGTGAAACAGCCGATGGGGGCTTTATCACCACTGAAACTGTCGCGGGTCAAGTGCCTGATGGTGAAAGCGGTGATGACGTCATTGCGACCTCTCACAGTGAGCGTGAAACCACCAAAACGTTCCCCGTGGAACATGGTGTTTCACGCTCCGTGGAACCGAAATTTGGCCTTGAATTGGCTCCCAGCGCAGAATCCGGCGTGGAACTTCCGCTCGCGCAGATGCCTCCCATGGGTCCGGCGACTCCGGGCTTTGATGCGGGGCTGGTCAGTGAAAATGGGGTGGGAGCAGCTGCGGATGAAACTTTGGGAGCTGGTGCGGCTCCCGAAGTTTCATCCGCAGCCCAGGGTTTTAACCCTGGAACGCCGGCCGACCCCAAGCACGAAACCCAAGCCCCCTTATTACAGGTACAGGACCTGAACGTGTATTTCCCGGTCCGCAAGGGGTTTTTTAACCGGAAGCCGGAGTTTGTGCGGGCCGTGGATGGGGTGAGCTTCGAGATTTACCCCGGCGAAACGGTGGGCCTGGTAGGGGAATCGGGCTGCGGCAAAACGACGCTGGGCCGGGCGCTGCTACGGCTGGTGGAACCAACTTCAGGCCGCATTCTGTTTGAGGGCGACGATCTGGCGAAGCTGCCGGCCGAAGCGTTGCGCCGTCGCCGCCGCGATTTTCAGATGGTGTTCCAGGACCCCTACGCCGCCCTCAACCCCATGATGACCGTGGGAGAGGCCATTCTGGAGCCCATGCGGGTGCACGGTGTGGGTGGTACCAAGCAGCAGCAGAAAGACAAAGTGCTGGAGCTGCTGCGCACGGTGGGCTTGCGCGAGGAGCACTTCATGCGCTACCCCCACGAGTTCAGCGGCGGCCAGCGCCAGCGCATCTGCATTGCCCGCGCCCTGGCCCTGCAACCCAAGTGCATCATCTGCGACGAGTCGGTGTCAGCCCTCGATGTGTCGGTGCAGGCGCAGGTGCTTAACCTGCTCAACGACCTCAAGCGCGAGTTCGGCATCACCTATCTGTTCATCACCCACGACCTGTCGGTGGCCCGGTTTATGAGCGACCGGCTACTGGTCATGCGCCAGGGCCAGATCGTGGAAAGCGGTTCTGCGGCTGATATTTATGCAAATCCCCAGCATCCGTACACGCAGCAACTGCTGGCCGCCATTCCCAAAGACACCCCGGCCGACATCCGGGCCGCCGTGGCCAGCCGGGCGTAGTAGAAGGAACGTCCACTTCGCGTACCGTTGCTGGCTTTCGAACAATGCTGTGCTGCAACACTGTTATAGGATGCGCGCAGCAGAAGCTGGATGCTACGCTTCTTAACCCAACCATAACCCCGCTATCGAAGTAGGATATAGTTATTAGCCGTTATATTCCGTAGTATCTTACCAAGCCGGTTCGCCGGCCCCTTTTTTCATTTCCCGAAAGACCCGGACAGTTTCCGGCTTTCCTCTCATTCAACCTCTGCCGCCTGAGAACAGACCATTGCCGGCGGCCCGACTACATGAAACAACCCTCTTCCAAAGCCCCCCGCGCCCCTCGCGCGAAGGCCCAGCCTACCGAATCTACCCCGGCCCCGGCCGTTGCGGCCGCCATCAGCCAGGACCAGATCATGCGGATTTTCCGCGATAACCCGGGCAAAGTCCTGACCTACCGGCAGCTCTCGCGCCGCTTGGGCGTGACCACCAAAGACCAACGCGAAGTGGTGTTTGCCCACCTGCGCGAACTGCGCCAGAACGACCAGCTGCTGCTGATTCAGAACGACGAGTACCGCCTCACCGATGAGGCGGCCGCCGCCTTCGAAGCCGCCCCGAAAGGCCGCATCAAGGGCACCCGAAAAGCTAAGAACGACGGTGCCGAGCCGGAAGCCCCTGAGGCCCCGGTGGAGCCCGGCGAGCTGCCGCCCGGCAAGAAGCTGCCCCGGGGTGGCCGGGTAGCCGAGAGTGAGTTCGGCCAGAACCCAGTGGTGCACCGCCGCCGCGAAGCCGGTTTCGATTTTGCCGATGCCGACGACCCGCAGGCACCCCGCCGCCGCCGCGAAAGCGGGGGCGATACTATTGTGGGCACCGTGGCCCTGGCCACCGACAAGTATGCCTTCGTGATTAGCGAGGAGACGGAGAAGGACGTGCGCGTGTTCACCGACCGTCTCAAGTTTGCCATGCAGGGCGACACCGTGCGGCTGCGGCTGCGCAGCTCCCGCGACGGCCGCCCGGTGGGCGACGTGGTGGAAGTGCTCGACCGCAAGCGCCCCGAAGTAGTGGGCCGCCTCCAGATTCGCGACAACGTGGCCTTCGTGAAGCCCGACAACCGCAAAATGTATTTCGATGTGTACGTGAGCCAGGACGACCTCAACGGCGCCCAGCACGGCGAGAAAGTACTCGTCCATGTCACCGAGTTTCCGGAGGAAGGCTCCGACCGTTCGCCCGCTGGCGTAATTGAGCGCAGCTTTGGGCAGGCCGGCGGCAACGAGGCCGAAATCAACGCCATCATGGCCGAGTTCGGCTTGCCGTTTGAATTCCCGGCCGAGGTAGAGGCTGAGTCGGAGGAGATGAGCACCGAGATTGAGGCCGCCGAAATCGAGCGCCGCCGCGACTTCCGGGGTATCACGACCTTCACCATCGACCCGGCCGACGCCAAGGACTTCGACGATGCACTCTCGATTCAGCAGCTCGAAAACGGGCATTGGGAAATCGGCGTCCATATTGCCGACGTAACCCACTTCGTGCGCCTCGACACCGCTCTGGAAAGCGAAGCCCGTCAGCGGGCCACCTCGGTGTACCTCGTGGATCGGGTGATTCCGATGCTACCCGAGCGCCTTAGTAACGGCCTCTGTTCGCTGCGTCCCAACGAGGACAAGCTGACCTTCTCGGCCGTGTTCGAACTCGATGAGAACGGCAAGCTTTACAGCACCTGGCTGGGCAAAACCATCATTCACTCCGACCGCCGCTTCGCCTACGAAGACGCCCAGGAGCGCATTGAGGGCTTGGATTCCGACTACACCCAGGAAGTGCAGCTCATGAACCGCATCGCCAAAAAGCTCTGCGCCGCCCGCTTCAAGCAGGGAGCCATCAGCTTCGAAACCCAGGAAGTGAAGTTCCGCCTCGATGAGGATGGTACGCCGCTGGGCGTGTACGTGAAGGAGCGCAAGGATGCCCACAAGATGATTGAGGAGTTCATGCTGCTGGCTAACCGCAAGGTGGCCGAGTTCGTGTTCAAGCTCAAAAAGACCAAGCCGCGCTTCACGATGGTCTACCGGGTCCATGACTCGCCCGACCCCGAGCGCCTCCAGAACTTCGCCCTGTTCGCCAAGAAATTTGGCTACCAGCTCGACCTCAACAACCCCCAGAAGCTGAGCACTGAGCTCAACGACCTGAGCACCGAAGTGGTGGGCCGCCCCGAGCAGAACGTGCTCCAGACCCTGGCCATCCGCACGATGGCCAAGGCCACCTACACCACCGACCCGCGGGGGCACTTCGGTCTGGCCTTCGAGCACTACTCGCACTTTACCTCGCCCATCCGCCGCTACCCCGACATGATGGCCCACCGCCTGCTCGAGCACTACCTCGAAGGCGGCAAGAACGTGGAAGTGGAGCCTATTGAGGAGGAGTGCAAGCACTCGTCGGAGCGCGAGAAACTGGCCGCCAGTGCCGAGCGGGCCAGCATCAAGTTCAAGCAGGTCGAGTTCCTGCAAGACCACATCGGCGAGCAGTACACCGGTGTCGTGTCGGGTCTCACCGAGTGGGGCATGTACGTGGAAATTGCCGAGAACAAGTGCGAGGGAATGATCCGCGTGAGCGACATTCCCGGCGACTTCTTCGAGCTCGACAAAGACAACTACCGCCTCGTGGGCCAGCGCAACAAGCGCATCATTCAGTTCGGCGACGAACTGCAGGTGGAGGTGAAAGCTGTGAACCTGCTCGACCGTACCATCGACTTTGCCCTCGTGGATGACCGCCCCGACGACGTAAAGCAGCGCGAGCATCAGGAGCGCCGCGACAGCAGCAGCAGCCCCCGTGGCTACCGCCCCGAGCGCAGTGGCGGCAAGTCGGGCGGTGGCAGCAGCAAGGGCGGCCGCAGCGACGGTAAAAACAGCAGCAACAGCGCCGGCGGCCGCTCCGACGGTAAGAGCAGCAGCAAAGGCGGCGGTGGCAAGCGCCGCCGATAACGCCCTAAGCGGCAAAACCCGATGCCTGCATGAAACGAGAAGCCCCTGTTACCGGCAACGGTAGAAGGGGCTTTTTGCTGCCAGGGCCGGGGATGTCTACTTAAAATCCACTGGTACTGTCACCCTCATATCGCCGGGCTGACCGCCGCGCTTGCCCGGGGCGAAGGTATTCAATCTGCCTACCGCCGCTACTGCTGCGGCATCGTAGGCCGGGGTCAGGCCCCGGCCCGGCACTACGGCGATTCCGGATAAGGCTCCTGACGCCAGCACTGTAAACTGCACCATCACCGACCCGCGCTGCCGTGGGCCACCGGGCCGTTTTAGGTTCTTGCTGATGAGTGTGTACATGGCCTGCGCCCCACCCGGAAAAGTGGGTACTGTTTCCACCTGCATGTATCTGCCCGTGGTAAGCGCCACCGAATCGAGGGCGGTGGGAGCTGGCGGGCTCGGCTTCGGGGCTATAGGCTGTTGGTTCGTTTTAGGGGGCAGTGGCACGATGGGGTCGGGCGGGCGGGCATCCCAGCGGTTGTAGGAGTTCTGGACTAGGGCCATAGCCGGCAGCAGCAGCGAAACCAACAGTAGCAGCAGCGAAGGGTTAACTCTCATGGCAGGGAAGATACGAAGTTGGTCGGAGCAGCGCTTCCCGCAACCCGCCGTACCTTTCCCTGCTCAACCTGATTTCCCACATGGACCTCTCTTTCGTTACCGATAAACTCAATGCTGGCCTGGCCGGCCTGGCCTACGGCGACCAGCCAACGAGCCTCTACGAGCCCATCCGCTACATCATGAGCCTCGGCGGCAAGCGCATCCGGCCCGTGCTCACGCTGCTCGGTGCCCACCTGTTTACCGACGAGCTTGATGCCATCGTGAAGCCCGCCCTGGCCACCGAAGTCTTCCACAACTTCACCCTGCTCCACGACGACCTGATGGACCAGGCCCCCCTGCGCCGGGGCCAGGCCACGGTGCACGAAAAGTGGAATCCCAACGTAGCCATATTGAGCGGCGACGTGATGCTGGTGCGGGCCTACGAGCTGCTCTTCGATGTGCCTGGGCCCCTGCTGGCGCCCCTGCTGCGCCGGTTCTCGCAAACGGCCGCCGAGGTCTGCGAGGGCCAGCAGTGGGATATGCACTTCGAAACCCAGTCCGACGTCAGCATTGCCCAATACCTCGATATGATCCGGCTGAAAACGGCCGTGCTGCTGGGCTTCGCACTGGAGCTGGGCGCCCGGCTTGGCGGGTCTTCGGAGGAAGATGCCGACCACCTGCGCCAGTTTGGGGTGGATATCGGCCTGGCTTTCCAGCTCCGCGACGACCTGCTCGACGTATACGGCGACGCCGCTACCTTCGGCAAGCGCGTGGGTGGCGATATTCTGGCCGACAAAAAGACCTACCTGCTGCTCACGGCCCAGGCCCAGGCCAGCTCCGCCCAGCGGGCCGTGCTGGCCCGCCACATCGGCCAGCCGGTGCCCGATGAGGACGCCAAGATCGAGGCCGTGCGGGCCATCTACGACGAGCTCGAAATCCGCCCCCAGACCGAAGCGCTTATCAACGACTACTTCCTCGATGCCTTACAGCATCTGGAGCGCGTAGCGGCCCCCGAAACGCGCAAAAAGCCCCTGCATCAACTGGCCCTCCAACTCCTGGAGCGCGAGCAGTAGCCGGCAGCCCTGGATGTTTGGCAAATGAACAGTGTCATGCTGCGCTCCGCTTAGCATGACACTGTTCATTTGCCCGAATCTTCATCTGATACCCCGTATCAACTTCCCCCTCCCCAACCTCTACGAATGGAATTATCCGCCACCCTCGTGCTGGCCGTGCTTACGGTCGGCATCTCACTTTACGCCTGGTCGAATCCCGAATTTCTCGACAGCTGGATTCTGGAGCCCTACCGCATCCGGCGCCAGGGCGGCGAGTGGTACCGCTTCATTACCTCTGGCTTTCTGCACGCCGATTTCACCCACCTGCTCTTCAACATGATTGCCTTCTACTCCTTCAGCCGGGTAGTAGAAAACATCTTCGCTTACGCCTTCGGGCCCACCGCCGGGTTGCTCTGGTTCCTGCTGCTCTACCTGGGCGGCATCGTCGTGTCCGATATCCCCACTTACCTACGCCACCGCGACGACCCCGGCTACCGTTCCCTCGGCGCCTCGGGCGGGGTGTCGGCGGTCATCTTCGCAGCCATCCTGTTCAACCCGGCCGCAGGCCTCTACATCTTCCCGTTGCCCTTCGAAATCCCGGGCTTCCTCTTCGGCCTCCTCTACCTGGCCTACTCCTACTACATGAGCCAACGCCGGGCGGGCGGCGACAACATCAACCACGATGCCCACTTTTACGGGGCGTTGTACGGTATTGTGCTCACCCTCATCCTTATTCCACGGGCAGCCACCATCTTCTGGACACAATTGCAGAATTATGTTGGTAATCATCTGTAAATCAGTTATTTAAGTATAAAAACGGCAATTTAGTAATATCTATTTCGGCGCTGATGCGTAAAGGGGCCATCATCTCTCCAAAATTCATCTTCCCTGCCATGAACACGCTTACCACCTTCACCAAACGTTTGCCTGGCTTCGGCCTGATGCTTTCCCTGTTCACCGTTTCGTTGCTCAGCTCGTGTAGCCGTTTCAACACCGACGGTAGCTTGGCCACCTGGGGCTACATTATTCTGGCTCTCGACGTATTCGCCCTCTTCGACATTTTCCGTCAGAACTGGGGTATCGGCAAGAAGATCCTCTGGGCCGCCATCGTGTTCCTGTTTCCCCTCGGTGGTCTGATCATCTACTTCCTCTTCGCTGGCCGCGGTAAATCGAGCACCTAATAGGGTTTGCTGTAACCGATAAAGAAAGAAGCCCCGCTGTACGTTAGTACGGCGGGGCTTCTTGTTATGCGGAACCACAGAGGGGAGTTATTTACTTGCCACCCACCAGCCGGCGCTTTTCCATGCGGGCCACGTGCTGCAAAATGGCGCCGGTATTCGTGATTTGGGTGGCTTGCCAATGGTCGCCGCGGTTAAGCATCTTCACTTCCAGCACCAGCGTGGTATCGTAGCGGGGTTGGGTGAACTCCAGGCCAATCAGGGCCTGCTCGCCCTCTTCGCGGGTGTAGGCAATACCCTTGAAGCGGCTGCCTTCGCCTACTACTTTGCCGGCCAGCCCCAGCATCGATACGTTTACCAGGCGCTTGGGCGCGGCGACCGTGGCGGCTTCTACCGAGCCGGTTTCTACGTAGCGTTGCACCTCCTTGCGAGCCGCCTGCACCAGCTGGGGCTTCAACAGGCTCAGGGCTCCCGTCATGGCCAGGCCCCCGGGGTTGAGCACGCCCAGGGCCGAGCTTTGCTTCGTGACGTCGTTCACGAGGTTGCTCGTCACGCTGTTCACGTCTACGTACTGCTCGAAGGCGGCTGGATCGTGGTCGTCGAGGGCTTTGTAGGCCTGCATAAGCGAGTACTTGGGTGCGTTGCGCACCTTGTAAAAGTAGAGGTAGCCTCCAACGCCAACCGCGACGAGAACAATGAGGATGAGGAGTTTTTTCATGGGGCGTAAAGCCAGGGGAGTGATAAGTGGGAAGGGGAGGTGATGCCCCCGTAAAATTAGCTCGATTTCCCCACGCGGACAGCGTGACTTGCGTAAGCAGAGCTGCCAGGGCACCGTTGCCCCGGCTGTTTCCTGCAAGCCATGTTTCTGCCAACTATCCAGCCGTTTCCTGAGGTCCACGGCCACCGGGGTTGCCGGGGTCTGCGCCCCGAGAATACGCTGCCCGCTTTCCGCGAAGCGCTCCGCCTGGGTGTTGATGCGGTGGAGCTGGACGTAGTAATATCGGCCGACCGGCAGGTGGTGGTATCGCACGAGCCCTGGATGTCGGCCGCCATTTGCCGGCTGCCCGATGGCGCACCTATCGCTCCCGCCGAGGCCCCCCAGCACAACCTCTACCAACTCCCCTACGCCCGTATCCGGGAGTACGACTGCGGCC
The DNA here is from genome assembly GCF_002204745.1 of Hymenobacter amundsenii. Lineage (GTDB taxonomy): Bacteria > Bacteroidota > Bacteroidia > Cytophagales > Hymenobacteraceae > Hymenobacter > Hymenobacter amundsenii. The sequence continues at coordinate 49,797 of NZ_NIRR01000011.1, forward strand.
GCACGCGCCACCCCAGCTTCCCGCAGCAGCAGCCCACGCCCGCCGTGAAGCCTTTGCTCCGGGAGGTGGTAGCAGACCTCGAAAACCTGACCCGCCAGCTGGGCCGGCCGCCGGTTAAATACAGCGTCGAAATTAAGAGCGAGCCGGCCCACGACTACCTCTTCCAGCCCCCGCCCGCCGAGCTGTTGGCTCTGGTGCTGGCCGAACTCCGGGCCCTTCAGATCATGGACCGCACCACGCTGCTTTGCTTCGATAAGCGCGTGCTGCAACTGGCCCACCAAACGGCGCCCGACCTCCCGTTGTGCCTACTCATTGAAGACGAGATTCCGTTGGCTCAGCACTTGGCAGCGCTAGGGTTCCGGCCTGCTGTTGTCGGCCCCGACTTCCGGTTGCTCACTCCCGCCTGGGCTGCGGAACTACGGGCGCAGGCTATTCGGCTGGTGCCTTGGACCGTGAATGAGCCCGCCGATTTACGGGCCGTGCTGGCCATGCATCCCTGGGGGATTACTACCGATTACCCCGACCGGCTGCTGGCTTTGCGGTCAGCGTTTTTGTGCTAAGCCGGAGTGCAACGTTACAAAGGGCTGCCGTTACACAAAAGGAGTTACACAGTGAATAATGTTACGTTGTAACGATTGCAATACAATGTAATAATGTTTTACGTTTTACAAATTATCTTGTGTTACACGTCTATTACGTAACATCTTTACTGTAAGTGTTGGTTACATAACTTGTATTGATGATATTTACATCTCTATCATCTGTTACAGCCGTTACGTATGTCACATCAGGGCGAAATACTGCAGGAAACCATTAAAAGCAGCGGAATCTCGATTACGCGGATAGTGGACGAACTGGGTATTACACGCCCAACCATGTATCGTAAGTTCAAGGACAAGGAGCTTGATTACAATTTTGTAAAGAGAATCGGTGAAATCATCGGACACGATTTTTCGCAAGATTTTACACATGCGCAACAAGCTGATTTATCGTTTAATGTTACATCTGTATCAAAAAGTGTAAACAACGTGTCCGAACAACCCGTTGTATCGCGAACGGCTGTTACTGTATCGTCGGATCCCGATAGTCTAAAACAACTGATGGTGCTCCAGCAGAAGTATATTGCTCTGCTAGAAGACTACAACGAACTCCTGCTGAAGGTGTACGGACCCAAGTAGAACAGAAGTGTTCCACGTGAAACATATTTGTTTCGGCCCTCAAACTACTCCCTGATACAGCAGCCCCAAGGAAGTCTCAGGCCACTATTACACAGTCATTGATGTCCGCCCAGAATCACCCGATAAGCTGGGCCTGTATAGTATCTGTAACTGCTGGCTGAACGGGTACGCTGGTTGGTTGATAGGCCTCCGAACGAGGTAGGGGAGGGGGAGGCGGTCGTTTCGTTTGGCCCAACTGAGATGGGTGCTTGGCGACGGATATCTTTGCTTTCATCTTCCGACTAACCGCCCGTTCATGCCTCCCTTCGTGCTCCCCGATTACCGCCCAGTGTCTTACTCCCGCGTCACGCTCACCGAGCTGATGATTCCGGCTTACGCCAATTTTGGTGGTAAAATCCACGGTGGCATTTTGCTCTCCCTCATGGACAAGGTGGCCTACGCGGCAGCCTCTAAACATGCCGGTAATTACTGCGTGACCGTTAACGTAGATGGGGTCAATTTCCTGCAACCCGTCGAGGTCGGTGAGTTGGTTTCCTTGCAGGCTTCGGTGAACTACGTAGGCCGCACTTCCCTGCTTGTTGGCATCCGTGTAACGGCCGAAGACGTGCGTAGCGGAACCATCAAGCATACCAACACCAGCTACTTCACCATGGTGGCCAAAGACGAGGCGAACAAGCCCACGCAGGTGCCCGGCTTGCTATTGGAAACCCGCGATGAAACCCGCCGCTTTCAGGAGGCCATCAAGCGGCGGCAGCTCCAGGATGAGTACCGCGAACAGTTTGATAATGCCCGGACTATCCTAGCCGTTGAAGACCAGATGAACCTGCTCGAAGACGAGCGGTGCCGCATCGTGTACTAGTTAACCCAAGCTGTGGCGTGGGGTGTTGCGCTAGGTGTAGGGCGCGGTGCTTGACCCGCCCGCCACGGGAACTAACTAGTCAGCGCCAAGAAGGTCTGTTAAACCTCTCCTTTCTAATGGCGGCCAAGGACAAGCCCTCCACCCTAACCCGACGCTCTAACTTAGGTTAACTAACAGCAGATTGTTGTTCCCAGTGTTGAAGATCAGGGTTGCTAGTTGCGCAATGGGTGTGCAGGGGTACGCAGCGGCTTTATGCGTATCCTGCCGGTTTGAATAGTCCGAGATGTATGGTGAGCCTTGGGGGGGCTGGTATGCGAAACTCAGGATGCTGGCGCTTTGGTCTGAGTGCCATCAACCCTGAATATGCGTTGGGCTTCAACCTAGGCAGGAGTACTTGATTCGCAGCAAAGCAGGAGGGGGAAGCCTACAGGAATACGACTTCCTTAATTACATCTTCGCCCACCTCGGCGTTGATATTGGCTAGCACTTTAGTCTTAGCCATAACCAGCTCGTGTTTCAGCGGGGCCGAGGAAAGGCGCACGAAGAGCTTGTTGTTGCTCACGTAAATCTGCTGCGTCTTTAAGGCGACGGCCTTGCCCATGATCTTCTCCCAACTCGCCACGACCGTCACTTCGTTTAGCTTTCCTTGTAAGCGGTAGGCACGCAGCAATGCCGTGATGCCGTCCTTGAGTGGGACGATATCCGACTTGCGGGAATTTTCGGGGGAATACGGTTTTTTGTAGGCCATCTGAGTAAGTTAACGCGCGAGCAACCAGCCCTGACGGCCAACTCCCCAAAGATACCTCGCCCATGGGCTAAAGCCGTGTTACGGTTCCCGATTCGACCCGGAATCGGCGGATGTCTTCCGAAAGGGAAGCCAGCACCCGGTCGGTCCGTTCGAGGTGGGTGTCGGTCAGGAAAATCTGGCCGAAAGAGTGGTTAGCTACCAGTTGCATCAGTCGGGTGATGCGCTTCTCATCGAGGCGGTCGAAGATGTCATCGAGCAACAGCAGGGGCTTTTGGCGCTGGCGCTCGGCCAGCAGCTCGAACTGCGCCAGCTTGAGCGCAATGACGAATGACTTCTGCTGGCCCTGGGAGCCATAACTCTTCACTGGCTTGTCATCCATCAGGAAGGTGAAGTCGTCGCGGTGGGGGCCGGTGGTGGTGCGCTGTAATGTGAGGTCGCGGCGCTCCTGCAGGCGCAATAGCTTCCCGAAGTCGGCGCCGGGCAACTCGCTCTTATACGTAAGTGTCACCTGCTCCTGGCCATCGGCTAGTTGGGCGTAGTGGCGCTGGAACAGCGGCTCGAACTCCAGCAGAAAATCCTGGCGGCGCTGCACCAGCTGTTCGCCCAGCGGGACCAGCTGCTCATCAATAGTCAATAGGTAGTCGCGGTCGTAACCGGCCTGGCGGTCGGTGGCCAGCTTGAGCAGGGCGTTGCGCTGCTTAAGGAGCTGGGTGTAGCGAATAAGTAACTCCAGGTACTCGTGGTCGAGCTGCGACATAAGGCTGTCGAAGTGCTTGCGCCGCTCCTCGCTGCCCTGCCGGATCAGGTCAGTATCGTAGGGCGAGATGAGCACCACCGGGTAGCGGCCGATGTGGTCGGATACCCGCTCATAGGGTTGCTTGTCGTGAGTCACACTTTTCTTCTGCCCCAGGCGCAGGCTGCACTGAATGGTTTCGGCGGGCGCATCATCGGGTCGGCCCCCAAACCGGCCCCGGGTCACGAAGAACTCCGCTCCTTGCTTGATGCTCTGGGCATCGGTGGGGGTGAAGGCACTCTTGGTCAGGGAGAGGTAATGAATGGCGTCGAGCAGGTTGGTCTTGCCGCTGCCGTTGTCGCCGATAAAGCAGTTGATATGGGCCGAAAAGGATAACTGGGCTTCTTCGTAATTCTTGAAGAAAAGGAGGTGGAGGCTCTCGAGGTTCATGCTGGGGGTGCGGACATTGCAATCCTTTTACGTACTTTCGCCTCCCAAACGCGAACAATCGAAACTAAGATGGCGGATACGAAAGTACAGGCTACTTCCAAGGCTTCCAACCCGGCCAAGAAAGCGTCGGCAACGAAAGGCAAAGCAGCCGTTGAGACGGCCAAGCAACCCCAGAACGTGAAGCCGGCAGCCAACAAAGCCGCGAAGGCCGCAACCGACGCGCCCAAGGCTACCTCGCCCGCTAAGGCGGAGTACTCCAAGGAAACCTACCTGACCTGGTATGAGCAGATGATGCTCATGCGCAAGTTTGAGGAGAAGGCCGGGCAGCTCTACGGGCAGCAGAAGATCAAAGGTTTCTGCCACCTCTACATCGGGCAGGAAGCCTGCGTAGCCGGTGCCGTGTCGGCCCTGACCAAGGACGATAAGTGGATTACCGCCTACCGCGACCATGCCCACCCGCTGGCTTTGGGTACCTCGCCCAATGCCATCATGGCCGAGCTGTTTGCCAAAGCCACCGGTTGCTCGAAAGGCAAGGGGGGCTCAATGCACATGTTCGATAAGGAAGTGAACTTCATCGGTGGCCACGGCATCGTGGGGGCGCAGGTGCCTATGGGTGCCGGCATTGCCTTCGCCGAGAAGTACAACAAGACCGGTAACCTCTGCATCGCCTACATGGGCGACGGGGCCGTGCGCCAGGGCGCCCTGCACGAAGCCTTCAACATGGCCATGCTCTGGAAGCTGCCCGTCATCTTCGTAGTCGAGAACAACGGTTATGCGATGGGTACGTCGGTGCAGCGCAGCTCCAATGTCACGGAGCTCTACACCATTGGCGAGAGCTACGACATGCCGTCGGAGCCGGTTAATGCCATGAACGTGGAAGACGTGCACGAGGCCGTAGCCCGCGCCGCCGAGCGTGCCCGCGCCGGCGAAGGCCCCACGTTCCTGGAGTTCAAAACCTACCGCTACAAGGGCCACTCGATGAGCGACCCCGCCAAGTACCGCACCAAGGACGAGTTGGAAGACTACCGCTCCCGCGATACCATTGAGGCCGTGCGCCACACCATTCTGACCCACAACCTGGCGACCGAAGAAGACTTGGCTGCCATCGACGAGAAGATCAAAGGGCAGGTGCAGGAGTCGGTGGAGTTTGCCGAAAAGTCGGACTACCCGACCGCCGACGAGCTTTACCACGACGTGTACGTGCAGCAGGACTACCCTTACATCCGCGACTAGATTTCTTGAGCGGTTGGCTATTAGCTGCTAGCCCTTGGCTCCGTTCTGGAGTGAATGGTTTAAAAGTGAGGAGCCTTGGTAGAGGAGTCTATAAAAGGGCGAACGTAACGGAAGGCACTCAGGTAAGCGTCGATTAATCAGAACAGAGCTAACAGCCAACAGCTGATAGCTAACAGCTAAATTTCAATGTCTAAGATTCCTTACACGGGAAAAAGCCAGCAGGCTCGCCAGCCGCAGACCGTTTCCACCGACCCGCTCCAGCCTGCCGAAGCCTACAACCCCGAGCACCCGCTCATGGAGGACCCCGATGCGCTGGCCATGCGGCTGGTGGAGTCGGAGGATTTTGTGCGTCGGAACAAGAACGTACTGCTTGGGCTGTTGGCTGTAGTAGTGCTGGCCGTAGCCGGTGGCTTCGGCTACTACATGTGGCGCAACTCCCAGGACGAGAAAGGACAGGTAGCCCTATTCCAGGCCGTCGATTATTGGGAGGCTGACTCGTTGCAGAAGGCCCTGAAGGGCGACGGCCGCAACTTGGGTCTGGAGCGTGTGGCTTCGGAGTACAGTGGCACCGATGCTGGCAACCTGGCCAACTTCTACGCCGGCGTAGCCGCCCTCAAGGATGGCAAATACAAAGCCGCCATCGACTACCTCGAAGATTTCAGCGCCGACGACTACCTTGTGCAGGCCCGCGCCTACTCGCTCATCGGTGATGCTCACCTGGAACTCAACCAGCCCAAGGAAGCTGCTGACTTCTACAACAAGGCCGCCAACTACAACGCCAACGAGTACTTCTCGCCCACCTACCTGCTCAAGGAAGGTACGGCCCGCGAAGTAGCCCAGGACTACGCCGGTGCCCTGACGGCATACGACAAAATCCTGACCGACTACCCTGCCGCTGCCGAAGCCACCGAAGCCAAGCAGTACAAGGCCCGGGCCGAAGGACTGATGCGCAAGTAAGCCGTCTTTGAGATGCCTAGTTCCGTTGTACTTGAAAGATGGAATTTAGCATAAAAAATTGATTTTCAGTTGTTTAAAATTGAAAAGGCGGCTTTCGAGCTGCCTTTTCAATTTAGATAGACACCCAGTTAGTAAGCCTATCTTTGCCGTGAAGCAGTTCCCCTGCCTTCGATAAAGCACACAAGGAACACCAAAAGCCCAAAGTGCTTTCGGTAAATAATTGTCTCACAGAACATAAGCTAACAGCCAGCAGCTGATAGCTACCAGCTCATCCAAATGGCTACTTCCCTTAAAAACCTGAGCGACTACACCTCCGACCACTTCATCGACATCTCCGAAAAGCGGTTTGGGCTGGTAGTGGCGGAATGGAACCGCGAAATCACTGATACGCTGGCCCAGGGGGCCTACGATACGCTGCTCAAGCACGGAGCCAAGCCCGAGCACATCTTCCGCAACACCGTACCCGGCAGCTTCGAGCTGACGCTGGGGGCACAACTGCTGGCCCAGCACGACGAAATTGACGCCGTTATCTGTTTGGGCGTTGTTATTCAGGGCGAAACCAAGCACGACGACTACATCTGCCACGCCGTGGCCAGCGGTATCACCAACGTGGGCCTGAAGTTCAACAAGCCGGTCATCTTTGGCCTCGTGACCACCAACACCCTAGAGCAGGCCTGGGACCGGGCCGGCGGCAAGCACGGCAACAAAGGTGTGGAAGGCGCGGTAGCCGCCATCCATATGCTGGGCTTCTGATTGGCTGAACGGAAGTAGCGACTAGCAAGCTAACCGCAACCAGCACTGAGTGCTGGAGGAAAGAACCGTAACAAATACGGTATCGTGCTGATTAGCGGACAAAACCGTAGCTTTGCGGCCGAATACTGCCGGCCCGATGCCAAGCGGAATTACCGTCGCAGATTCCCGATTGCCGGCCAACAGAACGAGATAAACTTATTCGTTTAGGCCGATGTTGGGACTGCTTAACGGTGAACCTTTGCGCCGTTTTCCGTCAAAACCTGCCAATTACCACCTCCCACCATTATCTTCCGGTACCGACATGAGTGAAGCACCACTACGCTATTCCAGGGAAGAGCTGGCCGAGTTTGAGCAAATCATTCAGGATAAGCTCACGGCTGCCCGCAAGGAAGTCTCTTTCATTAAGGAAACCCTGAGCCGCAAAAACGACACCGGTACCGATAACACGGCCTCGTCGTCGAAAGTACTGGAAGACGGAGCCGACACGGCCGAGAAGGAAAGCATGAACCAGCTGGCTTCGCGCCAGATGAAGTTTATCCAGCAGCTCGAAAATGCCTTGGTCCGCATCAAGAACGGCACCTACGGCGTGTGCATTGGCACCGGCAAGCTCATCCAGAAGGAGCGCCTGCGGGCCGTCCCCCACACCCAGCACTCCATCGAAGCCAAAATGGCCCGCCGCGACTAGTGAGTTGCCGATGCCCAGTTGCCAGTTGATAGGTTATACTGACAACTGCCAACTCAATACCCAGCCCGGACCAGCTGCCTGGGTTCCGCCGATTGGTGGGGCCGGGCGGCTGGTCCGGGCACTGTTTTCGGCAATGCTTCGTTGGAAGAATTGCCTCTTTTGATTTGAATACTTCACCTGTACCGTAGCGATACGGCACGCATGCTTCTACCACCATGGGTAAGAAACACCACTCTTCCGACGACGCGCCCAAGGGCCGCGGCCGCTCTTCTAAATCCGACCGCCCCTTCAACAAGGACAAAGACGCGGGCAGCAAATTCATTCAGCCCGGCCAAGAGCGCGCCAACCGCGCTACCGGCAACAGCCGCTTCGGCGCCGACCGCGACAACAACCGTCGTGATGACAACCGCCGCGACGATTCGCGCCGTGGTTCAGACCGACCTTCGTTTGGCCGGCCCTCGGAGGGTGGCTTCGGTGGTCCCCGTAAGTTTGGCAGCGGTGGCGGCAGCAGCCCCGGCGGCCCGCGCAAATTTGGCACCGGCGGCGACAACCGCTTCGGCCGCGATGCCCGCCCCGCCCGCGACAACGACCGCCGCGAGGGAGGCTTTGGCCGCGAGAGCCGCGATGAGCGCCCGGCCCGGCCCGTGCGCGATTTCGAATCGAAGAAGACTTGGCAGGGCCAACCCTACCGCCGCGAAGACGGTGAGCTATCAGTACCCAGGGGCTTACCCGGCGAGCGGAACCGCAAATTCGTGAAGCAGAATCCGAATGCTGCCGATGAGCCGCGCCCGGAGGCGCCACGTCCGCGCCCGGAAGCCGACTACCAGGGCTCGAAGGACTACGGTCCGGAGCGTCCGGTACGTCCGGCCCGGGCTTTCGACCCCAACCGCCGGCCCGAGGACCTGGCCCCTCAGCACCCCGATTTCTCCGACGACAAAACCTACCGCACCACCCGCCGGGCCGAACAGGCCGGGGAGGAGCAGCGGCCCCGGGAAGAGCGCAACAGCTCCGACGACCGCCGCAGCACGGGCTTCGGTGGCGGCGCCAGCGGTGAGCGGCGCGGCAGCCGCGCCGGTAGCTTCGGCACCGACCGCCCGGAGCGGCGCGAGAGCACCGACCGCGACGACCGTCGCCGCGAGCGGCCCACGGGCTCGGACCGGCCGGAGCGCCGGGGAGCCTTCGGCGACGACCGCCGCCGTGATGACCGTAGTGCGCCCGAGCGCCCCCGCCGGGCCTACGATGAGCGCCCCAACCGTGACCGGCCTGCCCCCGACCCAACCCGGGCCGGTAAGCCCCGGCGCGGCGAAGTAGCCGGCGAAGCGCCCGACTATCAGAACCTGCGCCATTACGAGGAAGACAAGAACCGCGGCAACAAGCGCCGCCGCGATGAGGAGCCGGAAGAAGCCGGTACCACGCGCCTGAACCGCTACATCGCCAACGCCGGCATCTGCTCACGCCGCGACGCCGACGCCCTGATTGCGGCCGGCGAAATCAAGGTGAATGGCGAAGTGGTGACGGAGATGGGCTACCAGGTGCAGCCTTCCGATACTGTGCAGTACGGCAAGACCAACCTCAGCCGCGAAAAGCAGGTGTACCTGTTGCTCAACAAGCCCAAGGACTTCCTGACCACCACCGACGACCCCGAAGGCCGCCGCACCGTGATGGAGCTCATCAAGAGCGCCTCCAAGGAGCGGGTGTTCCCGGTGGGCCGCCTCGACCGTAATACTACGGGCCTGCTGCTATTCACTAACGACGGCGAAGTAGCCCAGAAGCTTTCCCATCCCTCGCACCGCAACAAGAAAATCTATCAGGTGGAGCTTGATAAGCCCCTGACCGAGGAGCACCTGCGCCAGATTGCGGCCGGCGTGGAGCTGGAAGACGGCAAGGCCGAAGTAGACGATGTGGCCGTAGTGGCCGGCAACCCGCACTTCGTGGGTGTGGAAATCCATATTGGCCGTAACCGCATTGTGCGCCGCATTTTCGAGCATTTGGGCTACGACGTAGTAACGCTGGACCGGGTGCAGTACGCAGGCCTGACCAAGAAGGACCTGCCCCGGGGCAAGTGGCGCTTCCTGAGCGAGAAGGAAGTCATTCGCCTCAAATATTTCATGTAGGCACGCAACCGCCCGGGGGCCAGAGGGCTCCCGGTAGTGTTGTTAGTTAGAACGTCATTCAGAGCGAAACGAAGAATCTCGCATGCTGATGTTGATAATCATTTCAACGGTTGGCGCGCGAGATTCTTCGCTTCGCTCTGAATGACGTTCTTTTCTCACTTCTCACTTCTCACTTCTCACTTCCCCGCTTGCGTACCCTCGCCCTCGATATTGGCAATACGGCCGTGAAATACGGCTGCTTCGAGCAGGATACGCTGTGCGAATCGGCTAGCGGGCAGACGACAGCGCAGGTGCTAGCGGCCGTGCAACGGCTCCGGCCCGAGCACGTGGTGCTGGCTTCGGTGGCCGAACCCACCGCCACCTGGGCCGCCGAGTTGCGGGCGCTGGTACCGGGCCGGGTGCTCGAATTCGTGCCCGCCACCACACCGCTGCCCATCGCCAATGCCTACGCTACGCCCCAGACCCTGGGAGCCGACCGGCTGGCGGCGGCGGTGGGGGCGGCCTGGCTGCTCCCGGGCCGCGACGTGGTGGTGGTCGATGCCGGGACGGCCATCAAGTGCGACTTGGTGGAGGCTGCTGGCGGTTTTCGGGGCGGTAGCATTGCGCCGGGGTTGGCGTTGCGGTTTCGGGCGTTGCACGAGTTTACGGGGCGGCTGCCACTGGTAGCGGGCCTACCCGACCCCACCGAAGCCGTACCGCTGACCGGCACCGATACCGCCAGCGCCATCCGAAGCGGGGTGCTGAACGGGGCCACTGCCGAGGTAGCGGGCCTACTGGCCGATTACGCCGCCCGTTACCCTGGGCTGGCCGTGGTGCTGGCTGGGGGCGACGCGCCTTTTTTTCGTGCCCGATTGAAAGGGCCTATCTTTGTTGTGCCGGAGCTGGTATTGATCGGGCTCCATCGAATTTTAGTACATCATGTCGCAACCTAACTTCGTCGGCCTAGCCGGCGGTCTTTCGCTATTGGGCCTGCTGGCTGCTTCTTCGGTGGCGCTGGGCCAGGGCCAGGGCCTGGGCAACTCCCCTTATTCGCGCCTGGGCCTGGGCGATGCCAGTCAGAATCTGGGAGGCGTCCGGCAGATGGGCATGGGCGGCGTGGGCGTGGCGGCCCCCAACGGTGTCAACGTCAACGAGCTCAACCCGGCCCTGCTCTATTATACTACCCGCACCACCTTCGAGGCGGGCTACACGGGGCAGTTCAAGCGGCTGGAAAACGACAAGGCCAGTGAGCGGACCGGTACCGGCACGCTGGGGTATGTGGCGCTGTCCCTGCCCATCAACCGCAACTGGGCCGCGGCCATCGGCCTCAAGCCCTACAGCACGGTCGATTACAAGGCACAAAGCGTTGATAAAAGCGTTATCAACGACACCGAGGCCCAGCTCGAACGGCAGTATACGGGCAGCGGAGGGCTGTCGGAAGCATACATGAGCCACGGCATCCGTTTGGCCAAGGGCCTGGCGATTGGGGTGTCGGCGAGCTACATATTCGGGAGCATCGACCAGGAAACCAGCACCCGCATTGGTACCGCGTTGTTTCCGCTGAGCGTGGCCAACCGAGAAACCTACCAGCAGCACATCCGGTATTCCGATTTTGCCTTCCGGGGCGGAATTCATTACCGGGGCAAAGTCACTGACAAAATCAACTTCAACGTGGGCGGCACGCATAGCTTCCGCACCCAGTTCAGCGGGGAGCGGACGTTGAGCCAGCTGCGCGAGGATGCCAATCAGGTGCAGATCGGTACGGTGGTGCTAAACAGCGACGAGACGGGCACGGCTCAGGTGCCGGCTCTTACGCAGCTAGGGGTGAGCTTCGACAACAACCGCAACTGGAGCCTTAACCTCGATGGCGCGTTGCAGCAATGGTCGCAGTTCCGGGCCTTTGGCGAGCAGGGGGGAAGCTCGGGCGTGCCCCTGAGCAACACTTACCGCATGGGCCTGGGTGGCGAGCTGACCCCCGATGCTACGTCGGTCGACCATTACCTAAAGCGCATTACGTACCGGGCGGGCCTGAGCGTGGCCCAGATGCCCTACCGCCCCGGCGGCAACGTGCTTTACGACCGGGGCGTGAGCTGGGGCTTTGCTCTGCCGCTGCCCACCGCTACCGCCCTCGATGCTACCACTGTCAGCCTGGGCTTCACCTACGGGCAGCGTGGCAACACCGATGTGCAGACGCTCGACAACGGCAGCATCGAGCGCAACGTGAAGGAGAACTACCTGCGGATGCAGCTGGGCGTCACGCTCAACAACCGCTGGTTTATCAAGCGTCGGATTGAGTAATCCGCGGCCTGATATGAAACGAACGAGCTGGCTGGCAACCGGGCTGGGCGCGGTGCTATTGCTGGCCGGCTGCCGCAAAAGCACCGACGAAGTGGTGGCCAAACCCATCGACTACAAAGGGCCTACCATCGAAACGCGCAACGTGCTCATGCTCGTGAGCGACTCGGCCCGATTGCGGGTGCGCTTGAAAACCCCGCTGGAGCAGGATTTTGAGTCGGGCGACCGGCTGTACCCCGAAGGTGTGGAGCTTACGTTCATGGATGCCGATGGCGAAACAATCATCAATACCATCACGGGCAAGTACGGGCGCTTCGAGCGTAACAAGAGCCTGTATACTCTGCGTGGCGACGTGCGCGTGACCAACGTGCCCAAGCAGCAGCGCATGAACACGGAGGAAGCCTTCTACGACCAGAACAAGGCCAGCATCTACACCAAGCCGGAAACCGAAATCCGGGTCACGACGCCCACCGAGGTGCTTACCGGCCGGGGCCTGACGGCCAACCAGGATTTCTCGCGCTACCGCATCCTGACGCCGACCGGCGTTTTCACCCTTCAGAACGCGCCCACCGCTGGCCCCGCGCCGGCGCCTGCCCGTTAACCTTGCCTTATGAAACGATTCTGGGACCCCGGCATCAGCCAAACCATACTGTTCGTTTTTGGCGTATTCACGTTCGTAATTGCCTCCTACGGGACGCTGGTTAAGGGGGGTATTGAGGGACTCTACGACAACTACCTGCTGTTCATGATTTCGTTTGCCTGCATTCTTGGGCTACGCTACCTACGCCAGCGCGACAAGGAGGCCGCTGCCGAAGCCGCTGCTGCCCGCCAGGCCGAGCTGAAAAAGGCCTCGAAGCCGACTAAAAAAGGTAAAAAGCGGAAGTAGCGGGAGTTTTAAAGCTTGAAGCTAAAATGTAGCTCCCCTCCTTGGAAAGGAGGGGCCGGGGGTGGTTGATGTTATATGAACAGTTTTTTAGGCTAGTTTCTAATTATCGTTTAAACGTCGTCCACCACCCCAACCCCTCCTTTCCAAGGAGGGGAGCTAGTTCTAGTACTAACGACCTTTGGCGTTTCAAATCATTACTTAGGCTCGCCCCAAGCGCTGCCAAGGGCTATCTGACAGAGAATCTACTTAATGACCATCTTTTTTGGTTATTTTGCGCCTCATTCACCTTTTTCTACCCGCGCTTTTTTTCAAGTACATGGCATTAATTAACACGATCCGGGAAAAATCGGGCTGGGCCGTCGGGGCTATCGTCATCGGCTTGCTCCTGTTTATGGTGGGCGGCGACCTGTTTACGGGCCAGAACAGCTTTTTTGGCCGCGACGACCGCTCGGTGGGCGAAATTGCCGGCCAGAAGGTAGAATACGACGAGTTCAACGCCTCGCTGGAACAGGCCAAGCAGGCCTTCATTCAGCAGCAGGGCCGCCAGCCCGACGAGCAGGCCATGGGCTACCTGCGCGAGCAGGCCTGGAACCAGCTCCTCTACCGCATCGCCTTCCAGAAGCAGTTCGAGAAGCTGGGCCTGAAAGTATCGGACGATGAGCTGACCGACATGGTGCAGGGCAACAATATCCACCCCAGCATCCGCCAGGCCTTCACCGACTCGACCGGCCAGTTCGATGTGCTCAAAGTGAAGGAGTACCTGCGCAACCTCGACAAAATGGACCCGCGCAACCAAGCCGCCTTCGCCTCGTTCGAGCAGAACCTGCGCCCCGAGCGCCTAAGCAGCAAGTACACCAATCTGCTCAAGATGAGCACCTACGTAACCTCGGCCGAAGCCAAGCGCTTCAACGAGGCCCAGCAGGCTCAGGTGAACCTGCGCTACCTGTTCGTGCCCTACTTCGCGGTGTCCGATTCGAGCATCAAGGTAACCGACGAGCAACTACAGGCTTACATTGATAAAAACCAGGGCCGCTACAAAGTAGAGGATGGCCGCAGCATCGAGTACGTGGCTATTCCGGTTACGGCTTCGGTGGAAGACAGCAGCGAGGTGCGCCAGACCGTGAATCAGCTGGCTACCCAGTTTGCCTCGGCTCCCGCCGATTCGGTTTTCGTGAAACTCAACTCCGATAACCCCACGGCGCCCGCCTATCTCTCGGCCGCCGATATGCCCGAGAAGCTGCGCGAGCAGCTACCGTTGCAGGTGGACAAGGTGTATGGCCCCTACGCCGAAAACGGCACGTTCTCGCTCTACAAAGTAACCGGCGAGAAAACCGGCGAACAGGCTGCCGCCCGCGCCAGCCACATCCTCATTAAGGCCGACGGCACCACGCCCGAAGCTGATGCCGCCGCCAAAGCCAAGGCAACCGACGTGCTCAACAAAATAAAGGGCGGAGCCGATTTCGCCGCTATGGCCCGCCAGTTTGGTTCCGATGGCACCACCGCCACCGGCGGCGACCTGGGCTGGTTCCAGCAGGGCCGCATGGTGCCCGAGTTCGAGAAGGCCGTGTTCGGCGCTTCCTCGGCCGGCCTGCTGCCTAGCCTCGTCAAAACGTCGTTCGGTTACCACATCATCAAGGTAACGGCCGCCCCCACCAAGAAAACCTACCGGGTAGCCACGGTGCAGAAGAGCATTCAGCCCACCGACGGCACCCGCGACGCGGCCTACAACCAGGCCCAGCAGTTGAAGGGTGCCGCCGCCGACCTCGAATCGTTCCGTAAGGCCGTAGCCGCCGATAAGAGCCTTCAGAAAGTGGAAGCCAAGAACCTCGGCCGCGCCGACCAAGCCGTGAACAACCTGCAAGGGGCTCGCGCTGTGGTGCGTTGGGCCTTCGGGGCCGACGACTCGGAAGGTGCCGGGGCTAAAGCCGTGGGCGACGTATCGCGCGTGTTTGAGATTGGCGACAGTTACGTAGTAGCTGTGCTGACTGGCGAGCGGAGCAAAGGCACCGCCGACGTAGCCAGCATCAAGCCCGAAATCACGGCGCAGGTGCGCAACGAGTTGAAGGCCGAGCAGATCAAGCAGAAGCTGGCTTCTGCCAAGGGTACACTGGAGCAGATGGCCCAGGCCTACGGCGCCAGTGCCCAGGTAAAAACGGCCGATAACGTGATCCTCAGCCAAGGTATGATTGCCGGTGTGGGTAGTGAGCCTACCGCCGTAGGTCGCGCCTTCGGCCTGAAAGTGGGGCAGAAGTCGGAGCCGATTGCCGGCGACCAGGGCGTGTTCGTGGTGGAACCTACCAGCATCCAGCCAGCCCCGCCCACCACCGACCTGAAAGCCGCGCAGCAGCAGCTGGTGGCCCAGCGCACGGCCCGCGCCGATGGTCTCATCTTCGAAGCCATTAAGCAGCACGCCAACGTAAAAGACAACCGCACGAAGTTCTTCTAGGCCACCAAAGCCGGCTTCCCAACAAGCAAAAGGGCCGTACCTTCGGGGACGGTCCTTTTTTTGTGGCTGAGTAACTCGGTGAACGTCATTTACCGAGTCACTCCTTCACCACTCCGGCACTTTCCGGCCGCTGTTTTTCGTTAACTACTCATGAAAAAATCGTTGCGTGGAATGATGGGCGGGGCCGGGCTGCTGGCGCTGCTGGCGGTGGCCCCGACAGCCCGGGCCCAGACGGCGGCGGCCGAGGATGGCAGCATTCAGCTGGCCCGCGAGTACGAGCGCAAGGGCGAGCACGAGAAGGCTGCCTACCTGTTCGACCGGTTGCGCAAGGACGAGCAGACGGCCCCCAACGTGCTGCCCAACTATCTGGCCGCATTGCAGGCGCTGGGCAAGTACAAGGATGCCGAGAAGCTGGTGAAGCGGGCCATCAAGCAGCGCCCCCAGGACCAGGCGTTGGGCGTGACGCTCGGGCTGGTGTACGCCAAAAACGGCGACCAGCCGGCCGCCGACAAGCAGTGGGAGCGGGTGGTGGAACTGCTCAGCCCCGAACAGGTGGTGCCAGTGGCCAACGAGTTTCAGCAGGCCAACCTCGCCGATTGGACCGTGCGGACCTACCTGCGCGGCCGAGCCATTGTGGGTACCGACACCGAGTACGCTCCCCAGCTCATCCAGCTCTACACCCAGTCCGGTCAGCGCGACAAGCTGGTGCTGGAAACCCTACGCCTCGTGCGCGACGATGAGCAGCAGTTGCCCTTCGTGCGCAATATGCTCCAGAACAGTCTCCAGGAAGAAGCCAGCTTTGAGGCGCTTGAAAAAGAGTTGCTAACCCTGGTGCAGCGCAACCCCGACAGGGCCGTGTACAGCGAGCTGCTGCTCTGGTTGCAGGTGCAGCGCCGCGACTTTACCGGGGCGCTGGTGCAGGCCAAAGCCCTCGACCGCCGGGGCCGCACCGAGGGCCAGCGGGTGCTGGAAGTGTCGGAAATTGCCCGCCGCAACAAGGATTACGAAAGCGCCATTGCTGGCTACCAGTACCTGACCCGCGAGTACGCCGGCCGCGGCTTCTACGCCCTGGCTCGCCAGCGCCTGGTGCAGACCCGCGAGGAGCAGGTACGCACTACCTACCCCGTGGATATAGCCCAGCTGCGGAGCTTGCTTCAGGAGTACCAGCAGGTGCTCACGGACCTCGGCCGCACGCCCGAAACGGCCCCCGTGCTGCGCAGCATGGCCGCGCTGCTGGCCTTCCAACTCGGCGAACAGGCGCCAGCCATGAAGCTGCTGGAAGAGGTAATTGCCATGCCCCGCGCCAGCAGTGATGTGGTGGACCAGGCCAAAATAGACCTGGCCGATATTTACGTGTTGCGGGCCGAGCCTTGGGAAGCCACGCTGCTGTATTCGCAGGTCGAGAAGTCGCACAAAGACACGCCGCTGGGCTACGATGCTAAGCTGCGTAACGCCCGCCTGAGCTACTTCGCCGGCGACTTCAAGCTGGCCAAGTCCCACCTCGACATCCTCAAGCAGGCCACGACCCGCGAAATTGCCAACGATGCCATGCAGCTCAGCCTGCTCATCACCGACAACACGGCCATGGACACGGCCGGCGTGGCCCTGCGCGACTACGCCGCCGTCGAGCAGCTCGTGTTCCAGAACAAGCTGCCCGAAGCTCTGCGCGGCCTCGATGCACTGCTGGTGAAGTACCCCGGCCACGCCCTCCAGGACGAAGCCTGGTACCTGAAAGCCCAACTGCAACGCCGCACCAGCGACTACGCCGGGGCCCTAAGCACCTTGGAGCGCATCACGACCAACCCCAAGTACGACGTGCTTAGCGACGACGCGCTGTTTCTGGCTGCCACCATTCAGCAGGAAAACCTGCAGGACCGCGACAAAGCCCAGCAGCTCTACCAGCAAGTCATCACCAAGTACCCCGGCAGCATCTACGTGGCCGAAGCCCGCAAACGCTTCCGCCAGCTGCGCGGCGATGCGCTATAATCCGCGATAATGGGTACTTTTGAATAGATGCCTATTCAGGGCCCAAGCTGATGATTGAGAAACGATGGATTCGGAAGGACGCGCCCGACGCGGAGCAGGTGGCACATCTGGCGGGGGCGTTGCGCGTGAACGAGGCCATCGTCCGGCTGCTGTGCCAGCGCGAAATCGGGACCTTCGAACAGGCCCGCGCCTATTTCCGCCCCGATCTGAGCCAGCTCCACGACCCGCTGCTGATGCGCGACATGGACCGCGCCGTGGACCGCCTCGTGCGGGCCCTGCACGCGGGCGAGCGGGTGCTCGTGTTCGGCGACTACGACGTGGACGGCACGACTTCGGTGGCCCTGGTGTACAGCTACCTACGCCGGTTTTTCGGTCCCGAGCGCATTGACTATTACATTCCCGACCGTTATAAGGAAGGCTACGGCGTATCGGAGGCGGGCATTGACTTCGCTAAAGCAGAAGGTTTCCAGCTCATCATCGCCCTCGACTGCGGGGTGAAATCGGTGGACAAGGTGGCGTACGCCAACGAGCGGGGTGTCGACTTCATCATCTGTGACCACCACTTGCCCGGGGCCGAGCTGCCCGCCGCCGTGGCCGTGCTCGACCCCAAGCGGGCCGACTGCGCCTACCCGTTCAAGGAGCTTTCGGGCTGCGGAGTCGGCTTTAAGCTGATGCAAGCTTTCACCGAACACCAAGGCCTGCCAGAAGCCGAGCTGCACGAACTGCTGGACCTGGTGGCCGTGAGCATTGCGGCCGACATTGTGCCGATTTACGGGGAGAACCGGACGCTGGCCTTCCACGGCCTGCGACTGCTCAACGACAAGGCCCGGGCCCAGCGGCCCGGCTTCGAGGCGTTGCGCGAGCTGGCCGGCTTACGCGAGTCGGAGCTAAACGTGAGCAGCCTCGTGTTCGGCTTCTCGCCCCGTATCAACGCCGCCGGCCGCATGGGCGACGCCAAGCGGGCCGTGGCCATGCTGCTGGCCGACAGCGCCGAGCAGGCCAAGGAAAAGGCCGGCGTGGTCGACAAAACCAACCAGGAGCGCCGGGGTTTTGATACCAGCATCACGAAGGAGGCGCTGGCCATGATTGAGGACGACGCCGCGCTGCGCGCCGCCGCCAGCACCGTGTTGTTCAAGGAAGACTGGCACAAGGGCGTGGTGGGCATTGTGGCCTCTCGCTGCATCGACAAGTACTACCGGCCCACCATCATCCTCACCGAAAGCAACGGCAAAGCCACCGGCTCGGCCCGCTCGGTGGTGGGGTTCGATGTGCACCAGGCCATTGAGGAGTGCGCCGATCTGCTCGACCAGTTTGGGGGCCACATGTACGCCGCCGGCCTCACGCTGCCACTCGAAAACGTGCCCGCCTTCCAGGCCCGGTTCGAGCAGATCGTGGCCGGCCGCATCAAGCCCGAGCAGCTTATCCCGCCCGTCGATATTGACTGCACGCTGCCGCTGAGCGACATCACGCCCTCGTTTTACAAGCTCCTGAGCCAGATGGAGCCCTTCGGTCCCGGCAATACCAACCCAGTGTTTGCCTCCGAAAACGTGTACGCCGCTCCCGATTCGGCCCGTATCGTGGGCAACTCCCACCTCAAACTCGCCCTCACCCAAGACGGCCACCACCGCCTCGACGCCATCGGCTTCGGCTTCGGCGACTACTACGACCGGATTCGGGAGGGCCAGCCGTTCAGCGTGTGCTATACCTTGGAAATCAACGAATACCGCGGTACCAAAACCCTGCAGTTGCGGGTTAAGGATATTCGATGGGAAGAGGCTTGATAGTCAGGGCGCGGCCGAAATACCCGAAGCACAGCGTGGCTAACCGATCCGGCACCAAGCCTCTGAACCGTTCAAACGCAAAGCCCCTGACGTGCGTACGTCGGGGGCTTTGCGTTTGAACGGTCGGTCCAAAAAGTGGGTGGGCTGGCTCTTACCGCACCTGCTGCACATGCAGGGCTTCGGGCAGCAGGTAGTTTTTGCCGTTCCAGTTAATGTAGCCGCCCCGGGCATAAGTGCCGTTGAAAACCGCCGGACTCAGGGGTGCCGCTAATTTTAGGTCCTGCGGTCTTCTCAGGCGGATCCAGAGTTCCGACCCATTGAGCCACCGTTCTTCCAAAATGGTGCGGTTGTTCAGGTAAGCGGTATACTTCTCCTGTATTCGCCCGTTACGGCGATAAATGGTGCGGTGCTGCCAGATCAGCGTCTTTTTCCGTCCGTCGGAATCAGTCTGCTTAGCGTTTGCAGCATAGCCTCTGATGATATGTCGACGGGTTCTGTTAGGCGTTTGCAAGTCAACCCAAGTTTGCTCGGCCAGCTCAAAACGGGTGGCGGCGGCCATTTTCAGCAGGGAGTCGCGGGCCGCTAAGGCGCGGGCCGCCAAGGGGCGGGCAGGTTCCGTAGTCAGTTGCGCGGAAGCCAGAAAAGGGCCGCCAGCCAGTAAACCAGTGAGGATAATTCTGCTAAGCATAAGAGGATGCAAAAGGAAGAAAAAAATGGTTGAGATGCCGTATAACAAGCTGCGTGGCGGCTTGTAGCAAAATAAAGACCGTTTTTAACCCTTCGCGGGAACTATTTTTCTCTAGCGCCGCACCCACCATGCCCAGCCGATAAGCACCAGTTGCAGCGGCAGGCGCAGCCAGAGGGCCCATTCGGGCACGGCTATGCCTGCGCCGTGGCTTTGCAGCATGTACACATTGGCCGGAAACACGGCAATCAGCAGCGCAATCAGGCCCCAGGCGGCCAGGCGGCGGGTGGCGGGTACCAGCAAACCCAGTGCTCCGGCAATTTCGGCGGCCCCACTGAGTTGCACTAGCAGCAACGGGTTGGGCAAATAAGGAGGCACAATGCGCACGAACCCATCGGGCCGCAGAAAGTGCATGAGGCCGGCTGTGAGGAAAAACAGGGCCAGTACGAGGCGTGCGGGTTCTTTTAAATTCATAAGTCGGAGCTACAAGCTGTCAGCCACAAGCTGCAAGCTAGGCAGAGAGTAAAGGAACGTCATTCAGAGCGAAGCGAAGAATGACGTTCACACACTACGTACCTTCGTGGGGGCGTTAGCCTGTCATTCTAATTGCTATATGAAATCATTCCCACTAGCCTTCGGGCTTAGCTTGGCTGCCGCCACGACGGTAGTGGCCCAGCAACCCGCTGGCTACCGCATCAACCTCGATTTAACGCACGTCAGCAACGACCGGGTGAAGGTTGTTATCAACACGCCGGTCATGCAGGAAGACCAGGCCACGTACGTGATGCCCTCGGTGGTGCCGGGTTCGTACTCCAAGAAGGATTACGGCCGTTTTATATCGAGCTTCAAGGCGTTCGATAAGAACGGCAAGGCGCTGAAAGTCAAGAATGACGGTCCCAACCTGTTCGTCATCAGCAACGCCCGCCAGCTCGCCCGGCTCGAATACCTCGTCGACGACACCTGGGACGCCAAGCAGGACGACCAGTTCATCTTCCAGCCGGGCGGCACCAACATCGATGCCGGCCGCAATTTTACCATCAACCACTACGGTTTCTACGGCTATTTCGAGGGCTACAAGCTGCTGCCCTACGAGGTGAGCGTGGAGAAGCCCGCCGACCTGTACGGGGCCACCGCCCTGGCCGTGCGTCGCGAGTCGGCCACCCGCGACGTGCTGACGGCTCCCGACTACGTGACGCTGGCCGACGGCCCCGTACTGTACGCCCGGCCCGACACGGCCAGTTTCAGCACCGGCGGGGCCCGGATTTCGGTGGCGGTGCGCTCAGAAACCGGGGCCGTGAAGGCGGCAGACATCAGCCAGATGCTGCGGCCCATGTCGGAGGCCCTGACCAAATATTTTGGGAAGATGCCGGTGCCCCGCTACCAGTTCCTGTTCTATTTCCCCAGCCTCGATTCACCTTTGAGTAGCGAGAAAGGCGGCTATGGCGCTATGGAGCACAGCTACTCCTCGCTCTATTTCCTGCCCGAAATCCCGGATTCGGCCCGCTTGCAGAGCATGGTGCTGGAGGTGGCCTCGCACGAGTTCTTGCACATGCTGGCCCCACTCAACATCCACTCCCGTGAAATCGGCGACTTCGACTTCCGGAGCCCCAAAATGTCGCAGCACCTGTGGCTGTACGAGGGCGTGACCGAGTACGTGGCCCAGCAGGTGCAGGTGCAGGCCGGCCTGATTACGCCCGCCGAGTTTCAGGACCGGATGAAGCAGAAAATCGACAAGGCCGACACCTACGGCCCGGCGGTTTCGTTCACCGAGATGAGCAGGCGCATTCTGGAGCCGCCCTACAAGGACATGTACGAAAACGTGTACAACAAAGGGGCGCTGCTGGGTTTGCTGCTCGATATTCGGCTGCGCGAGCTGAGCCAGGGCCGCCAGACCCTGCGCGACGTGCTGCTAGCCCTGCGCGAGAAGTACGGCCCCACCCGCTCCTTCGACGACGACGCGCTCATCCCCGAAATCGTGGCCCTCACGAACCCCGAAATCGGGACGTTTTTCCGGCGCTACGTGCAGGGGGCCGAACCGCTGCCGCTGGCCGAGTATCTGGGCAAAATAGGCTGGGTATACCAGCCCACGGCCCAAAGCCGCATTAAGGCCTTTGGTAACCTGGGCTTCGCCTACGACCAGAGTCTGAATCAGTTTCGGGCCGCCCAGACCCAGCCCGAACGGAATGCCTTTGGCCTGGCCGAGGGCGACGTTATTGTGGCCGTCGATGGGCAGGCCCTGACCATGCAGAACGCCGAGCAGCTGCTGCGCCCCCTCGTGGAGCCCGCCACGGCCGCTGCCGTGCGCCTAAAATTCCGCCACGGTACCGGTCCGGTACAAGAGCGCGAGGCCACGCCCCAGGAGTTCGACGTACAGGTGAAAAACCTGGTCGAATCGGTGCCCCGCCCTACGCTCACCCAGCAAAAGCTTCAGGATGCGCTGCTGAAAGGGTAGGGGATGAGATAAATCTGTTATCCTTCGCTCGGCGGACACCAGATGAAGGATGACAGTATCTTTGTTCTGTTCAGCCATTCGGCTATTCACTTTTCCTGCCCCCATGATCCTACGCGCCGAACACTTGGTAAAGAAGTACAAGGCCCGCACGGTGGTCAACGATATGAGCCTGCACGTGGAGCAAGGCGAAATTGTGGGCTTGTTAGGGCCCAACGGCGCGGGCAAAACCACGTCGTTCTACATGACGGTGGGCATGGTGAAGCCCAACGCGGGCAAGGTGTTTCTCGACGACCGCGATATTACGAAGCTGCCCATTTACCAGCGCGCCCGCCTCGGTATCGGCTATCTGGCCCAGGAGGCGTCGGTTTTTCGGGATTTGACGGTGGAAGAGAACGTACTGTCGGTGCTCCAGATGACGGATATGCCCAAGCAGGCCCAGCGCGATAAGGTGGAGGAGCTGCTCAACGAGTTCAGCCTAACCCACGTGCGCAAGAACCTGGGCCGGGTACTGAGTGGCGGCGAGCGGCGGCGCACCGAAATAGCCCGCGCCCTGGCCGTCGACCCCAAATTCGTGCTCCTCGATGAGCCCTTCGCTGGCGTCGACCCCATTGCGGTGGAAGAAATCCAGGGAATCGTGGCCAAGCTCAAGCACAAGAACATCGGCATCCTCATCACCGACCACAACGTGAACGAAACCCTCAGCATCGTCGACCGGGCCTACCTGCTCTTCGAAGGCAAGCTGCTCAAAGCCGGCACCGCTGAGGAGCTGGCCGCCGACGAAATGGTGCGCCGCGTGTACCTGGGCAAACATTTCGAGCTCAAGCGTAAGGTGTGATTTTAGAGCTTCCTTGTTAGTGCTTAGCCGTTGAACGTCATTCAGAGCGAAGCGAAGAATCTCGCGTGCTAATCGTTGAATGATAACCGGACAACGACAACACGCGAGATTCTTCGCTTCGCTCTGAATGACGTTCTTTGCTGACCGCTGACAACTATCAATCAAGCTCTTCAACTAAGCACGAAGCTCTAAACAATGATTGGCACCGTTCTGACCTGGGCCGTGCAGCGCCGGCTGGCCAGCATCGAGCATTTCCGCCAACACCCCCACGAGGTGCAGGAGCAGCTGCGGCGCGAACTGCTGCGCACAGCTCGCGCCACCGACTGGGGCCGTCGCTACGGCTACGCCGATGCACCCTCAGCCCGCGAATTTGCCCAGCGCGTACCCGTCAGCAGCTATGAGGAGCTATACCCGCAGCTGGAGCGGGTGCTGCTCGGCGAGGCCGACGTGCTCTGGCCCGGCCGGGTCGAGTGGTTCGCCAAAAGTAGTGGCACCACCAACGCCCGCAGCAAGTACATCCCCATCACCCGCGAATCGTTGTATGAGGGCCACTACCGCGCCGGCCGCGACATGACGGCTCTGGCCACCCTGCACTACCCCGAAACCGACGTGCTGGGCGGCAAAACCCTCTCGCTCGGCGGCACCCACGGCCCCAACCCCCTGCGCCCCGAGGCCGCCAATTCCCGCGCCGGCGACGTGTCGGCCGTGATTATGCAGAATCTGCCCGCCTGGGCCGAATACATTCGCACCCCGCCTCTGGAGCTGGCTTTGCTCGATGAGTGGGAAGACAAGATTGAGCGCATTGCCCGGCATGTGCTCACGGCCGATGTGCGGGTGCTGGCCGGGGTGCCCACCTGGATAATTGTGCTGCTGCGCCGGGTGCAGGAGCTGGCTGGCACCGACAACCTGTTCGAAGTCTGGCCCCGGCTGAGCCTGTTCCTGCACGGGGCGGTGGCCTTTGGGCCCTACCGGGAGCTGTTTCGCCAGCTTCTGCCGAGCCGCCAGATGAACTACCTCGAAATCTACAACGCCTCCGAAGGCTACCTGGGCCTCCAGGATGAGCCTGATTCCGAGGACCTGCTGCTGCTGCTCAACCACGGTATTTACTACGAATTTCTGCCCCAAAGCCAATGGGATGAGCCCGAACCCCAGGCCATTGGGCTGGAGGAAGTGGAGCTGGGGTGTGCCTACGCCCTCATCATTAGCACCAACGCGGGCCTGTGGCGCTATAAAATCGGCGATACGGTACGCTTTACTTCCCTGGCACCCTACCGCATCCGCATCTGCGGGCGCACCAAGCACTTCCTCAATGCCTTCGGCGAAGAAGTAGTGATTGAGCACGCCGATGCCGCATTGGCGGCCGCCTGCCACGCCACCCACACTACCGTGCGCGACTATACCGCCGCCCCCATCTATTTCGCCGAGGCCAGTGGCAATTCCCGGGGTAGCCATCAGTGGCTGGTCGAGTTCACGCACCCACCCGCCAATACCCACCACTTTACGCAGGTGCTCGATGATACGCTACGCCAGCTCAACTCCGACTACGATGCCAAGCGCCACCGCGACCTGGCCCTCACGCTACCTACGCTCACGGTGGCCCCAACCGGCACCTTCGGCCGCTGGCTGGCTGGCCGGGGCAAGCTCGGGGGCCAGCACAAAGTGCCCCGGCTGAGCAACTCACGCGAACTACTGGACGAAATCCTTTCCCAACTAATAAAATAGTTGTAACTATCGGGAGGCTGATTATCCTTCCCATGCGCGGTTACTCTTTCCTCCTGATTTCCCGGGCGCTGCTGCTGAGCACGGGCTTAGCCACCGCCGTCGGGTGTGCGCGCGGCCCGGTGGGCTTCTGGTCGCGCAACCGCTTCGACCGGAGCGGCGACCACCGCCACGGCCCCTGGCGCGGCTACCTCGATGCCCGGCAAAAACAGCAGTTGCTTAGCAAGGGCCGTTTCCGCCACGGCAGGGCGGTGGGGCGCTGGCAGTATTTCAGCCCCACCGGCGAACGGGAGCGGACCGAGCAATTTCACCGCCATCCGGCCGGGCTTATTACGCTCACTATCTACCATTCCAATGGGCGGGTGGCCCGGCGCGGACAAGCCCGCTACGAGTCGGATGCGGCTACTGACCGGTTCTTCTGGTTTGGAGAGTGGCGTTGCTACAATGCGGCAGGGAGGCCGCTACCGCCAGAGCATTACGTAAATGGTGTTAGGACTGATACCCAACTCGTGGCACCTACCCAGCTAAAAAGTAAGGATAAGCCAAGATGAGGAACATATAAGCTCAGTAGTACTATTCGCCGATGGGCTCTTAGGCAGCCTAAATCTGCCGGTAATTCACCTGTCGTACGTTAGGCAGATAGCCGACTGCCTAGTCCGCTATACTAAGTTAAGCTCCTGTAGATTTTTATGAGATAAATCCTTGCATTCTGCCCCGTTCCGATCATAAAAATTCCCACCCATGCCTACGCTCACAACTTCAACCTCCCGTGTCGGTGGCCGTCGTCGTCGCCAAAGCAATTATAACAGGTTGGAAGCTAAAAAAAAGGCCGAAGTCCGTTCTAAATACGTTACGGCCGTCGTGATGGGCCTTTTACTACTGGTGCTGTTAGCCAGTTTGGGCGTAATTGCCTTCAACTTGAGCAGCTGATTACGGAACGCAATATGGGCTTCAGCCTTCGGCGGCTTACTCGTCGAGAATCCCGCCAACCAGGCCGCCGAGCATGCCGCCGCTTTCCTTGCGCGAGTTGCCGCCGCTGGGAGCCAAGGCCTGGATGAGTTTCTTGACCGGCATCGACTGAAGCCACACCCGGCCCGTACCGCGCAAGGTGGCCAGCAGTAATCCTTCACCCCCAAAAATCATGGACTTGAGGCCCCCGGCGCGGGCAATGCTGAAGTCGATGCCCGGCTCGAAGGCTACTACGCATCCCGTATCTACGCGTAGCAGCTCGTTGTTCAGCCGCTTTTCGATAATGGTACCGCCGGCGTGCACGAAAGCCCGGCCGTCGCCGGTTATTTTTTGCAGAATGAAGCCTTCGCCCCCGAAAAAACCCGCGCCCATTTTCGAGTTGAGGTGGAGGCTAATTTTGGTGCCCCGGGCGGCGGCCAGAAACCCGTCCTTCTGCACAATAAGGCCCTGGGGCAGCTCGCGCAGATTAAGGGCGATGATGGTGCCGGGATAGGGGGCCGAAAAAGCCACATGCGCCTTGCCCACCCCGCCCCGGTGGGTGAAATGGGTCATGAACAACGACTCGCCCGTGAGCAGCCGCGAGCCGGCCGAGAATAGCTTGCCCATCAGGCCCTGGTTCACTTCCGACCCGTCGCCCATCTTGGTCTCGAAGGCAATATCCTCGGTCATATACACCATGGCCCCGGCCTCAGCAATTACGGTTTCGTTGGGGTCGAGCTCTACTTCGAGCACCTGAATATCGTTACCAAGAATTTTGTAGTCGATTTCGTGGGACTGCATAGCGAGTGATTTTGGCGGCTTGGAGTGAAGGGTAAGTATAGCAAAAGCCAGCTATATGCTGGCAGGGGTATTGCGTTGAATGGGACGGAGAGTCGTCAGGGTTAGTCGTCCTCTTCGTCGGTTGCTTCGTCCTCGTCCACCTCTTTGCCTTTCGCATCGGCCTTAGGCTTCTTGTTTTTAGCCTCGGTGCTGCTGCGGCGCACAAAATCCTCCTCCGACTCCTCTACCTCCTCAATGGGCAGGTCGTCCTCTTCGTCCTTCTCACCGAAAGCGCCGTCGCGGTTCACGAGCTTCTTGTCGCGCACGTGGCGGTTGAGAAACTTATTGATTTCCTCAATAGAGTAATTGGAAGTGATTTCGCCGAGCGGATTCACCTTGATTTCGAAGCCTTCCAGTTCCTTATGAACCCGGGCTTTCTTCTCGGGTTCTTCCTTATTGCTTTTCGGTTTAGTGGGTTTTTTAGCCATGATGCGGGAGCAGGAAGTAAAATGAAGCGCGCTGACCCAAGGCCCACGCCTTATAGGTACGCAGCCCTCGCTACTAAAGATATCCTGCTTTCCGGTACGCAAAAAGCCCGCCCCACAAAGCGTCGGGCGGGCTTTTACATGTTGGTAAACCAGAACTGCTAAGCGGTGGGCAGCGCGGCTACGGCCGCCTGAATCCGCTCAGCTGTTTCCTGGGCTCCGAGAATATGCATGATGTGCATCAGGTCGGGGCCGGCAGCAGCCCCGGTTACGGCCACGCGCAGTGCCTGCAGCACTTGCCCGATTTTCAGGCCTTGGGCTTCCACCACCTGCGTTAGCAGCGCCTTAATAGCGTCGGGCGAAGCATCCGGAGCTGTGGATAGCTGAGTCGCGAATTCTGCTAGTGCGGCGGCTACGGAAGCGTTCCACTTCTTGCTGATCACCTGCTCATCGTAGCTGCTGGGGCGCTCGAAAAACAGTTGTGCCTCGCGGGCCAGATCGGCCGGGAACGTAGCGCGTTCCTTCACTAAGGCAACAATCTGCTCGGCTTTATCGGCCGGCACGTCGCGGCCCTGGGCCGTGAGGTCCTCCAAGAGGTACTGGGCCAACTCGGCGTCGGGCTTGGCCCGCAGGTATTGCTCGTTGTACCAGCGCACTTTGTTCTGGTCGAAGCGGGCCGGCGACTTGCTCACGCGCTCAATCGAGAAGTTCTCAATCAGCTCATCCATCGTGAACAGCTCCTGGGTCGTGCCAGGGTTCCAGCCCAAAAAGGCCAGGAAGTTGATAAATGCCTCAGGCAGGTAGCCGGCCTCGCGGTAGCCACTGCTCACGGTCGGCTCGCCGGTCTGGGCGTCGGTGCCGTGGAATTCGAGCGGGAACACCGGGAAACCCAGCTTGTCGCCGTCGCGCTTGCTGAGTTTGCCGGTGCCATCGGGCTTGAGTAGCAGCGGTAAGTGGGCAAACTGAGGCATGGTATCTTCCCAACCCAGGTAACGGTAGAGCAGCACGTGCAGCGGCGCCGAGGGCAGCCACTCCTCGCCCCGGATAACGTGGGTAATTTCCATCAGATGGTCGTCCACGATGTTGGCCAAGTGGTAGGTCGGCATCCCATCGGACTTCATCAGCACTTTGTCGTCAATAGCCGACGAATGCACGACCACCCAGCCCCGGATCAGATCCTGGAAGCGTACTTCCTCCTTACGGGGTACTTTCAGGCGGATAACGTAGGGCGTGCCGGCGGCCAGCAGCTGCTCGGTTTCCTCAGCCGGCAAAGTCAGCGAGTTGCGCATCTGGGCCCGCGTGATGCTGTTGTACTGGGGGTTGGGCACCTTGGCGGCCGTCAGGCGGGCGCGCATGGCGTCTAGGTCCTCGGGCGTATCGAAGGCGTAGTAGGCGAACCCATCCTTAAGTAGCTGGTCGGCGTACTGGCGGTACATGGGCTTCCGCTCGCTCTGGCGGTAGGGGGCGTGGGGGCCGCCCTGCTCAATGCCTTCGTCAATCTCGATGCCGCACCAGCGCAACGAGTCCATAATATACTGCTCGGCGCCGGGCACGAAGCGGTTCTGGTCGGTGTCTTCGATGCGCAGCAGCATCTTGCCGCCCAGCTTGCGGGCCAGCAGGTAATTATACAGCGCAGTGCGCACGCCGCCGATGTGCAGCGGTCCGGTAGGGCTGGGCGCAAAACGCACCCGTACTTCTCTTTCCATAAGGCAATTGATTTGCGGCACCGTTGGGGGTGAAAACCGCGCCGCAAAGGTACGAAAGGTGAAGGAGTGAGTCGGGGAGTGCGTGAATCATTGTCGTGCGGTAGCAAAACAGCAGTTCATGCATTTACCCAGCCGCTCGTTTACTCCACTAGCAGCCCATATTTGCCCAGCAGGCCGGGCAGGCTCGTCAGGGCAAACTGCGCCTTCTTCAACTCGTTCTGGTCGGGGTCGAGCACGATGTTTTGGGCCGTGCGGAAGTCAGCGGCCAACAGGCAGGTCTGGCTGAACACGGCTCCCTGGAGTTGGCACTCGTCGAACACGGCGTTGGTGAGGTCGGCCCGGGTGAAATCGGCTTCCTGCAGCGAGCAGCCCACAAAGCGAGTGTTGGGCATGGCCTTGCCCCAGAAGGAAGCATAATCGAGCTGGCACCGGTCGAAATGCACATCAAAGAGCATGTCGCGGCAGGCCGTGAACTGCAGGCCCAGCAGTTTGCAGCCATCAAAGGCTACGTTTTGCAGGCTGGTATTAGCCAGCGTGGCCCCGGCCAGGTTGCAGTTCTCAAACCGGCACTCACTGAACCGCCGTCCCGACAAATCTGCCTGCCCCAAATCGAACCCAATAAAGTGGACCTGCTCGAACTCGCGCTGGCCCACTAGTTCCGGCGGCAACACGCGGGTGAGGACGTTTTCGAGTGGGAAACGAGTGGGCTTGGCCAGTGCTTTGACCGGTTTGCGGGTGGTTGGTTTACGCATTACTGGCGGTTTCTGAAGCCCAGCCAGAGCCCCAGGCCCAGCAGTACGGCCCCGCCCTTAATGGCCCAGGCCACGGTCGGCCCCCAATTGTAAATCCAGTCCAGCAGCGGAAACCGGAAGTTGGCCGGCAGCAGGTAGGGGGCCAGCAGGGCAATCAGTCCCGCACAGAATAGAAAGATGCCTAGCTCGCGCATAAGAAGAGATATAGATTAAAATAGGAACTGGCGGAATAATGGGTTTGACGTGCTGTTAAACCCATAATCCTACCAGCTCACTACTCACTGTCAACGGCCACGCAGGAAATTTCTACCTGCACGTCTTTGGGCAGGCGGCTAACTTGCACGGTTTCGCGGGCGGGGGCGTAGTCGGCGTCGAAATAGCTGCCGTAAATGTCGTTAATGAGGCCGAAGTTGCCGAGGTCCTGCACGAAAATACCGCACTTCGCTACGTGGCGGAACGTAAGGCCAGCCGCCGCCAGCACGGCCTGCATATTGCGCATTACCTGATGGGTTTCGGCGGCTACGTCGCCGTCGCCCACGAGCTGGCCGGTGGCGGGGTCGAGGGCAATCTGGCCCGATACATACACGGTGTTGCCGGCCCGGATGGCTTGGCTGTATGGGCCGATGGGAGCAGGGGCGTCGGGCGAAAAAACGATGGTGTGGGCCATGCGGGAAATTGAAAGTGGGGTGGGTAAACGAAAGAGCTATCTTTGGGCTAAAGTAAGCTGAAAAACTATGCATCTACTGATTGTGGGTGGCCAAACCATCGAAGCTGAGCTGCGCCGCAAGTTTGGCGAGGCCCACAGCTACGATTTCTGCCCCGCCGCCGCGACCGACCTCACTGCCCGCCTCGCCGCCGCCGATGTGGCCTTCGACCTGCGCGACTGGCCCGAGCTACACTACGAGCAGCCCCGGCAGCCCCTGTTCTACGACACCACCGCCCGCAGCCTGGCCCAGATTTTTGAGGGTGAAAAGCCGCCTTTTGGCCCCGTGTTCGGCTTTTGTGGCCTGCCCACCCTCCTCGACCGGCCTCTGTTGGAAGTATCGCTCCATGACCCCGCCACGGCCGACGAGCTGGCCGCCGTCTGCGCCAAGCTGGGCACCGACTACCGCCTAATAGCCGACCGCGTGGGCCTCGTGACGCCCCGGGTGCTGTGCATGATTATCAACGAAGCCTGCTATACCCTCCAAGAAGGCACTGCTTCTGTTGCCGACATCGACCAAGGTATGAAGCTGGGTACCAACTACCCGCATGGCCCCTTCGAGTGGGCCAATCACATCGGCGTAGCCCGGGTCTACGAAACGCTGGAATGCCTTTACCAGGACACCCACGAGGAGCGTTATAAGGTCTGCCCACTACTTAAATCCATGTATCTGCGCGGCGAGTCATTCGCGCTGTAGCGCAACGACTGAGCTTCGCCTCAAACATAAACTGCCGCCCCGGAAGTTTTCGGGGCGGCAGTTTATGTTTGAGGTTTTTTTCAGCAAAAAAGCCAATAGCTATAAGCTGATGGCTAGTAGTTCCAAAAGAATCTACTCTACCGTCACCGATTTGGCCAAGTTGCGGGGCTGGTCGACGTCGCAGCCGCGCAGTACGGCAATGTGGTAGGAAAGCAACTGCAGTGGCACTACCGATACCAACGGCATCAGTGCTTCGCTGGTAGCCGGTACCTCAATTGTGAACTCGGCCATATCTGGAATTACAGTGTCGCCTTCAGTTACAACCGCAATGATGCGGCCTTTGCGGGCCTTCACTTCCTGAATATTGCTAACCACCTTCTCGTACGAGCTATCCTTGGTCGCAATTACTACCACGGGCATGTTCTCGTCGATAAGAGCGATGGGGCCGTGCTTCATCTCGGCGGCCGGATATCCTTCGGCGTGGATGTAGCTGATTTCCTTGAGCTTGAGCGCACCTTCCAGCGCTACTGGGAAGTTGTAGCCGCGGCCCAAATAAAGGAAGTTGGTCGAGTCCTTGAAGATCTCGGCTATCTGCATGATTTCCGTGTTCAGCTCCAAGGCTTTCTCCACCTTGGCCGGAATAGTTTCCAGCTCTACCATCAGCTCGCGCAAACGGGTATCGGTGAGGGCGCCGCGCTTGTGGCCCACAATCATGGCTAGCAGCGTGAGCACCGTAACCTGGGCCGTGAAAGCTTTGGTTGAAGCCACACCAATTTCGGGCCCAGCGTGAGTGTAAGCACCGGCATCGGTGGCGCGGGCAATGCTGGAGCCCACCACGTTGCAAATACCAAAAATGGTAGCGCCACGGCTCTTGGCTAGTTCCAGGGCAGCCAGCGTGTCGGCCGTTTCGCCGCTTTGCGAAATGGCAATCACAATGTCTCGCTCCGTAATAACGGGGTTGCGGTAGCGGAATTCCGAGGCGTACTCCACTTCCACCGGAATGCGGGCTAAGTCCTCCAGCAGGTACTCGGCCACCAAACCAGCATGCCAGGAAGTGCCACAGGCCACGATCAGGATGCGGTCAGCATTCACGAATTTGCGCTCGTAGGCTCGCACGCCACCCATGTTCAGGTGGCCGGCTTCCAGCTCCAAACGGCCCCGCATGGAGTCGAGGATGGAACGAGGCTGCTCAAAAATTTCCTTCAGCATGAAGTGCTCGTATCCGCCTTTCTCAATGCGGTCGAGCTCCAATTCCAACTTCTGGATATATGGTGTCTGCTTCACGTCCTCGCGGCTGCGCAGGTCCATTTCGCCGTCTCTGATGACGACAAGTTCGTAGTCGTTCACATACACCACATCGCTCGTGTACTCGATGATGGGCGTAGCGTCGGAGGCCAAGAAGAACTCATTTTCACCAATGCCTACCACCAGCGGTGAACCTTTGCGGGCTGCAATCAACTGGTTGGGGTTGTCTTTGCTCAGCACCACAATGGCGTAAGCACCTACCACCTCATGCAGAGCCAAGCGCACAGCCTGCTCCAAGGAACATTTGTTTTGCTTTTGAATCTCCTCAATCAGGTTCACGAACACCTCCGTGTCGGTGTCGGAGTGAAACACATGCCCCTGCTGCTGCAAATGCAGCTTGAGGGCAGCGTAGTTCTCAATGATGCCGTTATGGATGATAGCAATGCGCTCCGACGTAGAATAATGCGGGTGGGCGTTGGCATCATTTGGCTCACCATGAGTAGCCCAACGGGTATGGCCCATACCAATATTGGCGTGGGTATTTTTGCCAGCAATAAAAGCCTCCAGTTCGGCTACTTTGCCCTTTTTCTTATATACACTAAGCTCGTCACCGTCGAGCAGCGCTACGCCCGCCGAATCGTAACCCCGATATTCGAGCCGATGTAAACCTTTGAGAATGATAGGGCAAGCCTCACGGTGCCCGATGTAAGCAACAATTCCGCACATAGCAGTTGAAGTGATTCAGAGAATTTCCTGAGAAAAAGAAGGCAAAAATAGGGCGGCAGCGGCAAAAGCCGTGCCGCCCTGTCCGGCAAACCAGAGCAGGTACCCTAGGGTCTACTGAAGTTTGGAGTAGTATACGCGCAGTCTGATGTTGTTGGCATCGATCTGAGCCCGATTCAGCGTCAGGTTCGATACGGCACTTATCAGTGCCGACTGTTGCAGTGCGGAAGCATTGCGTAAAATCGGCGACAGTAGCAGTCCGGTTGGTAAATCCCCGTCGAGCCGATTCTGCAAATAAGCCTGCAGATATTCGGTAATGCTAACCGAATAATACTGCGCTGGCGTTTGGCCGAACGGGACGGTCGCCGACGCCGGAAAACCTGCCGCTGTGGCAATAGTCCGGACGGTGGCATTGCCATTGTTTATGGTTGCCAAACCTTCCTGTTGCACCAGCCGGTCGGCAGTAGTTGCCCCAGACGTGCGGGTGAGTATTTGGTTGGCATCGTTTACCTCGTAAAGAAACAGCTGATTGGGGTACGGGAATACCCCGTTGGTGAGCGGCTTGATTGGAATCAGCAACTCGGCTCGGTTGATAGCCAGCGTGGAATTGTTGCGTAGGCTTTCGAGCCCTTGAAACTCTATGCGGGTACTAAGGCCGAGGCCCTCCTGCACATATGTCAGGCCGTTGGTGGCTGCGGCGGGCAGTGGCTTTTGGGCTGTTAAGCCCGCCAATGCCCCGCCCGCCAAATCAGTCGTGATCTGGGTGAAGAACAACCCATCAGTGAAGTTGCTGCTCGGCAGGATGTTGGCGAGGAAAATAGAGTAGGAGCGGTTGGGCTTGGCCTTACCAGCAGCGTCGGTGGCGTGGAAGTAAAAGGTAATGCGGCCAGCCGTGCTACCCGATGACCGGGGGAAACCCACCACGTTGGCCGTGTGGCCCGCAGCCGGCTGTAAGGCCACGCCCTGCCAGATGGCGTTCAGCGTATTCTGGCTGAACGATTCGCTCTTCATGGCCGTGAAAACGGCATTCACCAGCGAGGAGGCTCCGGAAGAACGCAACAATGGCACCCGCACTATCCGATCAGGTATTACCGTCGTAATACTGTCTGTCGAACCGGCCACTAACGTCCGTACCTTTCTGTCTCGGTTGAGTGGGGCCGCATAGTTAGTCACCAACGGACTGCCCTTGGCTACCGGAGTAGTAGCGTTGTACAACGTCCGGCTGTCGAGGGGTTGCTGCAGCGGCAGCAGGTCGAAGCGTAGCGGCTGGGCTGCCGACCCATACACTTGGTCGAAAGGCAGGCTGAAAATGACCGAGTCGAGGACCGAGGTAGCGAACTTAGCAGGCAGTGAATCGCTGAGTGTCACATTAGGCAGCACCAGCAAATTCATCACGGCAGTCGCCTCGGTCGTGCCCACTTGCGCATCGCGCAGCCGGCCTACCAGTACGCTGTTGCCTTTCACCGTCTGCACTGGCGATTGTAGCACAGTTGAGGCGCTTACCGGCAAGTCGAGGAAGGTGGCAGAAATAGGAGCGGCGCCGGGTAATTCCAACCCGAGGTCGTTGGTTTTCTCGCAGCTGCTGAGCATGGTCAGCAGGGCAGAGCTTAACAGGGTAACCGAAGCAAATCGGCTGGCGCTAGTTGGCCAATTCATTGTAGAGCGCGTAGTAAGACGTCAGCAGGTCGTCGTCGGCGGCTACCTGCTCAATTTGTTTGTCGATGGAATACTCCGTGAACAGCTTGTTCAGGTTCTCACTGAACTCCTCATCGGACTTCACCACCGTATCGGCATACTCCATCCCAATTTTGATGAAGCCCCCAAAATCAGCCGTTTTCAGCGACGAGAGCATGCTGTCATCAATATCGAGCATCTTGGCTTTCTCCAAAATATCGTCGCCGAATTTGAAGTCAAACTCGTTGTTGTACACGGTAAACACCGATTTGGCGTCCTTGAAAATAGGGTCCTTCTTATAGGTCGTTTTCAGGTACATCGGAATCAGGCCCGTCATCCAATCGTTACAATGCACGATATCGGGGGCCCATCCAAGCTTTTTCACCGTTTCGAGTACACCTTTGCAAAAAAAGATGGCCCGCTCGTCGTTGTCGGAATGAAATTTATCGTTCTTGTCAACTAATACCGACTTGCGGTGGAAGTAATCTTCGTTGTCGATGAAGTACACCTGCAGCTTGGCGTTGGGGATAGAAGCGACTTTGATAACCAACGGTTTTTCATCTTCGCCCACTGCAATGTTGATGCCCGAAAGGCGCACTACTTCGTGCAAACGGTTCTTGCGCTCGTTAATAATGCCAAAACGGGGGACAAAAATGCGGATTTCCATCCCCATTTCCTGCATTCCCTGCGGCAACCGCCGCAAAAACTCCGCTACCTTGGTGGTCTGCAAAAACGGGTCAATTTCCGTGGCAGCATAGAGTATTTTCAACTTCGACATATAAGGTCAGTTGGGGTTATTAGGAGGAGGCAACACTTAGGGATGCACAAAATTAAGCATTTTTGAGGGAAATTTCAATCAGGTCCGCCTTCCAGTCCGCCTGCGGGCTGCATTTACTTTATGGAGATACTCACAACTGCCGCCGCGTTGCAAGCCCACACCGAAATATGGCGCCGTAATGGGCAACGCATTGGGCTAGTGCCTACTATGGGCGCCCTGCACGAGGGGCATTTGCAGTTGGTGCGCGCCGCCGCCCGCGAGTGCGACGTAGTGGTGGCGAGCATTTTCGTAAACCCCACCCAGTTCAATAACCCCGACGACTTTCGCCTTTACCCACGTTTGCCGGAGGCCGATGCTGCTTTGCTGGCACCGGCCGGCTGCACCGTACTATTTCTGCCCCAGGTAGCAGAGATGTACCCGCGCCCTACGGTGCTACAAGTAGATTTTGGCCCGCTGGAGCGGGTAATGGAAGGAGAGCACCGGCCGGGGCATTTCAACGGCGTGGCCACGGTGGTAAGTAAGCTGTTTCACTTGAGCCGCCCCCATCGGGCGTATTTCGGGCAAAAAGACTTCCAGCAAGTGGCCATTGTGCGTCAACTTATCAGCGACCTGTCGTTTGATCTGGAGCTGGTAGCCTTTCCCACGGTGCGCGAACCCGATGGGTTAGCCATGTCGTCGCGCAACCGGCGGCTGAATGTGGAAGCCCGGGCGCTGGCCCCATTCCTCTACCAGAGCCTGCAACGAGCCGAGCAATTGGTGCGAGCCGCCGAGTTGCCGCCCGCAGCCGTGTCGGCCACCGTGGCCGACTTATTGGCCCAGGTGCCGGGCCTGGAGCTGGAGTATATGGCCGTCGTGGACGCGCACACGCTCCAGCCCTTGGCCGAATGGGACCCCGCCCGCCCGGTGGCCTTGTGCCTGGCGGCTCACCTGGGCGACGTCCGCCTCATCGACAATGTGGTGGTAGAAAGGTAAAGGGACTCCCATTTCACCTTTGTTATCTTTGCGGGCCAAACGCTACCCGTTTTTTTATTCCATGCACATCGAAGTTCTCAAGTCCAAAATCCACCGCGTGAAGGTTACGCAGGCAGAACTGCATTATGTGGGCAGCATTACCATTGACGAAGACCTGCTGGACGCGGCCAACATGGTGGAAAACGAAAAGGTAACCATCGTCAATATCAATAATGGCGAGCGATTCGAAACCTACACCATTAAGGGGGCACGGGGCTCGGGCATGATTTGTCTCAACGGGCCGGCTGCCCGTCGCGTGGCCGTAGGCGACATCGTGATTATTATCTCCTATGCCCTCATTGACTTCGCCGAAGCCAAGGCCCACCAGCCCACCATCATCTTCCCCGATCAGCATAACCGGGTAGCCTAAACCGCCCGGACCGGTGCTGGCTTCCAGTAATGGCTGGCTGTTCGTGCTCCCGGACAGCCAGCCATTGCCGTTCTGGTACTTATCATCGCGCCGTCAATTCAGGATATGAAACAGGTATTAAACGTCGTAAAATACGCGCTGCTACTCGGTGTGTCGGGCCTGCTGATGTGGTACGCCTTGCAGGGGCAGGACTTGAGCCGCATCGGCCAGTACATGCGCGAGGCCAACTATTGGTGGTTGCTGCTGACGATGGTGCTCTCGGTGCTGGGCTACTTCAGCCGCGCCTACCGCTGGAAAATGCAGATTGAGCCGACCGGCTACCATCCCGCTTTCTGGGACGTGTACCACGCCATGATGGTGGGTTACTTGGCCAACCTAGTGCTACCGCGCATGGGCGAGGTTATCCGATGCTCGGTGCTGCGGCGTACCAGTCAGGTGCCGGTGCAGGTGGCGCTGGGCACGGTGGTTACTGAGCGCGTTATCGATGTGCTGGTGCTGCTGACCCTCCTTGGAACCACGCTGCTACTCGATTTCAATACCTTCTGGAGTTTCGTGACCGACAAGGTGCTGGCAGGCCGCTACGATGCGTTGGCGCGGAACCCGCGGCCCCTGCTGCTGGCCTTGGTTATTGCCGTGGGGCTGCTGCTGGGCTTAGGCTACGCCGTGTTCCGCAACTTGGAGCGCCTGCGGCAAAACGCGTTGTTCAACAAAACTATGAGCTTCGTGAAGGGGGTGCTGGCCGGGGCTTTTAGCATCCTGAAGCTGGAGAACAAGGGCTTGTTCCTGTTCCATACCTTTTTTACCTGGGCTGTCTATTACCTCCTGGACTACCTCGCCTTCTTCGCCTTTCCCGAAACCTACGACCTTGGGATGCGGGCGGGCTTGGCCGTGCTTACGTTCGGGGCCTTCGGTATGGCGGCGCCAGTGGCGGGTGGTATCGGGCCTTTCCACGTGATGGTGCAAGGTATTCTGCTAGCCTATGGTATCAGCAAAGAGGCCGGTATTGCTTACGCGCTGGTCGTGCATGGTTCCCAAACGTTGCTGGTCGTGCTCATGGGCGGTATCAGCTTCGCTGCCAGCATGGTGAAATCGGGCCGGAAAGTATCAGCGGTAAGCCTGGACTTAGAGCTGGAAAGGGAGGCAGCTAGCCGGTAGCTGCCAGAAAGGCTATTGGCTTTTTTCACTCGTAGCAGCCTTAAGTTCAGTTAAAACGCCCTCAACCGACTTTCTGTCATTCTGATTTTCAACCTTTTCGACTACCCTATGTGGGCCAAGGATAAAATTATGAGTCGCGAGGCCCTGCTGCCAGTGGTGGCCACCTGGCAAGCAGCCGGCGAGCAGGTGGTGTTCACCAACGGCTGCTTCGATTTGCTGCATCTGGGCCACGTCGATTACCTCGAAAAGGCCCGGCACCTGGGCCAGCGGCTGGTGGTGGGGCTTAACACCGACAGTTCGGTAAGCCGCCTTAAGCCCGGCCGCCCCTTGCAGGACGAAGTGTCACGAGCCCGGGTACTGGCCGCCCTTTTGTTTGTTGATGCCGTGACGCTCTTCGACGAGCAAACCCCGCTGGCCCTCATCGAAGCCGTGCAGCCCGATATTCTGGTGAAAGGTGACGACTATGCCATCGACCAGATTGTGGGCCATGAAGCGGTGCTGGCTCGCGGTGGCCGGGTACTGACGGTGTCGCTGGTGCCAGGCTATAGCACCACCCGCATCGTCGAGCGCATCAGCCAATCCTCTTAGCGCCGGCCGGCACGAAATCCAGCAGTTTCTTGTTTCACTAGCACACCCGTTTCTCTGCCATCATGTTCCAAATGACTCCCGCTTATATTATCGTGCTAATTGCCATGGTGGCCAGCTGGATTATTCAGCGCCGCCTCAAGAGCAAGTTCGAACAGTACTCTCAGGTGGGTCTCCAGAATGGCCTTTCGGGCAAACAGATTGCCGAGCTCATGCTCGCCGATAACGGCATTACCGATGTGCGCGTCATCAGCACCGAAGGCCGCCTGACTGACCACTACAACCCCGCCGACAAAACCGTGAACCTGAGCGAGGCTGTGTACTCGGAGCGCAACGCCGCCGCCGCCGCCGTAGCGGCGCACGAGTGCGGCCACGCCGTGCAGCACGCCACCGCCTATAACATGTTGAAGTTCCGCTCGGCTATGGTACCGGCGCTGGGCTCGGTTTCGCGCTTTATGCCTTGGATTCTGCTAGCCGGCATCCTGATGATGCAGACGACCAAAGTGCCGCTGGGCATCGGTATCGTGCTGTTTTCGCTTACCACGCTGTTCTCGTTCGTCACGCTGCCTGTCGAGTTTGATGCCTCGAAGCGGGCCCTAGCCTGGATTGACAAGCGTGGCATCGTAACGCCCCAGGAGCACGCCATGGCCAAAGACGCACTGTGGTGGGCGGCTATGACCTACGTGGTGGCCGCGCTTAGCTCCCTGGCAACGCTCCTTTATTACGTGAGCCTGTTTATGGGTGGCCGCCGCAACAACTAGTCCGGCGTCATCCAACGCTAAAAGCCGTTTCCGGACTCCCGGAGGCGGCTTTTTATTTGTAGAATGAGGGAGATAGGGACAGACTGCCAACTCTTTGCGCGGGTTTTGTGTTAGAACGCCACGGACCAACGTCCGATTGCGTAATTTTGTCCGCCCGCGGCCTGCCCGCGCTGGCCCAACTATCCGATTTTCCCACCCCACCCAACTTCCCGCATGGATTTCCAGCTTACCGAAGAACAACTAGCCGTACAGGCCGCCGCCCGCGAATTTGCCCAGAACGAGCTGTGGGCCGGCGTAATTGAGCGCGACGAGCACCAAAAATTTCCCGCCGAGCAGATCAAAAAAATGGGCGAGCTGGGCTTCATGGGCATGATGGTAAGCCCCGAGTACGGTGGTGGCGGTATGGACACCGTGAGCTACGTGCTGGCAATGGAGGAAATCAGCAAGGTTGATGCCTCTTGCTCCGTTATCATGTCGGTAAACAACTCGCTCGTCTGCTGGGGACTGGAGAAGTACGGCACCGAGGCGCAAAAGCAAAAGTATCTGCCCGGTCTTACGTCGGGTGAAATCATCGGTGCTTTCGCCCTTTCGGAGCCCGAAGCTGGCTCCGATGCTACCATGCAGCGCACCACGGCCGAAGACAAAGGCGACCATTACTTACTCAACGGCACCAAAAACTGGATTACCAACGGTACCACGGCCTCCGTGTACTTGGTAATTGCCCAGACCAATGCCGAAGCCAAGCACCGCGGCATCAATGTGCTCATCGTGGACAAAGGCATGGAAGGCTTCGTGACCGGCCCCAAGGAAAACAAGCTCGGTATCCGGGGCTCCGACACCTGCTCGCTGATGTTCACCGACGTGAAAGTGCCCAAAGAAAACCGGATTGGTGATGACGGCTTCGGCTTCAAGTTTGCCATGAAAGTGCTGTCTGGCGGCCGCATTGGCATTGCTGCCCAGGCCCTGGGCATTGCCTCGGGTGCCTATGAGTTGTCGCTGAAGTATGCCCAGGAGCGTCAGGCCTTCGGAGTGCCTATTTCTCAGCATCAAGCTATTCAATTCAAGCTGGCCGATATGGCCACCAACATCGATGCTGCCCGTCTGCTGTGCCTGCAGGCTGCCCACGACAAGGATGCTCATCAGGATTATACCAAGTCGGGAGCCATGGCCAAACTGTTCGCTTCGAAGGTAGCCATGGATACGGCCGTAGAAGCGGTACAGGTACACGGCGGGTACGGCTTCGTGAAGGAATACCACGTGGAGCGCCTGATGCGCGACGCCAAAATCACCCAGATTTACGAGGGAACTTCGGAAATTCAAAAAATTGTAATCTCGCGGGAAATATTAAAATAGAAAGCGAATTGCCTAAAAGTCAGAAGTGTTGCACAAAACCCAGCCTAGTTTCGGCTGGGCTTTGTGTTTTTGTGAATTTTTATATGTTATTTTGCATTAGATAAGTCCGGGATGCCATTCCCGGCAGCAAGCATCCAACCTCACTCGCCCCCTAAAGATGGAAGATTATAATAAAGTGATAGAGTCGCTGGGTGTCCGGTACATTAAAGCGAAGAACTTGGTATTGCAGCAGCCCTTCACGGTGCGCAATTCCTATGACGTAGGAAATAACCTCATCCTGCTGCACAAAGGCCATATTTCGTTTGGCGACGAAGAACAAGTGGTGGAGGAAGGCGAAATGCTTTTCATCCCCGGCGGCCGTGCTACCAAGGTTACTTATGGCGAGGCCTCTAGCAAGAGCATCACCAATGATGATCTGATCACCAACAAGGACAAGTTCTTTCACTCCAACTCCGACCTCGACCTGATCGGTGATGCTGAAGAAAGCCATTCCTTCGTGAGCTTCGAGGCCAAGGTGTTCGATTCGGTGAATTTCTTCGCTTCCCTCGACGTCCCGGCGTTCCTGATTACCAATAATTCCAAGCTGGCCAACCTCATCATTAAAGTGGTAGAGGAGAGCCTGCAGGAACTGCCCGGCCGCGAACGGCTCATCACGATTTATACCGAGAACATCGTGGTGGAAATTGTGCGCTACATTCTCAAGAACAAGATGTTCGTGGAGCAGTTGGCTACCAACAGCACGTACTTCAAGGACCCGCGTCTGATCGACTTGTTCAACTACATCAAGGAGAACATCGGTGGCGACCTCTCCAACAAGGTGCTTTCGGGCGTAGCCAACGTGAGCGAGGACTATGTGGGCCAGTATTTCAAGATGCTGACGGGCATCAATCCCCAGGACTACATCGAGTACCAGCGCATGGAGCGGGCCGTATTCTTGCTTCGTACCACCAAAAAGAGCATCCGCGACATCGGCAAGGAAGTGGGCTATAAAGACACGGCCTATTTCTGCCGCCGCTTCAAGATGATGTTTGGCATCCCGGCCGGCAAAATGCGCCGCCGCGAATCAGCCATGAATATCTAACCACGGATTAGAGAGGATTCTACGGGTTTCGTGAACAAAAATAAAAGCCACCTCAGTTGAGGTGGCTTTTATTT
The DNA here is from genome assembly GCF_002204745.1 of Hymenobacter amundsenii. GTDB lineage: Bacteria > Bacteroidota > Bacteroidia > Cytophagales > Hymenobacteraceae > Hymenobacter > Hymenobacter amundsenii. The sequence goes on from NZ_NIRR01000011.1 coordinate 91,452, forward strand.
TTGGTAATATGATGTAGGAAAAGATGACAGATCCATCAAATTGGATTGAGCCGTTTACAGAATCTGTGGAATTAATTAGGCCCTGCGCTAACCCGTGATTTGTCCACAACATCAGGCGAATCGGTTAAATGTTGCGCTAATCCATACTCCTGATTGAACTGCCGCACGGTGCGGGCCATGTCGGCTAGGAAGCTCGGCTCCTTTTCAATCTGATTGCCGATGACGATGACGTCGGCACCCGCTTGCAGGGCGGCCTGGGCCTTTTCGACGGTATTAATGCCGCCCCCCACAATGAGCGGCACCTCAACGGCTTGGCGCACCGCCCGGATCATGGCTGGGGATACCGGGTACATGGCTCCGCTACCGCCATCGAGGTACATCAGGCGTAGGCCAAGCTGTTCGCCGGCCATAGCCGTGCAGGCCGCAATAGCCGGCTTGTCGTGGGGGAGGGGCGTGGTACCGCTGATGTAGCTGGCCGTGGTCTGTCGGCCGGTGTCAACCAGCATATAGCCGGTGGGCAGAATCTGGAGGTTACTCTGGCGCAGCAGTGGGGCTGCAATAACATGCTGGCCAATCAAGAAATCAGGGTTACGCCCCGAAATCAGTGACAACAAGAGGATACCATCGGCCTGATGGTCGAGGTGCAAGCTGTGGCTAGGAAATAATAGTACCGGTACGGCCGACCGGCTCTTGATAAAATGAATGAGGGCAGCCTGGCGCGAACTCAGCACCAAACTGCCACCCACAAAAAAGTAATCGACCGAATGCTGCTCGCTTAGTTCCAGCAAATGCCGACAGCCTTCTTCCTCCAAATTATCCGGGTCCAGCAAAATGGCCAGCGACTTCTGGCCACTTTTCCGGCGGCTACTTAAAGTATCATGCAGGCTGTTTAGGCGCATCCGCGTCGTCGTCGTGGTAAGTAAATTCGATATCCCGGGTTTCTGGTTCCTTTTGGATACCACCCGAACCCGCAAGGTCGGCATTTTTGAGAATTGGCAAGTACTCACCAGCCTTTTTGGCCACAAAAGCCAATACTACCGCCGAGGCTTGCGCTACGAGCAACTTGCCCGTATCCGACTGCATAAAGGCCTTGAAGGTCGAAGCCATGATCGAGGAAGCCTCCGACGAGCTGTTGCCGTTGTCAGATTCATCCGTTTCGGTAGCTTGGTATTGGGCAACCGGATACCGCGAGGCCTTAGCATCAGATGCAGTAGTGGCTGGGGCGGGCTGAAATGGGTCCGTTTCGGAGGGGCGGGCGGCTGTAGTACCAGTGCGCCCTTGCCGAACCCGGCCAGCTCCAAAACCCAAATCGTCGGCCACGGCCGTATCGACGTTGGTGGAAGGATATGGACGTCGAGCATTGCTCTTCAACTGGCGGTCCGCTTGCTTGTCGGCTGCTTTAAGCGCCTTCTGGTTTTTTGGAGCGGATTTCTTGCCGCTGAGTGCTTTAGAAATCAGCCAAATGCCGCCCAATACGCCGGCTCCAATAGCCGCATATTTGCCCACTTCCAGCGTTTTGGCTTTTATTTCAGCTACGTCGCCGCGCAATGCGCGCTCGTACTCCAGCTTCTGACGTTCCAGAAACTCTTTTTCGTCTTCAAACAAGGGGTTGTGCAGATCGGCCATTGGTGTATTAAGCTTGGCGTTTGTCGGATTTGTAAATCTTGTTACTCAGTAGCTTGTCGGCTAAGCCCTCGAAGGCTTTCTTATCGACGCCCATTACGAACACAATCAATAAGATCAGGTAGAAGCCAGCCACGATACCAAACCCCCAATAGGTGCTGTCGAGCAAATCGTTGAGTAACAGGGCTAGAAACAGATTCAGAAACAAAAAGAACAGCAGCCCTATAAAGGCCAGGGTTAGTCCGTGGGCAGCACCAACAAAGGCTTGCTTGGTCTTTTCCTGAATTTCGAGCCGGACCAAGTCGATGCGGGTATCGAGGTAACCCATCAAATTACCTACAAGGGAATCGGTCTGGGACGTTTTAGAGGAGTCTTCTTCGGTGGAGAACAGGCCCATAGGGGAGACTTTTACGGGAGAACAATGTTACAGAACGACGCCCTGGCAAGTAGCGTCGTGGCCTAATATACGTTAGTCGTTGCATACGGAAAAGGCGGCGTTGCGTCTGAAATTGATTTACTTTTACCCTTTCTCGCCTTATTTTGAACCAGAACCACTACCAGCTACTAGGAATTTCCGCTGCTGCTTCGGCTCAGGCTATCAAAATGGCCTACAAGCGCTTAGCTGTGCAGTATCACCCCGATAAGCATGGTGGCAACCCTATTTATGAGGAGCTATTCAAAGCCATAGCCGCCGCCTACTATGTGCTGGGAAATGAGAGTCGCCGGGCCCATTACGACCAGCAACTGCGTGCCGTCGAGCGCCACCGCGACGAGGCTCGTCGCCAGCAGCACTTCCGCCAGCAGGGCCAGCATATTTATGGGGCGCCCATGCCTCCACCGGCTCCGCCGTTGCGTACCCGCCGGCCCGCCGGAGCCCATGAGCGGCACTACCAATCTATGCCGCGCCAGCGAGCAAAGTTCACACGCCGCGACTACTGGCTTACGGCCATACTGGGGCTGGGGCTGCTGCTGTTCGTGGTGTCGGTCAAGATTACGATGGACTATGTTTCGGGTACCCGCAATTACAGCCGTGGGCTGCGGGCTTATACCCGGGGCAACTGGACCGGGGCCCATAGCTACCTGACCGATGCGCTGCATTTCCGCCCCGGCTACTATCCGGCGCTTCGGCGGCGGGGCGAAGTTTCCCAGCTTGGTCTGCGCGAGTATGAGGCCGCCCGCTCCGACTTCCGGGCTGCGCTGGCCGAGGCCCCAGCCAACAGCCGGAGCGAGCGGGGCCGGTTGTGGCTGCGTATTGGGCAGTGCGAGTCGGCACTGAACCGGCCGCTAGCCGCCCAAGTGGCTTACCAGCGGGCGTTAGCCCTCGATAGTACCCTGGCCCGGGCCTGGCTGCGGCGGGGCGAGGCCATGCTGTTTAACCGCCAGCAATTTGGGGTAGCGGCCCGGCTTTTCTCGGCCGGCTTGCGCTACGCCCCCGCCGACTCGCGGCTGCGCGGGCAGCTGCTTACGTTCCGGGGGCTGGCCCGCTACAAGCTTCGTCGCTACGAAGCCGCCCAGCGCGACTATTGGGATGTGCTCAGCATTACGCCCCGCAGTGGCCAGATTTATTTCCTGCTGGGGCGGGTAGCGCAGCAGCAGCGCGACCAGGAGAGAGCCTGCGAGTATTTCGGCCGGGCCCTAATACAGGGTTACGAGTACGCACAGGTGGCCCGCGATACTACCTGCTCCTCACGGGCAACGCTGGCCGGCCAGCTGAATAAAGCTACTGGCACCAAACCCAAGGTAGGGCGGAAGTAGGAGGGAGGGTGGGCACCCGGTTGCTATGGGTGTCACAAAAGGGGCTTGCTGCGCCTTGCGCATAGAGTATTGGGCGGCCAACTTGCAGACCAGCTACGGCGTTGCCGCAGCCCCTCTCTGCCTCCTAGCCACCCGTGTATGCCTCCTTTCAGCGTCAAAGATGCCAACCTGCGTCAGTTAGGTTTCCAGCCGCTGGCCTCTTACGCCTCCTGGGATTACCCGGTTGAGCAGCACGAGCCGGGCTTCCTGCCCATTTCCGACATCCGGTACCTGCACTCCGAGCCCGCCGCCGATAACACCCGCCTCTATGCCTATGCCTGGGTCGATGGCCCCGGGCTTTTGCTGGCTACTGAACGTCACATTTCCACCAATCAACACATCGTGGCCGAACTGGAAACAGACGACCCGCTGGCTTTACGCCAGGTGGTAGAGGCATTTTTCCGCCAGCACAATCAGCCAGAGGGGTAATCCTGCCGTGCCGGCTTCACGCTTGGTATTCCCTGGAAAAACAAAAAGCCCGATTCTGAGGCAGAATCGGGCTTTTTTGTGGTAATGATTGGAATCGAACCTTTTGTATTCGTTGGTAATGTGTAGGTGTTATAAATGCCCTTATAAGCGCTTAAAGGTAGTCTATGAATTGAGAAGTGAAAGCAATGCCAATATACTTTCACTAATCTGTACCCCGAGCTGTACCCTAAAGCTTTCTTGTCGTATCTTGGATGAGCAATCAAAGACACTGACATGGCAACCGTTTCTTTCCATCTAAAAGAGCCGAAAGCAGACAAAGCGACGGCTATCTTCATTTTGCTCAACGGGGATGGGCAGCGGGTGAAAATATACACCGGGGAGCGGATTGCCCCAGAGCAGTGGAGTAAGGCCGAACAGAAGGCCAAGACGAGGGGCCGGGGTATAGAATCAGATACCAACGCCACTATCAACAGCAGCCTAGCCAACATGGCAAAGCTGTTGGAAACCTACTACAGCAAGCAACGAGCGGTCGGCATCATTCCCAGCCCGGCATCTCTTCGGGCTGTTGTAGAGCCGCAACCGGAAGAGAAGCAGGAGCGCCCAAGGCCACTGCCGGATTTTGCTGACTACTTAGAACGCATAGCCCTCACCCGCCGCCCAGCCACCCGCCGGTCAATTGGAACTACATACAACCACTTGGTAGCGTATGAGAAGGTAACCCGCCGCTCATTAGAGTACGATGACCTTACGGCTACCTTTCATGATGGCTTCACGCGCTACCTGCTGGAAACGGTCGGGCTTACCGATAACTCGCTGGCCAAGCAGGTAGGGATATTGAAGAGGTTTCTCTCCGACGCGGTGAATAGGGGCCGCACTAACAAGCAAGACTTCAAGCGGTGGAAATGGGGTAAGCGAGACCCGGATATCTTGTCCCTCACTCGCGCTGAACTGCAACTGCTGGAATCCATCGAGCTACCAGAGGGCCATTACCTGAACAACGTGCGAGGGCTATTTCTACTGGGCTGTTATTCGGGGCTAAGGTGGTCTGATGTGGTAGCCTTAAAGCCAGAGCACGACCGGGGCGACCGGCTGGTGCTGGTAACAAAGAAAACCAGCCAGCAGGTAACAATTCCCCTGCACCCCAAGGCCCGGCCGCTACTTGATATGCTTTGGGCGGGTCGGCTACATGCCATCCTGAATCAGCCCTTTAACCGCTTTATAAAAGAGCTATGCAAGAGGGCCGGAATAGATACTCCTACCGAGCGTAACAGCTACCGGGGTGGGCAACGCATTACTACTACGGTGCCGCGCTGGCAGCTTATAACTAGCCACTGTATGAGGAAGAGCTTTATAACGCTGGCACTAGAAAGCGGCTTGCCTTGGGACGTGATTATGCGTGTATCTGGGCACACCGATTTCCGCTCATTTAGGCGCTACGTGCATACGACCGACGCCCGACAGGTTACGGAGTTCGCCCGCGTGTGGGCACAGGAAAGCGCCGACACACAAGAAGCATAAGCAGCTATGATGACCCCATATATCGAGGAATTTAATCGGAGGGTGCAGGAAGCCGCTGCCTTCGACAAGCAGATGATAGACAGGTTTGGTACCTCTGATTCGCTTGCTTGGCGGGATGATACTATTGAAGCGCAAGAGCCGGGAAACCCCGCACTCCATTCCGCAGACCCACGCTGGCTTTCACCGAAGCCGTACAGCAGCAGATACCTATTCGTCTTCGTCTCTATTGTAGGGAGCCCTGCGCTGCCCCTTACAGCCCTTACCTGCGCCATGGAATCAATGCTTACAGGTGACCAGATAGACGTTGACTATGTGCGGGCCTTGCTGGGTCAAATGGAAGAAGCCGGTCTCATGGAGGATGATGCCGTTATCCTCATGAATGGAGAGGGGTTGACGCCGGAGAGGCGCAAGGGTGCTACGGATACTGGCAAGCTCAAAGAAGAACAGGTCCACCACACTGTCTTTGAAGGTGGCACCCATTACCGAGTCAGAGCTAGGCTGATTGAAAAGTGGCTGGAACGCAAGGAGCGGGAATTAATACCTATTGTTGTAACCCCCGATCTACAGCAACCAAAACCTTTGGTCCCATGCCAGTTAGTTGGGCACTTGATAAAAGAAATACTCCTGAAGGTGGAGGGAGGCAGCAAGTCTTTGGATCTGCTAGCCGCACACATGGGATTCTCTTCACCATATGAAGATTTTAAAAGGAACAAGAATCCTTCTAGCAACATGCTGGCAATGGTATTCGCCTTGAAAAAAAAGAATTTGCTTACAGCGGGCGATATGAAAGCTGCCTTTATAGGCATTGCCTGTAGATATGGGTATAAGTACAATAGGCTCTACGACCCTAAAGGCAATCCAACATACAGAAGAGCGGAGGAGAAAGCAGTTAGCTTGCTTGAGAGCTGGCGTTTTAGATAAAAAGCGACATAAAACATGTAATTTTTATGTTGGAAAAACGTAAAAGCGTTATAAAACGCGAAGCAAAATTCAGGCTGCTTTAAGGTAGGGCATCTTTGTCGGGCAAGGGAATAATCCCTCTTTATAAACCCACAAAGTATGTGTGTGCCAACCACAGTGCAGCCCTCGTTAGTCTCGCCAGACTTCCTCACATGGCTGCAAAATATCAGTGAAGAGGCCGGGGCCGCCGCCGCCCGCGCCGAATTTGCCCGCCTGTCTAGTGCCAGTAAGCCCGACCCAGATAGGCTGACACCACGCGCCGAACTGTGCGCCGAGTTGGGGATTTGCGCCCAGACGATTATCAATTGGGAGAAGACTGGTATCGTAACAGCCCATCGGATTGGCCGCCGGGTGTTCTACCGCCGCCCCGAGGTGATGGCAGCCCTGACAACCAACGGCCTGGCCCAGCCCGATGGCACCCGCCGCAACGCTCGTCGCGGTAAACAACAAAAAACCCGTTAGGATGCTAGAACATCTCAACGGGTTAGAAGTACAGGGTTTGGTTGGAGACCAGCCCAAAGATACGAAGGCTCAAGTACTTGGCAAGAAATACCCGAAAGTATTTTACCTACTTGACGCCGCGCCCCTGTTTGCCTTTTCGGAATCGGGGCTTGCCAACATCTGCAAGCGGTTCGGCGTGAGCCGGGAGACGTTGGAAGATTGCATTAATACCTACCTGCGGCCCGGCGAATCGCCCGACCGTGACGAGCACATGGCCCAGGACGTGGCCCGGCTCCTAACGGTGACGCCTGAACTGCTGGATACAATCGCTAAGGCAGTAGGCCCAAAGACCCGCCCACGCAAAAAGGTCGCTGCCAGAACTCGCAGTAGCAAAGCCAAGGAGGGGCGGAAGAATGGGTAACATAGCAGACCTCCAAGCCCACGCGGTAGAATTAGCCGCCACCACGTTTCATGTTTCACCGTCCCAAACCCTATCAAATGGGATGGTGAAACAGTCGGAGCAGACTACGTTTACCTTAACGGAGCTACTAGCCCGGCCTAATACCAGTATTCCACAGTTGGTAGATGGGTTGCTGCCTGCTCAAGGGTTGGCAATGCTGGGCGGGCCTAGTGATAGCGGCAAATCTTCCATTCTTCGGCAACTCGCCTTAGCCGTTGTCCTGAAAGATGCCAGCTTTCTAGGCTTCCCCATTAATGCTACCCACCACCGGGCCATATGTGTCAGCACGGAAGACGGCGATGGGGCTGTTGCGCCACTACTCAAAAAGCAATTAGACGGGCGAACTGTATTGCCCGATATGGGCGACGGCTTGCGGTTCGTATTTGATTCGGAAAATTTGGTTGGACGGCTCGACCAGATGTTAGCTGCACAGCCTGCCGACCTTGTAGTAGTTGATGCCTTCGGAGACCTTTATGAAGGCAACCTAAACGCATCCAACGAAGTCCGGGGATTCCTCTCAAAATACCAAGGCATAGCGGTTCGGCATAATTGCCTTGTGCTGTTCATGCACCACACTGGGAAGCGCACTGAAGAAAGGGAGCCATCCAAGCATAATATGCTGGGCAGTCAGGGGCTAGAGGCCAAAATGCGGGTAGTGTTTGAATTGCGACCAGACCCAGTAGACCAATCTATTCGGCACCTCTGCGTCCTGAAAGGTAACTACCTCCCTGCCGAAGCGAAAGGCCAAAGCTATGCCCTGGCTTTTGATAACAACTTGCTGTTTCACAATACCGGAATGCGTAGCAGTTTCGGCGACCTTATAAAGGGCCCACCCGAATCAGCAGACGAGCGGGAGATGTGGGAGCAGGCATTAGCCATGCACCGAGCGGGAGATTCTTTGTCAAGAATCCATACCCAGCTTAGCCCAGTAGCACAGGATGCGGGAATGAAGCCTCCATCTCGCAGCACAGTAGACCGCCGGATCAAGGCAATGCTAAAGGTCGTTTCACCATCCCATAACATAGGGGTTGAAACGGTGAAACGTGAAACGGATGAACCACGGGCAGCGGCCTGATGCTGGATATGAGTAGAACAGACTATCGATTCACCCTGGTAAAGTACAGCGGCAAAAGCAGCCGCTGTACTTGCCCCAATTGCGGCCGCCCCCGACGTTTCACCCGTTACCTCGACACGCATACTAACCAGCAGTTGCCGGAGGAATATGGTATATGCGACCGGGCCGACCAATGCGGGTATCGGCTCAGCCCCTACGAAAAAGGCAGGTTCGGCCAGAGTTACGCCGACCAATTGAAGGAGGACCGTCCGTCCTCCAGTCACTGCCAACAGTACCGCAAACCTACTCCCGCACCTCCTGCTATCGTAAGCCCACCAGACGTTGTATTCAAGGCCACATTGGGCCACTACGAGCACAACTCTCTTGCCCGACTGCTACGGGAACATTTTGGATGGACGGTGGCGGACGAGCTACTATCTCGCTTTCAAATAGGCACATCGGTTCATCAGCCGGGAAGCTGTGTGTTCTGGTACATTGATGAGGCAGCCCGAGTTAGAGGCGGTAAAATCATGCTTTATGATGAAACCTTCCATCGGATAAAGGAAGGACTAGGACGACCAGACTGGATGCATACAGTGTTGCCAGCCATCTGCCGCCGACAGAGCAAACCTGTCCCTGGTTGGCTGTCGGCTTACGCGGCGCCTAGCAATGAGAAAAGCCCCTGTCTGTTTGGCTTGCCCCAACTGGTCGCGTCCTCTGGAAACCAGCCTATTGCTATCGTAGAAAGCGAGAAAACTGCCATTCTTGCCACGCCCTATATGCCGGGCTTCCTCTGGATGGCAACGGGTTCACTTGTCAACTTGACCGAGGCCCGGCTTTCTCCAATTAAAAGCCGCCGCATCGTTCTGTGGCCGGATGCTTCTGTCAACGGGAGAGCTTACCAATTATGGGCTGACAAAGCCGCCGAACTGCGCGGTCGAGGATACGACATTACTGTGTCGAACCACTTGGAAAAAACATTGACCGAGCAGCAAAAAGCCGCCGGCTATGATTTGGCAGACCTCATTCTCAATGATTGGCCCGGCTACCCGCCGAGCTGGGATAACACTTCTCTTTAACCTTCAAAAACATCACACAAATGCAATTGCCTACCCTCGAACTCCAAGGCTTAACTCGCGCAGCGGCCTATTCCAACGCACTCGCAGAGGCAGCAAAGCAGCACGACCTAACCGCCGACCAGGTACAGACGCTGTTAGTCCTTGCCTATCTGCACCGTACTGGGAAAGCCAATGTTTCCCCTAGCCAGATAAATGACTTTTACACCACATACGAGCCAGACGCCTTAGAATCAACTAAGGTCAATGTCGGGAAACTGGCCGAGGCCAAACTCGTGGTTTTATCCGCAGACCAGGAAGCGCGTCTTTCATCTAAAGGGGTGCAGTTGCTGAAAACGCTTCACAAGCTGCATGTAAAATGGGCCGCCGACGCATTTGGGCTACTGCATTTCGTGTAATCGCGTCAAGATTCAGGAACAACAGGACGCCTCTTTCGTGAGGCGTCCTAAATTTTGTAGCGAGAGAGCTGGAGACAGGCAATAGGCATATCAGCCCTAAACGCCTAGCTAACAGCCGCAACCGAGCGAGCCCCTAAGAATATAAAAACCATGATATTCAACCAGTTAAAGATACTCTCCGTTTGCCTGGGCGTCCCGGCTACCTTGGAGGGGATTAGCACCAAAAACGGGCTTAAACCGGCCCACCTACGGGCACTTTGGGCCATCCGAGCGATGATGGGCCACTGGGGCACTACCGTTACCATAGCCGAGCTATACGCCAGCGGCCTGCAAGCGCCGACGCGACTACGGGCCTGCGTAAGTGCTCTGGTGGCAAAGGGGTTCGTGAGCCGTCACCGTTGCCGCCCACGTCAGCACCTACTACGGCTCACCCCGAAAGGGGAGCGGCTTCTACAAGATTCGGTGATGCGCCTGCAAGAGCAAGCGTGGCGGTAGTCTGGCGGTCCCCACTTTTAGAGAGCGAACTACGCGGGGACACCTCACAGTAGATTACCCCCCTCCCTTGCCTTTCCACCGAAACCGCGCACCCGAACCGGGTACCCCCAACGAAGCACCCCCGCCCACTACTGGATACCGCTGGTGATACCTGCGCCCCCGTGCAGGCAGTCCTGGCCCCTAGCTGGTTTCGGTTCTCGCGGCCTGCTACTGGTCCAGACCTAGGCGAGAAATAATGAACTCGCTGATGCCAAGGCCTGCTACGTCGGCCAACTCCTTCAGCTTCCAGTACTCTGCATCAGTCATCGAGACACCCCGGTTCCGCTTGTGTTTAGCCGGGTCTTTCCTCGGTCGGCCTTGCTTGGGTTTCTGCTCCATATATCAAACATAGCCCCGGTACTTTACCCCAACAAAATAAATATGCGAAAATGTTTTTCTTGTTGGGATTAAGTGCCTAGTTTGGGTTGTACAAATGAGAAGAGGCCACCCCCGGCAAGGAGTGGCCCCTATCTCACAATCGGGCCAGCAAGCCCAATCATTCACTGTTTCACCCCAAACATATGCAAACTCTATCAATGCCCGCCGTATGTGCCCCCAACAGCACCACCGCCGACGAACTGTTAGCCCAGCCCACCACCTACAACGACGGCCCCGCCTCTGATTTGCTCACGCCAGCGGAAGTAGCCAGCGGCTGCCGGCTCTATGAAGTTCCGAATAGCCACCTAGCCCCCGCGCTCCTCAAAGGTGACTACGTAGTGTGCCAGCCCCTGAGCGTGGCACATTGGGCCGCAATTGCCCCGAAGAGCTGCTGCCTGATTCTTCGGCAGTACGAAGCCGCCGCCGATGGGAGCTGGCCCACCTTCCAAGGCCACAGCCTGGGCCATATAGTAAGCAACGGACTACGCTACGGCGGGGAACTGTTGGCGCTCCAAGACGATGGGCACAGCGACGCCTTAATCCCCAGCGGCATACCGGCTGAGGAGTTGGTAGGAGTTTGCAAAATTGTTCGCTCTATCCGCTTCCTGTAGCCCGCTAAAGTATTACCGAGCCTCCCAAGGCATGACAATTGAAACGGCCCACGTACATACGTGGGCCGTTTCAGCTATAAGCAACCTACGGCGACAGGGGCCACCGACTTACTTGCCCAGTTAAGAGGTGAAGTAGATCCTGTCTCGCCCACCTGCTGTAAACTCGTAAGTCCGGCCCTGATAAACAAAGGCGCAGAGCTGATCGCCCAAATGCCCATATAGCGCGGCAAGTTCAATCCCATCCACGAAGAAGTTCTGACCAAGATTATAATAGCCCACATCAGGAGTGGTCGGCCCTATATTGAACTTGATTTGAGTACCTACCCTGCCGATGAAGGACGCGGGGAAGGTTGGGTGGTCGTCGGCCCGAGTCAAGCCGGTGGCGGTGATTACATCCAGCCCTTGGCCGGAAAGTGCGGTGTTAAAGCTGGCCATGAGTAAGTAGCTAGTGTTACAGGTGGAATGCCTCTACAAATTTACCCATTCGGCCCCGCATCTCATGAAATGGCCTGTTGAATAAAAATCGGCAGAACAATATGATAATCAGTTTTTTGCATATATAAAACAGCATTCCTTGAGGGATATATTCGCAGCTTTACGGCAGTCAATCACCCTCTAAAAAACCATTCGATGGCTGTGGAAGTCGTAACCAAGGAAGAGCACGAGAAAATGGTGCAGGAATTGGCCGCATTGCGCGGTGAGGTACAGGAGCTGCGCGAGCAAATTGGCATCACGTGGATTGACCAGAAGGCTGCCGAGGCGCTGACCGGCCGAAGCCCGAGCTGGTTCTACGCCCGCCGCACGGACGGCACCCTGCCGATTGCCCAGATGCCCCGCGACCACGGCAGCCGCCGCAACAAATACTCCCGCGCTGACTGTGTGAAGTATGGCCGGGAACATGGAGTCTTGCCGCCTGCTGGCTTTCAGAGCTAGACGCCTCAATTTTGCGGAGTCCTCGATGGGTTGAAAATTCAGCCCATTGCAAGCTTCATCCTTCGCTGGGTGGGGCTTGTTTGCTTTTAGAGGCTGAGGGTAGTGGGCGAAAGTTCGGTCGGTAGCTTGTATGCAGTTGGCCTTGGTGCCATATTGCTGGCTCACTATCTCTTATCCAAAGATGAAGAAGCTACTCGGGCATTTAGCCCTGTTGCTGGTCCTTGCGTCAGCGACTCCCGTTGCCGTATCTCACCCCAGCCCCGAAGCCAGCAGCGGCGTAGAGCTGCGCAAAGCTACTGTGGTGTATATGTGTAGCAACGGCAATACGGAGGTATATCACGGTGGCCGCGACTGTGCGGCCTTACGCCGTTGCACCTACGAGGTGAAGGGATTGACACCCAGCCAAGCCAAGGCAAAAGGGCTACGTGGCTGCATGAAATGCTATTGATCTTTGCTATGAAACAATTGCGACCAAGCTATGTCCTATTTTCCAGTATGCGAGACACGCTTTTATATTGGACGATACCGAGTGGACTTTGGTATTTGTTTATGCTCCAATTCAACGCTTACGACGGCAATGAATGGGCAAGTGAGGGTATAATGATTACCCTCTTTAACCATGCGACGCTTCTTTTAGGTATAATATTCCTTTTGGCCATGCCAGGAGCCTTTTCATTAGTTGCAGGTGAGAAGCAGCCCATGTACAGCACTAGAAACAAGCTGGCAGTACTGCTCCTAAATATGGCTTCTGCATTTATAGCTCTTATTGAAAGCTTTCGCCATCCACTACCATATGGTCTGATTAGTGTCGGCTTTCTCGCTGCTGCATATCGCTCCGCTAAAGCATACGATAGAGTGTCATATCCCGAGTAATGTAGTCCGACAGCAAGAAATTCGCCTCGTAATCAAAATAAGTCCCTTGTAGTCAGTGTTATTATGATACTATACAAACATATAACCGTCAGCAATACCGTCAGCATATAGACTATTGAATACACCATCCTCGCCTAAATAATCGAGCACGATTGTAAGCGTATTACTGTGGCAGTTCAGACACAACTCAGACACAACTCAGACACAACTTAGACATGTGTCTGAGTTACTCATTCCATACATAGATTCCATAGGCAACCTGCTCGATATATGCTTTGGACTTAAGGGCAATAAAATCACGACTAACAGTTCTCGCTGTAACTCCTAGTAGTTGCGCCATTTCTACTGCGGAATACAGACCTCCAGATCTAAACAATTCAAGCTCTTTAACGAGGCGTTCTTGTACAGTGCTGACCACAGAGAGTTCCTTCGCAATCTGATGCAAGGGATCAGATACAGTATTATCTGTTGGGGCAGAAGTTGAGTCTTTTCTTTCGGGTGTTTCTGCTAAGCCAAGAACAACTTCTTGAGAAGTCATATCGGCTTGTTTATAGAGTATAACAGTGACTGAAGCGTCAGTTATACGGAATTCTGGCTCTTTCAAGCCTACTTTCTGCATCTCTTGAAACATGCGGGGTACACCTTCATTTAGCTCTCTGACATAGTCAGTCATTTCTGCTAGAATTCGAGCTACATGTGGATTTCTTGAGAAACGGACTTTCTGAATGTTCTCAACTCTAACTAATCCAGGTAAGCGTCCTGGACTTTGTACTTCTAGTCGGTCGGAGAATTGGCGTACGTGTATTGAGGTGGTCTAGGCAAGACGGACAGAAGAAGGACGTATATTTCTTCTGTTATGGCAACAAAATCAAGCGGGACGTCGCCCGACAAACGGCGTAAATA
>NZ_NIRR01000119.1 GCF_002204745.1 Hymenobacter amundsenii
CGTTTGGTTTCCAGGATCGGAAATCTCACCCTATTTGCGGGCGAGCTCAATATTGCCGCTTCGAATAATCCTTTCCTGGCGAAGAAAGCCGCCTACCGAGATGCATGTCCTGCCGACGATAAGTTCAGAGACGACTTTGCGAGTACGAATTTCAGCGGTAACATTATCGATCGCGCGCGTTACTGCTTGGAGCAGATTGAGGCCCGTAGCCACGGCGATCATGCAGAACTAGCGGTACTCGGAGCGGAAGACGTACACGTCGAGCACGTCATACCTCAGAAGATAAAGACTAACAGGTCGAAACAAGAGTTCGGGGATTGGGTCGCGTATCTTGGAGTCAACGCTGAAGTTCTTCATCCGCGTTTGGTTTCCAGGATCGGAAATCTCACCCTATTTGCGGGCGAGCTCAATATTGCCGCTTCGAATAATCCTTTCCTGGCGAAGAAAGCCGCCTACCGA
>NZ_NIRR01000120.1 GCF_002204745.1 Hymenobacter amundsenii
CGCCTGGTATCTTTATAGTCCTGTCGGGTTTCGCCACCTCTGACTTGAGCGTCGATTTTTGTGATGCTCGTCAGGGGGGCGGAGCCTATGGAAAAACGCCAGCAACGCGGCCTTTTTTACGGTTCCTGGCCTTTTGCTGGCCTTTTGCTCACATGTTCTTTCCTTGCGTTATCCCCTGATTCTGTGGATAACCGCCCAGCTTGGAGCGAACGACCTACACCGAACTGAGATACCTACAGCGTGAGCTATGAGAAAGCGCCACGCTTCCCGAAGGGAGAAAGGCGGACAGGTATCCGGTAAGCGGCAGGGTCGGAACAGGAGAGCGCACGAGGGAGCTTCCAGGGGGAAACGCCTGGTATCTTTATAGTCCTGTCGGGTTTCGCCACCTCTGACTTGAGCGTCGATTTTTGTGATGCTCGTCAGGGGGGCGGAGCCTATGGAAAAACGC
>NZ_NIRR01000121.1 GCF_002204745.1 Hymenobacter amundsenii
GATGTAGTGGCAGTGGCAGCTGCTGGCGTCCACCTCCGCGTGGGCCTGGTGGTAGGCCAGCTGCGTGCCCAGCCGCTCGGGCAGCATCACATCATCGGCGTCCAGAAATGCGCACCACTCCCCCCGCGCCTGCTCCACCAACTGGTTCGTCGCGGCGCACTTGCCCGCATTAGGTCCATAGCTGGCCCGGATGCGCGCGTCGCGGCCCGCATAATTGCGGATGATGGCCGCCGACCCATCCGTTGAGCCGTCGTCGTGCAAAAGCAGTTCGAAGTCGGTAAAGCGCTGGCTCAGCACGCTCTCGATGGTTTCGGCCACAAACTTCTCCTGGTTGTAAACCGGCAAAATGACGGATATGAGCGGCGGCATAGAAAATCAGGAAAAGGAAGAAACGCTGGCCCCCAACGAAATACGTTTCGATAGGCCGCTAAAAATG
>NZ_NIRR01000122.1 GCF_002204745.1 Hymenobacter amundsenii
AACGGGATTGCAGCGTACATCGCGGCACAGGTCACCAGGTGAGATTTCCAGGTTTTTTCGTTAGGTGCATGCGCTTCAGGTTCTTTACCCGGGCCAAAGCCGATCACCGGAATGCCGTGACGGCCCATGATAGATACGCCGTTAGTTGAGAAGGTCCACTTATCAACAACCGGCGCTTTGCCAAACAGCCCTTCGTAGGCATTCACCAGTGCTTTAACGGTGAAGTGATCTTCTTCCACTTTCCAGGTCGGGAAGTAGCATTCGGTTGGGTAAACCAGGCCAGTCCAGGACGGACGGTCGTAGTTGTACATAGAAACGGGATTGCAGCGTACATCGCGGCACAGGTCACCAGGTGAGATTTCCAGGTTTTTTCGTTAGGTGCATGCGCTTCAGGTTCTTTACCCGGGCCAAAG
>NZ_NIRR01000123.1 GCF_002204745.1 Hymenobacter amundsenii
TCTCGTCTCTCCAGTTTATCAGAACTTCACATCAAACGTTCCGTTTTTGATCCGCACGGTCTGCCCCGTCGTCATTTCCCGAGCGGTATACTCGAAGGTCCCTCCCGCTATTCGAGCCACTGTATCCAGACGAGTGAATGTCACCGTTCCCGTGTTTGAGCCATCCGTATAATAACGGGTGGGTGCTGGTGGGTTGTAGGGATCGTCCCCAGACTGTGGTCCCCGGTACTGCGTGTAGCCGGCATAACTATCCGGGTTGGGCGCATAGGGAATAGGACCCCTGACGTAGCCCACCGGATAGGTGCCGGGACCTTGCGTCGCTGCCAGGTAAATTTCCAGCACATTCAGCGCATCTTGTGCTTGTAACACAAACCCGCCTTGCGTACCGGTGCGATACGCCCGCAGCGG
>NZ_NIRR01000124.1 GCF_002204745.1 Hymenobacter amundsenii
CGCAACGAAGCCAGTTAGGGTAGAACAAGTAACTAGGGCTAAGTCGTAACAAGGTAGCCGTACCGGAAGGTGCGGCTGGATCACCTCCTTTCTGGAGCTTGTTCGACTCGATTACACGGACGCAGCTTGGGTTTCGCCCCTTGATTTGCCGTCTGCTTACTCTCAAGAAAATCGGATTGTTTTTTCCATCATTCGCTTTATCACCCAATTGGGGTGATACACGTTCTTTGACATAGAGGAAAACAGAGTTTAAGAAAAAGAAAGCAAGAAGAGTGATTAACCTACGGTTAGTCACCCGAGCCGGCCATCTTACGGGATGGCCTCTACCAAGAAGTAGAAAAGGGCACACGGGGGATGCCTAGGCTCTCAGAGGCGATGAAGGACGTGATAAGCTGCGATAAG
>NZ_NIRR01000125.1 GCF_002204745.1 Hymenobacter amundsenii
CCCCCCCCCCTTTTTTTTTTTAAAAAAAAAAAAAACCCCCCCCCCCCCCCCCCCGGGGGGGGGGGGGGGGTTTTTTTTTTTTAAAAAAAAAAAAACCCCACCAAAACCGGTTGGCCAAGGCCCCCCCCCCCCCCCCCCCCCCGGAAGGGGGAAAAATTTTTCCCGGCCCGGGGAAAAAAAAAAAAAATTTTTTTTTTTTGGGGGGGGGGGGGGGGGTTTTTTTTTTTTAAAAAAAAAAAAAACCCCCCCCCCCCCCCCCCAAAAAAAAAAAAAGGGGGGGGGGGGGGGGGGCCCCCCCCCCCCCCCCCCCTTTTTTTTTTTAAAAAAAAAAAAAACCCCCCCCCCCCCCCCCCCGGGGGGGGGGGGGGGGTTTTTTTTTTTTAAAAAAAAAAAAACCCC
>NZ_NIRR01000126.1 GCF_002204745.1 Hymenobacter amundsenii
TGAGGTGGTCTAGTTACGCTGGACAGTTTAGGGCGTTAAGTGGAAGAAGCTGTTGGTGAGCGTAATAGGGGGTCTGATAGTCGATGCTGGAGTGCAGCCGCTCGTGATTATAGTAGTCAAAATAATTGGCCACGCTGCGTTGCGCGTCGGCCAGGTCGGCAAAAACGGGCCGCTCGCGGACTTCCAAGACCTCCGTTTTGAGGCGTGACCACAAGCTTTCGGCCTGCGCATTATCGTAGCAGTCGCCGCGGCGGCTCTGCGAGCGCAGCGCCTCGTGGTCGTGGAGCAACTGCCGATAGGCGTTGCCGCAGTATTGCCCGCCGCGGTCGGAGTGGACGATGAGGCCCGGCGTGGGCGGCTGGGACCAAAAAGCGCGTTGCAAGGCACTGGTCACCAGTT
>NZ_NIRR01000012.1 GCF_002204745.1 Hymenobacter amundsenii
CGGCCGCACCCTGGCCCTGCGGTTCCGGCGCCTGCACCGCCGCCGCCGCGAGCAGCTGCTACGGCGGCGCCACGCCCTGCAACTGGCCGCGTTACGCCTGCTCCACTGCCAGCAACTACGGTTGGCCCAGTTGCCGGCCCCGCCCGCGCCCGGAACCGTGCGCCTGCTCACGCCCAAAGGCCAAGTGCTGACCGGCCCGCTCAAACCGGGCCAGGAGATACTGTTGCGCCTACCCGACGCGCTGGTGCCCGCCCGCGTGGGCGGCCAGCTGCCGTTGCTTCTGTAGGCTAAAGCGCCGCTTCGCTCCCTCCCTTTCTTCTGACTTACTGCCATGCCCCCCAAATCAACTGCCATTACGTACCGCCAGGCCATCGAGGAGCTCGAAACCATCCTGCGCGCCCTTGAGGCCGACACCGTTGACGTGGATGACCTCACGACCCGCGTGCAGCGCTCAGCCGAGCTTATTCGCCTCTGCAAACTCAAGCTCCGGTCGGCCGAACAGGCCATCGATCAGGTGTTTGAAAATCTCGACGACGACGACGATTCGGAGGACGACCTGGACGAGTAATAATTCCGGGCAGTTCTTCGGCCGGGGCTGGTTTTGGGTATAGCATTTGGCTTATATTTGGCTAAATTCTCTGCTTTCCCTACCCTAACCACACCTATGACCAACGACGACCTGCAACAAGCCAGCACCTGGACCCGCAACTACCGCAACCAGAACACCAGCGGCGTTAATGCCCACTGCCTGCCCGCCGAAACCCTGCAAAACCTACTTGGCCAGAGCGGCTGCGTGGGCGTGCGGGCTTACTACGGGCTCGATGACGCCGGCCAGCCCCAACTGGTGCTGGTAGGCTACGACGCCCAGGACAACGACCTGTTGGCCGGCCCGCCAGTAGCCGCCCGGAGCGCTATGATACAGGACGTAGAGCCGCAGGATGCCGCCTTGGAAACAACGCAACAGCTGGCCACCAATCTACCCATTTGCCCGCCTTGCTGCAGCGTAACCAACGCCCTCAATAGCTGATTCTTTAAGGCCCGCCCGATGCAATCCTGGTTTATCATGCTTTGTAAGATGATGGACTGGCTGGCGTACGGCAGCATGGTGGTTCCGTTCCTTATTGCCCACCGCCGTCGTCATAACCTTACGGGCGGGCTCCAGACGCTACGCTTCGTACCGCTATTTTTGCTCGGCATGTATGGCCTGATGCATATCGCCATCCGGCTCTGGCAGTATAGCCTGCCGGTGAACCATCTCAATACGGTGGGCGAAACGCTGCTTTATCTGAAAGTATACCACGACGAATTCGTTACCCGCCGCGTTAAGCGGTACATCCGGATTACCGCAGCATTTTTTCTGGCATTTGCCGCCTTAGATTCATTTTGGCTGGAGGGTTTTCGCCAGATAAATGCTTACACCAGCCTGTTGGAGAGCATTGTCATACTAGGTCTGGGGTTGTTGTTTTTTGAGCGGGTGCTGATCCGCAAACGTCAGACGTCATTTTTCGACATTCCCATGTTTGCGGCTACCATTGGCATCATGCTTTACCTATCCGGAACAATAGTGCTGTATCTGATATCGAATGATTTGATTGCCAAAAATGATGAGTACAGCAGCCGAATGTTATATTTAACCAGCTCCTGCCTGCTCCTGCTCATGAGTTTGCTGTTCTGCCGGGCCTTCCTGCTGGTACAGCCCGACGATGAACACAAACCAACCACTTCCTGAGAGCCGCTTCTCTTTCGCCTTCCTTTCCCTAACTTACCCTAATGCAACTCAACGACCCCGTTCCCGGCTTCAACCCCAACGCCGGTGCCCCCATCCCGCTCCCGGAAGCTAGGCAGTGGACGGCCAACTACCGCGACGAGCCGCTGACCGACGCCGAAAAAGGCGGCCGCAAACGCATTAACGCTTACTATTTCGGCAACGAGCTGCTGGACCGGATTCAGAGCCAACCGGGCTGCGTGGGGCTGCGGTTTTACATGGGAATCAGCAAATCAAAAGATGCGGATAGTAAAGACGAATCGCAGCTGCTGGTGGTAGGCGTGGACAAGGACGGGCGCGACATCGTGGCCCGCCTAGATATTGATGGCGCTTCGCTCTACGAGGATGGCATCGTGGGCGACGAATCTGCGAAATGCCCAGCCATGTGCGACGTATCAAGTCCGTTGTCTTAGTTGTCGTAGCGTAGTATGGCTGACTGGCAAAGTACTATGCATCTACTTCTCAGAGTAGGTGAAAGTGCCAGCCTTCTGTTATTAGCAATCATGTGGGGCCGAAGGACGAACCTGGGTTCGATCTTTCGGCCCTTATTTAGTTATCTGATAAGCGATGCTGCAATTTATATTATCGGTGCTTTTGCCAGAAAAGTACTACATAATAATATTTTTTGTTTTCATCTATCTACTCTTTGTGACGTTACGTGGCTGACGCTGGTATTTGTTCATTTAGCGTCTGACAAAACGAAAATCTGGTTGAAATTAGGCTGGCTGCTATTCCTCTTTAGTACAGTTGTCAGTGCACTATGGGTTGATGGGCTAACCGTCAACATGAATGTGCTTAGCCGAACGATGGGCAATAGTTTTCTGGTTTTTATGGCTTTCCGTCAGTTAGCTCAGATGGTCCACCGGGAATACTTACTCCCTCCAACCCAAAGCCCGGCCTTTATTTTCTGCGTCACCGTAACCATTTATTATTCTTCCTCGCTATTAGTATTTATTGGGCAGGATTTACCTCGTTATGGCTGGCTTAGCACTTCGGGAATTAATTTTAGTGAGAATTATATTACGAACATGGTTATCGGGTTCTATCCCTTTTTGCGGGCTATTCAATTCGGGCTGCTGCTCCATCTCATCACGCTGTTCCCGCTGGGCGTAGCGCCGCGCCGGGCGTTGCCGCGGTGGCTGCGGTTTCAACTGGGGTGGCGGCCGCCGAGCAAAACATGGCGCTACCGGGTGCTGCCGCCGCACTTGGTCGGTTAAATCCTTATTATCTTGACCCACTGAATTCGATTGGCCTAGTGCCGGCCCGTTATTTTTTATGCCCGACGCGCTACTTCCGCTTGTCCTCGTTACGCCCATCCTGCTCCTGTTGGCCCTGGGCATTGTGGGGTTCGTGGTCCGCTACCAGCGCCGCCTGATTCAGCAGCAGCAGCAAATGCAGGAGTTGCACGTGCAGAGTCAGCAGCAGGCCCTGGAGGCCGCCCTGCTGGCCCAGGAGGAGGAGCGCCGCCGCATTGCCGGCGACCTGCACGACGGCGTGGGCACCACCCTGGCCATTGTCAAGCTCCACCTCAACACTCTCAACCAGCCCGAGCTCACCCAGGAAGCCAGCCTGCTACTCGACCAGGCCATTAACGAGGTCCGGCGCATTTCGCGCAACCTGCTGCCGGCCGCCCTCCAAAAATTCGGGCTGCCCTTTGCCCTCGAAGCCCTGGCCCGCACCATTCCCGCCGACAGCCCCACCCAGGTCAGCATCGAGCAGCTCGGCACGCCCCGCCGCCTCGACCCCCAGTACGAACTGACCGTGTACCGGGTGGTGCAGGAGTTAATGGGCAACGGCCTGCGCCACGCCCACGCCAGCCAGATTATGCTCACCGTTTCCTTCAACCATGAAGACCTGGCCCTGCGCTACGTCGACAACGGCATCGGCTTCGACCCCACCCTGCCCGACCAGCCTCCGCTGCCGGGCGCCCGCACCGGCCTGGGCCTGACCAACCTGCGCAGCCGGGTGGGGGTGTTGCGCGGTACGTTCCAGCACGAGTCGGCCCCGGGCCAGGGCACCAAGGTGTGGATTTCGCTGCCGCTGCCCTATCTTGTTCCTATCCAGCCTTTCGTTTCCCCCTTGGCATGACCATACCTTCCATTCGCTTGGCCGTTGTTGATGACCATATCCTGTTTCGCAAGGGCTTGCGGGCCCTGATTAGTGGATTTCCCGGCATGGAAGTGCTGTTTGAGGCCGGCGACGGCCAGGAACTGCTCGAACACCTCGATAAAGGCATTATCCCCGACGTGATTCTGATGGACCTGCAGATGCCCGTGCTCGATGGGTTGCAAACCGTGCGCCTGCTCCGCACCCAGTACCCGCAGGTGCGCTCCATCATCATTTCTATGCACGATGAGCCCGAGCTGATTGATTCGTTGCGGGCCGAGGGCGCCCACGGCTACCTGCTCAAAAATGCCAGCCCCGAAGAAGTCCTCGGCGCTATCCGCCACGTCATCACCACTGGCCCCGCCGGCAACGTGGCCCCACCGCCGGTAACCTCCGGCTGGCTGTAACGAAGGCAGCCTTAGATAAGGTAGCCGGATGGTTTGTGCCTCGGCTTACCGTTTTAGCTTTATCAGCTTATGCGTTTTCTATACCTGTTTTGCGGTCTGACGTGGCTGCTAACCACGCCGGGCCACGGCCAGACCGTGACGTTCGGGTTGCCGCCCCTCACTGCGCCGCTGCCCAGCACGGCCTTTCACTTCGACCGGCTGGTAGATGCCCGTCCCGACCGTACCCGCCTGGGTAGCGTGCATCGGGGC
This sequence comes from Hymenobacter amundsenii, assembly GCF_002204745.1. Classification (GTDB taxonomy): domain Bacteria; phylum Bacteroidota; class Bacteroidia; order Cytophagales; family Hymenobacteraceae; genus Hymenobacter; species Hymenobacter amundsenii. The sequence continues at coordinate 4,528 of NZ_NIRR01000012.1, forward strand.
GTGGGCAACAAGCTGGTATCGGCCGATTTCGGCCAGCCTTTGGAAGCGGAGCTGACGCCCTGGCTGCAACAGGCCTTGCCGGCAACAGCGGCCACCCGCCCGGTGGTGGTGCGCGTGCATACGCTGAGCGTGGGCGAAATCATCACGCCCACCTCGGAAACTGCCGCCGCCGAGCTGGTGATTGATTTTCTGGAGCCCGTTGGGGCCGATGCGTACCGGCTGGTGCTGAGCACGGGCGAGCTGGTAGAAAGCAACGGCATCGACGTTACCAAGCACCACCCGAAAAACCTACGCATCGCCCTCGAACAGAGCCTGCGGAAGCTGGCGGCCCAGCCGGCCGCTTCCGACGCGGCCCCTACGCTTAGCTGGACGCAGGTACTGGCCGGAGTTGATGGCGTGGCCCCCGAGCGTTATCCGGTGCAGCAGCAGCCGCTACGCCCGGGCGTGTACAAGTCGTTTGAGGAGTTTCGGGCCAACGCACCCACGTTGCAGGAAGGGCCGCTGGAAATCGTGAAAACGCCCCGCAAAGGCCGCGAGTGGGCCGGCACCAACAATGTGGAAGCCTACTACCTGTACCTCGACCCCAACCATCAGCGCCGACCGGTGCGCGATGCCTGGGGGCTGAGTGATGGCCAGACGGCTTACATCCGCTACCGTAACCGCTACTTCCCCCTGACGCCCGCTGGCCCCGACTACACGTTCACGGGCTTCCGAATTCCCGACCCCAACGAGCAGTTGGCCGGGGTAGCCCTGGGCGCGATGTTTGGGCTGGCCGGCGCGCTAGTGGCCGCCGCCACCTTGCCCAGCGGCACCCAGCCCCAGCGCTACGACCTGCACCTCACCTCCGGCCGGGTAGTAGCTACCGAGCGTCCCAACACCACTCCCGATGGCTTCGTGCGGGCCGATACCGCCGCCATTTACCTTTACCGTCGCCCCGACGCCCAATCCGGGCAGCCGGTGCGAGTGCAGCTAAACGGCCGGGAAGTGGGCCAGCTGACCGCCGGCAGCTACCTGGCGCTAAGCTGGACCGACCGGCAGCAGCAACTGCGCATCTGTGTTGGTTCGGAGCAGGAAACCTGCCGGGCTTTCGTACCCGATTTTACCACGGCTACTTACCTGGAATGCAGCCTGCCCAGTGCCATCAGTCCAGTCCCGAGCCTGACTCCGGTGGCAGAAAAGGAAGGCGTTTTCTACGTAAAGAAGTACCGTTCGCGCCTGCGGTAGGCCCCCTCCTGCTATTCCAGCTCGGTGGTGGGGTCCCAGAACCGGGTTTTAAAGTCCTGCACTTCATCTTCCACCACCACCACGCCCTCGGCTTCCAGCGCCTGCTGCATGGCCGTGGGCGTGGCGAAGTGCTGCCGGCCCGTGAGCTGCCCGTTGCGGTTGATGACGCGGTGGGCGGGCACGTACGCGGTGGCCGTGTGGGCGGCCATCATGGCCCAGCCCACCATGCGGGCACCGCGCCGCGAGCCCAGGTAATGGGCAATCGCCCCGTACGTCGTGACCCGGCCCGGCGGCACCAACCGCACGACTTCGTGCACTTCCTGGAAGAAATTTCGGTGGGCTTCGGTGGGGTTACGCGGTATCATATGGCAGGAAAGCGAGGTGGTGGAGTGGGTAATAGTAAAGGAACGTTATTCAAAGGATTCCATCCGGCGCAACCTGGGCCTTTTTTTAGTGTCTTACCCCCAATATCCCTTCCGGGGCGCGGCAACTATAAACCCGCAGCCAAGGTGGCGCGTTGTGTAGTTGCGACGGGCCGCCCCAGGCAAAGCCGCCCCGGTAACGCAACCGCTTTCCATGCAGACTCAGGAATACATTGAACCCGAAGTGGCCACTTCCCGCTCGGGTGGGGCAGGCCGTCGCATTTTGTGGCTGGTACTGGCTTTGGCCGTTATCGGCGGCTTGGTCTTCGCCAAAATGAAGTACTTCCCCTCTCCCGAAGCCAAAGGTGGCAAGGGCGGCGGCAAAAGCAAGGCTGGGGGTCCGCCCAAAGCCGGGCCAGCCTTACCGGTGGAAGTGTACGTGGTGGAGGCCACCAACCTTTCCGATGCTGTGGCCGCCACTGGCTCGATACTGGCCGAGGAGTCGGTGATTATTAAAAGCGAAGTAGCGGGCAAAATCACGAGCCTGAACCTGCGCGAGGGCCAGCCGGTGCGCAAGGGGCAGGTGCTGGTTAGCATCAACGCCGCCGACATCCAGGCCGCCCTGCGCAAGCAGGAATACAACATCCGCCTCTTCCGCGACGCGGAAAAGCGCCAGCGCACGTTGCTGGACAAGGAGTACATCAGCGCTCAGGAGTATGAGCAGGCCAACAACCAGCTGCTCACGGCCCAGGCCGACTTGGGCGCGCTACGGGCCACATTAGCCAAGTCTACCATCCGGGCCCCGTTCGATGGCGTGCTGGGCCTGAATACGGCCACCGTGGGCACCTACGTAAGTCCGGGTACCGAGATTACCACCCTCTCCAAGGTGCGGCCGGTGAAGATTGAGTTTACCGTGCCTGGCCGTTTCGCGCGCCTCGTAAACGTGCAGGACCCCATCACGATTACCGACGAATCGTCCAACAACAAGTACAAGGCGAAGGTCTATGCCCTCGACCCGCAGATTGACCCGGTGAGCCGCACCCAAACCGTGCGGGCCCGCTACCCCAACACCAACAATGAGCTGCGCCCAGGCGCTTTCGTGAAAGTGAACCTCGAACTCGGCCAGACGGAAGGGGCGCTGCAAGTGCCTACCGAAGCTGTGGTACCCGAAGCGGCCGGTTACAGCGTGTACCTCATCAAAAATGGTAAAATGGAGCCCCGCAAAATCAAAATCGGAATCCGCTCCAATAAGCTGATCCAGGTAACCGACGGCCTGGCCGTAGGCGACTCCGTGATTCGCACCGGCATTTTGCAGGTAAAACCGGGCGATGCCGTGCGCGTGACCAAATAATTTTCACGCAGTGTCTCGCGTGATAACGCAGTGTTCCGCAGCAAACGACCACCCCGAAACACTGCGTTATCCACCGCGAGACACTGCGTGAAATTCAGCCATGAGCCTTTCTAGCACTAGTATCAACCGCCCCGTGCTTGCCCTCGTGATGAGCTTGGTGATTGTCATTTTTGGCGTTATCGGGTTTCGCTACCTGAGTGTGCGCGAGTACCCCAGCGTTGATCCACCCATCATTAGCGTGTCGGCGTCCTATACCGGGGCTTCAGCCGACGTGATCCAGAGCCAGGTGACGGAGGTGCTCGAAGCGGCCATGAATGGCGTACCGGGCATCAAGAATCTCACCTCCAACTCCCGCGACGGCCGGGCCAGCATCCGGGCGGAGTTCGACCTCGATGCCGACCTGGAAACGGCCGCTAACGACGTGCGCGACAAGGTATCGGGGGTGCAGGGCCGCCTGCCGCGCGACATGGACCCGCCTACCGTGAGCAAGGCCAACGCCGACTCGCAGCCCGTGGTGCTGAGCTACCTGACTTCCGACCGCCGCAGCCTGCTCGAACTCACCGACTACGCCATTAACACGTTGCGCGAGCGACTCCAGACCATTCCGGGCGTATCGGAAATCCGGGTGTACGGGGAGCGGCGCTATTCCATGCGCCTCTGGCTTGATCCGGTGAAGCTGACGGCCCTGGGCGTGAGCCCGGTGGAAATTCAGCAGGCCCTGGCCCGCGAAAACGTGGAGCTTCCCAGCGGCACGGTGCAGGGCCAGGCCACCCAGCTCACGCTGCGCACCATGGGCCGCCTCACGACCGCCGAGGAGTTCAACAACCTCGTTATCCGGCGCGACGAATCCTCGCTGGTCCGCATGTCGGACGTGGGGTATGCCGAGCTGTACCCTGAGAACGACCAGACGATTTTCCGGGTAAATGGGGTGCCGGGCGTGGCGTTGGCCGTTATTCCGCAGCCCGGCTCGAACCAGATTGACATTGCCGACGAATTCAACAAGCGCGTGGCCCAGTTCGGCAAGGACCTGCCCGACGACCTCAAGATAGAGCCCGCCATCGACTACTCCATCTTCATCCGGCAGTCGATTGACGAAGTGGAGCACACCCTGATTGAGGCCTTCGTGCTGGTGGTGGTCATCATCTTCCTATTCCTGCGCGACTGGCGCTCCACGCTCATTCCTATCGTGGCTATTCCAGTGTCGCTGATCGGGATTTTCTTCGTGATGTATCTGCTAGATTTTTCCATCAACGTGCTCACGTTGCTGGGCGTGGTGCTGGCCATTGGCTTGGTGGTAGATGACGCTATTGTGGTGCTCGAAAACATTTATTCGCGCATCGAAGAAGGTGAAGAACCCCGGGAGGCCGCCATCAAAGGCTCCGAAGAAATTCTGCTGGCCGTCGTGAGTACCACGGTGGTGCTGGCGGCCGTATTCCTTCCGGTGGTGTTTCTGACGGGCATCACCGGGCGGCTGTTCCGCGAGTTTGGTATCGTAGTGGCCGGTTCGGTGCTGATTTCGGCCTTCGTTTCGCTCACGCTTACCCCCATGATGTGCTCCCAGCTGCTCCGGCGCGAGGAAACGCACAACTGGTTTTACCGCAAAACAGAGCCGTTTTTTGAACGCCTGATCAATGGCTACAAAAGCAGCCTCGAAAGCTTTCTGCGCAACCGCTGGCTGGCGTGGCTGGTAGTAGCCGGCACGGGCGTGGGCATTTGGTATTTCATGGGTGCCATTCCGGCCGAACTGGCCCCGGTAGAAGACCGCAGCCGTGTGAACGTAAATGCCACCGGCCCCGAGGGTGCTTCCTACGAGTTTATGGACCGGTACATGGACCAGCTAGCCACACGGTTGGTTGATTCGGCGGGCGCCGATATGAGCAGTATGTTCACGGTTACCTCGCCGGGCTGGTCGGGCGGAGCTAACTCGGGCATTGCCCGGGTGCTGCTGAAAGACCCCGAGAACCGCCCCCGCACCCAAGGGCAGGTGGCCGATGCGCTAAGCGCGGGCGTGAAAAACCTCACGGCGGCCCGCACCTCCGTTAGCCAAGACCAGAGTATTGGTTCGGGCGGGGGGGGCGGCCTGCCGGTGCAGTTCGTCATCCAGACTCAGAACTTTGAGAAGCTACGCACGGCCGTACCCAAGTTTCTGGAAGCTGCCCGTCTCGACCCCACCTTCCAGGTTGTGGATGTAGACCTCAAGTTCAACAAGCCCGAGCTTCGCGTGAACATCAACCGCGACAAGGCCCAGAGCTTAGGCGTATCGGTGCAGGATATTTCGCAGACCCTGCAGGCCGGCCTGAGCGGGCAGCGCTATGGCTACTTCATCAAGGATGGCAAGCAGTACCAGATTATCGGTCAGGTGGCCCGCGAAGACCGCAGCCAGCCCCTCGACGTGCGCTTGCTGTCGGTGAAGAGCCGCACCGGCGAGTTGGTGCAGCTCGACAACGTGATTACGCTCACCGAAAGCAGCACCCCACCCCAGCTCTTCCGCTTCAACCGTTATAATGCGGCCACCTTCTCGGCCGCTCTGGCCCCCGGCCAGACGTTGGGCGACGGCATTGCCGCCATGCGGGCCATTGCCGACAAAACCCTGGACGACACTTACTCCACTGAGCTGGCCGGCGCTTCCCGCGACTTCGAGGAGAGCTCCTCGTCGCTGCTGTTCGCTTTCGGCTTAGCCCTGGTGCTGATTTACCTGGTGCTGGCTGCGCAGTTCGAGAGCTTCCGCGACCCGTTTATCATCATGATAACCGTACCGCTAGCCCTGAGTGGAGCGCTACTGAGTCTGTGGTATTTCAACCAGACCTTGAACCTGTTCTCCCAGATTGGTATCATCATGCTCATTGGGCTGGTCACGAAGAACGGTATTCTCATCGTGGAGTTTGCCAACCAAAAAGTGGAGCAGGGCATGGACTATCACCGTGGCCTGATAGAAGGGGCCACAGCTCGCTTCCGCCCGATCCTGATGACGTCGCTATGCGCCATTCTGGGCATTCTGCCCATTGCCATTGCCACCGGCGCCGGCGCCCTGAGCCGCCGCGCCATGGGTATCGGCGTGGTGGGAGGGCTGTTTTTCGCCACCATCCTAACGCTGTACGTGGTACCGGTAATGTATTCTTACTTCGCCACCGCCAAGAAACACCAGTCGGCTGCCGAGCCGGTAGCAGCGTAAGCTGGCGGGCCGTTGCACATACTTCAGTGCGTAGCCCGGCTCTCAGGCCGGCTGGCTGCCAGTTCGTTCAGACCTGCAGACTACGTACCGAAGTCTGAGCCACGGCCAGTCCGCTGGCCCTCGCCTCCCTATTCTTTCGCCTTTTGCTTCCGCATAGTCTCTCCTGAATGTCACTCCGTCACTTTTTGCTTCTGCTGTTTCTGGCCGCGGCTTTTCCGGCACTAGCCCAGCAGCCGGTGTTGCCTTCGCGGCGCGAAACCACCGAAAAGCCCCAGAGCAAGCCCCAAATCGAGCGACCCGAAACCGTGGCTCCGGCTCCGCCCCTCACGCTGGCCGAAGCATTGCGGCTGGGCCTGGAAAACAACTATGCCATTCGGGTTTCGCGCCAGGATGAGCGGGTGGCCGAAAACAATGTGACCCGGGGCAACGCCGGGCAGTTGCCGGTAGTAAACGGCAATGTCGTGCGCAACTTCAACGTCAACAACGTGCGCCAGGAGTCGGCCGCCCGGCCCGAACCCAGCCTGGCCAGCGGGGCCAAATCGAACCAGTTCCAAAGCAACATAGCCGCCACCTGGACCATTTTCGACGGATTGGGCATGTTCATCGCCTACGACCGACTAGCAGCCCTGGAGCAAGGCCAGCGCCAGCTCACGCGAGCTACTATCGAGGAAACGGCAGCTTCCATCATGGATGCGTACTTCGTGGTAGTGCGCGAGTCGGGCAAGATCAACTCACTTGAGGAAGCCCTTAAAATTGGCCAGGCCCGCATCGACCTGACCCAGGCACGGGTGGATGTGGGCGTGAGTGCCAAAGTAGAAGTGCTCACGGCCCGGGTAGACTACAACGCCGACCGCTCGGCCCTAATTCAGCAGCAGGAAGCCCTGCAAACGGCCAAAATCAACCTCAACCGCCTGTTGGGACGCACCCCCGGCACCGACTTCCAACCCCAGGACTCGATTGTTGTGGCCCGCAACTTAGGCCGCAACGAGGTTATCGAGGCCATTGGCCGCCAGAACCCGCGTTTGCTGCTGGCCCGCACCAATACCGAAGTGGCCGACTACGACCGGCGGCTGGTGCGCGCTTCGCGCTACCCGCGGGTGGGCCTCACCAGCGGCTACGGCTACAACCGTAACATCAACAACGCGGCCTTCTTCGGCAGCCAGCTCGTGACTACCACCGGCCGCACGTTCGGCTTCAATTACGGCGTAGTAGCCAGCATCCCGATTTTCGACGGCTTTAACAGGAACCGTTTGGAGCAGAATGCCCGCATTGTGCAGGAGCAACGGCAACTGCAACTCGACCAGACCCGCCTGCAGCTCGATGCCGAGGCGGAGCAGGCTTACGCTCAGTACCAAAACCGGCTGGCCCTGCTGGAACTAGAGGAGTCTAATATTCTGCTGGCCCGCGAAAACGTGGCTATTGCCCTGGAGCGTTACCGCTTGGGGCTGCTTACGCCGCTGGTACTACGCGAGGCCCAACGCACTCAGCTGCAAGCCGAAAACCGTCTGCTAGACATTCGTTACCAAGCCAAACAGGCCGAAATCATCCTGCGTCGCCTGAGCAGCGGACTGGTGCAAGAGCCCACGAGCCAGCAGTAAACGTCTCTGAGACCACCGTTTTCCACGGCTGAACTTTGCCCGTGGAATGGCTAGCCCAAGTTGATCAGCCGACAACTACCTATCCAAGCAGGCAGCTCATCCAGACCGGGTAGCCGGAACCATGCAGGTGCTATTCGTCCGAGAAAACAAACGGTTCGAGGGGATTTGAGCAGGGTCAGGCGAAGAGTATGGCGGAAACAGGAGCCGTCCGCTAATTTCGTTGCGTTATCACCCCTGTGCCACACCTAACGCCCCTGGCATGCGTCCGCTCCTGCTCCTGACTTTGATTATTTTTGTGCTGCTGAACAGCCTGCCCATCAGCATGGAGGCCCGGCCCTTCAGCCAGACCCGGCCCACTATGCGGGCCAAGTCGAAGGGCCAGCACCGGCTGCACCGGCCCAATTACCGTACCTACCGGGCCTACCATTACTACTAATTCGCCTGATCCTTGGCTTAACCAAGCTTACCCGGCCCGCCCCTTAGCAGCTAGCTTGGGAGGCGGGTAGGTTGGTTTCAGGGCCTTTCGGCAACGGGGGCCGTGGCTTTCAGCGCCTGCAGGGCCTCGCGGGTTTTGCGGCGCTTGTCCTTTTCCTTCTCCTCCTCATCGAGCGGCGTTTTCTCAGGACCCTGGAAAAAAGCTAATAGATTCTGTTTTTGCGCTGCGGAAAGATTTTCGAATTTCTTATCGGCCAGCGTGCGCAGCCACTCGCCGTAGGTGGCGTCGGTGAGAGGATACTCGCCGGCGCGGGTGGGCTTGCCGGTGTCGAAGTCGGCGTTGGGTAGCGCGGGTGGAGCGGCTATTGTATCGCGGGGCTGGTCTTTCAGCAGCCGGCAATAATCCTTCATCACTTGGCGAAAACTGCTTTTAAATAGCGCCTGCGCCTCGGGCGTGGGCAGCTTGAAGGCAAAGGGCTTGAGCGGTCCAATTTTGGGCAAAATGCGGATGAAATACGACACAATGCGGGCCCCAAAACCGGGGTGTTCGTACTCGGTGCCGTACTTCTCCTCGTATTCGTGTTGGCTGTCCTTATATACGTATTCGCGGCGGCGGGCCTGAGGCACCTCCTTCCGGATTTCGCTTTTCTTGGATTGCCAAGCGGCGCGGCTGGCAATCGGAATCAGGTTGCGCACTGCGAACCGGAACGAGCCCACGGCCAGATCCACGTTCAGAATTACCTGTCCCAGTTCCAGGCCGTAGGTTTTCAAGAAGGCCCGCTCCAGCACCGGCTTGTTTACTTTGAAGCCGATGGAACGCTGGTAATCGGCGCTACGGTAGCGGCCCGAGGCAACCTGTACCACATCAAACGCAAATTCAAGCTGAGTGTGCTGCACCGGGGCCTCTTCGTAAGTGATACTGTTACCGAACTTGGCCTTCAGCTCGGGATACACGCTGGGCATGGCCTTGTTGGTACCGGCCGGGTGGCCGTTGATATCGGCCGCGTAGTGGGCCAGGGCCCCGAGGGCGAAGGCATACTCGTTGCGACTGTGCGCCTCGGCCAGCAGGTTACGCACGAAGTCGCCGCTGCGCACGTAGTGGGTGAGGTTGGTGAATAGCTCCGAGCCAAACGGGTAGTAGCCCATGTCCTGCAGAATGGAGCCCCCATAAGCATAGCTTTTAGCTTCAATAAACTCCTCCGCGGTAGCACCCGGATAGCGTGCTTTCAGCAGCGGCAGCATACACGGCTCCCAGGTAGAGTCGATGTTGGCCTGGTGAGTAAGCACGGAGTAGGCGGCCGCCGGGCGGCCGCTCAGCAGCCCCAAGAGCAGGGCCGCGCAGAAATACCATTTCAGCATAGGGCGAGAAAGCATGATCGGGCAGGATACTCGACCGTAGCTGCCTGCACTACGCGGCCACGGGAGCCGTGGTTGCCAGCTCGGTCTCGCCCCCACGGCCGGCAAAGTACGCCCGAATTTCAGGTCCGCCAACGGCTGTCGGTAATTCCTTGTTTATCAGAAGCTCAACAAATCATAACCGGAAATAAATGCCCAAAAATACCGGGCAAATGATACCCAAGCTAACTTATGCTGCCAGGGTTATTGACCGCATAGCGTCCGATTGATGCAGGGACAAGCCTTGCTTCCTACTTATCATTTAATCGCCTCAGACAAAACCTGGTGTTACCGTGCAACGCTAAGCGAGGATAGGCTCTGCTCCTACATCGGTGGTGTGTTCCATTGACTTCCAATGCTGAAATAAGCCTTCCTTTAGCTGCCCATTTCCTCGATGCTGAGCTGAAGAGGAGCTAGGAATCGGAGTGTTCGACAGATGGGGCTAAGGAAAACCCTAAGCTCCCTTTTCCCGCCGCAGCTCCTGCACTTCCCGCTCCAAGTCTAGCGTCCGAAACATCACCTTGGCTTCGAGGTCGGTGTAAGCACGTTCCAACTGCTCCTGCAAGAGCTTTTGTTCCGTAACATCGGTGTTGGTGCCGCACCAGCGCACCACTTGGCCGTCTTCATTGCGCACGGGTAAAGCACGGCTCAGAAACCAGCGATATTCACCGTCGTAGCGCCGAAGCGGAAATGTAGCCTCCCAGTCGCGGCCTTCCGCAACGGCTTGCTTGAACCCCTTAGTAATGGGCTCCACGTAATCAGAATGATGCACGGCCTGCCATCCCCAGCCCTGCATTTGTTCGAGTTGGGTCCCGGTGAAATCGAACCAGCGCTGGTTGTACCAGAAGATGGACCCTGTTTCGTCGGCCATCCAGGCCAGCTGCGGAATGACGTTGGCCAGGGTCACAAAATCTTGTTCCCGCTTGCGTAGGGCCAGCTCCTGCATTTTCTGATCGTGGATGTCAGTGCAGGTGCCGAACCATTTCACGATTTCGCCGGCTTCATCGCGCACTGGTAAGGCCTGGCCCAGGAACCAACGGTAACCATCCTCGTGGTCTTTAAAACGGTATTCTATTTCGTAGAAATCACCGGTTTCCAGTGAGTGGCCCCACCGCTGCCGGGCTCGCTGCCGGTCGTCGGGGTGGAGCAGGTTGTTCCACATGTCTGCGCCGACACTATCGGCCAGGGTGTAGCCCGTAAAATCGATCCAGCGCTGGTTGAAGTAAGTATGATAGCCGGTAGAGTCGGTGGTCCAGACCAATTGCGGAATCAGTTCGGACAGAACGTTAAAATCGGTGGCTGGGTCCAGGTCGGTGCTCTTTCCAGCGCGTAACGCCTCCAGGTCGAACACACTCACAATCCACTGTTGTACGCCGTAGTCATCGTACTGGGGGTAGCCCAGGCAGCGCATCAGGCGGTAGTCGCCATCGTGGCGGCGGAAGCGAAATTCAAGCTGGTAGGGCTGCTCCAGTTCCAAGGCCCGCCCCCACTGCTCGGCGGTGCGGGCATAGTCGTCGGGGTGAGTCAGGGCAAGCCACTGGGCACTGAGTTGGCTTATGGAGAGGCCACTGAATTCGAGCAATTGTGGACTGGCGAAAGCAATACTGCCCTGCGCGTCGGTAATCGTTACCATGCCGAACGGTGCATCGGCGGTAGGCAGAACGGAGTGTTGGGCAGCTGAATCGGAGGAATTGACGGAGGCCATGAGCAAACGAACAAAAGAGCGGAACGAAGGACTACGGCTGGGTAAGCTGCATTTCCATACCCGATTGGAAGTACAGGTTTAGTTGGCTTTCAGAACCAGTACGCGAACGACGCAACCGCGTTACGAGGGCCCGGGTTTGCCCTTGGCCTAACGCCAATTCAAGGTAAGGGCGGTTAAGCAGCGTATCACGCTGCACCAGCCACTGCCCCTGGTCCTGCAGATCGGGTCCCTGTACCTGTACCCGGCCGGGCTCCAGGGCCAAGCGCTCAGCGAGAGCCAGCACGCTACCCGGGTCGGTCTGGTTAAGCACCCGGCTCGCTACCTGCCACACCCCCGTCAGAAACTCGTCGGGGAGCTGCTGCAGATTCACGTCGAATAAAGCGTCGGACATAAAGGTGGAAAAAAGTATAGGCGCCGCCCTAGCAAATCTAAGACCGCTAAGGCCTCAAAGACAATTAAAAATAAAAATAATTCAGCGCCGGATATCCAACCAACCTGAATCACAGAGGAAAGCCTTAATAGCAGAAAAGCTCCCTAGCTTGTGCTGGGGAGCTTCTTAAGCAATTTACCGCCAAGCATGACGGAGCTAAAATAATTACTGCAGAGGAGGAGGGATTCGAACCCCCGGAGGTTTAACCCTCAACGGTTTTCAAGACCGTCGCAATCGACCACTCTGCCACTCCTCTGTAAGGCAATCAGAAGTTAAGCACTAAAAGTTAAAAACGTCGACAAAGCCCCTAAACGGGAGTCTTTAGCGGCATTTTCAACTTTTAATTCAAAAACAGTAGAGAAGGGGGGATTCGAACCCCCGATACCGTTGCCGGTATAACGGTTTTCGAAACCGTCGCATTCGACCACTCTGCCACCTCTCTATAAGGTCCCAACGGTGTGCTTTGGGATGGCAAAAGTAAAGACGATTTGGAAATGAACAAGGTGTCGGACGAAAAAAAACTCACACCCGTTGTTTATCGCCTCACAATCAGGCACTAACTATTTTGGTGGGTTTGTCGGTAGCCGGCCGGCGCGTGCGGCTTAAGAAGCCTAGGCGCTTGAAGCCCCCTGTCACGGCGTCGATGCTCACATTCACTTCAAAGCCCAGAATCAGGGTCATACATACGAAATCGAGCCAGACCATGAAGCCCACCAGCGTGCCCACCGAGCCGTAAAAATGGTTGTAGCTGTCGAATATCTTGACGTAGAGTATGAACAGAAACGACACCAGGAAAATGAGCAGCGTGGCCACAACAGCTCCCACCGACACGAAGGGCCATTTATCGTGCACGGGCGGCACGTAGTAGTAAATCAGGCTGGTGGTGAGCAGGAACAGAAATACCACCGAGCCGTAGCGCAGGATGGCCGTTAGCTGGTCGGTCATGCCTTCGGGCACTATCTCCTGGTACACTAATGCATCAATAATATAGGTGCCAAAGAAAATACCCGTTACGGCAATCAGCAGCACTGAAGAGAGCACCACGGTGAGCAGCGTGGCAATAACGCGCTTACGGATATAAGTGCGCTTTTTGAAGTTTGGGTACTTCTTCTCAAAGGCGTCGAGCAGGGCCATGATGCCGTTGGAGCTGAGCACCAGGGCCGTAGCAAAACCAAACGAGAGCAGTCCGCCGTGCTGGATGGTCACCACGTCTTCAATGGTACCCGAAATGGCCCGGTACATTTCCCGCGGAATCAGGTCGGAGAGAAACTGCAGAATGTCTACGTCGAGGTTGGGTACCGGAATCCAGGGGATGAGGGTGAACAGGAAGATGATAGTAGGAAAAATGGCGATGGTGAAGTTGAAGGCCATGTAGCTGGCCCGTTTGGCAATACCATCGAGCTTGATTTCCTGCAGCAACTGCACCACCACATCATACACCGAGGCGCGGCCGTGGGCAAAGCGCAGCCGCTTCAGCCACACAATGAACCGCCGGTACGAGCGGCGGCGGCGCACATCGGGTAAATGATACCGGCGGACGGGGAATTTCACCTTTTAGCGTTTATAAGTGGAGACGTGTATAAGTTAGAAAGTTACGGATTGGTTGGGAACCATCCAGCCGTCCTGACGAAGAAAGGACCCGGTAAAAAGCCAGCCAGTGCCCTCCTACCAAGTCCTTTCTTCGTCACGACAGCCAATAATTACCCGCCCTGACCTCCAAACCCGGCTTTTTTTAACTCAGAAACGCGGCCGGGGCCGGGGCATCGGTGGGGGAGTTGGGCGGGGTGAGCGGGCCAGCGGTTTCGTCGTCGCTAAAATAAGGGGCCAGCCGGGCAGCAATATCGGCCGGGATGGGCACAGGGCGGCCGGTTTTCATGCTCACGAATACCATCAGGGTGTGGCCCTCGGTGAGTAGCACCTGGTCCTCATTGTAGATTTCGTACTCGAACAGAATCCGGCTCCCTTCGGCGGGTTGGCGCAACAGCAGGCGCACGGTCAGCAGGTCGTCGTAGCGGGCGGGGCGGCGGAAGCGGGTCCGGATTTCGCCCACCGGCATACCTACGCCCTCGGCCTCCAGGGCCTTGTAGCTAATGCCTAACTGCCGGAATGCCTCGGTGCGGCTCACCTCAAAATAAGCCGCGTAATTGCCGTGGTACACGTAGCCCATCTGGTCGGTTTCGGCGTACCGAACGCGGATTTTGGTGTCGGAAGAGTACATATTCTGGTTTTTGGTGGGTGGTTTCTGGTTTTAGGATTCTGTTCAAATTCACGGGTAGCCAAAAACCACCCACTAAAAACCAAGAATCTACTTCATGATTCCGGCCCGGCTCAGGGCAGCTTGGTAGCGACGGGCGTTTACAAGGTGCTCTTGCTCGTTGCGGGCGAAGGCGTGGTAGCCGCTGAAATCGTCCTTGGCGCAGAAGTAGAGGTACTGGTGGCTTTCGGGGTTAAGCACAGCGTCGATGCTGGCGATGCTAGGCAGGTTGATGGGGCCAGGCGGCAGGCCGCCGTACTTATAGGTGTTGTAGGGCGAGTCCTTGGCCAAGTGTACGTTAAGTACCCGCTTGATGGTAAAATCATGGTTGGCATACACCACCGTGGGGTCGGCTTGGAGCTTCATACCACGCTGGAGGCGGTTTAGATACACGCCCGCCACCCGGGGCCGCTCGTCGGCGTGCTGCTGCTGCTCGGCCTCCACAATGCTGGCCAGCGTGCTTACTTCGGCCCGGCTCAGGCCCAACTCCTTGCGCTTAGCATCGCGGGCGGGCGTCCAGAATTTGTCGTACTCCTTCTTCATGCGCTGCATGAGGTTCTCGGCCGACGTGTTCCAAGCCAGCTCGTAGGTGTTCGGGATGAACATCGTCAGGATGCTGGTCGTGTCGAAACCAAGGCTTTTGGTATACTGGGGCGACGTCAGCAGGCTGTCGAACTGGCCGGGACGGGCGTCGACGGTAGCGGCCAGCTTGCGGGCCAGATCTTCGCGCAGCCGGATGTTCTGGAACGTCAGGCGTAGCGGCAACCGGTTGCTGCCGGTGCGCAGGTCGTTGATGAGCTGGCGGTTGGTGTAACCATCCTTGAGCTCGTAGCGGCCGGGCTTTACCAGCTGTTCGTACTTCAGCAGGCGGGCCACGAAGTGCAGGCTGAGCTTGTCCACAACCACGCCACTGGCGTCAATCGAGTCGAGCACGGCTTTGGCCGACTCGCCCCGGCGCACCGTCACGTAGGTGGCCCGGCCCTTGGTTTCGATGTTGGGCGTGAAGAAAACCTGGTAGAAGTAATAGGAGAACGTGATGAGCACGAGCCCGAAAATGCTGGTCATGTAAGCGAAGCGCTTACGGCTGCGGTCAGCTTTGGCCTTGTACTCTTCGATGCGGGATGTAGCCATTTGATAGGATGGATGAACACAACGGAAACCTGGGTACCCCAGGAGCAGGCAGCCTGCCCCACTAAATTGGGCCCTTCGGGGCCGACAAAAGTACGTGGTTTCCGCGGCCGGGCCTACGCTTTGGCTTTTGACGGACGCGCGGGCGTTACGGGTTGGTCATCAGGCATTTCTTCCGCCATTCGGACACTGCTCCTCGACCTTGCGGGCGGCTATGGCCGGCTTTCAGGGTGGCGGCCAGCATCGGGAGCAACGCCTCCTCCCCTATCCCCCATGGCCATTAAGCCTTTCAGGGCAGTGCACCCTCAGTAATTAGTGAGTTTGGCAACCCCAACGGAGTTTTTACCGAAAACAGTAGCACCTTGTACGCCGTGCGTGTACCTTGACGCCTCCCGGCCCAGCTGGTGCCGGGCCTGTTTTGCTCACTCAACCCTATTTCTGCCTATGTCTGCCACCCTGCTCCGCATCCACCCCGATAATCCACCTCTCAACCGCATTCAGCAGGCCGTGGAAATCATCCGTAAAGGCGGCGTTATCATCTACCCCACCGATACAGTATATGGCATTGGGTGCGACATTCACAATGCCAAAGCGGTGGAGCGGGTATGCCGCATTAAAGGCCTCAACCCCGAGAAAGCCAACCTTAGCTTTATCTGTCACGATTTGTCGCATATCAGCGACTATGCCCACGGCATCACTACGCCCATCTATAAAGTGCTGAAGCGGGCCTTGCCTGGGCCGTTTACGTTTCTGTTTGAAGCCAGCTCGAAAGCTCCCCGCCAAGGCGGCAAGCAGCGCAAAACCGTGGGCATTCGCATCCCCGACAGCCCTATTATTCTGCAGTTAGTGCGGGAGTTGGGTAACCCCATTATGAGTACCTCGGTCCGTGAAGACGAAAACACGCTGGACGAATACGTGACAGATCCCGACTTAATTTTCGAGAAATACCGCGCTATGGTCGACCTAGTCATCGACGGCGGTTTCGGCAACAACGTCCCCAGCACCATCATCGACTGCACTAACGATGACTTCGAGTTGATTCGCCAGGGTGCCGGCGACATCGAGCAGTATCTGTAGCGTTGAGACGTGAGTACAAAGAAGTGAGAGGTGAGATTTCGTGCCGATGTCCTGAATTGGGTAACGGCAGGAAGTCTCACCTCTCACTTCTTTGTACTCACGTCTCTTTTATGTTTCCAGCGGCGGTGGCTCCAGAGGTAGTCGGTGGGGCTAGCCTGGATGTCGCGCTCTAACTGGCGGGCAAATAATTCGGTGAGTTGATGCTCTTCGGGCGGAAGACGGGTCTGGCCGTCGTGGAGTTCGGTGAACGTAATGTGGTAGTGCCCCCGCCGGACCCGCTTAATGCCCACGTACACGGCTGCACACTGCAACTGGGCGGCTAGCTTATCGGCGCCGGTATAGAAGGGCGTATCCTGGTGCATGAAATCGGTCCAGTAAGGATAATCTTCGGGGCCGGCCGCCTGGTCGGAAAGCAAACTCAGGGTGCGGCCCTGCCCGCGGTGGCGCAGCAAGTCGCGCAACGTGCTGAGCATGGGCACTAGGTGGGCCCCCAGCCGATTGCGCAGCCGCAGCATAAACTCCTCGAAAAACGGATTGGTGAGGGGTTTATACACGCCCCCGGCCCGGCCCGGATACTCCAGCGCCGCCGCCGACAGAATCCATTCCCAGTTGCCAGCGTGCGAACCCAGGGTGAGCACCTGTTTATTCAGCGGAAAGAAGCGACCCAGCACTTCGGGGTTGGTAAATGTCACCCGCCGCCTTAGCTCGGCGGCTGAAATCGTGCGCAGCTTCAGAATCTCCACAATCACCTGCGCGAAATGCCAGTAGAAGCCAAGCGCAATCCGCCGAATGTCGGCCGCCGATTTATTAGGGAAGGAGTTGCGCAGATTTTCCAGCACCACCCGCCGCCGGTAGCGTACCACGTAAGCCATGAGCACGAATAGCTGGAAAGCCAGCACATAAAGCAAGGTCAGTGGTAGCTTGGCAATGACCGTTAGTAGCCAGCCCAAGGGGCGGTAATACCACGAGTAGGTGGCGGAGCGAGGCTGGCTCATTAGCGGGGCATCACGGCCCCGGCGGGCGCGTAGTTGGCAGGGTCGCGGCGCACGGCAGCCGTTTGGGAAATCAGGAGGCGGTTTTTTACGTCGCGCACCTCCACCGTCAGTTGGTAGTCGCCGGCTGGCACTTTGCTTACATCCAGCTCGCCAGTGAGTACCGTTGGGCGGCCTTCGGCACCCTGGACCAGGCCTTTGCCGCTAGCCGCGTTGGATTTGCTGGTTGTGGGCGTCAGCCGATACGTTACCGTCAGGGGCTGGCCCACGGTGGCATTGTACAGTTCGGCATAGAAAAATAGCTTGTCCTGGCCCCGGGCATACAGTCCGCCGGGGGTGCGGGTTAGGCTAAGGCCCTGGCGCATGAAGTTGTTGCCCTCAATGGCCGAGCGGCTGGCGGGCCGGCTCAGCACCACCACATCACTGGCCGCTACCTGCTTGGTTTGGTTGGCCACTACCAGCGGCTTTTCGACAATAAGCGTAGAGGCGGCCCGGTACTGGTCGCGCAACTGGCCCCGGAGCACATACTGGCCGTCGGGCAGGTTCAGGCGTTTCTGGAAGCTGATGGGGTTTTTGATGGCCGCCGTGGTATCGCGCAACACTGGCGGACGGAGCGTAATGGTTTCCTGGTAGGCAGCCGTGCCATCGGGCCGGATAGCTTCCAGCGTTACGACTGCCCCAGCCTGAAACATTTTGGGTCCCCGCCGTTGGTAGGTCAGGCGCTGGGTGGAGGCCGTGACGTACACCTCCACAATGCCGCCCTCAATGGCCACATCCTCGTTGCGGAAGCGAGCTACGTCGAGCAGCAACTGCGCTGAAGCCGAGAAGCCAGCCAGTAGCAGCAGAAATAGGAGAATTAGTCGGGAGCGTCCGTGCATTATGTCAGTTTGGCGGTATAAAGTACCGGTTGGCAGTTTATTTGAAAGGGCCATTGCCCAAGCCGGCCGCAAAATTGCGACTTTTCCGGGAGCCCGCTTTTAAGCTGATAGCTATTACGCTTCGTTTTAGGTTACAGCCCGATAGTAGTATACGTTCCACCTCACATCAGAAAGCTAACAGCCAGTAATTGGTAGTCAACAGCCCAAAAGTAGTGTCCGACCTCCTATTTGAAACCCAGTACCACCCCCCCATTGCCTTCTTCGCCGAGCTGGCCCACGCCGACGCGCTCTGGCTCGAAACCCACGACCACTACCGCAAGCAAACTTACCGCAACCGCTGCCTCATTCTCACGGCCCAGGGCATTAAACCGCTCACGGTGCCCGTAATTGATGGCAACCGCAGCGAGAAGGTCCTCAGCTCACTTATCGAAATCGACTACCGCCAAAACTGGCGCCACCAGCACTGGCGCACATTGCAAACCGCCTATGGCGGCACGCCGTATTTCGAGTATTACGCCGATTACCTACACGATATCTACCAGCAGAAGCCCGCGCTCCTCTTCGAGCTGAACTTGGCGCTGTTGCGCTTCTACTGCCGCTGCCTGCGCCTGCGGCAGCCGATTCACCTTACCAGCGGCTACCACACCGGCGAAGAAGTTGGAAGCGGCGCACCGGGACAACCAGCTACTCCAGCACCGCTCGACCGGCGCGACTGGCTGACGCCCAAGGCAACGACCGATGAGCCCGGACCTGACAGGACGTCGGTGCCGGCTTATGGGCAGCGGTTTGGTAAAGATTTTGTATCCGGACTCAGCATCTTAGACCTGCTGTTCATGCAGGGTCCGGCCGCCGGCAGTTTTCTCACGTAGTGCATACTAGCCGCCCCGAACCAACGCCCGACTCAAGCTGTTTCAGTTTATATCGGCCAAACCCGTTCCGTTAGCCCTTTTTGCGGTCGGGGTTTCCTTTTTCTTTTCTACCTTATCTGCATGGAAGCTAAATTCTCAAACAGAGTCAAGGAGGTCATCTCCCTGAGCCGGGAAGAGGCCATCCGGCTGGGGCACGACTATATCGGTACCGAACACCTCTTGCTGGGCATGATCCGCGAGGGCGAGGGTACGGCGGTTGGTCTGCTCAAAAAGCTGGGGGTTTCCGTCGAGGAGCTCAAATATGCGCTGGAACAGGCCACCCGTAACACGGCCACCCAGGGTACCAGCATCACCGGCTCTATCCCCCTGACCAAACAGACCGAAAAAGTCCTCAAGATCACGTATCTGGAGGCCAAAATCTTCAAAAGCGAAATTATCGGCACCGAGCACCTGCTCCTCTCGATTTTGCGCGATGAAGACAACATTTCGTCCCAAATTCTGAGCAAATTCAACGTGAACTACGAATCTGTGCGCGATTCGCTCGATTACCACGGTAACACGGCGAACAACCCAACCAACGGCCCCGAGGCTGACGACGACGACAACGACCGCCTCTTCGGAGGTGGCGGTGCCGGCCGCGGCAGCGCGGGTGCCACGCCTAAAAAGGGCAACGATAAATCGCGCACCCCAGTGCTCGACAACTTCGGCCGCGACCTCACCAAAATGGCCGAGGACGACAAACTCGACCCCATCGTGGGCCGCGAGAAGGAAATTGAGCGCGTAGCTCAGATTCTGAGCCGCCGCAAGAAGAACAACCCCATTCTCATCGGTGAGCCCGGCGTTGGTAAAACAGCCATTGCCGAGGGCCTAGCCCTGCGCATCATTCAGAAGAAGGTGTCGCGGGTGCTGTTCGGTAAGCGCGTAGTAACGCTCGACCTGGCTTCGCTGGTGGCTGGTACCAAGTACCGCGGCCAGTTCGAGGAGCGCATGAAGGCCGTGATGAACGAGCTGGAGAAGTCGCCCGACGTAATTCTGTTCATTGACGAGCTGCACACGATTGTGGGTGCTGGCGGGGCTTCGGGCTCACTCGACGCCTCCAACATGTTCAAGCCGGCCTTGGCCCGCGGCGAAATTCAATGCATCGGTGCTACGACGCTCGACGAGTACCGCCAGTACATTGAGAAGGACGGCGCTCTGGCCCGTCGTTTCCAGATGGTGATGGTGGACCCCACTACGCCTGAGGAAACGATTGAAATCCTGAACAACATCAAGGACAAGTACCAGGACCACCACCACGTCGTGTACACCGACAAGGCCATTGAGGCCTGCGTAAAGCTGTCGGACCGCTACATGAGTGACCGGTTCCTGCCCGACAAGGCCATCGACATTCTCGATGAGGCCGGTGCTCGTGTGCACATCAACAACATCGTGGTGCCCGAGGATATTCTCAAGCTTGAAGAGCAGATTGAGAACATCAAGGGCGAGAAGAACCGCGTGGTGAAAAGCCAGAAGTACGAGGAAGCTGCCAAGCTCCGCGACACGGAAAAGAAGCTTATTGATCAACTCGAATCGGCCAAAAAGGACTGGGAAGAGGAGACCAAGAAGAAGCGCTACACCGTGAAGGAGGAGAACGTGGCCGAGGTGATTGCCATGATGACCGGCATTCCCGTTTCGCGCGTGGCTCAGAAAGAAAGCTCCAAGCTCCTGAATATGGGCGAAGAGCTGAAGGGCAAAGTGATTGGCCAAGACAAGGCCATTCAGCAACTCGTGAAAGCCATCCAGCGGACCCGGGTAGGCCTTAAGGACCCCAAGAAGCCGATTGGTTCCTTTGTGTTCCTCGGCCCAACTGGTGTAGGTAAAACGGAGCTGGCCAAGGTGCTGGCTTCCTACCTCTTCGACAAGGAAGATTCGCTCGTGCGGATTGACATGTCGGAGTACATGGAGAAATTCAGCATCTCGCGCCTGGTAGGCGCACCTCCCGGCTACGTGGGCTACGAAGAGGGCGGCCAGCTGACGGAGAAAATCCGCCGCAAGCCGTACTCCGTGATTCTGCTCGACGAAATCGAGAAGGCCCACCCCGACGTGTATAACATTCTGCTTCAGGTGCTGGACGATGGCATTCTCACCGACGGCCTCGGCCGCAAGGTGGACTTCCGCAACACCATCATCATCATGACCTCTAACATTGGGGCGCGTGACCTGCAAGACTTCGGTGCTGGCATCGGTTTCGGTACCAAGGCCCGCCAGGAGAACATGGACGAGCTGACGAAGGGCACCATTACCAACGCCCTGAAGAAGACCTTCTCGCCCGAGTTCCTTAACCGTTTGGACGACGTGGTAGTATTCAACTCGCTGGACAAGTCGGATATCCACAAGATCATCGACATCAGCCTGAGCAAATTGCTGAGCCGCATTCAGACGCTGGGTTACAAGGTGGAACTGACCGAAGCCGCTAAGGATTTCGTGGCCGAGAAAGGCTACGACCCTAAGTACGGCGCGCGTCCGCTCAACCGGGCCATCCAGAAGTACATTGAAGACCCGATTGCCGAGGAAATCCTGAAGGCCGAAGTGGCCCAGGGCGACACTATCACCGCCGACTTCACTGAAGGCGCGGAGGAACTGGTCTTCTCGGTCAGCAAGGGCGATGGAGTGGCAATACCCATGGCCAGCGACGAGCGGCCTGAAGAAGCCCCGGAAGAAGCTCCCGACGACGAGCCTACCGACTCGAAGAAGAAGGGCGAGTAAGTATATTCGATTAATAATAAGAACGCCGGCCTCCACTGTGGGGGCCGGCCGTTCTTCGTTTATATTTCCGGTTGTTCAGCGTTACTATCGTTGTGCCTCCGGTAACTAGGGGAGTGTGCCAACGCTAGCAATTTGCTTCCTGCATCTTACTGCAACAGGAAAATCTGATAGCTGTACCCTGTACCGGGAGATAGTTGAGCAGCATATTTTACTTGCTGACCGGTTTCCTCCAGCAGCTTGAATTTCTGACCATCCAACGTCAGCTCATTCGTTATTCGGTTGATGCTGTATGCCTGGGTAACGGTCTGGGATTCGCCCTGACTGCATTTGATTGCGCCCCGGTCAATGAGTACAGTACCATCCGCCCTGAACCGGAATGTGTCGTCCTGCTCACAGCTTTGCACGGGGTAAAAGATAACATTGGCCGGATTGGTAGACGTGTTTTTATCCTGCATTCCCCGTTTCCAGGTTTTGGTGAGCAACACCTCCTGACTCTGGGGAGCCGAAGTGGTTTTCTCGCAGCCTGCGAAAACGAGCAAGGTCGACGCTGCCAGCAGCAAAAGCGGTGTTTTCATTATTACCTTCTGATTTAACTGAGTGCATTTTTCCTCAAGGTAATGACCTGCGGCAACTCCCACAACATTGGCCGATGACTTCGCCCCTGCCCAATGCAACGTCTTCGGAGCCACCAGCTGCGCCCGAATCTTGGGTGCGGCTTTTCTGGCCTTGGGCCTTATCTTTGGCTACTTAACCCTGATTACACCATTCGACTACCCCCACCCCGCATGTCCGACCCGCACGTTGACGCCCAACTAAGCCCACTCGAAGTTCTTGACCGCAAAAACCAGGAAGCCCTGCTCGGCGGCGGCCAGGCCCGCATCGATGCCCAGCACAAAAAGGGCAAGCTCACCGCCCGCGAGCGGATTGACCTGCTGTTCGACGAGGGTTCGTTCGAGGAAATCGGCAAATTCGTGATGCACCGCTCCAAGGACTTCGGCCTTGATAAGGAGTACTACCTCGGCGACGGTGTGGTGACGGGCTACGGCACCGTGCAGGGCCGGCTGGTGTACGCCTTCTCCCAGGATTTCACGGTATTTGGCGGTTCGCTAAGCGAAACCCACGCCGAGAAAATCGTGAAGATCATGGACCTCTCCATGAAGAATGGCGCGCCCGTTATCGGCCTTAACGACTCGGGCGGCGCCCGGATTCAGGAGGGAGTTGTGAGCCTGGGCGGTTACGCCGACATCTTCTACAAGAATACGCTGGCCTCGGGCGTGGTGCCCCAGTTGTCGGCCATTATGGGTCCCTGCGCGGGCGGCGCGGTGTATTCGCCCGCCATCACCGACTTCATCCTGATGGTAGAGGACACGAGCTACATGTTCGTGACCGGCCCCAATGTGGTGAAAACCGTGACCCACGAAACTGTGACGAGCGAGGAGCTGGGTGGCGCCAGCACCCATTCGGCCAAAAGCGGCGTGACGCATTTCAGCTGCGCCAACGAGGTAGCCTGCATCACCCACCTCAAGCAGCTGCTGAGCTACATGCCTCAGAACTGCGAGGAAACTGCTCCCATGCTGCCCTACGAAGCTGGCCAGGACGAAAACCGCGCCGTTCTCGACACCATCATCCCCGAAAACCCCAACCAGCCCTACGACATGCGGGAGGTGATTGAGGGCCTGATTGACGCTAACTCGTTTCTGGAAGTACACCAGAATTTCGCCGAAAACATAGTGGTCGGCTTTGCCCGGCTCGGCGGCCGCAGCATCGGCATTGTGGGCAACCAGCCGGCCGTGCTGGCCGGCGTGCTCGACATCAATGCCAGCACCAAGGCTGCCCGGTTCGTGCGCTTCTGCGACTCGTTCAACATTCCGCTGCTGGTGCTCGAAGACGTACCCGGCTTTCTGCCCGGCACCGACCAGGAGTGGCGCGGCATTATCACCAACGGCGCCAAGCTGCTCTACGCCTTTTGCGAAGCCACTGTGCCGCGTATCACCGTTATCACCCGCAAAGCCTACGGTGGGGCGTATGATGTAATGAACTCCAAGCACATCGGGGCCGACATGAACTACGCCTGGCCCACAGCCGAAATTGCGGTAATGGGCGCCAAGGGCGCGGCCGAAATCATCTTCAAGCGCGAAATTGCCGCCGCCGAAGATCCTGCCGCCAAGCTCCAGGAAAAGGTCGACGAATATCAGCAAAAATTCGCCACCCCCTACCGCGCCGCCCACCGCGGCTTTGTGGACGAGGTGATTCTACCTTCCCAGACCCGCCAGAAGCTGATTCGGGCCTTTAAGATGCTGGAAAACAAAGTGGACACCCTGCCCCGCAAGAAGCACGGCAACATTCCGCTGTAGCATAGTCTACGGAATCGATTTATGAACCCGGCAAGCCCTTACTTTGCGCCTCTCATTTTTTTATCTATTGGGTTAATGCTTTTGCTTGTTGCGCCACTTTTCACTAGCCGATTCCTGTTCAGTCTTATTCCTGACTTTATCCTAGCAATCTTTCAGTACAAAACAGCAGAGGCGAATCCTTTTTTAAGAGCAGTTCCATTTCACGTTCGTGCCATTGGAATTGCAACTATGCTGGGAGCACCTATCTCGTTGTTCAATTTAACGGCTGCCTTGGTCGTTGTGAATCTTATCGTCGTAGCTATATCATTCAGAATGTTAGTAGTATTTTTCAAAGCTCTGTAACTCTGAATCTCATTACACATGCGCCCCGAATCATTCGACTTCCTCCAGAAATACCTCAACAACCCCTCTCCCACTGGCTTCGAGAAGGAGGGCCAGCTCTTGTGGCTCGAATACCTTAAGCCCTACATCGACGAATATTTCGTGGATACCTACGGCACGGTGGTGGGCGTTATCAACCCCGAGGCCGAATACAAGGTGGTGATTGAAGCCCACGCCGACGAAATTAGCTACTTCGTCAACTTCATTACGGAGTCGGGGTTCCTTTACCTGCGCAAAAACGGTGGCTCCGACCCGTTGGTGGCCCCAAGCAAGCGTGTGAACATCCACACCAAGAAGGGCATCGTGAAAGCGGTGTTCGGCTGGCCCGCCATTCACACCCGCAAAACAGACCAGGACAAGGCCCCAACCATCGAAACGGTGTTCCTCGACTGTGGTGCTTCAACCAAGGAAGAAGTCGAGGAGATGGGCATTCACGTGGGCTCGGTCGTGACATTCGAGGACGAGTTCATGGTGCTCAACGACAAGTTCTACGTGGGTCGGGCGCTCGACAACCGCATCGGCGGCTTCATGATTGCCGAAGTAGCCCGCCGCCTCCACGAGGAAGGCAAAAAGCTACCGTTCGGCCTGTACGTGGTGAATTCGGTGCAGGAGGAAATCGGCCTGCGGGGTGCCGAAATGATTGCCCACCGCATCAAGCCCGACGTGGCCATCGTGACCGATGTGACCCACGACACCCAGTCGCCGATGTACGAGAAGAAAACCTCGGGCGACCTGTTTTGCGGCAAAGGCCCGGTAATTACCTATGGCCCGGCCGTGCAGAACAACCTGCGCGACCTCATCATTGAAGCAGCTCAAAGCGCCGAAATCCCCTTCCAGCGCGCGGCAGCTACCCGCGCCACCGGCACCGATACCGACGCCTTTGCTTATTCCAACGCCGGAGTAGCCGCCGCGCTCATTTCGCTGCCCCTCAAGTATATGCACACCACCGTGGAAACCGTACATCAGGACGACGTGCAAAACGTTATCAACCTGATTTACGAGTCGCTGCTCCGCATCGAGGATAAACACGATTTCCGTTACTTCAGCTAACCACAGATTACGCCGATTTTTCGCTGATTAGGTTGATTCTTTCAGCCTGATAGATAGGGAGCCGTCCGGTGCGGGCGGCTCCTTTGCGTTGCGGTTGGCACGTTGTTACTGCCCGACTCTTTTATCCTCCAGCTCGACATTCAGCCTCATGGAACTGCCGCCTGTCTTTCCGCCGCTAACCGTTACCGACCAGTTGGGCCGGCAGGTGGCAGTGCCTTTTCCGCCGCGACGTATTGTGTCGCTGGTACCCTCGCAAACCGAGTTGCTGTTTGATTTGGGGCTGGGCGAACGGGTAGTGGGCGTAACTAAATTCTGCATCCACCCCGCTGAGGCCCGGCAATCGGCCACCGTAGTTGGGGGCACCAAGAACTTCGACTTCGAAAAGATTGATACACTCCGGCCCGACCTTATCCTCGGCAATAAGGAGGAGAACTATAAAGAGGGCATCGAGCAGCTCGCAGCCCGCTACCCAGTCTGGCTCAGCGACATCAGCAACTTACCCGAGGCCCTGGATATGATTCGGCGCGTGGGCCTGATCACGGGCCGCAAAGAAGCAGGCGACTCGCTGACCGCCGACATTGCCGCATCCTTCGCTGCCCTTATGGCGCCGGCCACCGAGCTGGTTCCAGCCGCCTACTTCATCTGGCGCAAGCCTTACATGGTAGCCGCTACAGGTACGTTTATCGATGATATGCTGGCCCGGGCCGGCTTCCGCAACGTGTTCAGCCATCTGGGCCGCTACCCCGAAGTAACACCCGAACAGCTCCGCCAAGCCGCTCCTCACCAGATTCTGCTTTCGTCGGAGCCCTACCCGTTCGGCCCGAAACATGTAGCCGAGTTCCAGGAGATATGCTCGACGGCCCGCATCCGCATTGTGGATGGGGAGCTTTTCAGCTGGTACGGCAGCCGGTTGCGCTTGTCGGCGGCCTACTTTAAATCACT
The DNA here is from genome assembly GCF_002204745.1 of Hymenobacter amundsenii. Taxonomy (GTDB): domain Bacteria; phylum Bacteroidota; class Bacteroidia; order Cytophagales; family Hymenobacteraceae; genus Hymenobacter; species Hymenobacter amundsenii. The sequence goes on from NZ_NIRR01000012.1 coordinate 30,870, forward strand.
GATTGGCGCTGATTGATGGTGATTTCGCTGAAGGTAATGGCTGAGCTGTGGCACGGCTACCTTGAAGCTGTTTACAGAGTCAAGAGAATGTCATGCTTGATTCCGGATACTTTCTAAACAGCTTCCTCTTCAACTCCCTCAATCGCGAATCCTACTTTCCCCAACTCCTGCCAGAACTGTGGGTAGGACTTGCGCACTACTTGTGGCGCTTGGATGGTAAGTGGCCCGAGCATCGCCAGCGGGGCGAAGGCCATTGCCATACGGTGGTCGTGGTAGGTGGCCACGGTCTGGTTTTCCACCTGGAAGTTCTCTGCCGTGACCTCAAATCGGCCCTCTCCCCTATCCGTCAGGGCGCCGCCGAACTTGGCTAGTTCGGTTTGCAGGGCCACAATACGGTCGGTTTCCTTGATGCGCAGGCTGTCGAGGCCCGTGAAAGTGGCCGGCACGCCGAGGGCAGCGGCCACTACAGCTACCGTTTGGGCTAGGTCGGGGCAGTCGGTGAAGTCTTGAGTAAGCTGGGTGACAGGCTTTGTTTTGGTCAGGCGCAGGGTTTCATCGGCCAAAAACTCGGTATGGACGCCCAGTTGGGCCATAATGCCCACAATGGCTTGGTCGCCCTGCCAGGAGTAGCGGCGCAGGGTGGGCAGTGTGAGGTGGGAGCCCTCGGGTGCCAACGCCACCAGTGCGTACCAGTAGCTGGCCGCCGACCAGTCGCCCTCCACGGTGTAATCGGTGGGCTGGTAGGCCTGAGGGCGTACTTCCAGCACTTCACCCAAATCCCGACAGACGGCCCCAAAGTGTTGCATCAGCGCCTGCGTCATGCGGATATAGGGTCGCGAGCCGACTTTACCCGTCAGCCAGATGCGCAGGCCCTGGGGAAGCGTGGGCCCGATCATCAGCAGGGCCGAAATATACTGGCTGCTGATGTCGCCGCGCACAGTCAGCTCCCGGAAATCGGCCTCCTCATCCGGGGCCGGCTGGGGGGTGAGGCCACCCAATTGCAGGGGCGGGTAACCGCTTTCTCCCAGGTACTCGATGCGGGCGCCCAACGCACGCAGCGCGTCTACGAGTACTGCAATGGGCCGCTCCCGCATGCGGGCGGTGCCGGTGAGTTCGGCTTGGCGGCCCGTCATGGCCAGGTAGGCCGTCAGGAAGCGCATCACCGTGCCGGCATCCTCGGCGTCGAAAACCGGAGCGGCTGGGTTTTGCAGCAAGCGCTGCATGAGTTGGGTGTCGTTGGCGTCGGACAGGTTGCGGAGGGTACCGCCGCCAGCCAGCGCCTGCATGATGAGGGCGCGGTTGCTCTCACTTTTGGAAGCCGGCACCTGCGCCAGCGCCCGCAATGGGCTACCTGACCAGGCCAGAGAAATAGAGGAGTCGATAACAGCAGCACAATATAGAGCGAAGCACCGCTCCGCTCCCGGTGAAAATAAACTCGAAATGTCCTGAAAAATAATAGGCTGCAGCTAATACAGTAACCGCCTCCCGTTAGCCCGGTAGCCGGTGGTAGTAACGCAACGCTTGGTCAATTTCATCGAGCGTCACGGCTTGGTCGTACACGCCGTGGCCAATGCCTTCGAGTAGCGTGCAGTTGATAACCGCGCCGGTATTCTTTTTGTCTTGGCGGGCGTAGTCGGCAATGGCCTCCGTTTCCAAAAATACAAATTGTATTTTTTCGAAAACAGAGAATAAAAAAGTCTCGATCCGGTCCAGCTCCAGCGCGCTCAGCAGTCCCTTGTGGTGGCTCAGCCAAGCTTCGCACACCATACCCGCGGCCACGGCTTCGCCGTGCAACACCTCGCGGCCTGGTTGCTGAAGCAGGTAGCTTTCCAGGGCGTGGCCCACGGTATGGCCGAAGTTGAGCAGTTTGCGCAGACCAGTTTCCAGCGGGTCCTGGGCCACAATGCGCTGCTTAAGTGCCACCGACTCTTCGATAATGGGCGTCCAGTCATCTACCATAATGCCTATAGAGCGGTTGCGGACGAAGGCATCGGCATCAGCAATCAGCCAGTGCTTTACCACCTCGGCGTAGCCCGATTTAAGCTGGCGCAGATCAAGGGTTTGCAGGAACCGCGGATCAATGAATACGCCCGCTGCCTCCTGAAATACGCCCAATTGATTCTTAAAGCCCATGAAATCGACGCCGGTTTTGCCGCCCACGCTGGCATCAACCTGGGCCAGCAAGGTAGTAGGCACCTGCACGAACCGCACGCCGCGCTTGTACACGGCGGCCGCGAAGCCCCCCAGGTCTGTCACCACGCCGCCGCCTAGGTTCACGACTACCGCGTGTCGGTCGGCCCGGTGCTCGGTCAGTTCGGCCCATAAGGTTTCACAGCTGGCCAAGGTTTTATACTCCTCCCCATCCGGAATTTCTACCACCCGGTAGCCCGCCGGCAAGTACGGTTCAAGCAAAGGCAAGCACTTGGTAACCGTATTGGCATCCACGACCACCACCACCTGCCCAACCGCAGGGGATGCCAGCAACCGGGCTAGTTCGGGCAGCACGTTGGGGCCCACCCATATTTGATTATCCAAGAAAATATGATTTTTAGTTGTTGAAGAAAAATCGGTGTTGTTAATCAAACAAAAATAACTTGCTTTGATGCAACTATATCAGTTTGATACTACTCCTACCACTGCAAATTACACGCTATAGCATCATGTTTACTTCCCTCCGTCCGGTTTCTTTATTTGCCCTCTTACTCGGTGCTTGGGTATCAGTATCCTGTAGCCGCGATGCTATGCCTACACTAGAGCAAGGATTGCTAGGGCGTTGGGAATGGCAGCAAACGGCCACCAGCAACAAAATCGCGCTTACGCCGGCCAACACCGGCCATCACATGGCCGTCCATTTCGACCAACGCGGCCGGGCTCGCTTTTATCAGGATGATAAGCTGGTTAGCGCCGCGGCCTTCACATTGCGCCGCGACGGCATGGGTTTTCATGAGCCGGTTCGCCACATTATTACGTACCGGGGCTACCAGGTTACCCAGTATTATTCGGTTATTGGCAACCAGCTACAGCTGCAGGATACTGATGGTCGGGTAGCTACCCACAGCTACATTAGGGTAGTGAGCGGCCCAAAGAATACGCTTGGCTCTGCTGACCCATCGTTGCGGCTGCTGCACGCGTCAAACCCCTGAACTGCCTGTTTGCTCCGCAAATTTCTTACACCCGCCACTTTCTTACCGAAAGTGGCGGGCTTTTTTTTGCACTGGTGGTTGCCACATCCTGCTCCACTTTTCACTCGTCTCCTTCGTATACCCTGCCCACTGCTCTGGCCGATCAAAGCTGGTGCAACTCTGTGCCAATAAACAGGGTTTACCGGCTATCTTTACTCCCTGTTGGCCGATCCCACCCAGCTGCCTTCACTATCTGCCCATGCCCCACCCCCAAGCCCCCCCCATTTCCTTCGAGGATACGGCTGTAGCCTTCGCGTCCAGATCAAATGGCGAGTTGCGAAAAATGTACGCCCTGTTTGCCGCCATGAACAACTCTTCGCTGGTTAAGGCTGGCGGCGGGCTGATGAAAAAGGCCCTCAAGTGGCATCTGCCCGGCACTAAGTTTCTCATCAAGAAATCTATTTTTGAGCACTTCTGCGGGGGCGAAACCATTCAGGAGTGCCTGCCGGTTATTCAGGAGTTGGGCCGCTTCAACATCGGCACCATTCTCGACTACTCGGTAGAGGGGGAAGGCAACGACCAGAGCTTCGACGATACAACCACCGAAATTCTGGCCACCCTCGACTTAGCGCACCGCTCGAAGCATATTCCATTCTCGGTATTCAAGGTAACCGGAGTAGGAGTAGTTGCCACACTGGAGAAGATTCAGGCCGGCCACGAGCTGAGCGAGGCCGAACAGAGCAGCTTCGACCGAACTGTAAAGCGCGTTAATGCTATTTGTGCCCGGGCCCACCAGTACGGAGTTCGAGTATTCTTCGACGCCGAGGAAAGCTGGTTTCAGGACACCATCGATGACTTGGCCTACCAGATGATGCAACGCTACAACCGCGAATCAGCCATCGTCTGGAATACGTACCAGCTCTACCGCCACGACCGCCTGCTTGCTCTGGAAGCCGCTGCCGACGCGGCAGTAGCTGGTGGCTACCACCTTGGGGCCAAGCTGGTGCGCGGCGCGTACATGGAGAAGGAAGCGCGCACAGCCAGCCAGCAGGGCCGCCCCAACCCCATCAACCCCACAAAGGCGGCAACCGATGCTCTCTACAATGAGGCCCTGACTTACTGCGTAGAGCACGTCGACCACATCAGTGTTTGCGCTGGTACGCACAATGAGGCCAGTTCCCTACTCCTTACCCACCTTATGCAGTCGCATGGCCTACGGCCCAGCGACCCGCGAATATGGTTCGCCCAGCTCTATGGCATGAGCGACAACTTAAGCTACAACTTGGCCAATGCCGACTACAACACGGCCAAATACGTGCCTTACGGACCAGTAGAGGCCGTAATGCCTTACCTGTTGCGACGCGCCGACGAGAACACAGCCATTGCTGGCCAAACCAGCCGCGAGTTCCGATTGATTCAGCAGGAAATGACCCGCCGCCGGATGTAATAGCTTACGCGCAATTCAGCCGTGCGCCCAAACGGCACAGTTTTTGGCGAGTCGATGCCCGTCGCTGCGGATTTTACCTACCGCGCGACGGGCATTTTTGCTATATTCCCCCTTCTTTCTCCTCATTCCCCCTCCCTCATCCATGATCAGTCGAGTACGTAAGCACCTGATCCGTTTTTCCCGCACGCAGATAGGTACCACCAGCTACCTCAACTTGGTTCAGGAAGCTGAATTGGGTCTCAACTTAGACATCACCCACGAGAAATCCCGGCTGAATGAAATCCTGACCGAAATTTCGGAACAGGAGCACGAAGCAGGCCGACCTATACTCGGGGCGCTGGTGAAGGTGAAAGGATCGAAGGGGCAGGGAGATAATTTCTACAAGCTGTGTGAACGGTTGGGGATGGGCGAATGGCGCACCTTGAAACAAGAGGAAGACTTTTTGAAGGATCTGCGCCAACAATGCCGTGATTTTTGGCAGGATGACAAGAATTTTGAAAAATTTCTCTAAGGCAAAAAACGGGTTATCAGGATGATGATGGGAGATTAGGACTGCTAGAAAGGTTACGTGCATTTTTTTGGCGCAACCCCGCTTTTGTGGCTGCGTTAAGCACTTTTGAAACCCCGCTGTACTCTCTTCTACAATTTTCCAGCGGAGAATTTTTTATTTCCTTCCAACCTAATCTCCCACTCCATGAACAACGATTCGATCAACCCAACCAATTCCGGTACCGGTTCAGGTGCAAACTACGGCACCGGCAACGCTGGCACTGGCTCCGGCATGGGTGCTAATACAACTTCAAGCGGCAATATGGGTAACTCCAGCACTGGCGACTCGTCTGTTGGTGGCAGCAGCTACACTGCTGGTTCGTTCAGCGACCGTGCAAGCGCCGAAGGTGCTTACCAGTCGCTTGCCGCCCGTGGCTACCACAAAGACGATGTAAACCTAGTAATGTCGGAAGATGCCCGTAAGCGTCACTTCGGTGATGACACGGTAGAAACCGAACTTGGTGATAAGGCCATGGAAGGTGCTGGCGTTGGTTCGGCCATTGGCGGTACTGCTGGTGCTATCATCGGTGCCATTGCTGCTATCGGTACCTCAGTAGCTCTGCCCGGTCTGGGCCTTGTAATTGCTGGTCCTATCGCCGCCGCTTTGGCTGGTGCTGGTGCCGGTGGCCTGACGGGTGGCCTAGTAGGCGCCTTGGTAGGTTCGGGTATTCCTGAAGAGCACGCCGCTGAATACGAAAGCGACGTGAAGGACGGCAACATCGTTATGGGCGTACGTCCCCGCAACGAAGAGGATGCTCGTTACTTCGAAGAGGAGTTCCGTCGTCATAACGGTGACAAAGTTCGTCGTTATTAATAAATACGGTTGGCTTTCGCCTTCCTGATTAAAGAGGCTCTCCCCGGTTCGGGGGGAGCCTCTTTTTTCTGCCCTCTTGGCTGGTTCACCGCCTTTTCATTTTTGGGCACTTATTTGCTGAATCACTATATTCACGGATGAGCATGGCGCAGGCTATGTAACTCTGTCCGAGGGTTAACCATCCTACCGTCAAAAACCATTAGCGCCCGGGGCACTTATTCAGTTGACCCTAACGTTAAATAGGCGTCACCGCTTCAGCATTGGTTTCGACAGTAGTGGCACTCAGCCCGACATTTCCTCATTTCACCCGTTTTGTTCATGTCTTCCCCCCGACTCAAAATAAGCCTATATGCCTCGGTGTTACTGGCCATTTTCGTGCTGGCTTCTTATAAGCTTTATCAGCGCAATGATGGTCAGCCGCCCCAAAAGGACGAAGTACTGATCAAGGCGATGGTGCAGGGCCTGACCCAGGCTCACTACCAGCCCGAGCGTTTGGACGATGCTTTTTCCAAGCGCGTATTCGACTTATACCTGAAGCGCCTCGATGGCAGCAAGAAGTTTCTGCTGGCTACCGATGTGCAGCAGTTACGTAAGTACCAGAACGATATCGATAACGAGGTACTGCGCGGTACGCACGAGTACCTCGACTTGAGCACTACGCTTATGGCCCAGCGCGTGAAAGACGTGCAGGGGCTTTATCGTGACATTTTGTCGAAGCCTTTTGACTTCTCGGTAGCGGAAACCTTCGAGACCGAAGCCGATAAGGTAACCTTCGCCGCCACGGCTGCAGCGCAACGCGAAGAGTGGCGCAAGTTTCTGAAGTATCAGACCATGGTCCGGCTTTCGGAGATGATGGATGAGCAGGCCAAGAAGAAGGACAAGCCGCTGGCTTCAACGACGGCAAAGCCTTCGGAGGCTACTATTTCGGAGCCTATGCGGACACCCGAGCAGATGGAAGCCGAAGCCCGTAAGCGGGTATTGAAGTATTTTGATGACTACTTCAAGGACTTGGCGCAGACGGATACCAACGACCGGTTGGCTGTTTATGCCAACGCCATTGCCAATACTTACGACCCCCACACGGAGTATTTCGCTCCCCGCGATAAAGACAACTTCGATATTGCTATGACCGGCCGCTTTGAAGGCATTGGAGCCACGCTGCAGGAAAAAGATGGTAATATCAAGGTAGCTGACATTGTACCTGGCTCGGCCTCCTACCGGCAGGGCGATTTGAAAGCCGGCGACATTATCCTGCGTGTGGCGCAAGGAGCGGAGGAGCCTGTGTCCGTAGAAGGCTGGCGGCTTGACAAGGCCATCACCCTGATCCGGGGCCGCAAGAACACCGAAGTACGCCTCACGGTGCGTAAGCCCGATAACAGCACGAAGGTCATTCCTATTGTCCGCGATGTAGTCGTGATTGAAGAAACGTACGCCCAATCGGCTACCATTGATGACAATGGCACCAAGCTCGGCTACATTAAGCTGCCCAACTTCTACGCCGATTTCAACGACAATGGCGGCCGCAGTTCCGCTGCCGACGTGAAGAAGGAATTGGAGAAGCTCAAGGCAGAAAACGTAAAAGGCGTTGTGCTCGACCTGCGCTTCAATGGCGGTGGTTCGCTCCAGGACGCCGTGGAAATGGCTGGACTATTTATCGACAGCGGTCCGGTAGTGCAGGTACGTGGTGGCCAAGGCTCTGCTACCATTCTCAACGACCGTGACCCACGCGTGCAGTACGGCGGCCCGCTGATTGTGCTCGTAAATAAATACAGCGCTTCGGCTTCCGAGATTCTGGCAGCTGCCATCCAGGATTATAAGCGCGGTGTGATTATGGGTTCGGCTAGCACTTACGGCAAGGGCACTGTGCAGCGCATCTTCGACCTCGACGACGCTATGCCGGCGGAGTTCAACAGCATCAAGCCTTTTGGCTCGCTCAAGCTCACGACCCAGAAGTTCTACCGTATCAACGGCGGCTCAACTCAGTTTAAAGGTGTCGTGCCCGATATTATTCTTCCCGACGCTTATAGCTACCTCGACCAGGGAGAGAAAGAAAGTGACTACCCGTTGAGCTGGGACGAAATCACGCCGGCTCGCTACCGGGCCTGGGGCGCTGCCCCATCTATCGACAAGTTGCGCCAAGCCAGCCTGAGCCGAGTGAATGCCAGCCCAAGCTTCAGCCAGCTTTCTGATATGGTGAAGCGGATGGTAAAGCGCAAGGACGATACCAAGGTATCGTTGCAATTGGCTAACTACCGCGCCGAGCAGCAACTGGCCAAAACCGAAGCCGATAAGTACGAGGCCATCCAGAACGCTGCTCAGCCCATGACCATCGCCCCTCTGGCGTTCGACTTACGTCAGGTTGCGACTGATACCATCAAGGTTAACCGGGCTTCCCGCTTTGTGAAACCACTCAAGAAGGATATCACCCTGCGTGAAGCTGTAGCAGTTCTTCAGGACCAAATCTAGCCTTCTGGTAAGGATTCCTATTTTCTAAAAAGCCTTCCGTATTTCGATACGGAAGGCTTCTTTTTGCCCTGAACTGACGGACCAGTTACGTTAGTAAATTTGATTGCAAAAATTCGTTATACATACAAGTAATAACCATCGTCAAAGATCTTTATATCAATGATTTGTTATCTTGTTTCATTGACAATATAATTAGCAATTCAGAACTTATAATTTAGTATATTGGTTTATAAATCATGACGACGACAGACATGGAGACTCCGATTATTCCCCTCGTGACCGAGGAGCAGAAGCAGGCTGAGGAAACCTGGCGCAAATCGATTCCGGCCCAGGTATTTCTCAACCACTTCTTCGCCATCAATTACCACATACAACAGGCCGATGATGCGATGGGTGGCTTGCAGCACCTGCCCTACTTCCGGGCCCACCAGGCCGAGTTGGCTGAAACTGACTTGCCAGCCCTTACCAAGCTGCTCCATGCCTGCTGGAGCACCGAATATGCGTTGCGAGCCACAGCAGAGCTGGGCGACGAGGATTATTTGCGCAACGCCCTGCACTGGACCTTTCCCCAGGCTTACCACACCATTACGGCTGGTTTGCAGGCTTTCCTATACACAACTGGTGTGCGCGGAAACAACCCAGCTCTGATCCGGCGGGAAGTAGGACGGCTCGTGGTGCGCAATGCCTACCCGCGGCCCGTATCGTTTTATGCGGCCGGAGCGCACGGCGACTTCAGCATCCATCGGCTGCCGCTAGCCGGTTACAAAGCCGGGTTGCAGATTGCCGGGAAGGAAATTGATGCCCAAGCCCAGATCGGGCAGTTTCTGCGCACTACCCGCACCATTAAGGCGAAGGCGACCCGCCTGCAGGTGCAAGCCAACCCGAATACTGCACTCCGCAGTCAGAAAACCGGTAAAGTGCTTGATAAGTGGACGGCGGCCCACTGGCAGGAGATTACTTGGCGGTTAGGCTACACCACCATTTTCGATTTGCTGGGCCGGCTACGCATTTCCCAGACCAGTCGGGAAATCGAGCGGTTCGTGGAGGCCGATATCGACTTTACCCTCTTTCACCAGTCGCTGCTCAATATTGTGGGCTACCTCAACGGTATTCATGAAACATACGTGGCCAAGGCTATGGGCTTGGAGCGCTACCAGCAATTAGTGGCTGAGCTGCCCCGCCATTTACAGAACTCCTTTGTGGAGGAGCGCCTTCGCACCCGGGTAGCCCCACAGCTGAATACCCAAGAAACGCCAGTGTTACGCATGGCCGCTTAGTGCCCGTAGCACACTGCTCACCTTACTCTTTATATAAGTAAGCGCCGGCCTTTTAGGCCGGCGTTTTCTGTTTGTGGCCTGGCTGCTTTGGGTAGTCACCAAATGGTGGGATGGGGCAGCGTTAGGTTACGCGGATGGGCTGCGCTATTTTTGCGGCTTGACTTTGTTCGGCCCCTGTTGGGGCCGCTACCCCCTGCCCTATGCAACACCTCAGCGAACAGGAGATTATCCGTCGGAATAAACTGGAAGAGCTTCATAAACTCGGTATCGACCCCTATCCTTCCGAGCTGTTCGACGTGAACTTCTACGCCCAGGAGATTCTCGATAACTACCACCCCGAGCTTAACAACTTCCAGGAAGTGAGCTTGGCTGGTCGCCTGATGTCGATGCGGGTGAAGGGCAAGGCCTCGTTCGCGGAGCTCCAGGATGCTTCGGGCCGCATCCAGCTTTATATTAACCGCGACGAAATCTGCCCTGGCGAAGACAAGGAGCTATATAATACGGTGTTCAAGAAGCTGCTCGATCTGGGCGACTTTATCGGCGTAACCGGCCGCGTATTCAAAACGATGGTGGGTGAAACCTCCGTGCACGTTACGGGCCTGACGGTGCTCAGCAAGAGCCTGCGCCCCTTGCCCGTAGTGAAAGAGCGCACCGATGAGGCTACCGGCGAGAAGATAACATACGATGCCTTCACCGACCCCGAGCAGCGCTACCGCCAGCGTTACGTAGACTTAGTGGTAAACCCACACGTGCGGGAGGCATTCATCAAGCGCACCCAATTGGTACAGGCCATGCGCAATTACCTCAACGATAAGGGCTACCTGGAAGTGGAAACGCCGATTCTGCAGCCACTGTACGGTGGCGCAGCGGCCCGGCCCTTCAAAACGCACCACAACACGCTGGACATGACGCTGTACCTGCGCATTGCCAACGAGCTATACCTAAAGCGCCTCATTGTGGGCGGGTTCGATGGGGTGTATGAATTCAGTAAGGACTTCCGCAACGAGGGCATGAGCCGGTTTCACAACCCCGAGTTCACCCAGATGGAGCTTTACGTAGCCTACAAAGACTACTACTGGATGATGGATCTGGTGGAAGAAATGGTAGAGCGCGTGGCAATGGCCCTGCACGGCAAAACCGAAGTGCAGGTCGGCAACAACCTCATCAACTTCCAGCGCCCCTGGAAGCGCTATACCATGGCCGAGTCCATCGAGCACTTCACTGGCTTCAACATTGAGGGCAAGAGCGAGGACGAGCTGCGCGCCGCCGCCAAAGACCTGAAGGTAGGCCTCGACCCCAGCATGGGCAAAGCCAAAATCATCGACGAAATTTTTGGTGAGCATGTGGAGCCCAAGCTTATCCAGCCCACCTTCATCACCGACTACCCGGTGGAGATGTCGCCGCTGGCCAAGAAGCACCGCAGCAAGCCCGGCCTTGTGGAGCGATTCGAAGCTATTTGCAACGGCAAAGAAATTTGCAACGCCTTTTCCGAGCTTAACGACCCCATCGACCAACGCGCCCGCTTCGAGGAGCAGCTGGAGCTCGGCAAGCGCGGCGACACCGAGGCCATGGTGCTCGATGAGGACTTCCTACGGGCTTTGGAGTACGGGATGCCGCCAACGGCCGGCCTCGGCATTGGCATCGACCGGCTGAGCATGATCATGACCAATTCCAACTCTATTCAGGACGTGCTCTTCTTCCCGCAAATGAAGCCAGAGAATACGAAGTCTGAAAACGCCCCGCATCCAGAGAACTAGCCGGCGCATCAGCCCTGTCGCGCACCAGCTTAGCTGATGCCTGGAAAACTTTGGGCCTAGAAATGAGAAAGCCTCCCGCCGATAAAGGCGGGAGGCTTTCTTTTTCAGATGGCTAACCATTCCGAGCAACAGCTAAACCAGAAATGTGCGATGGACAACGTACGATTTTACTGAATGGTTGGCTAACCAGTTCCAATCAGAAGCTCTACGGTCGGCAATTTTGCTAGCCCAACGGCGCTACTCTTCTTTTAAGCCGCCTGTATATGAGCCTACGCAATAACAGTTGGCAGGGTTACACGAAGCGAAAACGACTACGACTTGTAATGCCCGGGCGCGTGGCGTGAGTCGCTGCCAGCGCCGTCGTAGTCGGAATCAGATCCGGGCATTAGTCCCGACTCGGAGGGCTGCGGACCGGTGGATGACCTGCTGAGTGAACCGAGCAAATCGTCGGCGGCCGAGCGGTCGGTGCGGTGTTGCTCCGAATCGGCCGGGTTGCCCCCTCTGATCTGGTCGAGCTTGGCTTTACCCTCTTTCAGTAACCGAGCTAGGTCTTTGTTGAGTTTGGTGGCTCCCTGCTTGATATCGGCTCGGGCTTCGTCGCCGGTTTCGGGGGCCAATAGCAGGCCCACTATGATGCCGGCAGTGGCGCCGGCGAGCAGCGACAGAATGACTTTTCCGTTGGTGTCTTGCATAACAGTAGTTTTTTACGGGCAAAAAAAGACCGAGCGGCGGCAGGCACACCACGGTAAACATATACTAACGGCGGAGCCTTACCGAGGGTTAAGCAAAAAGCCCCCGCTCTTACAAAGAACGGGGGCTTCAATAATTAAAACCGACGACTTACAGGTCGTTGAGCATCTTTACGATTTCGCCCTTGGCTTTGCCAAGCTTGTTTTGCAAACGGCCGATAAGTTCGTCGCCCTGGCCTTCGGTGTACTGGAGGTCGTCATCGGTCAGCTGAGCATACTGCTGCTTCAGCTTGCCTTTGGCAGCATCCCACTCACCTTTGATTTTGAGGCTGGCGCCTGAGCCAGTCAGGCCCATATCTTCGAGCTTTTCGATGTAGCCTTTGAACTTAGAGTCGAGGTCTTCTCCGTACTTGGAAAGCTGCTCGCCCAACTGGCCGCTGTACTTAGTAGCGGCACTGCCGATTTTATCGCGGGTAGCTTTGCCTTTTTCGGGGGCCATCAGCAAACCGGCAATGATACCAGCACCGGCACCAGCCAAAGCAGCGAGGAGAATTTTACCGGAGTTGTCTTCTTCGTAATGCGACATGATTCTTGGGGAGAGAAAGTTGGAAATAGAGATGCAGAGAGTATCGGTAGTTTGGGCAGAAAGTTGTTGGTCTCGTCCGCACACCAGATACGGCTCACTATACGAAGCCACGCGGCCGGGGTTTTATGACGGCGCAAAAATTAGCGAACAAAAATATTCCATAGCCACTCCCCCACAACCTGAGCCTGCAGGTGATTACCTTTGTGTTATGTCTCGATATCCTGCTGCTTTTTTCCTTTCGTTGGTTCTGGTGGCCTGCCAACCCGAAATGTCCCCAACTGCCCCGGCCAGTGCCACATGCATCGATGCCAGCAAAATCAGGCCTAACGCGGTATGTACAATGCAGTACGACCCCGTATGCGGCTGCGACGGCAAAACGTACGGCAATGCTTGCCAGGCCACCAACGCCGGCGTAACCAGTTACACGCAGGGCGAGTGTCCTACTGCCAAATAACTTTTCGCTTCTCTTATGTCCGAAAAACGCTATTTCCGCCAGCAAATACCTTTCGTAGTGCCCACCACCGATGGCAAGCTCATTGAGGAGCACATTGGCCAAGCTAGTACCGGCACCAACCAATACAGCGTGGCGCACATGGTAGCACCGCCCCAATGGAGCGAACCTCACCAACGGCCCGAGTTTGATGAAGTGACCATTATCGTACGCGGCCGCAAGCAGTTTGAAATTGATGGCGACGTGGTAGAGCTGAGTGCCGGCGAATCGTTGCTGATCAAGGCCGGGGCACGGGTACGTTACTCCAACCCTTTCGATGCCGAGTGTGAGTACTGGTCGATCTGCGTACCGGCTTTCAGCCCGGCTACGGTGCATCGGGAGGAAGAGTAAAAACTACTTATTAAAGACGAATGCGGCGGGCCGGGAGGTTCGCCGCACTCATTTTGGGCGTAATCGGCGGTGCAACTCTGGGGTGCGGCTAGTGAAGCATGTGGGCGGTGAGCCTCTCAGATGAGAGATTAGTGAGTTGTTGAGGCAGTACTCTAAGCACCCGATCCTATTGTCCAATCTGCCGCTTCTATTATTGCTTAGGCCGATCTGTACATCCCCGAAGCAGATTGATTATCTTAACCTTCCCATCGTTCTTTCGATTCCTTATGGACCAGCGCATTATCAACCTCTTCGACGAGTACACGCACGCCCCGCTAAGCCGCCGCAACTTCCTAGACCGCCTCCAACAATTGGCCGGCAGCACGGCACTGGCGGCCGCAGCACTAGCTATACTGGAACCGGGTTATGCCCGGGCCGCCACCGTGGAAACCGATACGAGTAAGCTGACGGAAGAAACCGTGACTTGGCCCGGCGCCGCAGACGTAACGATGCAAGGTTACTTGGTGCAGCCGAAAGGCCATAAGAAGCGCGGGGCAGTCGTCGTTATTCACGAAAACCGCGGCCTCACCCCTCATATAAAGGATGTAACACGGCGCGTGGCCCAGGCTGGTTACTTGGCGCTGGGCGTGGATGCACTCTCGGTTTTCGGCGGTACGCCAACGGATGAAGACAAAGGCCGGGAACTGATTGGAAAGCTCGACAAGTCGCAGACGCTAACCAACTACCTCAATGCCCTCACTTATCTGCGCCAACGCCCCGATTGCAATGGCCGCACGGGTTGCGTAGGTTTCTGCTGGGGCGGCGCCATGGCCAACAACCTCGCTACCCACGACCCTCAATTAAATGCCGCGGTGGCTTATTATGGTACGCAGCCCGCCACCGAGGAAGCAGCCAACATCAAGGCCCACCTGCTACTGCACTATGCCGGCCTCGATGAGCGAGTGAATGCCGGAAAGGATGTTTGGGCAGCCGCTTTGACCGCCGCTGGTGTGCCCCACGAGCTTTATGTGTACGAGGGCGTGAACCACGCCTTCAATAACGATACTTCGCCGGCCCGCTACAACGCCGAAGCCGCCAAATTAGCTTGGGAACGAACCTTACAGCTGTTTAAAAAGCAAGTAAAAGGCTGATACCACGTTGACTGGTAACCAGTAGGAGTTGCTTTGGATCGGATTGCCAAGGCTTGTTTACTGTGGCCACGCCACTCATTTTTAGATAAGTCAGACAATCAGTGGCTGGTTATTAATGATAAAACAGACTCATCGACTTCAGTTCAACTACCTAACCACAAGAATTTTAGCGGCAGCATAAATAGCCATCTACCAGCCAAAATACGACATACATTTGGTGATAGGTAACGCCCAAGCATACAGGCATACAGGCATACAGGGTGGGCATATATCCAATGATGAAGGCGAACCAATATCTGTTGGGCACTTTATAAACCACCGCGTTTTCTTTATTTCGCTGCAGTCCAATAATATGTATTTATTCGATATTATGAAGTGATTTTATACACCAGTATAGCTCTTCGGATTGGCACGAATAGGTCTGGTGACATAAGGCAATTGTTAAGCTGATATTCACCGAAGTATTGGATTGCTATTTTGATCACACTTTTCATCTTCTACAGCCTTTTATTCTATCCTATAGCCTTATACTTGATACTAATGATTATATTGTCAACGCTAACGCGACAGACGGCAACAGATGTTGCTGGCGTCTGAACAGATAACAGCGTCGAAGTAGAGCGGAATTTATTGACTGTTTGTTTGGCAAATAGTCTGCTTCGTCTTTACATTTAGCACGATGATAGCCTGTGCTGTAGCAGAGTACCCTCCATTTTTTTTCTCTTCTTTTCATGAAAAAAGCGCTACTTATTGCCTTTCCACTGGTTGCGTTCTCCGCAATCCAGGTGATGGCACAAACTCGAGCCATTTCCGGACGGGTCACCGACCGTACTTCCGGTGAGGGACTACCCGGGGTTACCGTGTTGCTCAAAGGAACCAGCAATGGCGTGTCTACCAATTCCGACGGCACTTTCACCCTTACTGTTCCGGCAACCGGTGGTACGCTGGTATTCAGCTCTATTGGATTCGCTACGGTGGAGCGGCCTATCGGAACCGAAAACCAGGTCAATGTTGGTCTGGCCAATGACTCCAAGCAGCTGAGCGAGGTTGTAGTTACGGCTCTGGGTATCGAGCGAGATACTCGTTCGTTGGGTTACGCCACCCAAGAGATCAAAGCCGATCAGCTGTCGCAGAAGTCGGAGCCTAACGTGGTGAACGCCCTGCAGGGCAAGGTTTCCGGTGTAAACATTACCTCGGCTAGCGGCATGCCCGGGGCCTCGACCAACATCAACATCCGGGGTATAACGTCGATCAGTGGCAACAACCAGCCGCTGTTCGTAGTCGATGGTATTCCGATCAGTAACGACCTCGACCGGACCTCGAACACGCTCTTCGGTGCCCAGCAGGCCAACCGAGCCCTCGATATCGATCCGGAGAACGTCGCCAGTATCAACATCCTGAAAGGCCCGGCTGCTGCCGCCCTCTATGGCTCGCGTGCTTCGTCGGGTGCTATCATCATCACCACAAAGTCGGGACGCAACGTAAACCGCAAGCTGGAAGTAGCCGTTACATCGAGCTACTCGCTGCAGCAGGTTTACGGCCTCCCCGATTTCCAGAATGATTACGGCCAGGGCTCCGCGGGCATCAACCCGCTGACCAATGGCAACATCAACACGGGTACGACGCTCTCGTGGGGCCCGCGCTTCGGCACTACCCCCACCCTGTTCAATGGCCTGCTTTACCGCGATGTTGACGGCAACACCCAGCAGCTCGACTACCGCGCCTATCCTAATAACATCCAGGACTTTTTCCGGACGGGCCATATTCTGCAGAACGGCGTTAACATCGCCGGTGGCAACGCTGACCAGAGCGTTTCGCTCAACGTCAACAACACCGCTCAGCAGGGCATCACGGAGTTCTCTAAGCTGAACCGGACCAGCGTACAGCTGGCTGGCAACACCAAACTGCTCAACAAGCTGAAGGCCGGTGGTTCGGTGAACTTCATTCAGACCAACCAGGTGGGCCCGCAGCAGGGCAACGGCGGTTCGCCTTTCGGCCGTCTGGGAGCGGTGCCCCGTAGCTACGACCTGCAGGGTCTGCCCTATATCAGCCCAACTGGCCGCAGTATCTTTATTGGTACCGGCGAGAACCCACGTTGGAGCTTAGAGCGTAACTCGACCTCGTCGAACGTTACTCGCTTCGTGAATGTGGCCAACCTGAGCTACGAAATAACGCCTTGGCTGAACGTGGCATACCGCGCTGGCTTGGACACGTACACCGACCGGCGGAAGCAGATTTACGACATCGGCTCCCAACGGTCCTCTTCGGGCCAGGTAATTGACCAGACGCTGTACCGCAGCGAAATCAACGGTGACCTGTTGGTAACGCTGAAAAAGGACAACATCTTCACCGAAGGATTCAACGCCAACCTGCTGCTGGGCCAGAACGTCAACCAGCGTAAAGTGCAGGAAGTGTTTGCCCAGGGTGATAACCTGACGCTGCCCAACTTCTATAACCTCAACAACGCGACGACGTTCTCTAACGGCACGGGCGAATTCTCCTCCAAGCGCCGCCTTTTGGGTTACTACGGGCAGTTGTCGTTGTCTTACAACAACTATCTGTTCCTGGAACTGACGGGCCGGGCCGACCAGTCGTCGACGCTACCGGTTGCTAACAACACGTTCTTCTATCCCTCGGCGACGGCCAGCTTCGTCTTCACCGACGCCTTCAAGATTGCTAACGACTATTTCTCGTACGGCAAGATCCGGGGCAACATCGCCCAAGTTGGTCGCGACGCCAATGTTTACTCGCTCAACACCGTCTACACGGTAGCCGCCCAGGGTAACAACGTTGCCAGCTTCAACTTCCCCTTCACTGCCAACTCCAACACTTACGCTGGTTTCGGCATTGGCAACACACTGGGTGGCGGTACCGACTTGACGCCCGAATTCACCCGCTCGTATGAGGCCGGGGTTGACCTGGGCTTCTTCAACAACCGGGTTAGCTTCAACGGTACGTACTTCAAAACCGTCAGCAAAGACCAGATCCTGAACGTATCCACGGCCCCTTCGTCCGGCTTTACCTCCCGCCTGACTAATGTTGGACGCCTCGACAACCAAGGTTTTGAGGGCTTGCTGGACATCACGGCCGTTCGGTCGAGCAACTTCAGCTGGAACGTTATTGCCAACTTTACCCGCCTGCGCAACAAGGTGGTGGAAATCTCCGAAGGCGTAACCGAGTCGTCGATTGGCGGCAACGCCTTCATCGGCACGACTCCTTCCTACAAGGTGGGCTTCCCCTTCGGCGTTATCCGGGGCAACAAGAAGCCGCGGGTAACCGATGCCAACAGCCCGTTCTTCGGCCAGTATATCATCAACCCAACGACGGGCCTGTTCGCTCCAGAGCTCAACAACGAAGTAATCGCCGACCCGAACCCCGAATGGCAGGGTGGTATCACCAACCGCTTCAGCTACAAAGGCATCACGGCTTCGTTCTTGGTTGACGCTGTGTACGGTGGCGACATCGTTTCCTTCTCGGTAGCCAGCTACAAAGGTGCCGGTGCCCTGGAGGAAACCGGCAAAGACCGCGAAGCGCCCCGCGTTATTCCGGGCGCTATTGCCAACGCCGACGGTAGCTATCGGGCCAACACCATTCAGGTAGATGCTCAGTCGTATTGGAGCAGCTTTGGTTTCCAGAGCGACCTGAACGTGTACGATGCCACGGTTTATCGCCTGCGCGAAGTATCGCTCGGTTACACCTTGCCTAAGACACTGCTTGAGCGCACGCCATTTGGACAGGCCACCATCTCGCTTTCGGGCCGTAACCTGTTCTACTACGCCCCTAATTCCCCAATCGACCCCGAGACCAACACTCAGGGCGCCGGCAACATTCGTGGTCTGGAACTCCAGAGCTCACCTAATGCCCGCAACTACGGAATTAACCTGCGCTTCACTTTGTAATACAGCTTTAACTAGCTCTTCAACTTCAACATATGAAATACCAGCAATATTTAGGTTTTGCGCTGGCAGGAGTAGTAGCCCTCGGCACCGTCGGCTGCAAGGACTTCCTCGACGTCAACGCCAATCCCAACAACCCGGAAACGGTTCCGCCCTCGGTGCTGCTGACAGCCACTGCCATTCAGACGGGTTTCAGCAACGGCAACGAAATCAACCGGATTACGTCGCTACTGGTGCAGCACATAGCTGGCGCCGGCAACCAAGCCGCCGCCCAGGATGTTTATAACATCCGGGGAGGCCTCGACAACCAGTGGCAGGGCGAACTCTACGCCGGCTCGCTGGAAGATGCCCAGAAGCTGATCGAGATTTCGACCCGCCTCAACAGCCCGGCCTACGCCGGCATCGGCAAGTTGCTCAAGGCGTACAATTTTGCCATGACCACCGACCTATGGGGAGATATTCCTTACTCGCAGGCGCTGATGGGCCTCGACCAGTTGAAGCCGCGCTTCGACAAGCAGGAGGACATTTACAAAGGAGCCGACGGTATTCAGAGCCTCGACGCCTTGGTAAAAGAAGGCTTGGCTGACCTACTGAAAACCAGCGACTTGATGCCTTCGGCTGCTGATGATCCGATTTATCGGGGCGACCTGGTAAAATGGGCCCAGATGGGCAACACGCTACGCCTGAAACTGGCTAACACCATGAGCCGCCGGGAGCCTGCATTGGCCGCTACCATCATCAACGAGGTGGTTAATGCTAAGAGCGCAATCCTGACCAATGCCAACGATTTCGAGGTGCCCTTCGGCGGGGCAGTAGGTAACCGTAACCCCATCTTCGATTTCGGGGATGCTACGTTCGGTCAGCGGCCGCTCGACCTGTTCCTGAGCCAGCGCCTGCTCGACAGCATGCGGGTGAAGAACGATCCGCGCCTGCCGGTCTACTTCACGACCACGCCAACACCGACTGCTACAGTTAACACCACTGGTACTTTAACGACGCTGCCTGGCGCTACGGCCGGCACGTTCCTCACCTTTACTGGTTTCCAGAACGGTGCCAACGTTGCAACACCCGTCAGCGCCAACCGCTCGCGCTACAACACTTACATCGCCGGCGCAAGTGGTGCTGGTCCGATCCGGTTGCTGACAAACGTTCAGCGCCTGTTCATCATGGCCGAATCGGCACTCGTGCTCAAAACGGCAACCGATGGTGGTACAGTTCAGAGCCTCTATCAGGCGGCCATCCGGGCTTCGATGGTTAAGGCTGGTATCAGCGATGCAGCCGTAACGACGTACTTCACCAACAACCCTTCAGTAGCAATCCTGAGCGGTTCCGATACCCGCAAGCTGAATCAGATCATGACTCAGAAGTGGATTTCGTGGGTGGGCAACGGTTACGAGGCCTACAACGACTACCGTCGCACGGGCTACCCGCGCCTGACGTTGGCACTGAATGCCCAAGGTGATGATCCTAACGTGCTTCCAAAGCGCTTTGTGTATCCAGCTTCCGAACTGTCGGGTAACGCTACCAATGCGCCCAACCCCGCACCCGGTACTACGGTACCCGTATGGTGGGACATTGACTAACCGTCCCTACTGGATTCACCTCTCACTCTGTTCCTCATGAAAAGATATTTCATTCAACTTTGCACCTTAGCATTTCTTTCTGCCGGTTTGTTTTCCTGCGAGAAAGACTTTGGTAATAACCTCGGCCCGTTGGAAGACAGCGTAGCTGATATCCCAGTTACGGTTACTAACGCTGAGTTTTTCGAGCGTTACCCGGGGGTAACTACTTCGGTAGCGGCTGGTGGCAACATCAATATTCAGTTGGCTATTCCGGCCGATAAGGGTAAGATCAAGCAGATTACCAAGGTAGCAACCGGTACGGCGACGTCGCTCAACTTCACGAACCTGAACTCGACCGCTGCTTCGACCTCGTACAACACGGCTCCGATTCCGGGCAATGGGTCAAACACAATTACGTTCACGACCACGCTGAAAGACTACCTCCCTTACCGCGTGCGAGTAGGCACTTCGGCTGGTCCGATCGGCCCCAAAGCCGGTACACCGGCCGTGGATACCATTCCAGTGCCCAGCACGACGGCCGTACCAACGGATATTGGCTTCTACTTCCGCATAGAGCTGGAGGACGGGACCATTCTGATTCCCATGCCGGTCCGGGTTCGGGTGATTCCGTAGTACTCGCATATCTACTACCTAAAAAGGCTCTTGGCATCATGCCGGGAGCCTTTTTCATTGTTCCGCCTGCTGTCGGTCAGCCGAATCTGATGCGAACAGCAGTCAACGCTTATGCCATTGTTCAGGAGTTACAGTACACATCTCCAATGGAACAAGTAAAGACGCCCCCGATATGGGGTAAGTACATGGCTGAATGCAATGGAGTAGGAAAACCCACAACCACCCGCTGGCTCTTGGATAAGCTACAAGTTCAGTTGGCTGATTTTGACTGGCAGTTTGTTTCTTGGAGAGAAAAATTATACTCGTCAGGAAGTGGTTTGCGAATCGAGGATATGATATTTCCGGGTCAATAAGGACACTAGGTCGTGCTCGAACTCGGGGTGTCGAGAGAAGAAGTGCAACACCGCTGTGCGAAACTGGCTCTTAGAACCTGTTATGCACTGGTAGCGTAATTTGGGGTATGACACAGCAAGGCGGGTACCCCAGCGACGTATCGGATGCGGAATGGACGTTTGTAGCGCCCTACTTGGCCCTGGTGCGCGAAGACGCGCCGCAACGAGAACACGCGCTACGCGACGTGTTTAATGCCCTGCGCTAGCTGGTCAAAACCGGCTGCGGCTGGCGCTACCTCCCCAACGACTTGCCACCCTGGCCGGCAGTCTATCAGCAGTGGGCCCGCTGGCGCGATAATCGGTGTTTCGAGCACATGATGGCCGATTTAGGCGAACTGGCACGCGTGCTGGCCGGACGCGAGGCCGAGCCTACCGCCGTCATTTTGAACAGTCACACGGTGCAGAGCACGCCCGAAAGCGGGGCCCGTGCCGGTTACGACGGGGCCAAGCGGCGCAAAGGCAGCAAGGTGCACGTGGCCGTCGACACGCTGGGCCACCTGCTGGCTGCCGTCGTTACGCCGGCCAACGAAGCCGACCGCGGGCAGGTCGACGCACTCTGCCAGCGGGTGTAGCAGGTCACGGGCCAAAAGGTAGAGGTGGCGTATGTAGATCAGGGCTACACGGGCGAAGACGCCGCGTACGCCGCAGCCGTGCATGACATTGACTTACAGGTCATTGCCAAGCCAGCAGGGCAGACCGGCTTTGTGCTGCTGCCCCGCCGTTGGGTCGTCGAGCGCAGCTTCGGCTGGGCCGCTCGTTTCCGACGCCTGGCCCGCGACTACGAACGCCTGGCCCTAACCATGCAGCAATCTCACTCCCTGGCCTTCGCTACGCTCTTGCTGGCAAAAGGCGTTTTTCGAGCCACTAATCCATAACAGGCTCTTAGTGCGGTGGAAAGTGGTGTTAATGATCTTCTGGCGCAGATACTTCCATAGGCGCTCGATCAAGTTCATATTGGGCGAGTAGGGTGGTAGAAACACCTGTACGAGCGGCTTATCCGTCAGCCAGGCCGTTAGTGCCTTGTTTTTGTAGAGCATGCGTTGTCGCAGATCACGTAGATCGTGGCCGTCGTGGGATGGGCGGCCAGCAGCTGCTCGTAGAGGCGGCGCGTGCTCTGCGCTTGGACTCGAGGCGTTTCATCGAGTAGCACCTGCATAGGCTGGTAGGCATTGACAGCTGCGTTCAGATTCACCCGCTCACGCCCGCTGACCGTGAGCAGGGTCTGGTTGACTTGCCGGCACAGGTGGGCGAGCTGCGCACTGCTCAGCAGACCCCAGTAGCCGGGCTGCTCGTACACCAGGTACTTATCCAGCCCCAGCGCCGCGAAGGCGGCCGCATAGCGGTAGACAGTGGCCTAGTCCAAGCCCAGGTCTTCCGCCACGATAACCTGCGAGCGGCCTCTGTCGAGCAGGAGCAACACCGTGACCTTGACGTAGCTCACGTCATCACGGCTCTGCTTCTGCAGCTGGCGCAAGTGCTGGCGTTGGTCATCGGTCAACTCTACTTGTGGTACTCCCCAAAGTTTGGACAGTTTGTGGCGGCTATCTTAGTCAACACCATGAACCCAAAACGTACCCGTCGTCGCTTCACTGTCGAGTTTAAGGCAGAAGTGGCCTTGGCCGCCCTGACTGAGCGGCAGCCGCTAGCCGAACTGGCCGCCCGCTACCAGCTATCGGTGCCTCAAATTAGTCGCTGGAAGCTGCAGTTGCGCCAGCAGGCGGCGCAGGTCTTCACCGACGCGGCAGCTGTACTGGCCGCCCCACCCGGCATAGAACCATTATATGCCGCTATCGGACGGATGGAGATGGAAAACCAACTGCTAAAAAAAACGCTACCCACATGGTAGTGGCCCAACAACGCGCCCTGGTGCAGGACAGTTAGGCGGGCACGGTGCAGGCCCGCTGCCAAGCCATGGGCCTGGCTCGCAGCAGCTATTATTATCAGCCCCAGGGCGAAACGGCCCTAAATCTGACTTTGATGCGCTTGCTGGACGGGGAATTCACGCGCCACAATTTCAAATGTGTACTCGGCCTACGTGACCACCTGCGCCTGCTGGGTTACCCGGTCAACGAAAAGCGGGTACGCCGCCTCGTACGGCTCATGGGCCAGGAGCCGGTCTACCCCAAACCGCGCCTGTCCGTGCCGGGCCAGGGCGTTACGCGCTATCCATACCTATTGCGTGAACGAGTACTGAGCGCCCTCGATTCCCCAGCGTATCCTGCATCCGCAGAGTGAAATCAACACCAATCCGAACGTGCCGAAGCCCATCCCCGGCCTGTACGAGAAGACTCCGGTGAATAAGTAATTGTTCTTCCAAGAGTAATTAAAAAGCGTTTCTGAATCTTCGGCAGCGCTTTTTTTGTGCGGTATATGAGCTAATTGATGACCAGCCAAGCCGCGCTCTACAGGGCGTCAATGCGCAGCACCACCTCCTCTGCTTTGTTGGGAGGGCTTTGCAACCACGCCAGAATTTTTTCGGCGGCTTCCGGAGGCTCTACCAACTGCCCGTCTTGGTAGAAGCCGGCGAAGCGGGCAGCCTCGCTGAAGTTGTGGGCATCGGCCGAGCGGATGTGCTCCTGCATGGGCGTGTTGAGAATACCCGGGGCGAGGCTGCGGATACGGATGCCAGTATTGCGCAAATCCTGCTCCTTTTGGGCGGTGCGCGAGAGGGCGTCGAGGGCGGCTTTGGAGGCCGAGTAGGCTCCCCAGCCATCAACGGCCCGCTGGGCGGCCCCACTGCTGATATTGAGAATGGTGCGCGGGATGGTCCGGCCTTGATAAGCACTCAGAAACGTATTCATGAGCATGGCCGGGGCAATCAGGTTGACATCGAAAACGAACTCGAAGTGCTCGTTCTGGTGCTCGCCTATGTAGCCGATGTCGCCTAGTACAGCCGCGTTGTTGATGAGCGTGAGGCTGGCGGCATCGGGAAAGCGGGCAAAAACTTTGTGCAGGTTGTTCTGCACGGCCTGCAGGTCGGAGAGGTCGAGGGGCTGGTGGTGGTAATGCGCGTGTTGGATGGTAGCGTGGCGGCAGACCCCGATAACGGTGGCATCAGGCTGTTGCAAAATGGCTTCGGCCAACGCTTTACCCAGTCCGCGACTGGAGCCGGTAATGATGTAGTAGTGCATAAGCGCCGAAATGGTGAGGTAGTGAAATGGCGAGTGCCGTTCAACGCACCCAGCCTCCCCGCTAGTTACGCGGAGACCCGGGCCGACGTTGAACGGCACGCACTATTTCACTGGTGCCAGCCCTAAAGCTTCCTTACAGAATATACTGGCTCAGGTCGCGGTTGCGGACCATGTCGGTGAGGCGTTCCTCGACCAAGGCGCGGTCGATGAGGATATGGGCGTTGGGGCCGATTTTGTCGGGTACGTCGAACAGAATATCGTTGAGCAGGCGGCTCATGACGGTATGCAGGCGGCGGGCCCCGATGTTTTCAACTTCGCTATTCACCTCGAACGCAATTTCGGCCAAGCGCTTCAGGGCGTCGTCGTCGAAGGTCAACTCCACTTCTTCGGCCTTCAGCAGTGCCTCGTACTGCTTAGTGAGGGCATTTTTGGGGTCTTTGAGAATCTGGTAGAAGTCGTCCTTGGTTAGGCTTTGCAGCTCGACGCGGATAGGAAAGCGGCCCTGGAGCTCAGGAATGAGGTCAGAGGGCTTGGAAACATGGAAGGCGCCGGCAGCAATGAACAGGATGTGGTCGGTGTTGACAATGCCGTACTTGGTGCTCACGGCCGAACCCTCCACGATGGGTAGCAGGTCGCGCTGTACGCCTTCGCGGCTTACGTCGGGGCCGCCGCCGCCCTTACCGCTGCGGCTGGCAACTTTGTCAATTTCATCAATGAAAATGATGCCGCCGTTTTCAGCGAGCCGGATAGCTTCGTCCTTTACCTCATCCATGTCGATGAGCTTGGCCGCTTCCTCATCCAGCAGCAGCTTGCGGGCCTCGGCCACGGTTACTTTGCGCTTGCGGGTTTTCTTGGGCATTATCGAGCCCAGCATGTCTTGGATGCCGGCCATACTGGCTTCGTCCATGCCGCCGGGCGCACCACCCAGCACGCTTATGCCGCCCCCGCCCTGCTGGACCTGAATCTCGATTTTGCGGTCGTCCATTTCGCCGTTGCGGATTTTCTCGCGGAACCGCTCCCGGGTCCGCTCGTTCAGTTCCTGGTCGGAGTCGGGTACGTCGCCGGGGGCGGTAGTGGGGAAACCCAGGGCCGGCTTGGCCGAGGTGCCGGGCGCGGCCGTCACGGGCGGAATCAGGATATCGAGGATAAGCTCTTCTACTACCTGTGCGGCCTTCACTTTCACTTCTTCCTGGCGGCGAGTTTTCACCATACTCACCGACTGCTCCACCAAATCGCGCACCATGCTCTCCACATCGCGGCCCACGTAGCCCACTTCGGTGAATTTGGAAGCTTCGACTTTGGTGAATGGGGCCCCGGAGATGCCAGCCAGACGGCGGGCAATTTCGGTTTTGCCCACGCCTGTCGAGCCAATCATTAGAATGTTGTTGGGCACGATTTCGTCGCGCATCTCGGGTGCGGCGCGCAGGCGACGCCAGCGGTTGCGCAGGGCAATAGCCACGTGGCGCTTCGCCTCGTGCTGGCCAATGATGTACTTATCGAGCTCGGCCACAATCTGGGCCGGGGTGAGAAAATCCGCGGAATCAAGCATGAAATGGGATGTAGTAAATGTAGTAGGGTGCCTAGTGTGAGAATAGATAACTGCTCAATAGGTTTACCGGCTATATGGATTAAAACAGCCGCATTTTTCGCATTCGGCACATTTTTGAGCTTAGCATCAGGGCTGTTTTTTGAACAGCGAATCGAGGTTGCGGGCCACAGTGAAGTAATTGGCCCCGCCCGAGGCGTGGTAGCCGGCGTGGGTGTAATCGAGCTGGAACTGGCTGAGGCGCAGCATGACGCCGAACGAGAAGCCTGCCCCGCCGGCCGCGTTGTCGAGGCGCAGTTCGCGGCGCTGCAGGTGGTTGTATCCCACGCGCACGTTGAGGTTTTTACTCAGCAGTAACTCCCCTCCTACCACGAAATGCCGAGCAATTTTATCGCCCAGCTTCTTTTCAGGTGTGGTTTCGTTGCCATTTTCATCGAGCTGGCCCCGCTGGTTGGGGTCGAGGTACACGATATCGAGCTGCTGGAGGTGATGGGCGGCCAGCGAGAAACGGAACGGCAGGTGCTCGGGCTTGATGGACGTACCCAGCTCCACATCAAGCGGCATGGCCTCGCGCCCGGCACCGTCGTAGGGCTTGATTTGAACGCCAGCGTTGCGCACCACCAAGCCCACCGTGAAATCCTGGGTGGGATGCTTGAATAGGCCACCTACGTCGGCCAGGGCAGCGTAGGAGTGGTTGCCGGCAATACCCGAGCCGGCGAGCTTAAGCGTACCACCCAGCGTGAATACGCCGCTGGTATACGAATCGGACAAACTCAAGGCGTACTCGTTCACCGAAAACTGGCCCAGCGAATTGCCAGCCGGGTCATACTGCTCGAAGTCGCCGTAATTAAGGTAGGTAAGCCCCACCCCTATCCGGCCGGCTTTGGCTGTGTTGAACACGTACACGGCCGTGCTCTGCTTGATGTCGGCCAGATAATCAACAAACCCTAAAGCCAGTCGACCATCCATCTCGGCGTTGAGCAGAGCCGGATTGGCGTATAGCATAGTACCGTCGGCATCACGCGAGGACGTGTTTACGCCGCCCAACCCGGCCAGCTTGGCGCTGGTAGGCAAGTTGAGAAAACTAAAGGCCCGCTGGCCTCCAATCTGCGCCTGCGCCGCGCCCAGCGTAAGGCCCGAAACGGCAAAAACAACGGCAGTACGGCGTAGGAGTTGGTTCATCAACGGAAAGATAAAGCAGTTCCCCGACAGGACGTTGCGGCGGGCGGATTTATTGTGTGTAATAGGTGGCTTGCTCATCTGCCGTCCGCGCCGCCGAAGGATCTCTACCGCTTCGTTGGGGCCAACATGACTACCATTGCGGTAGAGATGCTTCGACTTCGCCTCCGGCTGCGCGGACGTCAGATGAGCATGACACGTTCTTTTTGGCGTAGCACATCCCTATTGCACCTCTACGCTTGGCCCCAACGGCGCGGGAGCTTCGTCGCGGACTTCCAGCTTCATCGGATAAGCCACTTTCTCGTCCAGCAAGGCCACGCGCAACACATCGTCGACGCGGTCGGCGTAGTGAATTGTGAGCCCTTTGAGATAGTGAGCGGCTATTTCGTCGATGTCTTTGCGGTTTTTGGGACAGAGGATAATATCGAGGATGCCAGCCCGGCGGGCAGCCAGGATTTTTTCCTTGATGCCGCCGACCGGCAATACTTTACCACGCAGGGTGATTTCGCCCGTCATAGCCAAGTGGCTGCGGATTTTGCGCTGCGTAAACACCGAGGCAATGCTCGTGAAGATGGCAATGCCGGCACTGGGGCCGTCTTTAGGCACGGCGCCCTCGGGGAAGTGAATGTGCAGGTCGTACTGGTCGAAGAGTCGGTAGTCGATGCCCAACTCCTCGGCCCGGCTGCGCAGGTAGCTCAGCGCCGTCACGGCCGATTCCTTCATCACGTCGCCGAGCTGGCCCGAGAGCGTGAGCTTGCCGCGGCCTCGGCTCAGCAGGCTTTCAATAAACAGGATGTCGCCGCCCACGCTGGTCCAGGCCAGGCCCGTGACTACGCCGGCCGTTTCGTTGTCCTGGTACTGGTCGCGGTCGAAAATGGGCGCGCCGAGGATGCGCTGCACATCGGCCGGGGCCAGGACCGCGGGGTATTTCTCGTCTAGGGCCTTGCTCTTGGCCACGTTGCGCACCAGTCCACCAAGCTTGCGCTCCAGGCTACGGACGCCACTTTCGCGGGTGTAGTCGTCAATCACGCGCTGGAGGGCCGCCGTGCTCACGCTGGCATCCTTGGGGCCGAGGCCGTGGTCTTCGAGCAGCTTGGGCCAGAGGTGCTTTTTGGCAATCTGGGTTTTCTCTTCCAGCGTGTAGCCCGTCAGGTCGATTATTTCCATCCGGTCGCGCAGGGCGGGCTGGATGGTATCGAGCGAGTTGGCGGTGGCAATGAACAGCACCCGCGAGAGGTCGTATTCCACCTCCAGGTAGTTATCGGTGAAAGTCGAATTCTGCTCGGGGTCGAGCACTTCGAGCAGTGCCGAACTGGGGTCGCCGCGGAAGTCGGTGGCCAGCTTATCGATTTCGTCGAGCACGATGACCGGGTTGGAGGCCCCGGCCTTCTTGATCTGGGCAATGATACGGCCGGGCATGGCCCCCACGTAGGTTTTGCGGTGGCCCCGGATTTCGGCCTCGTCGCGGACGCCGCCCAGACTCATGCGCACGTACTGGCGGCCCAACGCCTTGGCGATAGAGCGGCCCAGGCTGGTTTTGCCCACGCCGGGAGGACCGTAAAGACACAGAATCGGTGCTTTCAGGTCGTTCTTGAGCTTGAGCACGGCCAAGTACTCAATGATGCGGGCCTTCACCTTCTCCATGCCGTAATGGTCCTGGTCGAGGATGCGCTGGGTGCGTTTGAGGTTGAAGTTGTCCTTGGTGTACTCGCCCCAGGGCAAATCAAGCAGGTACTCGACGTAGTTGACGCTAATGGGGTACTCGGCCGCTTGGGGGTTGAGGCGGCTGAGCTTGTCGAGCTCCTTATCGAAGTGTTTGGCCACGGCCTCGGGCCATTTCTTGGTTTTGGCCCGCTGGCGCAGCTTGTCGGCGTCCTGCTCGGGGCCATCGAAACCCAGCTCGTCCTGGAGCACCTTGATCTGCTGGCGCAGGAAATAGTCGCGCTGCTGCTGGTCGATATCAGTATGGACCTTGGTGTGGATTTCGCGCTTTATTTCGAGGTGCTGAATTTCCTTCAGCATCAACTCCAACAGCTTGGTACCGCGCTCCACGCCGTCGTTGGTTTCGAGCAACTGCTGCTTCACGCTTACCTCCACGTTGATGTTGGAGGAGAGAAAGTGCGTCAAAAAAGCCGGCGACTCGATATTGTCGAGGGCCATTTGGGCTTCCTGCGGAATTTCGGGATTCAATTTGAGCATCCGGGCCGCTGCCTCCTTGAGCGACGATACCAGCGCCTTAAGGCCCTTGGAGCTTTTGGCCGGAAAGGCTTCCGGCGCGTAGCTTACCCGGGCCGTGATGTAAGGAGTACTCTGAATTTCCTCCTCAATTTTAAAGCGCGACTGGCCCTGAATAATGATAGTCGTATTGCCATCGGGCAGCACCAGCATTTTCAGGATTTTGGCCAGCGTACCCACCTGGTACATATCGGCCAGGTTGGGGTCGTCGCTTTGCCCGTTTTTCTGGGCCACCACGCCCACCAGCTTGTTGCCTTTGTAGGCCTTGCGTACCAGCCGGATACTCTTCTTGCGCGTGACCGTGACGGGCAGCACCACGCCCGGAAACAACACCGTATTGCGCACCGGCAGTAGCGACAACACCTCCGGCTGTTCGCCGGGGCTCATGGGCTGGTCGGGGTCAGCGGCCACGATAGATACCATTTCGGTGGAGTCGTCACTCATCAGCAATAGCGAGGATAGAGCAGATTTCGGTGGGTTGTAATAACTCATGCAGGGAAGAAAACGGGCAAAACAGGTATCCGGGTGCCACAATGACAGGCCCGGAACCAAACCGGCGCTCCAATAGGCGGGAGCTAAGCCGAAAGTACGGATTCGGCAAGCGCCGTGCCACGGCCGGGCCTTGCCACATCGGCAGAACAGTAGGCGGACCTCCCCAACGAAGGCACAACGCAAAAAAAGGCTTTGCGCCGCAACAGATACCGTGCGTACACATCCAAATTTTCCTATTTTTGATGCGGACCGGCCTCCCATCGCCGGGCTTCCGCATCGATATGCCCCGATTTACTTTTTTATCTCTTTGCTGCGGGTTGCTGCTGGCATTCGGCTGGCCGGTTGCGGTGCAGGGCCAGCAGAAAAACACCTTGCCCAACTCGCAGCGCCCGCTCTCGGCCAAGGTTATCCGGCAGATGCGCACCCGCCTCGATCAGACCCCGGTATTCCCGAACGTGAATCGGGTAGCCTATTTCAGCGACA
Organism: Hymenobacter amundsenii; assembly: GCF_002204745.1. Classification (GTDB taxonomy): domain Bacteria; phylum Bacteroidota; class Bacteroidia; order Cytophagales; family Hymenobacteraceae; genus Hymenobacter; species Hymenobacter amundsenii. The sequence goes on from NZ_NIRR01000012.1 coordinate 61,097, forward strand.
AAAAGGCTCTACGCGAGATTCAGCGGGCCGAAAAGCGCAAGAACTGGCCCGCTGCCCGCAATCTGCTGGAGCTATACGTAGGCCAGTTCGGCATCGAGAACTTCTACCGCGACACGCCCATGCTCTGGCGCCTGGGCCAGCTATGGGACCGCACCGGCAATCCGGAACGGGCGAAGGCCTACTACCGGCTGGCCCTCAAGCACCGCCGCCAGAGCCTGACCAAAGTGCAACAGTACTACGACTCGCTCGAAAACAAGGACACAGACCTCTACGTGCCCCTCAAAACGTACTACGAGCTAGTAGATTACCGGAAGAACATCGCCACCTTCCGCCCTCCCAAGGGCGTGTACACCAGCATGGGCGATGCTATTAACTCCAAGAAGGAGGATTACGGCCCCACGCTGCGGGCCGATGCCGACCTGCTCATCTTTAGTTCGAAACGCAAAACCCGGGGCCGCTTGCAGGAGGTAGCAGATGAGGATTTGTACCAGTCGCGCCGCGAAAACGGGCTCTGGACCGAGGCCGAGCCTTTGCCCAAGCCCATTAACTCGTCCTATAACGAGGGCTCGGCCTGCATTAGCAAAGACGGCACCACGCTCTACTTTACCCGCTGCGAGTGCCCCACCTGCCACGGCAACTGCGACCTGTACGAAGCGCACTTCAAAGACGGCAAATGGAGCGTACCCAAGAGCCTGGGAGCCAACGTTAATTCTACGGCCTGGGATTCGCAGCCCACCCTCTCACCGGGCGAAGACACGCTGTATTTCGCCTCCGACCGGCTTGGCGGCTTCGGGCTGTCAGACATCTGGTTTACGGCTAAGGGCAAGAACGGTCAGTGGGGCCCGGCCCAGAATATGGGGCCGGTCGTGAATACCCGCGAGAGTGAGGTAAGCCCGTTTTACCACCCACTCTACCACGTGCTCTACTTCAGCTCCCGGGGTCAGCTGCTCAATTTCGGCGACTTCGATATCTACAAAACCTACCGGGTGGGCGGCCGCTGGCAGGAGCCCATCAACATCGGGCCGCTGGTAAACGGTAAGGGGTCGGAGTACTACTTCACTATCGATGCCGATTCGAAAGACCTCTACTATGCCCGCTCGGAACAGAAGGACCTGAAAAACCTGGACCTCTACTCGTTCCCGCTGCCCATGGAGGCCCAGCCCACCGCTACAACTCACGTCGAGGGCTCGCTCATCGACTCGGTGAGTCGCAAGCCGCTCAACGGCATTGTGAGCATCATCGATACCGATAACGGCATTGAGGTGGCCAGCAAGTACCTGCGCGATGATGGCTCATTTGATTTCGACCTCATGGAAGGCTCGCACTACGTGATGCTGATTCAGAGCCCCGACTTCTTCAGCGTCGAAAAAAGCTTCGCCCTCCAGGGCGACACGGTGATGAAGCTCATGACCAACGCCATCGACTACAAGCTGCCGCTGGTGTTCAAAAACATCGAATTCGACCAGGACAAGGCCACTATCCGGGCCAGCATGCACCCGATTCTCGACCGCATTGCCGTGTTCATGGTCGACCACCCGGCGTTCCGGCTCAACATTGCGGGCCACACCGACAGCAAGGGCGACTCCGACTTCAACCTCACCCTCTCCCAGGACCGGGCCGAGGCCATCCGCCGCTACATCGAGCAAAAGGGCAAGCTGCCGCCCAACCGCATCGAAAGCATGGGTTACGGCAGCACCCAACCCCTCAAAGACGAAGTAACCAAGGAAGACGCCCGCACCAACCGCCGCGTCGAGTTTCGCCTGCTCAAGCCCGACGGCAACAGCAGCGACGAGCCGTTCAAAGCCGACCCTTTCCCTAGCAGCAAGCCCGCCGCGCCCGGCAAACCCGAGCCTAAGCCAACTGGTGGCGACGATGGGTGGTAGGAACGAGGCGTGAACTGAACGCCATCGTGCCTACCACTTCAGTTCCTGTTCCTCATTCCCGCCCCGAAACAGGAAGCTTTGCTTCTGGCCGTTGGCGGTGAGGTTGACGATGTTCATTTGGTCGGGGAAGAGGCCCAGTAGCAGTTGATGGCGCAGCGTGACGCCGGTAGCGGCGGTGGGTAGCGGAGCCGTGAGGTAAAGCCAGTACGAATCGGTTTCCTTCTGCAGGCCCACCAGCGTGAGAGGCAGCGGCTGGCCGGGCTGAACGCTGAACTGCACCTCGCGCCGCAATAAAGCCAGCAGCAGCGGGTCGAGTTGGGCGCGGGAGAGCTGATCCAGGGTTACGGGTTTGGGTTGGTTATGGGAGACACCCTTTTCGAGGTCGTCGGTGAATACCTTGAGGGCTATTTCCAGCCGCTGCTTCGCGGGGTTGAAGCGCAGCTCCATGATGCTGGCGTGATAGGTATGAGCCCAGGCCGCGAGGCTGAGCAACATGAGCAGCAGCAATGGCACGATTCGGCGGATTCGGGGAGTGGGCATAGAAGTCAGGAGTTGTTTCCCGGAACGGAGCACGGGCAAGATACGGCGGCAAGAAAAAGCCGTGCCACCCCAACGGGCAGCACGGCTTTTTCGGCGCAAAACGACAACTTAGTTTCCGAAGGCCTTGATGAGCGGGTTGATGATGAGCGTGAAAGCCATCAGCCCCAGAATAATCATCATGCCCACCTTCTGGGCGTTTTCCATGAATGCGTCGGAGGGCTTGCGGCCAGAAATCATTTCGTAGAGCAGGAATACCACGTGGCCACCGTCGAGGGCCGGAATGGGCAGCAGGTTCATGAAGGCCAGCACCATGGACAGCAAGCCGGTGAGGGTCCAGAACCGCAGCCAGTCCCACTTGCCGCCGTACTGCTGGGCAATTTCGATGGGGCCACCCACCGATTTGCGGAACGAAGCCTCGCCCCGGAAGATCTTGGCAAAGGCCTTCATCTGGGTCGTGACAACCCCAAAAGCCTGCTTGGTACCCAGTGGCACGGCTTCCATAAGTCCGTATTCCCGGGTTTCAAACTTGAGCAGCGACTTGGGCAGGAAGCCGATTTTACCGTCGTCGTCGACCTTTACCTGGAGCGTAACGGGCTGGCTGGCTCGCTCTACTTTTACGGCAACGGGTTTGCCGGCGTGGGCCTTGAGGGCCTTTTGCAACTCGGGGAAAAAGCGGATGGACTCCTGGCCGACGGTCAGAATCCGGTCGTTGGGTTGTAGGCCGGCTTTGGAGGCCGGGCTGCCCGCTACTACCTGGTCGACGACGAACGGATCGAGGGGCTGCACGAAGCGCTGCTCGCCTTCGTCGGCGAGGCGGTCCATGAAATTGGTGGGTACCGGCACGTCCACGAGCTGGCCGGCACGGTCGACGGTGTAGTAGGCGTTGGAGCCCAAAATAACGTCGGGGCTGTATACGTCGCTGAAATCCTGGAAAGGCCGGCCGTTAATTTTCACGATTTTGTCGCCCTCGCGGAAGCCCATTTCCTTGCCCAGCTCGTTGGGCACGATGCCGTAGCGCACCTCCGAAGCCGGCAGATAGCTCTGGCCGTAGCTGAAGGTAAGCAGCGTGAAAATGACGATGCCGGTAATCACGTTCATGATAATACCGCCCAGCATCACGATCAGGCGCTGCCAGGCCGGCTTCGAGCGGAACTCGTTGGGCAACGGTTCGGCGGCTAGGCTCTCGGCGTCCTGGGTTTCATCGACCATGCCGTGAATGGCCACGTAGCCGCCCAGCGGGAACCAGCCCAGGCCGTACTCGGTCTCGCCGATTTTCTTTTTAAAAAGGGCGAAGTTCATCACCCCAGGCAACGGGAACAGAAAATCGAAGAAGATGTAAAACTTATCGACCCGGATTTTAAAGTATTTAGCGGCCGCGAAGTGTCCGAACTCGTGCAAGCCAACCAGTAGCGAAAGGCCCAGCAACAGGTTGCCGGCCATAATTAATCCTTCCAAAGGGGGTAGGGTAATGAGGTGATGGGTAGTGGGGTGAAAGGGCGAAAAAGCAAATTACCACACTTAGCTCAGCATGACATTCACTTTTTTCAACTATCCACGGCAAACAAACAACGCGCCGGGGGCGGTGGTTCGGCCAGCCTGTCAGGCGCGCACGGTCTGGAGTAGTTCGGTGGCCACGCGGCGCGTTTCCTGGTCGGTGGCCACGTAGTCATCGAGTGTTGGGTTGGCAAGGTACGAAACCCGCGCGAGGCTGGTTTCTACCACCTCCGACATCTGGAGGAAGCCGATTTCGTCGCGCAGGAAGGCCGCCACGGCTATTTCGTTGGCCGCGTTGAGGATGCAGGGCGCGTTGCCACCTTGGCGCATGGCCTCGAATGCCAGGCCCAGGTTACGGAAAGCGTTAGTATCGGCGGCCTCGAACGTGAGCTGCGGGTAATCGAGGAAGCTGAAGCGTGGAAACGCGTTGGGCAGCCGCTGCGGGTAGCCTAGGGCGTACTGGATGGGCAGCTTCATATCGGGCAGGCCGAGTTGGGCTTTGAGCGAACCATCTTCAAACTGGACCAGCGAATGCACGATGCTTTGGGGATGAACCACGACGTCAATCTGGTCGTTGCGCAGGCCGAAGAGCCACTTGGCTTCAATAACTTCGAGGCCCTTGTTCATGAGTGAGGCCGAGTCGATGGTAATTTTGGCACCCATGTCCCAGTTGGGGTGCTTGAGGGCCTGAGCGCGGGTTACCTGGGCCAGCTGCTCGCGGCTGCGGCCCCGGAACGGCCCGCCCGAGGCCGTGAGGATAATTTTCTCGATGGGGTTGTGCTCCTCCCCCGCCAGACACTGGAAAATGGCCGAATGCTCCGAATCGACGGGCAACAGGCGCACGTTGTGTTCGCGGACCAGCTCGGTAATGAGCTGGCCGGCAACTACCAGCGTTTCCTTGTTGGCCAGGGCAATATCGTGGCCGGCCCGGATGGCGGCCACCGTGGGCAGCAGCCCGGCGTAGCCCACCATAGCCGTGAGCACCACGTCGGTATCGGGGCGGCCGGCTACTTCGGTGAGGGCGGCCGCGCCGGCCAGCACTTCAGTTTCGGGCTGATTGGCCAGAGCATCGCGCACAGCAGCGTAGCGGCTTTCATCGCCGATAACCACGGCGGCGGGCCGAAACTCGCGGGCCTGGGCTACCAGCAGCTCGGCGTTGGACTGGGCTGAGAGGGCCGACACTACGAAGCGGCCCGGCTGGGCACGGAGCACGTCGAGGGCCTGGGTGCCGATGGAGCCGGTGGAGCCGAGCAGGGCAACGCGCTTGGGGGTTTCGGGGGGCATAGGGCGGGGTTGATGCGGGCGTAGTATTTATTCCCTATCGTTAGCTTGAGCAGCGGGGAGTAGCCAGCGGGGGAAGGGGCTAAACAAAAGTACGGCTTCCTGCCACTTGCCCCACTCTGCCGCGTTAATCAACCCTGCAGCCACAAATCCGCGTACTTTACCCCTCCACTCTCCTTCTGTTACCGTGACCCAACCCGACTTCACCGCCTTCGACAAAGCCCGTACCGGCCTCTGGACCAGCCTGCAAAAGCACCTGCAAACCATCTACGCCGCCGAAACCGACTTCCGGGCCGCCACCCGCTTCACCGACACGTTTCCGTTCCCGAACTCCGCCGCCACGCCCCAGCAGCTGCTCGACTACCAGCACCAACGGGCCGTATTGCGCGACCTGTTTATGGACGAAACCACCCAGCTCGACACGCTGGTAAAGGCCATCCGCACCAAAGACTACCCCGAAGCCGACAAGAAACTGCTAATGCTTATGCTGCTGGGCTACCTCGACCTGGCCGATACCGTGTTCAGCCTGCTCGACACCCACCGCCCCAGCCAGCAGGAGCCCGACGAGGAGCTTGACGAGGCCCGCGGCCGCTTCGAGCGGGTCCGCAACTTCGTGCGCCTCAACATCCGGGGCATCGCGGGGCTGCTGAAAGGAATGTGAGGCTGTTAACTGAATGAACGGAAAGCTAACAGCTAATAGCCATCAGCTAACAGCTATTACATGTACTGCCTTCCCGTTGAACATCACCACCTCTCCCACCCGCTTGCCGGCCAGCGCGGCCGCTACTGGCGCGGCGGCCGATACGGCGAAGTAGTCGGTGCCATCGAACGGGAGCTTGCCGGCGCTGATGCTGATGAAGAAATGGCCCAGGCTGGTATCCACCAGCGCGCCGGGCCGCACCGCGTCGCAGGCGAGTTCGGGGTTGATGCGCTGGATTTCGGTTAGTAGCTGGCGGGCCTGCTGGAGCTGCACCAGGTTTCGGTCCCGCTCGTTCTGGGCCATGGCGCGGCCGGTTTCGTACTTGTCGCCGGCGCTGCTCTTGGTTTCGGAGTTGGCCGATTCCTGGGCCGCGTTAATGGCGGCCTGAATGGCATCCAGGCGCTCCTGCACGTAGGCGAGGCATAGGGCGTGGAGGCGAGGTTTGAGCAGATTCATTAAGTTGGGTAGAAGCCTTAGTATAGGTTGTTGTGAAAACAGAACAGTTCTTCAGAAGTGGCGTTCTTACCACCGAATTATTTTACCCAATAACTCACCCGAATTTATTCTAAACGGTGCGGCTGACCAATACGCTCAGATTTCACATCTTTGTAAATTACGTGTAAAACGTTTATTCCATTCTTTATGGCCGACACGAAATACCCTTATTCCATCCTTATTTTCTTGTTTATTCTATTCAGTGGCTGCGGCAAAGAGGAAGAGATACCCCTGAATCTGGAAGGCGAATACCGGACGGGCAATACCCTGCTGGCCGCCAACCCCATCATCATGTACACCAGTAGCGGGCGGGTCGATAATCAAGCTGTAATCGACCAGTTTTTGAAGCGCGTTTATCCATCTAATCCTTCCTATTTTTCTCGCTCCAACGTCACTCTACCGCCTGACGGAGCCATTACCCTTGCTATCCGTGCTAATAATCGGGCAGTGCTGATGTTTAATTACCAAAATCAGTATGACCCCATCGAAACGGAAATAACTAGCAGAGAAGTCAACTATTTTGTCCTCACCAACATGGATTCCACCGGCTTCGGCCCAATAATCCAGGTGAATTCTTATCCTAACGCATGTGAACAGTTTGCACAAAGCGTTAATCTCGTCCATCCAGGTAGGCGGTGCCGACCTGTTTCAGTTGTTGCCGGTACTTTCGACAAGGTTTGTAAAGAACGTCCCGTACGAGTTATCAGAATCAGGGACCGAAAGTTATTTATTCCCCAGTTTAGCTGGCTGTTTACGAACACCTATATCTCCCCAAGTGGCGGCAAATCTTTGTGCGGGCAAGCACAATCCAACCAATGGAATCTGCTCGACCCGGCCGCGCCCGGTAAGCTCCGCAGCGGTGACACGCTGGTAGTGCAGGAGCGCCAGGTGGAGTTACTGAAGCAGTAGCAAAAAAACAGGGAAGCGCTGTTGCTTCACCATTATTCCCTCTGCACTCGCGTCGAGCTATCCTTTCGGCAAAGTCGGGAAATCGCCCACCAAAAACGTGTGCTTGCCTTTGGCGGCAATCTTGGTGATGGTTTCCAGGTACTGAAAGAAGCGCAGGCTGTCGTCGCCTTTCATCAGGTCGGCGGCGTTTTTGAGGGCGCGGGCGGTGGCCACAGCCGTTCGGGCGTTTTCTAGGTCGGCCTTGGCCCTGATTTTTGCTTCCAAGTGGCGGGAGAATAACTCCTGGATGTTCTTCGGAAAGGTAAGGTCGCGTAATTGGGCCTGTTCGATGACGACCCCCATTTCGGCCATTTGGGCCAGCAGCTCGGGCGTGATGAAGTCGGTAAGCTCGTCGCGGCGCTCGGGCAGCTCTTCGCTCTCGAAGCCGGCAATGCGGTTGCGGGCGGCCAGCTGCACGGCCTGATGGATGCGCTGCTCGGCTTCCTGGAGCAAAATGCCGGTCGGTCGGTTCAGCTCGAACTGACGGAGAAAACGCACACCGTCGGCAATGTGGTAGAACACCGTGAAGGAAAACCGCAGGGCAATACTGTCCTTGGTCAGTACTTCCTGGTTGGTGATGATAAGCAGGCGGCTGGTGGTCGGCAGCGTCAGGAGCACGGTGCGCCGCCGTAAGTCCCAGACATCGTAGCGCCCGGGTGGCAGCGTGCGTTCCAGCACGTTGTCGCGAAACAGGAAGCCTTCCTGGTTCGGTTTTACCTGATACGTGGTCTTGAGCAGTCCCATATAGAGAATAATACGAGTAAATAGGCTGCCGAGAAGGGCAGGAAACACGGCGAGGCGGGGAACCAGCCTTGAGCCCCCCAAATCGGCAGGCGGTATCCGGCTGGTTGCAAACCGCTCCGCCGCTCAGCTGCCGAAGCAGCCTGGTTCCCTGCCCTCCAGCAGACAGCTTTTGAGGCTGATCTTCCGGATAGGGAAGAGTACACCACGTCAAGCGGAGGGAGTCGAACCCTCTGACGGGGCCGCGCCGCAATACCCTGTTCGAGCAGCCCCGCCATTGTGTGAACAGGTGGCGGTTGGGGCGAAGATAGCAGGGCCGGCAGCAATCCACTGCAGCTACTTTGGCCTCACGCCACATTTTCACTCACATTACGCAACCGACCGGGGCCCGATTGCAGGGTGCGGCTGTAAGCAACAAACAGTATGCAGGCCTAACGCAGCTTTTCAGCCGGCACCTCTTCTGAAAGGCTGCATAAACCTATACCTGCTCTTTCCCACTTTGAAATATTCTCCTATTTTGAATAATATTTTCATTATTGCCTATAATTTCTTAACTACCAAGAACATATATTTAGCCCCTTGCCCATGTCCGCTATAACTCGGCGCAACAATGTGCACATCCTGGGCAGCGGACAACAAACCCTGCTGTTCGTCAACGGCTTCGGCTGCGACCAAACCATTTGGCGCTACATCACGCCCGCGCTGTCTGGCCAGTTCCGGCTGATTCTGTTCGACCATGTGGGCGCGGGCCTCTCCGACCTGGCGGCCTACGACCCGGCTAAGTATGACTCGCTGGAAGGGTACGCCGGGGATGTACTTGATATCTGCCGGGAGCTAGAACTGCGCGACGTGACGCTGGTGGGGCACTCGGTAGGGGCCATGATTGGTATGCTGGCAGCCATCCGGGAGCCTACCTGGTTTCAGCAACTGCTGCTACTCTGTCCTTCGCCCTGCTACGTCAACGAGGCCAACTACCACGGCGGCTTCGAGCACCAGGACATCCACGATATGCTGGCCTTCATGGATCAGGATTTCGTGGGCTGGGCCGATGAGTTCGCGCCCTTTATCATGGGCAACCCCGACCACCCCGCTCTTTCGGCGGAGTTGCTGCACAGCTTCTGCCAGAACGACCCGGCCATTGCCAAGCGCTTCGCCCGCGTCACGTTCCTCTCCGACAATCGCGCCGATGTGGGCCGCTGCCATACGCCCTGCCTGCTGGTACAATGCGCCCACGACCTGGTTGCCCCTCTCGAAGTAGGCGCTTTCCTGCACGACCATTTGCCCACGGCCCGGCTCATTACCCTGCCTGTTAGCGGCCATTGCCCCCACCTAAGTGCCCCGGTCGCCACGCTCGATGCCCTAGAAGCGTTCATGGCGGCGTACGCAGCACCTTGTCGGGGGTGATGGGTAGCTGGCGGATTCGCTTGCCGGTGGCGTGGTACACGGCGTTGGCTACGGCGGCCGAGAAGCCAATTAGGCCAATTTCGCCCATCCCTTTGGCGCCCATGGCGTTTAGGTGCGGGTCGGGCTCGTCGATGAAAATAACCTCGATGGCAGGCGTATCAGCGGCGGTGGGCAGGTGGTAATCGGCCAGGTCGGCGTTGGTATAGCGGCCGAAGCGGTGGTCCATGCGGGCTTCTTCCAGCAACGCCACCCCAATCCCCCACAGCACCGAGCCGTATACTTGGCTGCGGGCCGTAGCCGGGTTGAGCACCCGCCCCACATCCAGCGCCGACACCACCCGGCTCACCCGCACCATGCCCGTAGCCTCGTGCACGCGCACTTCCACGAAGTGGGCGGCAAACGACTTGCCCGAAAACTGCTCCTGCTGCGGGTCCTTGTCCACTTCGCGGGTCAGGTCGAGGCCCATCAGGCCGTTTTGGCGAAGCAGTTCGGAGTAGGTCAGAGGTGCTACAGCCGCTTTCTGCACGAGCCGTATGGTGCCGCCGCCGGCTGCTACGTCGGCGAGACCGGGACGGTACGCGGCCCAGGCTGGAGCGCGGCGAGCCAGATCCAGCAGTTGCTGGCGCACGGCCAGGGCCACGGCGTGCACGGCCGCACCTACCGAGGCTGCCGTGTGTGAGCCGAACTGCCCCGGCGCCGGTGGCAGGGCCGAGTCGCCCAGCTCGAAGCGGACATTTTCGATGGGCACCCCACTGGCATCGGCCGCAATCTGGCACATGATGGTGGCCGTGCCGGGGCCGGCGTCGGCGGTGGCGCTCTGCACCAGCAGGCGGCCATCGGCGAACAGCTGGGCGCGGGCGGCGGCTTTGGCGCGCTCGGCCTTATAAATGCCCATCGCCATGCCCGAGCCCACCCGCCACCCGTCGGCGTCGGGCGGGGTGGCGCGGGGCGCGGCGGGCCGGCGGCTCCAGCCGAAGCGGGCAGCCCCCCGCTCATAACACTGGCGCAGCTGGTTGCTCGACCAGGGCTTGTTGCCCACGGGGTCGGTGGCGGCGAAGTTCTTTAAGCGTAGTGCCAGCTGGTCCATCTTCAGGGCGTAGGCCAGCTCATCCATGGCCGATTCGAGGGCAAAGGAGCCGCTGGTTTCGCCGGGGCCGCGCGTCCAGGCCGGGGTGCTCAGGTCGAGGGGCACGAGCTGGTAGCGGCCCACCAGGTGGGGGCACTGGTAAGCCGATTTGGTGGGGTCGAGGATGCGCTCGGTGAACTCCTCGTGGCGCGAGGTCTGACCCAGCGCCTCGTGCACGATGCTTTGCAGCTGCCCGTCGGCGGTGGCCGCTAGGCTGATCTGCTGGCTGGACTCCGGCCGGTAGCCCACCGTGTTGTACATCTGGGTACGCTGCAGAGCAACTTTCACCGGCCGGTTCGTCAGCTTGGCCCCCAGAATGGCGGCTACTTCGTGAGGCCAGATGCGCGAGGAGCCGCCAAATGCTCCCCCCACAAACGGCGAGTACACCCGCACCTGTTCCTCGGTCAGGGCAAACATGCGCATCAAATCCTGCTGGGCCACCTTGGGCGCCTGGGTTTTATTGTAGACCAGCAGCCGCCCGTTCTGCCAGTGGGCAATGGCGGCGTGGGGCTCCATGGGGTTGTGCATCTGCACCGGCGTGCGGTACTGCTGCGCTACCCGCACCAGCGCCAAGCTGGCGGCGGGCTGGCCCCGCTGGTAATCAGCTGACCGCTTCGGGCTGATGGCCCGGCTCTGCTGGGCGGCCAAGTCAGTTTGAGGGGGCGTGGCTTCGTAGCGCACCTGCACTTTGGTGGCCGCTTCCTGGGCGCGTTCCAACGTATCGGCCATCACCAAGGCAATGGGCTGATGGCTGAAATGCACTTGGTCGTCGTAGAAAATGCGCACTTCCTGGCCTTCCACGCGGGGGTTGTGGTTGGTGGCGGGCTGCTGGTAGCCGGGCACGCCGGGCGAGTTGCGGTAGGTAAGCACGGCCACCACGCCCGGCAGCTTTTCGGCGGCGCCAGTGTCAAGTTCGGCCACGCGGCCCCGGGCGATGGCGCTGGTTACCAGCACGCCATACAGCGCGCCCGGCACGGCATGCTCGGCGGCGTAGCGGGCCTGGCCGGTTACTTTCAGGCGGCCATCAACCCGGGGCAGGGCCTGACCGATACTGGGTGAAACGAGCGGTGGATTTTCCATAGACACAATGCATAAGGCACACAGGGGACAAGACGCCTGCCTGCTTTTACGCCGGGCGCTGAACCCATGTTCCCGTCCCTGGCAAACAATGGAGTGAATGGCCCGGCAGCAAAAAGCCGACCCGTTGGGGTCGGCTTTTTGCCGTAGCGCTAAGGCCTAACCTCGCGTATCGTTGAATGATGTCGTGTGGACGTCGGCAGCGACACGCGAAGCGGAGTCTTCGCCTTGCATTTCGCGCTACTGGCTTTGGACCTAGCGGTTGTCGGCCTTGGCCACGGGCAGGGGTTTGCGGGGCAGCTTAGCGTTGCGCATGGCGGCCTGGTACACGAACGAGGCTACCACTACTGAGGCCTGTTTAAGGTCGTCGGCGGGTAGGCGCTCGTAGGTGTCCATGTTGGTGTGGTGGGTGCGGGTGCCGTAGTCGAGCGGGTCCTGGATGAACTGGAAGCCCGGCAAGCCCACCGCGTCGAAGGACAGGTGGTCGGTGCCGCCGGTGTTGCGCAGCGTAACGGTAGTGGCCCCCATATCGGCGAAAGGTTTCAACCAGTCGGCAAAGATAGGTGCGGCGGCCTCGTTGCCCTGGGCGTAGATGCCGCGGATTTTACCGGCTCCGTTATCAAGGTTGAAGTAGGCGGCCAGCTTCTCGTGGTCGGGTAGCAGCTGCATGGTGGCGGGGTCGGCGAAGTGGTTTTTCACGTAGCCCCGCGAGCCGAACAGGCCCTCCTCCTCCTCGCCCCACAGCGCAATCCGGATGGTGCGGCGCGGCTGCACGCCGGCCGCTTTCAACAGGCGCATGGCCTCCATCATCACGGCGCAGCCGGCGGCGTTGTCGGTGGCGCCAGTGGCGGCGTGCCACGAGTCGAGGTGGGCACCCAGCATCACTACTTCGCTCTTGAGCTTGCGGTCGGTGCCGGCAATTTCGGCCACTACGTTGTAGCCTTTCAGATCTTTGTCCTGAAAGTGGGTGCGGGTTTCCAGCTCAATTTCCACCGGAATACCGGCTTCCGAAAGGCGGATGAGGCGCAGCAGGTCTTCGGGCGCCATTTCCACCTCGGGCAGTACGGGCTTGGCGTCGGCGGCGTAGGGCGCGCCGTTGGAGGTGAAGAACGTGCCGTCGGAGCCGCCGCGGGTACTTAGGATGGCGGCGGCGCCTTCGGTCTGCACCATTTCCAGCAGCTTGGTGCGCAGGGCGAACTGGGCGCGGCGGTTTTTCAGCTGCTCATCGGCCTTGGGGTCGGCGGGCTTGGGCGTGGCGGCGGGGGCTTCGGGCTTGTAGTCGGCCATTTTTTGCAGCGCCTCATCGGTGTGGCGCCGGGCGTCGGGCTCGAAGGAGGGCTTGGGCGGGTTGGCCACGTCGAGCAGCACGATTTTGTCGCGCAGCTGGCCCTTGTACTTGTCGAGGTCGGCTTCGGAAGCCGCTTTCACCACCATCACGCGCTTTTTGAGCGCGCCGTTGGTGCTCGGCGTCCAGGCCTTGGGCGCCCCGATGAGGGCGTGGTAGTAGGGCGCCGTCATGGCCAGGTACGACTTGTCGATATCCCAGCCACGGCCGAAAGTACCCCACGCTTCCACGTTGGCCTTGGTCATGCCCCAGTCGGCGAGCTGCTTGCGGGTCCACTCATTGGCGCGGGCCAAACCGTCGGAGCCCGCCAGGCGCGGGCCGCTCACGTCGGTGAGGTAGAAGGCCGTTTCCATCACTTTGGAGCGGCTCAGTCCTTCATCTTTGATTTTGGCAAGCATGGCTGGGTCGGCTTTGGTGCCGGTGCCCGACTGGGCCAACGTGGGTGCGGCAACGGCCAGCGAACCGGCCAGCGCGAGGTAACGGAAGGTGTTCAGCATACAGGAAAGTGGAGATGGGAGAATTGGGAAGCAGCCCAAAAACCCCGAAAAAACGTCGGAGTTGCAGCGCGCTGGCGCCCGAAAACCGGCTGAAGATCGGGCGCGCGGCTGAATCAACAGCTCCCGCCCGGCAACTCCCGCCCCTCAGCCCGCGTCTAATCGGGTTCATGCTTACCCCGATCAGATGAGTCTTTGGGAAATTATCCGGCGCCTGTACCCCTACGTGCGGCCCTACCGCAACCTGGTAATAGCCACGCTGCTGCTCACGCTGGTTGGCTCGCTGGCGGCTCAAGTAAACCCCTTCGTGCTGCGCTACACCGTGGATACCGTGCAGGATTTGCTCGACCGCAACCAAGGCCTGGCCCAGGGCACGCGCCTACTGCTGCTGGTGAGCGGGGTGCTGCTGGGCAAGGAAATCATCAACACCTTCATCCAGTTCGGGCAGCGCTACTTCGGCGAGAAAATCCGCATCAGCGTGTCGGGCCGCCTGATGCATGAGGCTGTGCAGCGCGTGGTGAGCTATCAGCTGGGCTTCTATGCCGACAACGGCAACCAGACCGGCAAGCTCCAGACCCGCATTGACCGGGGCGTGGAGAGCCTGATGAAACTGGTGCAGAATTTCTTTATTGACATTCTGCCGCTGTTTGCCAACTCGCTGGTGGCGCTGGTGGTCATGTTCGTGGCCAACCTGTACGTGGGGCTGGTGGCCGTGGCGGTGCTGCCGGTGTACTTCTGGCTGAGCTTCCGGCAGGCCGACCGCCTCAACGGCACCCGCCGGGCACTGCGCGGTTTGCGCGAGGCCCGCAGCCAGGGCCTAGTCAACCTGATTGATTCGGCGGTGGTCATTAAAAGCTTTGTGCGCGAAGATTATGAGGTCAGCAAGCAAAACCAGCTCCAGGACGAGTTGCAGGCCGCCCAGCTCCAGACGCGCCGCACCAGCTTCCGCTACGACGGCCTGAAAACCTTCACCGAGCAAATCGGCGTGGTGCTCATCATCATCCTGACGGCCTACTTGGTGCTCGACCGGCAGATGTCCATTGGGGCCATCATGTTCCATATTCTGCTGTTCAACAACGTGTCGGCCCCCATCCGGCAGTTGCACCGCATTTACGATGAGATGAACGATGCCCTCACCTATTCCGAGGGCTTCTTCGAAATTCTCGACGCCCGGAACGCCGTGGAGCCCACTGGGCCGCTGCAACCGGCGCACCTGCGCGGCACTTTCGATATCTGCAACGTCGATTTCACGTATCCCAGCGGCATCCAGGCGCTGCACGACGTTTGTCTGACGATTGAGGCCGGCAAAACCACCGCCCTAGTGGGCCTGAGCGGGGCCGGCAAAAGCACCATCATCAACCTGCTCTGCAAATTCTACGCCCCCGACCGCGGCCAGATGCTGCTCGACGGCCAGCCCCTGGCCGATTACGACACCCACGCCTTGCGCCGGCAAATTGGGCTGGTGCTCCAGAAAAACCACATTTTCAAGGGTACCATCGAAGAAAACATCCGCTACGGCGTGATGGATGCCACGCTCGACCAGATTAAGCATGCGGCCCGGCAGGCCTACCTGCACGACCAGATCATGGAGTTGCCGAAAGGCTACCAGAGCGACGCCCAACAGCTGTCGGGTGGGCAGCAGCAGCGCATTGCCATTGCCCGGCTGTTCCTCAAAGACCCGCCCATCATCTTCCTCGACGAGCCCACCGCCTCGCTCGACGCCATTGCCACCGAGCAAATCAAGAACTCGCTCGACGCCATCAAGCAGGGCCGCACGGTGGTCATCATCTCCCACAGCCTTGCCCAAATTGTGGACGCCGACTGCATCTACGTGATGAAGCAGGGCCGCATGGTGGAAAGCGGCACCCACGAGCACCTCTACGACCTGCGCGGCACCTACCGCGAAATCTTCGACGCTTCGGCCCGCAGCCTCAATATCGAAAAATTGGCCCGCGTGCTGGTCGATGACGAGGATGAGGTGGGCGACACGGCGGGGTGAGACGAAAGCTGGCGACAGCCGGTTGACTTTTCGGCGGGCCAATTTATAAGGTCGGCTGTTGTAGATCCTCCCACTGCGTACATGGTGGGGCATACTGTACAAATCCAAACTCCGAAATATGAATAACTGTGCTTTAGTAGTCGGTGCCAGCGGCATCATCGGCAGCAACCTGGCCCGCGAGTTGCTGGCCCACGACTGGCCCACCTACGGCCTGTCCCGCTCGCCCCGCCCCGACGACGTACCCGGTCTGCAGCCTGTGGCCGCCGACCTACTCGACCCTGCTAGCCTGGAAACGGCTCTCGCCGGCCTCGCACCCACCCACGTGTTCATCACCACCTGGATGCGCCAGGAAACCGAGGCCGAAAACATCCGTGTCAATAGTCTGATGATTCGTAATCTGCTCGATGTGCTGGCGCCCCAGCAGTCGGTGCAGCATGTGGCACTGGTTACCGGGCTCAAGCATTATCTGGGGCCGTTTGAGGCCTATGTGAACGGGGGCACCCCACCGCCCACGCCCCTGCGCGAGGAGCAGCCCCGCCTGCCGCTCGACAACTTTTACTACGCCCAGGAAGACGAAGTGTACGCCGCCGCCGCCCGCAACGGCTTCACCTGGAGCATTCACCGGCCCCACACCATCATCGGCAAGGCCGTGGGTAACCTCATGAACCTGGGTACCACGCTGGCCGTGTACGCCTCTATCTGCCGCGAAACCGGCCGCCCCTTCCGCTGGCCCGGCTCAGAAGCCCAGTGGAACGGCCTCTCCGACGTAACCGACGCCCGCATCATTGCCCAGCAACTACGCTGGGCCGCCACCGCCGAAACCGCCCGCAACGAGGCCTTCAATATCGTGAACGGCGACGTATTCCGTTGGAGCTGGCTATGGCCGCGCTTGGCCGCCTGGTTTGGGATAGAAGCAGTGGGTTTTGATGGCACCATTCATCCATTGGAAACCGAAATGAGCGCCGACGCCCCCGTGTGGCGCGGCATAGCCGACCGGCACCACCTGGCCGAGGCCGACCTCAGCCGGCTGGCTTCCCCCTGGCACACCGACCTCGACCTGGGCCGCCCCATTGAGGTGATGACCGACATGACCAACAGCCGCAAGCGCGGCTTCCTGGCCTACCAGACCACCGAGGACTCGTTCTTCGACCTGTTCGCCCAGCTCCGCACCGACCGTTTGATTCCGTAAAGCCGGCGAAGCATAACACTGCACCATGGTGACGTCGCAACTGAGCTCCAATTTGCACGAATAGCCCCCTGTAAGCATGATGCACGGCCTATCGGCAATCGTCGTACAGCATTTGCAACCAAATCATCAACGCACCGGCCCACAGTCCCGATAGCAGATAGCCATGCCAGTTGCGGGTATCTGCTTGCGGGATTGTGGGCCGGCGCGTTGTCGGGCCCGCTGCTACTGCTGACTGCCCCGTACACCCGGCCGTATGACTCCATCTTGCTGTCAACCTACCTTTGTGCCACGCCGGACCAGCCGCGCCCAAAGCTGCTGTTTTGCACGCATTATTGCTTATGAACTGGCTTTTTACTTTCTGCTCGCTTCTGCTGCTCATCACAGTTGTTCAAGCCCAGCCAACGTCCTCACTCACGCGGACCATCCAGCTTCCCACCGAGTTGGCCAACCGTGAAAACCAATTCTCCGGGCTCTGCACCTACCGCGGCCAGTTACTGCTCCTCTCAGAAAGCCGCCTCCAAGAGCAGGCCGAAGCGAAAGTATACGGCTTGGCCCTTACCGACCTCGACCGGCAGCTGGCCGGTTCGACAGCGGCGCTGCCCTTCCGCAAATACACCATCCAAGGCCTCGACAAAGCCAAGGCTCAGATTGACAGCGCCAAGGCCATTTACGAAGGGCTGGAGGGCTTGACCCTGCTCCGCGACACGCTATATTTTTCTATTGAAACGGTTACGGCAGCCCCGAATTGCTACCTCGTGCGGGGCGTACTGGATGAAGCCCAAAACGTCATTCAACTCGACGGCAGTTACCTACTACCGCTGCCCAAGCCGCTGCTGCCCGACGGCACCCACGCCTACAACGCGGGCTTCGAGGCACTGGCAGCTTATCGAAACCGCGAGTTGCTGGCGCTGTTCGAGTACAACTACTTGCCCCGCGCCAACTACGCCTTGGCGCTGCGCCAACGCACTGCCCGGCTCGTGGCGCTGCCCCCGCTGCCCTTCCGGGTCACCGATATAAAGCCCGTTGGCCGCCGCCTCACGGCCATCAACTACTTCTTCAATGGCGCCTCCGATACCGTGTACCGCATGGCTCCGCCTGACCCCAACGCCCGCCTGATTCAGGACAGCATTGGCCATTACCAAAGCTACAGCCGCCTCATCAGCCTGCGCTACAAACGCCACGGCATAACGTGGAAGCCGCTGCTGACGTTACCCGCCGAATACCAGACCTACAACTGGGAAGGCCTAGCCACTTATAAACGTGGCTATTTCCTGGTCAACGACAAGTACGGCCCCTCGGGCCAGTCGACGCTGCTGTATTTACGGCGGCGATAGGGAATGGCCGATATAGAGTTGCTATTATTTCGACTGTAAAGTGCTGTTAAGCTTGCTCCTTTAAATTGAGCAGCCGTAGGTCTTCGGCATCCTTGGCCCGGCCGGTGCTTGCTTTATTCTTTCGCAAATCATGGATGCTGATAACCGCGACTGGAACACCATCCAGCACACTGGCCTGGCGGGCTGGATAGCAATCGGCAAATGCAACTCCCTCAATTGAAGTCAACAAGTCAATGCGCACCGGACTCACGCCAAGCTGAATAACAGTATCAGGCTCCAACAAATCGGAGGCACTGTAGCCGAGGCTGTTAAGACCGAAATCAGCCAGCACAAGCAACAAACGGGCGATATTTTCGGGGGTTTGGTTTACCCAGAAATCGATGTCGCCGGTGTTGCGTACGACGCCGTAGCGAGCCAGGGCGTAGGCCCCTACGACCAAGTATTCAACTCCACGGGCGTTTAAAAACTCGACAAACTCTTTGTAGTCGGGGCTGAGTTGGTTGGCTTGCATGAGCGGCGAAGTACGAGAAGGAGAAGCCTATCTGACGTATTATTTCTACGGCCGCCATACGCTCAGCAGGCATTTTGGTGAGCCAGTAAGCCACGTCCTCCGCATCTTGGTCGGCGTGCAACGTGGTTTTGCGGGTGGCAGTACGATCTAGACGAAACATAAGGGAAGATACGACTTTTGGACGGGCGGCTCAAAACAGCAACGCCCGACCATATTGGCCGGGCGTTGCTGTTTATCAGAAAGAGAGGCGAATTATTGCTTGGCGTTCGACATCAATTCCACGATTTCCTCCGAGATACCAGTGGTGCTGAAGCCGCCGTCGTGCATGAGGTTCTGCATGGTTACGTAGCGGGTCAGGTCCGAGAACAGACTCACCACGTAGTCGGCGCAAGCTTCGGCTGGGGCGTTGCCTAGGGGCGAAAGGCGGTTGGCGTACTCGTAGAACGCATCGAAACCGCTGATGCCGGTGCCGGCCGTGGTTTTGGTGGGCGACTGCGAGATGGTGTTCACGCGCACTTTTTTGAGTTTGCCGAGGCGCTGGCCGTAGCTGCGGGCAATGCTTTCGAGCATAGCCTTGGCCTGCGACATATCGGTGTAATCGAGGAAGGCACGCTGGGCGGCAATGTAGCTCAGGGCTACGGCCGAGCCCCACTCGTTGAAGGCGTCCTGCTTTTCGGCTACGGCCAGCATTTTATGAAACGAGAGGGCCGACACGTCGAGCGTCTTCTGGTACCATTCGTAATTCAGTTCGCCGTAGTGCTTGCCCTTGCGGATATTGGCGCTCATGCCAATGCTGTGCAGCACGAAATCGAGCTTGCCGCCGAGGTGCTCTTGAGCCCCCGAAAACAACTTTTCCAGATCCTCCATCGAGGTAGCATCGGCCGGGATAATCAGGGCCTCGCACTGCTCGGCGAGCTTGTTGATTTCGCCCATGCGCATGGCCAGCGGGGCGTTGGTGAGCACGAAACGGGCACCTTCGGCGTGGGCTTTCAGCGCTACTTTCCAAGCAATAGATTCTTCATTGAGCGCGCCGGAAATGATACCGACTTTGCCCGCGAGCAGGTTAGACATTGGTTTTTGGTTTATCGTTTTTAGTTTTTGATCAGCTCAACATCTTCCAAAGCATGCTGCTAGCAGCACTCCAGACCGCGTTTGAGAGCCCAAGTTTACAATATTACCACCAACCAAAAACCAAAAACTAAAAACCAGCCCTCTACCCCGCCATTTCCACGCCGCGCAAGGCCAGTAGCTCGCGGGCGCTCTGGGTGGCGTGCAATGTGGGGTTAGCACCGGAAATCATCTGGGCAATTTCGTGGATACGCTCCTCCTGGCTGAGCTGGCGGATGCGACTTACGGTGCGGTCGGCACGGTCTTCCTTGTACACGAAATAGTGGGCGTCGCCGGCAGCGGCCATCTGGGGCAAGTGGCTGATGGCAATCAGCTGATGCTTCTTGGCCATTTGCTGCATCATGCGGCCCACTTTGAGCGCAATTTCCCCGCTGATGCCGGTATCAATTTCGTCGAACACTATCGTCGGCAGGGCCGTTTTGTCGGCCAGCATGTACTTAATGCACAGCATGAGGCGCGAAAACTCGCCGCCCGAAGCGGCTTTGCTCAGCGTTTGGGGTTCGGCGCCTTTGTTGGCCGTGAACAGGATGCTGATTTCGTCGATGCCGCTGGCGGCGGGGGCACCGGCCTCATGCCGCACCACAATGCGGGTATGCGGCATGCCCAGGTCCATGAGCAACGCGGCCAGTTCCTTCTCGAACTTGGGGAATACTTTGCGGCGGGCTTCCGAGAGGCGCAACGCCTGCTTCTGCACCGTGGCCAGGGTGGCTTCCACATCGCGGCGCAAACGGCTAATTTGCTTGTCGAGGTTGAGCACCGAGCTGACCTTGTCGCGTAGGTCGGCGCGGACGGCCAGTAGGTCCACCACGTCGCGCACCTGGTGCTTGCGCTGGAGGCTGTAAAGCACGTTGAGGCGGCTCTGCAGCTCGTCGATGCGGGCCGGGTCGCCCTCGGTGCGGCGCTCCACCTGCTCAATTTCGTCGGTAATGTCGCGTAGCTCAATCAGGCAGCTGTCGAGGCGGTGGCGCAGGTCTTTTACGGGCTCCGAGTAAAGCGCAATCTGGCCCAATAGCACGGCCGCATCTTTCAGGGCGCCGGTGGCGCAGTATTCGCCCTCGCTCAGGCTTTGCAGGGCGTGGGTGAGCTTGTACTTGATTTCCTCGGCGTGCTCCAGCTCTTTTACTTCCTGCTCCAGCTCGTCCTGGCGCTCATTGTCGAGGTTGGCTTCTTCCAACTCATTGAGCAGAAAGCTATGGTAGTCGAGCTCTTTGTTGGCCTGGGCTACCTGACTTTCGAGGGCCGAGAGGTCGGTTTCGAGCTTGCGGTACTGGCGGTAGGCGCTGCTGTACTGAGTGCGGGCAGGCACCAGATTGGCGTACAAATCCAGCAGATTCAACTGAAATACGGCATCGCCGAGCAGCAGCGTATCGTGCTGGGAATGAATGTCCATGAGGTTGGCCCCGATGTTGCGCAGAGCTTCCAGCGTCACGGGCGTATCGTTCACGAAAGCCCGGCTCTTACCGGCCGGACTCAGCTCCCGGCGCAGAATGCACTGCTGGTCGTAGTCGAGGTCCTCGGCCTCAAAAATATCGCGCAGCTGGTAGCTACTAATATCGAAATGCCCCTCAATCACGCACTTCTTGTTCGTGTCGAAGAGCATCCGCGAGTCGGCGCGGTTGCCGAGCAGCAGGCCGATGGCGCCCAGCATAATGGACTTACCGGCACCCGTTTCGCCGGTAATGATGTTGAGCAGGGCCGAAGGTTTCATCTCCAGTTTCTCAATTAGGGCGTAATTCTGAATTCGTAAGTCAACCAGCATACCGAAAAACGTGAAGGCCGGAGCGCCGGCCGTGGCTACTAAGATGCAGCTACGGCCCCGTTTCAAACGGCCCGACCTAGCAGCGTTAGCAAAGCTACTAGTTCGGTTAGTCAGATGCTATTTATTTTCGCAATAAAGCCTAAACAAGCTGTTAGCCTTTAGCTGATAGCTATCAGCTGACGTTCATTGCAAGCTGATAGCTCACTCACACGCTACGGCTGCTGCATAATCGCCTGATACTTCGACGAGTTGGTGGGGTCGGTATCGGTGAGCAGCGTAACCAGATCGGCTTTAAGCTGCTGGTCGGTGCTGGTGCGGAAGACGTTGGAAATCTCACCGGCTTTGGTAGTGAAGAAGGCCCGGGCCAACAGCGTACCGGGGCGGCGCTGCACGGCTTTCTGCACCCCCTGCAACGCGGTAAACATGCTGGTGCGGGCCTCGTCGGGCTGGGTGATGAACACGTCCATACCCTTACGGTAGTAGGCGTACATGCCGCTGCGGAAGGCTTCCAGCTGGGGGTCCTGGAGGTTGTTGAGCAGCCAGTAGCGGTTGCCGTTGTTGTCGTCTTTCCAGCCGCCGTCCGACTCGTTGGTGATGTTCTGGGAAGCGGCGTTGGTGAGTACCGTGCGGGCTCGGTCGTAGTAGGGGCTGCCGCTCAGGGGCGCGAAGCTGTCCTGGTCCATGCCGATGATGATGTAGGCATAGAAAGTCAGCAGCGAGGAAAGGTTGCCGACGAACGTATTCTCGGAGTATTGCGGCGGGGTCTGGGGAGCATAGTTGAACGTCCAGCCCTTGTCGGCAAAACTTAGCACGTTGCTCTCGTAGCCAGTGCCGTACACCGGGCGGGTGCTCAGAATCCGGACGGTGGCCTGGTAGGTGCCGTTCTGCGGAATGGCCGTGATGCCTACGAAGAATTTACAGTTGATTTTCTCCTCGGGCCGGTACACGCGGTTGGTGAAGGCGCGGCCATTCAGGAACGTCTGCATGTCGCTCTGCATCTGCTTTACCAGTTGCTGATCAGAAATCGTGACGTTCTGCGCGGTCACATTCACCTCGGCTAGCAACTCCTGCGCCCGGGCCGGATGAATGAGCAGCAATAACGGCAGCAGCAACAACGAAAGCTTACGCATGGCGAAGAGTTAGGCGGGCGAGCACGGCGGCCACAATATCGCGGGCCACCTCGGTTTTAGGTTTCAACCCGAACGCCGTCACGCGGCCTTCGGGTTCAAGCAGGGTTACCTGGTTGGTATCGTGGCGGAAGCCAGCCCCCGCATTGCGCAGGGAATTAAGCACCACCAGATCGAAATTTTTGCGTTCGAGCTTGCCCAGCGCGTGGGCCTGCTCGTTCTCGGTTTCCAACGCAAAACCGACCGAAAATTGTTCGGCCCGTTTAGTTTTCCCGAGTTCGAAGGCAATATCCACGTTTTTTACCAGCTCCAGGGTAAGCGTGTTGCCGCTCTTCTTGATTTTCTGGGTCGCTACCTCAGCAGGCCGGTAGTCGGCCACAGCGGCGGCAAATACCCACACATTGGCCGCCGACGCGACGGCAGTAGCAGCGGCGAACATCTCGGCGGCCGTCTGCACCCGCACAGTGGTAATGCGCGGGTCCGTCGGGTTGGGCAAGTTGGTGGGGCCGCTGACGAGTGTTACCACCGCACCCTCGGCCGCGAAGGCCTCGGCCAGCGCGTAGCCCATTTTGCCGGTACTATGGTTGCCGATAAACCGTACCGGATCAAGTGGTTCGTAAGTCGGGCCAGCCGTAATGAGGACGCGCATGCTTGAGTAATGAGAAGGGAGAAGTGGGAATTCCGTCCGCACGGCTTCTGTATTCCCAATTATCAATTGGATGCAATCAGTTCTTAATTCTTAATTCCTTACCCAATTCCGCTATGATGGCTTCAGGCTCCAGCATGCGGCCAGGGCCGTTGAGGCCGCTGGCCAACTCGCCGGCCGGCGACTCCCAGACCGTGACGCCGTACTCGCGCAGGCGGCGCAGGTTGCCCTGGGTAGCCGGGTGCTGGTACATGTCGAGGTCCATGGCCGGAGCCACAAACACAGGGCAACGGGCCGAGAGGTACACCGCATCGAGCAGTGTGTCGCAGAAGCCGCCGGCTAGGTGGGCCAGGGTGTTGGCCGAGGCGGGGGCCACCACTAACGCATCGGCCCAGAGGCCCAGCTCCACGTGGTTGTGCCACTCGCCAGCCTGCGCATCTTTCAAAAAGCCCTGCAAGACTGGGTTTTTCGACAGCGTGGCCAACGTGAGCGGCGTTACGAAAGCAGCGGCAGCAGGCGTCAGAATAACCCGTACTTCGGCTCCGGCCTTCACCAGCAGCCGCACCACCAGGGCCGATTTATAGGCGGCAATACTCCCACTCACTCCCAGCAATATTTTGCGACCATGCAGCGTATCGGGCATATTATAGAATGAAGCTGTTTAGAAAGTCAGATGAACGTCATGCTTGCTCTGGCATCCGCTTGCCGAAGCATCTCTACCGCTTCGTAGCAGTCGTTCAACAAAGCGGTAGAGATGCTTCGGCTGCGCGGACGCTAGATGAAGCATGACGTGCTGATTGATTCCGGCGACTTTCTAAACAGCTTCAACGGCTTGAATGATGCAGGGCTGGGGCACCGAGCTATGGAGCGGCCCGAATATAAAACTGCCCCCCGGCAAACCTCTGGGGCGTAGGGCCTCCCCTGGCCCTACATGCCAAAGCCTCCCCGCCGCCCAATGCTCCGGCAGACGGGGCAGGCAACGGGGAGGCCAATAGTGGGCAATGCCGGTGGTTACGCCTCCTTTTCGGCTTCCTGCTCGGGCATACTGAAGTAGATTTTACCCTCCAGGAATTCTTCTACGGCGAGGTTGGTGGGCTTGGGTAGCCGCTCGTAATGCTTGGAAATTTCGATTTGCTCGCGGTTTTCAAACACTTCTTCGAGGTTGTCGACGGTCGTGGCAAACTCGGCCAGCTTGCCGTTCAGCTCTTCCTTCAGCTTCACGGAAATCTGGTTGGCCCGCTTCGAAATGATGGCCAAGCTCTCGTACACATTGTGGGTTTCATTGGTAAAATCCGTCATGTTGCGTGTCACGATGGAAGCGGGGACGCTGTTGGGAGTCTTCATATGGGTAAAATCAAAGGGTTCAGATTGAAAAAAATAAGCCAGCAGCCACCGGGTTTGTAAGGCCCGCCGACAGCTGTTACTTGGCCACGACCGTAGCGGCCGCCTTCATTTTGGCCACCTCGTCGCGGGCCGAGTCGTACATACGCTCGGCACTCTTGAGGTCTTTACTCTGGGGGAAGTTATCAATGAAGGTCTGGTAGAAGGCCAAGGCTTCCAGGTAGCGCTCCTGCTGCTTCTCCGGTACGCTTTCCTTAGCCATATCGTATTGGGCGCTCAGCTTCAAAAAGGCCGCCTGCTCGCCGTAGGCTGAGGCCGGGTATCCTTGCTGGAAGCCGGTAAATGCCGTTACGGCCGACTGGTAGTAGCGCAAATCGTAGTAGAGCTTGGCCGCCAGAAACGCCTTGTTCTCCAGCTTCTTCTGCAACTCCTGCGACATGCTCTCGGTCTCAACCCGAAACTTGCTCTCGGGGTAGCGGCGCAGAAACTCCTGAATCACTTCCAGGGCCGTGTACGTGTTAGTCTGGTCGAGCTGGAACGAAGGCGAATCCTTGAACAGCGACTTAGCCTGCATGAAGTAGGCCTCCTCGGCGTACTGAGAGTTGGGGTACGTGTCGTGGAAGTTCTTGAAGTAGTAGGCGCCGAGCGTGTAGTTGCGCTGGCGGTAATTGGTGTTGGCGAAGTAGAATTGGGCCTTCTCGGCCTCAGGACGGCCTTTGAGCAACGGAATCAACTCTTCGAGCAGCGTACCGGCCTTGAAGAAGTCTCCCTCCTCGTAGTAACGGATGGCCGCTTCGTACTTCTTATTCACATCGGTGCTCTTGAGCAGCTTCTGGTAGCCGGAGCAGGCGCTGAATAGCAGGGTAGTAAGCAGCAGAACGAAGAAAGCAGGACGGAATGACAGCATAAGGGCGCAAAGGTACGAATAATCGGTTGTCGGTTGGTTGGCTGTCAGCTGAAGGAACGTCATGCCGAGCGAAGTCGAAGTATGTCTACCGCAAGGGTAAACCTGTCGGCCACAACTAAGCGGTAGCGATGCTTCGATTGCGGCTGTGCCTTCGCGGACGCCGGATGAAGCATGACGTTCTTCAAGCTAAGTGCCAACTCATTTTCGGGTTGACTTGGCCGCGGGCTTCTTGGCCGACGCGGCTTTTTTGGTGGTGGTAGTCTTTTTGGGAGCCGGAGCGGCTTTCTTCTTGGGTTTGATCGGAAGCGGGAAATGTTTGCCTAGGGTTTGGCGGCGGGTGGGCCGGTCTTCGGGCCGCCACCGGAAATCCTTGAGTCGGGCTTCCTCAGCTTTAAGCTCGTTGGGCGGAATGAACTTGGCTTCGGGGTTAGTGATGAGGCTGATGGTTTGAAGCTTGCTGTCGGCGAAGCGCAGCGCCATGGTGGCCGAAAGCGACCTGTTGACGCCCGACACCGCCGTGTCACCCTCCAGAGCATAATAAAGGCTCTCGGCGTTGCCAAGCACATCAATTTTTTTTATCGCCTTCTCCCCGAAGTAGGCAATCATGGTGCGGCCCTTCACCTGGTTGAAATTGAGCAGTGTGTCTTGCCCGATGCTGAAGGCATGCCCGAACAGGCGGAGCTGGTCGACTTTGCCCCGGCGCTGCCGGATTTCCATCGAGTCGGCCGTGAGCTGGTTGTTCTTGTTCCACAGCACCGGGTCGTGGCTGAGGTAGATGATGGAATCTTGGCGGTCGTAGGTCAGCGAGTCGGCCCGGCCCTGCAAGTCGGAGCGGAAGATGCGGGCCTGGGGGTAGGCGTAGATGACGCCCGCCTTATTAAGCGGGGGCCGACCCTCGATGCTCACCAGCGTGTCGGCGGCCAGATAGAGCGTGTCCTGGCCATTGATGTTGCGCATCACCGGCCGGCCGCCGTACACTTTGGCGCGGCCCTGGGCCCGCCAGTAGCGCCCCACGTCGCCCCGAATTTCGAGGTTATCCTTCTTGGAAATCATCGACACCTTGCCCGTAGCCACACCGTACTCCGTCAGCTCGTTATAAAATAGCTGGTCGCCGCCGAGCAGGTAGTTGGGCGTTTCGATTTTAGCGTTGCGGCCGAAGTTGGCCACTTTGGTAGCCGTGTTATAGGTGCCGTTTTCGGCGTACAACGTTTTATCCTTGCCCTTGATGCGGGTGGGGCCAAAGAAGTAGGCCACCTTGCTGATGGTGTTGTATTGCAGCGTGTCGGTGTTGATGGTGTTTTCGGGCGTCAGCAGCTTTACGTTGCGCTTGAAGCTAAATACCTTGCTCACGGTGTTGTAGTAGCCGAACTGGCTGTCGAGCGTGTTTTTAGGGTCCTGGAGGTGGCCGCCGGTGCTATAATAGGCCAAGTTGTTGGCCAGGTTGTAATCGAGTAGCTGGGTGGTGAGCGTCATGCGCGGGTCGCGCAGGGTTACGTTGCCCGTCATGCGGGCCTTGCGGGTGTCGCCGTCGTAAGTGCCCCGGTCGCCGGTAATCGTGATGGTATCGTTCTGGATAATGCGCACGTTGCTGAACGCCTCAATGGCGTTGCGCTCCAGGTATTGGTACATCGAGTCGGCGTAGAGCAGCGTGGTACCCTGGCGCAGGCTCACGTTGCCCAGCAGCTTACGGATTTCGATGCCGTTGAATGTGCCGCCCTCCAGCGCGTTGGCCGTAATCAGCTCGATTGGCTGGCCTTTGGGGGGTGTGGTGGCCGGACGTTGCTGGGCGCGGCTCAAGGCCGGCAGCAAAAGCAGAAAAAAGAGAAAAACAGACTTGGAAAGCGACATTTCGGCGCAAAGGTACGGAAGAGGTGCTGCTAACGCGTTTCTTTGTGGAATAGTACGATTGGCCGTGGCTGGAACTTTCGAACTAGGGCTAAAAACTAGTTCCCTTCCTTGGAAGATTCCGCGCATCAAGCGGCGTGGGCTAGGGGTGGTTGACTGACGTTGAACAGTTACCCCCGAACAGCCCTGCCAAATCGTGCTGCCAGCATCAACCACCCCTAGCCCCTCCTTTCCAAGGAGGGAAACTAGTTTTTAGCCTTCTAGTTACCGACTCCATGCTCGACCGAATTCAATCCTTCATTCAGGAACAAGCCCTCTTCTCCCCCACCGACACCCTGCTGGTCGCCGTCAGCGGCGGCCTCGACTCGGTGGTGCTGGCCGACGTGCTGCACCGGCTGGAGCAACCGTTTGCGGTGGCTCACTGCCACTTTGGGCTGCGCGGCGAGGAGGCCGATGCCGATGAGGAGTTCGTGCGCAAGCTGGCCCAGCAGTACAAGGTGTCCTACTTCGCCGAGTTCTTCCAGACCAAAAAGTTCGCCGAGCAGGAAGGCATTTCGACCCAGATGGCGGCCCGGGCGCTGCGCTACGAGTGGTTCGAGCGGGTGCGGGCCCAGCAGAAATACGCCTACATCGCCACGGCCCACCACCAGCGCGACACGGCCGAAACCATGCTGCTCAATCTCACTCACGGCACCGGGCTGGCCGGACTGCACGGCATCCGGCCCAAAACCGGCCACTTGGTGCGGCCGCTGCTGGGCGTGAGCAAGCCCGATTTGTTCGATTACGTGGTGGAAAACCGCCTCATCTGGCGCGAGGATGCCAGCAACGACTCGCCGGTGTACCAGCGCAACCGCCTGCGCCTGGAGGTACTGCCGGTGCTCCGCGACATCAACCCCAACCTCGACCATACCATGAGCATCACGGCCGAGCGGGTGGGTGCGGCCGAGGAAATCGTGCGCCGCTACGTGGCCGATACCGCCGCCCAAGCCCAGCGTACCGAACCCGAAGCCACCTACCTCGATATCCGGCTGCTGCAAAAAACGGCCGCTACCACCCTGGTCCTGCACGAGCTACTGCGGCCTTTCGGCTTCTCCTACGTGGTGACCAAGGACATTGTGCAGAGCTTCGGGGCCGAGCCGGGCCGCCGCTTCGAGTCGGCCACGCACCTGATGGTCAAGGACCGGGAGCAACTCGTCATCACGCCGCGCCGGCTCAGCCAGTTCGGCACCCACCAGCTCCAAGCCGGTCAGGAAGCCCTCAAAATAGATGGCCTGCACCTGCGCACCGAGCTGCTCGAAGTGCCCGAAGGCTACGAGCCGCCCCGGGGTAAAGCCGTGGCCGCTCTGGATGCCGACGCGCTCAAGTTCCCGCTCACGGTGCGCGCCTGGCAGGAGGGCGACTGGTTCATGCCCATCGGGATGAAGGGTAAGAAGAAGCTGAGCGACTTCCTCATCGACCAAAAAGTACCCCTCAATCTCAAAGACAACGTGCAGGTGCTGGTATCGGCCGACGGCAAAATCGCCTGGGTTATCGGTATGCGCCCCGACGACCGGTATAAGGTGACAGCAGAAACGGAGCGGGTGCTGGTGGTGCGGCGGATGTAGGGTGGGGAAGTGAGAAGTGAGAAGTGAGAAGTGAGAAAAGGAACATCATTCTGAGCGAAGGCGCAGCCGCAGTCGAAGAATCTCTACCGCAATGGTAACCCTATTGGCTGCAACGAAGCGTTAGAGATTCTTCGACTGCGGCTGCGCCTTCGCTCAGAATGACGTGCTTCTTTTAGAGACGCGTCGCTCAAATTGAGGTCCTATTTCAACTTCTCCCCTCTGCTGCCTCACTTCTAAACTCTAAGCCGTAGCTTTACGCATCCCAATAATTCACACCCAAATTCCACCACTCAATGAAAGTTACCGTAGTTGGAGCCGGCAATGTAGGCGCGACCTGCGCCGATGTACTGGCCACCCGCGAAATTGCCAACGAGATTGTACTGGTTGACATCAAAGAAGGCTTCGCTGAAGGCAAAGCCCTCGATATCTGGCAGAAAGCCCCCGTTATTGGTTACGATTCCCGCACCGTAGGCGTAACCGGCGACTACAGCCGCACCGCCGATTCGGACGTGGTGGTAATCACCTCGGGCCTACCCCGCAAGCCCGGCATGAGCCGCGACGACCTGATTTCGACCAACGCCGGCATCGTGAAATCGGTGACCGAGCAGGTGGTAAAATACTCCCCCAACGCCATCATCATCATCGTCAGCAACCCGCTCGACGTCATGACTTACCAGGCCCACCTCACCTCTGGTCTATCCCGCACCAAGGTGTTCGGCATGGCCGGCATCCTCGACACGGCCCGCTACCGTGCCTTCCTGGCCGAGGCCCTCAACGTAAGCCCTAAAGACATTCAGGCAGTCCTGATGGGTGGCCACGGCGACACCATGGTGCCCTTGCCCCGTTACACGACTGTAGGCGGTATTCCCGTAACCGAACTCATCGGTAAAGAGGAGTTGGACGCCATCGTGCATCGCACGGCCGTAGGCGGCGGTGAGCTGGTGAAACTGATGGGCACGTCGGCCTGGTACGCGCCCGGCGCGGCCGCCGCGCAAATGGTGGAGGCCATCGTGCGCGACCAGCGCCGCGTGTTCCCCGTGTGCGTAAAGCTGGAAGGCGAGTACGGCATGGACGGCGTTTACCTCGGCGCACCCGTTATCCTGGGCAAAAACGGCATCGAGAAAGTAATTGAGTTGCAACTCAACGACGACGAGAAGGCCCTGCTCGAAACTTCGCGCGGCCACGTGCAGGAAGTAATGGACGCCCTCGACAAGATGAACCAGGCCAACGCCTAGTTTTTTGTGGCGTGATTAGGTGACAGCCTTTAGCTGTTCAGTTTCATTCTAGAACTCCAAAAAGCCAAACGGCCGCCCTGCATTGTGCAGGGCGCGTTTGGCTTTTCCAGTGTGGGCCATATAGCTACTTGCAAACTCTTGTGCTTGCATCAGCCCGAAAATCAATAACAGCACAACCAATCAATACAAAGTAGCTTCCAGAACGAATCAGTGTTATCTGCACCATCTGTAACATGTGTGATTTATTGCTGGCTGGCTTTGAACAGCTTCTGCTTTTCTTCCTTGGAGAGGCTTTCGTAGCCGGAGTGGGAAATCTTGTCGAGGATAAGGTCGATTTCGTCTTCGCCAGGCTTGGCGGGGGTGCTTTTGCGGCTGGCCGTAGCGGTTGGGGCCGCAGCAGAGGCTGTAGAGGAAGCACCCCGGTGCGTAACGCGCAGGTTGGGGCGGCCCGAGAATAGCCGACCCACCCAGTCGCCGACCGCTTGCACGGGGCGGCCCAGGTCGCGGCCCGCCTGGAGCTGGCGAATGAATACAAAGCCCAGCAAGGCCCCGCCAATATGAGCCAGTCCGCCCCCAGGGTTGCCCTGGTTGATGGCCAGTACGGAAAGCAGAATAACCACGGCGGCAATGTATTTGATGCGCACCGGACCCAGTAGAATCAGGCTGAACTGGTACTCGGGCATAAGCGTGGCGGCGGCCATAATAACGGCTGTAACGCCCGCCGACGCCCCAATCAGCGGGATGCCTAAGCTGGGTCGCAGGGCCGGAATCAGGTTGAAAGCCAGCAGGAACGCGACTGCCCCCGCCAATGCGCCCAGCACGTACACGCTCACCAGCCGCCGGTCGCCGAGGTACTCCCGGACCAAAGCCCCGAAAAAGTACAGGTTCAGCAGGTTGAACAGAATATGTAGGAAGCCTTCGTGGGTGAAGGCGTAGGTCAGGATAGTCCAGGGGTGGCGCAGCAGCGACGGCAGATCGGAGGGTAGCACGAACTGCCGGATGACGTTGGGATAATACTGTCCGTAGGTGCCCGTGAGCTTCATTATAGCTTCGGTGAGCACCAGAAACACGAACACCAGCACGTTGATTAACAGCAGCTGGTTGAGGGCATTGTCGCGGCGGCTGAAGGCCGTGCGAATATCATGGAAAACACTCATGGGGGCTGATTCGTTTTTGGTTACTCGCTTTCCGTTGCGGGGTTTCCGTAGTTCGACTGGCTCATCAAAACAAACTAACCTGGCCGACGGAAGCCAAGCGGCAGGAAGCAGACAACGAATTAATAAAACTGGGTTCGGTTCCGTTCCCAGAGCATAACCAGTACGAAACCCACGGCCAGCCCGGCCAAGTGCGCAAAGTGAGCCACGTTGTCGCCGGGGGCCTGATGAATACCACCGTACAGCTCGTAGAGCCCGTAAAGCGGCACAAAGTATTTGGCCTTGATGGGAATGGGCAGCGGGAAAATCATGAGCGTGGTGTTCGGGAACAGGTACGCAAAAGCGAACAGCAGCCCGAACAACGCCCCCGACGCGCCCAACATTGGCCCGTTGAGACTGCCCATGTACACTTCTTCCATCGAGGTAAGCACCCCCTGAATCAGGCTCTGGTCGGCGGGCGTGGCGTGGAGCTGGCGCACGATGGGCTCGAAGGCCGGGGCGTAGGGCTTGGCATTGTTGTCCACGAAATCCTGCAGGTTGATATCGGACGGGTCCTGGCGGAACACTTCGATATCCTGGCGCATGTTCTTGATTTCGTAGTAGCGCAGGCCCGAGTAGAGGATGCCCGCGCCGAGACCGCAGATCAGCCAGAAGGTGAGGAAGCGCTGCCCACCCCAGCGCTGCTCCAGCAACGGGCCGAAGGCAATCAGGCCAAACATGTTGGAGAAGATGTGCCCGATACCGGCGTGCATGAACATGTAACTCAGGTACTGCCAGGGCTGAAAATAGGCCGAGGCAATGGGATACAGCGCCAGAAAGCTGAGGTTGTTGGGTAGGTTGGTGGCCAGCAGGAAAATCACCACGTTGGCGATGAGCAGGTTGCGGACCGTCGGGGTCAGTTGAAACATAGAAACAAGAACAGCATACGGGGCGAAGCGCTGCTTCGCCCCCTCAAAGATGATACTACGAAACGAACAACCGCCCGGCAGGTTAAAAGATGTTTGGGCGGGAGGTAGTAGAAAAGTAGCGCGCGCCGAAGGACAGCGCTACTACCCAAATAGCTCCCGCAACTGGCCCAGTTCCAGCATTACAATGGTACGGCGGCCGTCGGGCGTGTAGTTAGGCACGGAACAGGCGAAAAGCTTATCGACGATGGTTGTCATTTCGCGCTCCGAGAGGCGGGCCCCGGCGGCGCTGGTGGCCACCCGGCGGGCCAGGGCCCGGGCCATCTGCTCGCGGCGGTCGAGCTTTACGGGGCCGCCGTTGCGGAACTGCTCGATGAGACCTTCCAACAGCTCCTTCTCGTCGCGGGCGGGCACATCGGCCGGGATGCCCTCCACGGCAATGGTGTGGCGGCCGAAATCGGTGAACCGGAAGCCCAGGGCTCGCAACGCCTCTTCCACTTCGCGCAGAATGGCAAAATCCTGGGGCGTGAAGGTGATGGTACGCGGAAACAGCAGCGTCTGGGAGGCACTCACGTCGCGCTCCAGGGCCTGGGTATACTGTTCGTAGAGAATCCGCTCCCGAGCCGCTACCTGATCAATCAGCATCATGCCCGACTTCACGGGCACCAGCAGAAACTGCTGGTGCAGCTGCAACACCTTGTTGCCCGGCCCGGTGCTCGACTCGCGTAGCGGCAGCTCGGGCGAGGCCGTGGCCGCCGTGCCAGGCAGCACTAGCGGCGCGGCTGCCTCCGGCACTTCGTCCATCGGGTCTGCCAACAATTCAGCCGAGGCGGTAGAGGCAGGCGCAACAACGTTGGCCAGGAGCATCTCTCCCGTTTCGGGGTCCACGTTGGCCGGCAAGGCTTCCAGAATTGGCACTTTGGGTACGCTCACGCCGGCGGCGGTGGCCTCGTGCTCCACGTCGGGCAGGCTCACCCGGCTCAGGCTGCGGTAAAAAGCTTCCAGTTCCTGCTTGGCCTCCTCTGTGGGCCGGGGCGTAAGGGGCCGCTCAAACGCGCTGCCGCCCCGGTTGGGCCGCGGATTCACGAGGTTATTGGCGGCATTGGCCGCGGCAGCCAGCGCATCGGGCCGGCCCGCGCTATCGGAGCGCGGGCGCTCGTTGCCCCCCATGCCCAGGGGCTGAATGGCCCCGAAGTTCACATCGCCCGCAAAATCGAGCGAGGGTGCCATGTTGTGCAGCCCCAGGCTCTGCTTCACGGCCGAGCGCACAATGGCGTACACCGTCTTCTCATCCTCGAACTTGATTTCGGTTTTGGTAGGGTGCACGTTGATGTCGATGCTCTTGGGGTCGAGCTCCAGAAACAGCACGTAGAACGGGTGGGTGTCTTTGGGCAGCAGGCCCTCGTAGGCCGTCAGCACGGCGTGGTTGAGGTAGGCCGAGCGGATAAAGCGGTTGTTGACGAAGAAAAACTGGTCGCCCCGGCTTTTCTTGGCCGACTCGGGCTTGCCAATGAAGCCGCGCACGGTCAGAAACGGTGTTTCCTCCTCTACTTGGGCCAACTGCTCCTTATAGCCGTTGCCGAGCAACGCCACAATGCGCTGCCCGAGCTTACCGGCCGGCAGGTTGAACACCTCCAGGTCGTTTTGAAACAGCGAAAACGAAATCTGCGGATTCGCCAGCGCCACGTGCTGAAACTCGTCGAGAATATGGCGCATTTCTACCGCATTGCTCTTGAGGAAGTTGCGGCGCGCCGGCACATTGAAAAACAGGTTTTTCATGCTGATGCTCGTGCCATCGGGGCAGGCTACGGGCTGCTGGCTGGTAATCTGCGAGCCCTCCACCAGCAGCAGCGTGCCGGTGTCCTGGTCGCGGGTTTTGGTGCGCAGTTCCACCTGGGCTACGGCCGCAATAGAAGCCAGCGCCTCGCCCCGGAAACCCAGCGTACGGATGCGGAACAGGTCCTCGGTCGTGCGGATTTTACTCGTGGCGTGGCGCTCCAAGCTCATGCGGGCATCGGTGGGGCTCATGCCAGCCCCGTCGTCCACTACCTGCACGAGCTGCTTGCCGGCCTCCTTCACGATGAGCTGCACCTGCGTGGCGCCGGCATCGACGGCATTTTCGAGCAGCTCCTTTACGGCCGAAGCCGGGCGCTGCACCACTTCGCCGGCGGCAATCTGGTTGGCCAGGTACTCGGGTAGCAGTTGGATGATATCAGCCATTCTTTGAGGTAATCTGTCTATACGTTACGAAAAGGCCATCGTGCGGAGCAGCAATAAAGCACCTGGGTTGCCCCGTTGCCGTGCCAGCCAGCCGATGGGTTTATAGGGCAGTGGCGTTGGGTTGGTGCTAGCTCCGCCTCCGCTTAGTACAATGGACTTTTCCACTTCTATTCCATTTTCAACCAGTACCAAGTCAACCCAGACTCGGCGGTAAAATCAACAAAATACGTTGGCCGAACCACCAAAATTTCCGGTGCTATCGGCCTGATAACAACCGGCGTCGGGAATTTCTCCGTAAGTTTGCGACCGACTTTTGGGTACGCTGGCCGAAATACAATTTCGGCCGACTCCGGCGTTGGGAAGGCGAAAGGTTGAGTCGTGAAGGTCCGTTGTGGCCGTCGACGTCAACTATAAACCGGCCCGGCACCTTTTTTGGAAGGGCAAAAATAGCGTTTTTCGGCTCGCCCTTCATTATCACCTCCTCTGCAAGAACCACCGGGCCTGATGCTCAAAGAATTTAGGATTGGTCTTTTTCTGCTAGTCCTGGCCCTGACTGGCCTGCTTATTTCCTCGGCCGTGCCCCGCACCGACATGGGCAAGCCCATGACGCCGGCCGAGCAGGGCTGGGTCGACAGCGTGTTCACCTCGCTCAGCCCCGACCAGCGCCTGGGCCAGCTGTTTATGGTGGCCGCCTACTCCAACAAAGACCGCAAGCACGTTCAGTACATCGATTTTCTGGTCAAGAATTATGGCATCGGGGGGCTGATGTTTTTGCAGGGCGGCCCGCGTCGGCAGGCCAACCTCACCAACCGCTACCAGGCCGAGTCGAAGGTGCCGTTACTGGTGGCCATCGACGCCGAATGGGGCCTCGATATGCGCCTCGATTCGAGCATGCACTTCGCCAAGGGCATGACCCTAGGCGCCATGGACGACGACGACTACGTGTACCAGATGGGCCGCGAAATCGCGCTCAACCTCAAAACGCTGGGCGTACACGTAAGCTTTTCGCCCGACATCGACGTCAACTCCAACCCCAGCAACCCGGTTATCGGCAACCGCTCGTTCGGCGAAGACAAGGAGCAGGTAGCCGCCCGTGGCATTCGTTACATCCAGGGCCTCCAGGACCACGGCATTATGGCTGTCGTCAAGCACTTCCCCGGCCACGGCGACACCGATGTGGACTCGCACGTGGCCCTGCCGGTTATCAACTCCGACCTGACCCGGCTCACCAACATCGACCTCTACCCCTTCCGCCGGGCCATTGCCGAGGGCGTGATGGGCGTGATGGTGGGCCACCTCTACGTGCCGCTGCTCGACACCGTAAACACCATGTCGGCCACTGTTTCGCCTACGCTCGTTACCGGGCTGCTCAAGGAGAAAATGGGCTTTCGGGGCCTTGTGTTTACCGATGCGCTCAATATGAAGAGCGTGTCGAACTTGTTTAAGGCCGGTGAGCTCGACGCCCTGGCCCTGGCCGCCGGCAACGACGTGCTGCTGTTTTCGGAAGATGTGCCGATGGCCATCCAAAAGATAAAGGAGGCACTGGCCAACGGCAAGCTCGACCAGGACGACATCGACCAGCGGGTGCGCAAAATCCTGCGCGGCAAGTACTGGGCCGGCCTCAACCACTACCGCCCCGTAGATGTGCCCAACCTGATGCAGAACCTGAACCGGCCCCTGAGCCGCCTGGTGCAGCAGCAGATTTATGAGCACGCCGTGACGGTAGTCAAGAACGAGGACGATATCCTGCCCTTCCAGCGCCTCGACACGCTGCGCATCGCCGCCATTACCATCGGTTCTGAGGCTGAGCCCTACCGCGACATCATGGGCAAGTACCAGAACGGGCCGGTGTACGCCGTGCCCAACCGCTACGCTCCCGATTCCACGTTCAGCCGCCTCGGCCGCCAACTTGCCCCCTACAACGTGGTGGTGGTAAGCCTGCACGGCATGAACAACACGCCGGTCCACAACTATGGTCTCGGCGACGGAGCCCTCAAATTCTTAAAAGAATTGCAAGCCAACCGCCGGATTAAAACGGTGGTAGTGGCCTTCGGTAACGCCTATGCGCTGAAGTTTCTGGAAGGCAACCGCAACCTGGTTTGTGGTTACGAAGATAACTACGCCTCCCAGCTCGTGGTGCCTCAGGTGCTTTTCGGGGCACTGCCAGCCAAAGGCCGCCTGCCGGTTACGGTATCGGAAAACCTGAAGGCCGGCCTGGGCCTGCCCACGCCCGATTTCCACCGTCTCCGTTACGGTACGCCCGAAGCCGTAGGCCTCGACTCGCGCATCATGACCCAGATCGACAACGTGGCCCTGGAAGCCGTGGCGTACGCTGCCGCCCCCGGCTGCCAGGTGCTGGTAGCCAAGGATGGGATGGTGGTGTTCGATAAAAGCTACGGCTACTACACCTACGACAAGGGTCAACCAGTTAATAAGAGCACGCTTTATGATCTGGCCTCGGTAACGAAGGTGGCCGGAACGCTTCAGGCCATTATGTGGCTCAAGGATGAGGGTAAAATCAACCTCGACGACAAAGTATCGGCCTACTTGCCAGAGCTCAAGACGACCAACAAAAAAGACATGACCGTGCGCGACGTGCTCATGCACCACGCCGGCCTCAAACCCGGCATCCCAACCTGGGAGCGGACCGTAACCAGCGCCGGCCCCAAGCCCGAGTTCTACGCCAGCACCGAATCACCGGAATTTTCGCGCGAGGTAACGCCCAACCTGTTCAGCATCAACTCCTCCGAAAACTCGGTGTGGACGTGGGTGCAGGAATCGGCGCTACTGCCCAAGGTACGGGGCCAGTACCCGGTAGAGTACTCTGACCTGAGCTTTATTGTGATGAAGCGCCTGGCCGAAAAGCTGCTTAACCAACCGATAGAGCAGTTTCTGGCCAAGCAGTTCTACGCACCATTGGGCCTGGGCTCGATGACCTACAACCCGCTCAACAAGTTCCCGAAGTCGTGCATCGCGCCCACCGAAAACGATACCTACTACCGCCATACCCTACTGCAAGGCAGCGTGCACGACCAGACCGCGGCGCTTGTGGGCGGCGTGGGCGGGCATGCCGGTTTGTTTGCCAACGCCAACGACCTGGCCGTGCTCATGCAAATGAACCTGCAGAACGGCCGCTACGGGGGCCAGCGCTTCTTCCAGACGCCGGTGGTAGCTGAGTTTGCCCGTAGCACCGACGCCGGCAGCCGCCGCGGCCTGGGCTGGGACCGGGGCGACCCAAGCAAGCCCGAGGGCCCCACCAGCAACCTCTCACCCGCCAGCACCTTCGGCCATACCGGCTTCACAGGCACCTGCGTGTGGATGGACCCGGAAAACAAAATCCTCTACATCTTTCTTTCCAACCGGGTGTACCCCGACGCTGGCAACAAAAAGCTGGTGCAGTACAACATCCGCACCCGCATCCACGATGTGATTTACAAGGCCCTGCAGAAAACATGAGCTGTTGTGTAGCTTTTCTGTTCCTTTGATTCCGCAACCGGCGGCGAGGCGCTCCTGAAGGAGCAACTCGCCGCCGGTTTTTTTAGTCCTTCGGTCCGGCAACCTTCCGCCTGTTTCGTAATCGGTAAACTGTTCTTTCTGCTCTCCGGCCCGTAGTGGGCCATTCATCGAGTGCCGGGCCCGCGCCTGACCTCCCTTCTCCCCCGCTCCCATGAACATCGGCATTGTCTGTTATCCCACCTTTGGCGGCTCCGGCGTCGTGGCCACCGAGCTTGGCAAGGCGCTGGCCCAACGCGGGCACCGGGTGCACTTTATCACCTACAGCCAACCGGTGCGCCTGGATTTCTTCAACGAAAACCTGTTCTACCACGAGGTTTATATCCCCCCCTATCCGCTGTTCCAGTTTCCGCCCTATGAGCTGGCGCTGGCCAGTAAGATGGTCGACATTGCTCAGAACGAGAAGCTTGACGTGCTGCACGTGCATTATGCCATTCCGCACGCCTCGGCTGCCTTCATGGCCAAGCAGATCCTGCTCACCCGCGGCATCCGCATCCCGGTGGTTACCACGCTCCACGGCACCGACATTACGCTGGTGGGCAAGGATGCCAGCTACGAGCCCGTCGTGACCTTCAGCATCAACCAGAGCGACGGGGTAACGGCCGTATCGGCCGATTTGCGGCGCGAAACCTACGAATACTTCGCAATCGAGAAGGAAATCGAGGTAATTCCGAACTTCATCAACCTAGAGCGCTTCCAGAAGCAGGAGAAAGGCCACTTCAAGTCGGCCATTGCCCCCGAGGGCGAAAAGCTGCTGGTGCATACCAGTAACTTCCGCTCGGTGAAGCGGGTCGACGACGTGGTGAACATTTTTGCCGGGGTCCGCAAGCAGATTCCGGCTAAGCTGCTGCTGGTTGGCGACGGCCCCGACCGCCCCCGCATCGAGAAACTCTGCCGCGACATCGGCCTCTGCCAGGACATCCGGTTTCTGGGCAAGCTCGAAGCCGTGGAAGAAGTGCTCAGCATCGCCGACCTGTTCCTGATGCCTTCCGAGAAGGAAAGCTTCGGCCTCGCTGCCTTGGAAGCCATGGCCTGCGAAGTGCCAGTCGTCAGCACCAACGCGGGTGGCATCCCCGAGCTCAACGAGCACAATATCACGGGCATGGTGAGCGAAGTAGGCGACGTGGCCGACATGGTGAAAAACGCCCTCTACGTGCTCAAAGACGAAAACTTACCCCGCTTCAAAGCCGCCGCCCGCGCCCATGCTGAAACCTTCGCACTGGAAAACATCGTGCCCCTGTACGAAGCATGTTACCAACGCGCTGTTGATTCGGTGATGAGCGGAATTGTAGGAGCTAAGGCATAGGTACGTAAGGGTTGGGATAGACAAAAAAAGGCTGTCATCCTGCGCGAAACGCGGGATGACAGCCTTTTTTTAGTCCTTCAACTTAAAACATAGCCACGGCCTCACGCTTCACGGCCAGGATAGCGGCGGCGGTAGGGTCGGTTTGCTCATCGCTCATAAGGCTTTCGAGGATGCGGCGGGCCAGCTCGGGGCCCCGGGCCTCCGTTGGGTTGGGCATCCCGCGAAACTGGGAGTTAATGAGGCCGCTCACGCTTTCCTGCGCCTGCTTAACGGCAGCCCAGGTTTCGGGCTGCATGTAGAGCTGCTGGCTGAGGTTGTGCTCCACCTCGGCCCGGATTTCCTGGAGCAGCTGGCGGTGGTAGTCGGGGGCCGAGAGGCCGGCACTACTCACGCGCACCAGCAGATTCGGTGGGCTCAGGCGCTCTAATAGCAGCGTTACGCGCTCCAGGGCCTGCAGACGGAGCGGCAACGTGGTTTTGCTGGCTTCCAGGCGCATCTCGATCAGGCGGCGCTGTTGCTCCTGCTCCAGAAACCGCTGGAACAGAAAATAAATGGCCCCGGCCACAACGAGGGCCGGCAGAATGATTTTGAGCAGGTCGAAAATATAGGCAGTGGAATCCATGCAACAGGTAAAGTGAGGGGGATAGCCGGCCCCGCAACGAAATGTGGCCGCAACCGGCGGGCAGGCAAAGATAAGGCGTGAACTGCGGGGCCCAAGCCGTTGTTGTACGACCAAACGACGCATCGTGGCGAC
Source organism: Hymenobacter amundsenii (assembly GCF_002204745.1). Taxonomy (GTDB): domain Bacteria; phylum Bacteroidota; class Bacteroidia; order Cytophagales; family Hymenobacteraceae; genus Hymenobacter; species Hymenobacter amundsenii. Next base: position 101,102 of record NZ_NIRR01000012.1, read on the forward strand.
GTAGTGTAGCGGGGCCTTTGCGAAGAATAAGCCCCGACTGCTACTGGCTTCGTACCTTTGTCGCCTTACACTCCTAAAATCGAACGCACTATGGCAACGGCCGTTTCCACCAAAATTGCTCCCATTAGCCTTACCTCCCGCGCTTTAGTGGAGGTTCGCAATATTCTGACTGAGAAGAATGTGCCCGGCGAATACGGCCTGCGCGTAGGTGTGCAGGGTGGTGGCTGTTCGGGCATGAGCTACCTGCTCGGTTTCGACAAGCCCAAGGAGCAGGACGAAACCTTCGACCTCGATGGGGTGCTGCTTATCATGGATAAAAAGCACGCCATGTACGTGCTGGGCATGGAAGTCGACTTCCAGGATGGCCTCAACGCCCGCGGCTTCGTCTTCAACAACCCCCAGGCTAAAAGCACCTGCGGCTGCGGCTCCTCGTTCTCGTCGTAAGCGCTAGCGGCCGTTAGTTTGGCCCATTCAGCCCACCTGCAGCATCCTGCGTACCCTATTTGGGTATCGTTGGCCTGACTACTACCTGCCAGTTTTATAAAAGAAGCCGTTTCGCCATTGGCGAAGCGGCTTCTTGCTTTAGGGTACCTGCGGTACGGCTGGCAGCAGGGCCTTGGCCAGATAAGCCCGCACCAGCCCCAGCCGGTGGCGGACCTGATTCTGCTCATATGCGCGGGTAAGCGTGGTTTCCGTGGCGCGCTCGATCAGGTCGCACTGACGGCGCAGGGCCTGGCGGCGTTTGTAGGAGCCCGTGCGGCGGCCAATCGTTTCGAGGGCTTTGAGCTGGCGTAGCAATATGGCCACGTTGTCGTCGCCGCTGCTGCGGATCTGGTCGAAGGCTAGCTTCACGAAATCTTCGAAGTTGCGGGTGTGGGCAATCAGGCGTACCTGGCCGTCGGCGGCGCGCAGGGGCTGGTGCAACTCGCGGCTGGCCAGGTAGGCCAGCATGGCTCCCAACCTGTCGACGCAGATAACGGCCGTGGTGGTGTCGTTGATGCCCGGCGACAGCGCTTTGAGGGCAATATCAACAATCTGGCGGAAGCCGAAAGCCACGTCCTGCTGGTCGATGCTGCGTTGGTTGTCGACGGTGAAATAGTCATTCAGCTGCTCCTGCTCCTTGTCGGTGGGCAGGCGGTCGGCAGCGTAATAGGCTACTGCCACCAAAGGCGTGTCGAGGGTTACGAAGTCGCCGAGGCGGTGTTCGAGTCGTAACACAGCGTCGTTTTCGGTGGCAAAGTCCAGCAACTCCTGACTAGCTACCCCCTGCATGTAGCCGGTGGCGGCGGCTAGCACCAGATGCCAGTTCAGGTCGGTGGTGCGTAGCGTTTCCTCCTCTTCCTGATCGGCCTCCTGGCCTACCTGCTTGGGGAAGATTTTGGTCATGCTGCTAATGGTTTCGTCGGCCGCTTCAGCAATAATATTGGCCGCCTGAATAGACGTAGCTATGTGGTGGATGAAGAAAATCAGCATCCCGATACTGACTAAGGCCATCAGCAGGGCAAACGACACGGCCAGCGGCGGCACAAACCCCACGTCATGGTCACTGCTGTCGCGGATAGTGCGCAGTACAATAAGGCAATACACGAAAATGCTTACGAAAAAGCCCATCACCACTTGGTTGGGCCGGTCGCGCATGAAGTTGCGCAGGATGCGCGAGGTGTACTGCCCCGACACGGTAGCCAGCGTGGAGAGCGTGAGCGAGAAAATGAGGGCCGCTACCGTAATGGCCGAGCCGGAAATCGACGAAAGCATACCCCGGGCCCCGCTAGACCCGGCTCCGAACAGCAGCGGATAGTTGGACGTCCATTTGTTGCTGGTGCTGTTATCGATCAGCACCAGCCCGTAGGCCAGCACCATCGACGAGATGACCATCAGGGTCGGCACGAACCACAGGCTCGCGTTGATGTTAAGCCACCAGCTTTTAATTTTATTCATGGAGGAAATGAGGGGATAACAGGCGTTGGACAGCCTTTGTGGAAGCCGGAGCGGCGCTTCGTTCCGTTACGGCTTAGGCACGTTTTTCAGCGCCGAATGCGGGGCGTCGGCAGATTCGTGCTGGAGGGCGTTGAGGGTACCGTCGTTTTCGAGTACTACGGCGGCAGCCTCGGCCAGGGAGGCAATGCCCCGCTCGCGCAGACTGGTCAGGATTTCGCCTTCCGTCACGCGCTCAGCCTTCATCTTGGCGTGCAGAAACTGGCCCTGGTACACGAGCAGCGTGGGTTCCGCCTTCACCAGCTTATCAACGGCCGAATAGCGCACCGACAGCCAGGTGATAACGTATTGCAAGCCAATAAGCATGCCCATACCCAGTAGTCCATCGGCCAGCGCCACGCTTTTGTTGAGCAGCGTAGACGCCAGCATCGAGCCCAAGGCTACCGTCACAATGAGGTCGAAGGCATTCATCTTCGAGAGCGTACGCTTGCCCGAAGTCCGCAGCAGCAGAATCAGGCCCACATAAACCATTACCCCAACCACAGCGATGCGGCCCAGGCTGGCCCAATTGGTAAAGAAAATTTGCT
>NZ_NIRR01000013.1 GCF_002204745.1 Hymenobacter amundsenii
CAAACAGGCCAAACAGTATATCAACTCAAGCAAGGCTTACTCGACGACTATTTGCGCCGCGAACTAGCCCAGCCCACGCTTCGTTTTGCGTAAGTCCTATGAATATAACTCTCTTTACATGGGACACTTGCAACCAAAACGCTGTTGCGAAGCTCTTATGTAAGCAGTACGTTCCGGTCAGTTATTCCTCGCTTTATAGCCATAATTCCCCGTTATGAAAACAATTCAGCTTTTCGCACTCGCAGGCATTAGTGTGTTGGCAATGAGCAATAGTTGTGCAACAAAGGACGATATTTCTCCTAATGAGCCACTTATTGTAGGCAGGATAGTCCGAACTGAAACCACAGTAGACGCCAAATCTACGAATCCACGCATTCGCTGGGTTATTGATATTGCCCCCTTGTCTTTACCTGGATGGGCGGGTCATTCTTACCAGCAGGCGAAAGTTTTCAACCTCCCCGACACAATTTCTTACAAAACGGGCAGTATGCTCACATTCCACTATCGTCTGATCGAGGAGGCGCAGCAAACGCCTTGGAGGACATTTTATGAGTGGTATAATGTGGCGGCTCAAACGCAACCTCCTGGTGCAGTTCCCCTACCAGAAATTGCTATTGCCGATGTTTTATTGAATTCGGGCAAATAGTGGCTTAACAGCCCCTGAAAGTAGGCTAAGCATAATAAGCCAAAGCTTACCCCTCGCTCCCGCCCCGCTGCCGGCTCAGGCGCAGTTCCAGCACCCGGGTATCCTCGTTGCTCCAGATGAAGTTGCGCACGTCTTCGATGCGGAACACTACCAGCCCATCGGGGGCGCCGTACTCGGTGTAGCACTCCATAAGCACCTGCTCGGCCGCGAGGCGGCGCACGTAGCCCGAGTAGTCCATCCCGATTTGGGTGAATACGTTTACGAGCTGGTTCTGCTCGTGGGCCCGCTCCAGCAGCAGCGGCACCGTCAGGTACTCCTGCTCCAGAAAAGCGGGCGATTTGAGGCCGGCGTACACCTTGTCGAGGTTGTCGGCCTTGAATTCGACGTGACGGATGTACTGGTCGTCGTAATCGACCTGAAACACATCGGCCATATTGAACGACTGGATGGCGGTCGACATTCCATCGCGGTTGATGATGCGTAGCACCACCACTTCGTCGGAGAAGCTCAACACGTAGCCTACCGCAAACCGGGTCGGGTCGCCCTGGCTGGTACGGACGCCCAGCAGCCGCTTCTCCTGCCGCGCCCGCTCGAATATTTCCTGAAAGATGCCCGACATGTGGTGAATGGGTGACTCGGTGAATGAAATACAAACCTCATTCTGAGCATGTGGCGGAGCCGCAGTCAAAGGATGACGTTCTTTTTGTACTTATCAACTATCCTTCCGCCAGCTTGGCCAGTACGTCCTTGGTGGTACTTACGTGGTCGGTGGCGCGGCTCATCGAGTTGAACACGTACTGGATGATGCCCTGCTTATCAATTACGAACGTGACGCGGCCGGGCAGCAGGCCCAGTAAGGCGCGGGGCACCTCATATAGCTTGCGTACCTGGCCACCGGAATCGGCCAGCAATGGGAAGGGCAGGCGGTGCTTCTGGGTGAATTTTTGGTGCGAGGCTTCCGAGTCGGAGCTCACGCCGACCACTTCGGCCCCGAGGTCCTGGAAATCCTGGTACTGGTCGCGGAACGAGCAGGCTTCGGCCGTGCAGCCTGGCGTGTCGTCTTTGGGGTAGAAGTAGAGCACCACGTTGCGCTGGCCGCGCAAGTCGCTTAGCCGAAAGGCCTCGCCGGTGGTCGTGTTGAGGGTGAAATCGGGGGCCTGGTCGCCAATCTGGAGCATAGCAAAACGGCGCGGAGCCGGCAGGAGGGCGCGGCGGACCGCGCGGGTTCGGCCCAACAGCGGACCGCCGCAAAAGTAGCCAAAACCAGCCGGGCCACCCGAAAAGCCGGTCCGACATACTTCCGTGAGGACTTAAACCGACTCAACAGTGCATCTTTGCATCTTCTTTTTGATGGCAAGCAGACCGCGAGCAACCGGCCGGGTCCATCATTCGGCCAGCTGCTTTCGGTCATCTTTCCATCTGCCCCCCGCTTTTCTGCCCGCATGGTCATCGACATTATTATTCCTGCCTTCAACGAAGAACGGTCCATTGCCAGTGTCTTGGCTGAAATTCCGGCGGAGTTGGTACGGGAGGTCATCGTGGTCGATAACAACTCCAGCGACCAGACCGGAGCCGTAGCGGCAGCGGCCGGGGCCACCGTGCTGCGCGAGCCCCGCCCCGGTTATGGCCACGCCTGCCTGGCCGGCATGGCCCACTGCTTCGCCCGCCCCGCCGCCGAGCAAGCCGATATTATCGTGTTTCTCGACGGTGACTACTCCGACTACCCCGCCGACATGACGGCCCTGGTGCAGCCCATCGTGCGCGGTGAGGCCGATCTGGTGATTGGGTCACGGGCGCTGGGCGAGCGGGAAGCAGGCTCGATGCTGCCCCAGCAAATCTATGGCAACTGGCTGGCCACCACGTTGCTGCGCTGGTTCTACGGGGCCCGGTTCACCGACCTTGGGCCGTTCCGGGCAATCCGGCGCGAGGCCCTGCAACGTATCGGTATGCGCGACACCACCTACGGCTGGACGGTGGAAATGCAGCTCAAGGCCGCCAAGCTCAAGCTGCGCTCCGTTGAAGTGCCCGTCCGCTACCGCCGCCGCATCGGCGTCAGCAAGGTATCGGGCACGGTAAAAGGCACGTTGGGCGCGGGCTACAAAATCCTCTGGACGATTTTTCGGTATTTATGAGCGGATGGAAGAAAGCAGAAAAACAACTGTTATGCTGAGCATGACATTCGTTTAACATCCGTCTCCTCCAGCCCCTGCTCGGCCCCTAGCTCCCCCATTTCCCCAATGCTCGTTCTGCAAGTTCTGTTGATGGCCATTTACGGCCTGTGCCTGCTGTTACTGCTGGGGTTTAGCCTCACGCAGTGGCACCTGGCGCGGCTGGCCCGACGAGCCTACGCCACCCCGCCCCCGCCCACCCCGCCTGCCCCCACCACCTGGCCCCGCCTGACGGTACAGCTGCCCCTCTACAACGAGCAGTACGTGGTGGAGCGCCTGATTGACACCTGCGCGGCCCTCGACTACCCCGCCGGCCGCCTCCACGTACAGGTACTCGACGACTCGACCGACGACACTGTGGCGTTGGCAGCGGCCCGGGTGGCCTACCACGCGGCCCGGGGCGTGCATATCACCCACGAGCGGCGGCCCGAGCGCACCGGTTTCAAGGCCGGGGCTTTGGCCTATGGCCTCACCCGCACCGAAGGCGAGTTGATTGCCATTTTCGACGCCGATTTCCTGCCCGAGCGCGACTTTCTGCGCCAAACGGTACCGCATTTTTTGGGCTCCGCACCCAACACCGACCGTATCGGCGTGGTGCAGACCCGCTGGGGCCACCTCAACGAGGAATATTCACTGCTCACCGAGTTGCAGGCGTTCGGGCTGAACGCGCACTTTTTTGTGGAGCAGGTAGGCCGGCAGCGCGGCGGCCACTTCCTGAACTTCAACGGCACGGGCGGCATCTGGCGGCGCGCCTGCATCGAGGACGCCGGCGGCTGGCACGCCGACACGCTCACCGAAGACCTCGATTTAAGCTACCGCGCCCAGCTGCGGTGCTGGCACTTCCATTACCTGCCCCAGGTGGCCGCCCCCGCCGAGCTGCCCGTCACGATGGATGCCCTCAAGTCGCAGCAGTTCCGCTGGACCAAGGGCGCAGCCGAAACTGCCCGCAAGCACCTGCTGGCCGTCTGGCGCTCGGGCCAGCCGCTGGGCACGCGCCTGCACGCCACGTTTCATCTGCTCAACAGCGTGGTGTTCGTGGCCATTCTGCTGATGGCGGTGCTGAGTGTGCCACTCGTGTTTGTGCGGGCGCTGGGAGCCGAGCAACTGCGGCCGGTGTTCCATCTGGCGGCGGTGTTCCTGCTGGCCCTGGTGCCGCTCACGTTCTACTTCCGCACGGCCTGGCGGCAGGCAGCCGTGCGGCGGCCGCCCCCAGCGGGCTTTGCCCGGCAGCTTTTGCTGTTTCTGGCTTTTTCGATGGGCCTGAGCCTGCACAATTCCCGGGCCGTGCTGCTGGGGCTGCTCGGGCAGCGCAGCGCCTTTATTCGCACGCCCAAGCTGGGCATCGTGGCGGGGGCTGGCGGCTGGAAGGCCCGGCGGTACCGCACCAGCGCGCGGCTCAGCGGCCTTACCTGGCTCGAAGGACTGCTGACTGCTTACTTCCTCTTCGGCATCGGAGCCGGCCTCTATCTGGGCGAATATGGCCTGCTGCCCACCCACCTGCTGCTGGCTACCGGCTACGGGCTGGTGTTCTACTACTCGCTCAAGCACGCGCAGTAAGGTGTTAGGGCTTATAGGAACATCATCCAAGCTCCTAAAATGAAACCTGCTCATATCGTCGCTTTGCTGGTTAGCGCCGCCGCCTACGGGCTGCTGGCCTACGCTACGCCGCGCCCGGCGTTCGGGCAGCTGGCGGGGCTGCTGGCGCTGGCGTTCGGGCTGCACGTGTGGCTGCTGAAAACCGGGCTGCCGCTGCGCCAGGGGCTGCTGGCGGCTTTATTGCTGCGCCTGCTCTGGCTGCCCGCCCTGCCAGCCTTCTCCGACGACTATCACCGCTTCCGCTGGGACGGCCTGCTGCTCGCCACCGAGGGCCTCAACCCCTACCGCTACCGCCCCGACGAACTGGTAGTGCCCCCCGGCAAGCCGGCTGACCAGAACGAAAAACTAATAACGAACAACCGGCAGCTACCCGCTATTTACCCCCGCCTCAACTCGCCCCAGTACTACTCCGTGTACCCGCCCGTCGACCAAGCCCTGTTCGGGGTGGCTGCGTGGCTGGCGCCCGACTTGGAATGGGGGTTTGTGGTGGCGCTACGAGGGCTGCTGCTGCTGGGCGAAGTGGCCACAGCCTGGCTGCTGCTGGCGGTGCTACGCCGCTTCCGGCTACCTCCCGAGCGGGCGCTGTGGTACCTGCTCAACCCGCTGGTGCTCGTCGAGCTCACCGGTAACCTGCACTTCGAGGGGCTGGTGGGCGGCTTTGTGCTGCTGATGCTCTGGCTCCTGACCCGGGGCCGGGCCGCAGCCGCCGGCGGGGCGCTGGCCCTGGCCGTGGCCACTAAACTGCTGCCGCTGCTGGTGCTGCCGCTGCTGCTGCGCCGCCTGCCCCTACCGAAACTAGTTTGGTTCGGGCTGGGCCTGGCGGCGGGGCTAGCCGCGCTGTTCGCACCATTCTTGAGTTTGGAATTGGTCGAGAACATTGGGCGCAGCCTCAACCTGTACTTCCGCAGCTTCGAGTTCAACGCCAGCTTCTACTACCTTGCTCGGGCGGGTGGCGAGTGGCTCACGGGCTACAACCAGATTGCCCGCATCGGGCCGGCGCTGGCCCTGCTAACGGCCTTGGGCGGACTACTCCTGGCAGCCACCGAGCGGCGACCCACCTGGGCCACGCTGCCCCAGGCGCTGTTACTGCTGCTTACGCTCTATTTTCTGCTGGCCACTACCGTGCACCCCTGGTACCTGGCCCCGCTTGTGCTCCTGAGCACCTTCACACGGGCCCGCTACGCGCTGGTATGGTCGAGCATGGTGGTGCTCTCCTACTCGGCCTACCGCACCTCCGCCTACACCGAAAACCTGTGGCTGATAGGGCTGGAATATACTGTGGTGCTGGTAGTGCTGGCCCTCGATGTGCGCCGGGGCCGGCTCGGCAGCGCTTATACTTCTACCGACTGATCATCGAGCACGTCCTGAATGTAGAGCATCTTTACCAGCACCAGGATAATGGCCATGATGGGCGTGGCCAGTATTAATCCCAGGGTGCCGGCATACAGGCCTAGTACCAGTTGGGCAACCAGAATCAGGGCGGGCGGCATTGCAATCAGCTTTTTCTGTACCAGAGGCGTGAGCAGGTTGGATTCGACCAGTTGAATACCCAGGTACAGCAGCACCACATAGAGGGCCTGCTGCGGACTATGGAGCAGGGCCAGCAGCACGGCCGGCACCATCGCCAGCACCGGCCCCAGGTTAGGAATGAAGGTAATCAGGCCCGCGAACAGCCCGAGGGCGCCCGCCAGCGGCACCCCTAGCACCCAGAGCCCCAGGCTACTAAGGATGCCGACTACTGTCATGGAAAATAACTGCCCCATCAGCCACTTGACCAGCGTTTGGTTGAGCTTATCCAGCACCTGGCCGCCCCGGGGCCGCCGGCCGAGGGTATGAGCAGCAGCATGCCCGACCGATAAAGCCGGGGCTGAATCATCAGGAACAACGCCAGAAACAGGATGATGTAGCCATCTGCCAGCATGCTTACCGTCGAGGAAAGCACCCCCGTTACGCGGCTCAGCCACCCCGAGCCGCCCTTCAGTATTTTTTCATAATCCAGATTTTGCTGCGCCAGGCGCTGGCCCAAGCCAGTATGAGCCAGCCGCTGCTGCAAGCTGCGGAAAGCCTCGGGCAGCTGCTCCTGCAACTGTCCGAACTGGTCGCCAACCCGCGTCATCACCAGCCAGATCATGCCCGCCAGCAGCCCCACTACCACCAGCGTAAACAGCGCCAGCGTTACGCCTTTGGGCCAGCCGGTACGGTGGTGCAGCCAGCTAGCTCCTGCCCGGAGCGGCAGGGCAATGAGCACGGCAGCCAGCACCAGCAGCAGTACATCGAAGGCCGAGCCTATCAACCAGAGCAACAGGATGGCCAGCAGTGTGATAGTCACCGCAATGCACACTCGTTGCACAAAGGAATACTCGTTGTTGGAGGTAGTAGAAGTTGTTTCCATAGGTGGTATCGGAGCAGTAGAGGGAACGAAGTAAAATAGGCAGATAATAACCGGTTAGTTAGCTCCGGGCCAATAAGCGTAGCGGCGGACTTGCTTGAGCCAGAGGTTGCGGCCGTCCCAGGTAGTTTGGCGCAGCAGCGTGTTGGGGTAAGTTTTGGCGAACCAGTAAGTGTTGGTTTTCTGGTCGGTGAGCACCACGCGCACCCGCCAAGCAGGTTCGGGCGTATCGGTGGTCAGGCCATCTTCCACTTTTATCTGGGCTTCGTAGAGTTTGGGGGCAGATGCCCGGCTGGTCTGCTGCAGCTCGTAGATGCGGGCCGCGAATTCGGGCCGCTGCTCGAAGCGTAACGCCCGCAGCGTGTAGGGCAGCGCATCCTCAAATAAGGCATTGAGCTGGAGCTTGCGGCGGCCCACGCCCTGGCCATCCCAGTACGAATTATAGGTCTGCTCGTACTGCAAGCCGTCGTCGTTGCTGATGGCCTTGAACGTGTTGCCGCACCACTCCTGCGACGAAGAAGTAAGCTTGTGGAGCTGCACTGGCTGGTCGCGCCGGAAGAACAACGAGGTCAGGAAGTGGTAGGGGTACGTATCGGTCGGAATACTGCAGAACTGGTTTACCTTCATCACCGGAAACAGATCCTGGCGCTGGTAGTCGTCGGTTTTTACGTTGAACTGCTGGTTGAACTCCTCCTTCACCGTGATGAGCGTGTACTCGAACTGCCGGGGCTGACCGTAAATCACGCGCTCGGCCCGGTACTGCGCTACTTCAGCTTTCCCATCTTCCCAGAGCTTGTTCATGGCCCAGTCCTGCCCAAACGCGCCGTCGCGGCGCAACAGTGGGTTGTCGGTGGCCACCGGAACGTGGGCGGCAGCCTTCTTCTCCTCGGATGGAGCGGAACAGGAAATAAGGCCGGCCGCCAGGGCCAGCGCCGCCAGTGGCGGAGCAACACGGAACATAAGAAAGCGGAACAGTAGGCCCGGAAAGTCTATACTACGGGCAAAGCAGGGCCGAGGGCTGAAGCTGGCTGTTGCTGCCAAGCCCGCAGGTCGTCTACGGTATCTATGTCCTGCAACGCCGGCAACAGATGCACCCGCAGGCCCAGGCGGGCGGCATCGGCCAGCGTTTCGGCCCGCACGGTGGCCGTGCTCCAGGGCTTATTGGCGAACAGCTCGGGGTACAAGCGCCGCATACCCAGCAGGTAATATCCTCCATCAACGGCTGGCCCCAGCACCAAATCGTGGGTCTGCAACGCCGCAAATGCCTCCCGCAGGTGCTCGGTAGTCAGGCCCGGGCAGTCGGTGCCGATGATGACGGCCGTCGCTGCGGGCCGCGCGAAATCGTGCGTGAAGGCAGCCTGCATTTTCTCGCCCAGGTCGCCGGCCGGCTGGGGTTGCTGCTCGAAGCCGGCCCAGTCGCGGGCCGCCTCGGGTCCGTTCTCGCCCACCAGCCACACGGTTTTCTGCACCGGCAGCGGGGCCAGCACGGCGCGGGTATGGTCGAGTAGCGTCCGGTACACGGCCAGCGCGGCCTCGGCCCCAATACCGGCCGCCAGCCGGGTTTTAACGCGCCCGAGTTCGGGGTGACGGGCAAAGATGATAAGAGAATCCAAGTGGTGACTGAGTAAAGTATTATGTGACATTTGAGGGTGCAGCATAAAGACACTGTCACCCGGAAGGAGGCAAAGAATCTGGTAAGACGCCAATCAACGGGCCGCTTCTTACCAAGTCCTTCACTCCCTTCCGGGTGACAGATCGTTGCACTCGTTCACTGAGTTGCGCCTCTACTTATACACCGGGTTGCCGGTTTTCAGCCACGGCCGCCAGAGCACGGAGTACGGGTGTACGTCGGTGGTGGGGCCCTGGGCATTCACAACGGCCTGGCCGTCGTTCATCCACTGAAAAATACCACCGTAGAGGTTGCGCACGTCGCGGAAGCCTTGCTCGCGCAACCACGTACCTACCTGCTCACTGCGGGCTCCCACCGTGCAGTACACCACCACCGGTCGGTTGCGGGCCACGCCCTTCAGGTCGAATTCGCGGAACTTATCGTAGTCCACGAACTTAGCTCCGCGCAGGTGGCTGACCCTATACTCGTCGGGGGTGCGGGTGTCGAGCAGCAGCACATTGCCACGCCCCTTCACCGGCTCCTGGTGCAACAGCGTAGCCAGGGCAGCGGGCTGAATGGTGGGTACGGTGCCCTTGTAGAGCAGGCCCAGCATCCGGTCGTAGGCCGTCATCGAATGGTCGGGCTTGGTGGGCGAATTCTGGCTGCAGGCGCTGGTAGTCCCGAGCAGGCATAACAGCGCCATTAAAAGCGCTAAGCGGCCAGAAATCAACAGGGAAAACGAGCGTTTCATGGACTTTGGGTGCTAGGTAGTAGCCCCGCCGCAGCTCGATCCAGCCCCGGCCGTGCAGCCGTAGCAATGTTGGTTGATGACGATGTTGCGGTCCTGGAGGCGGGCCTCGTCGAAGTCGCGGATGTGCTGGGGCGCACCGCTACCCACCAGCAGGTCGAGTTGCTGGTTGAAGTCGCAGTCGTAAAGTTGGCCGTCCCAGCCGATGCTCAGGGTACTGCGGCACATCACGTTGGCGGCGGCCACCGGGTTATAGGCATCTACGAGCTGCTGCATGTACTTTTCGTAGTTGCCGCTTTCGAGCAGATAGTCCAGGAAGCGGCTTACCGGCAGGTTGGTAATCGTGAGCAGGGCATTGAACTCGATACCGAACTCGCGCCCCAGCCGCTGCTTGAACTCGCGCTCCAGGCTCACCTGCGAGCCAGGCAAAAAGGCCCCCGACGGGTTATACACCAAGTCCATCGTCAGGCCCGAACCCTCGCGGCCATAGCCTACGGCGTTAAGCATCTTCAGGGCCTTGATCGACTTTTCGAACACACCCTCGCCCCGTTGGGCATCGGTGCGGCCGGCCGAAAAGTGCGGCAGCGACGACACCACCTGCACGTTGTGCAGGGCGAAGAACTCGGGCAAGTCGTAGTATTTCTTGTTGGCCACGATGATGGTGAGGTTGCAGCGCACGATGGTCGTGCGGCCCAGGGCCGAAATCTGCTCCACCAGCCACCGGAAATCGGGGTTCATCTCGGGCGCCCACCCGTCAGGTCCACCACCTCGATATCGGTCTGGGCCAGCGCGTCGAGGCAGAGCTGCATAGTGGCGCGGGTCATGATTTCGGTGCGGTCGGGACCGGCATCCACGTGGCAGTGCTTGCACACCTGATTGCACATGCGGCCCACGTTGATCTGCATGGTTTTCAACTCGGTGGGGCGGAGCGGCAGTAGCCCGGCTTCGCGCAGCTTCTGCCCAAATGCCGGCAGCCGCGCCCCCGCCGCCTGGGCCTCGGTGAGCACGGTGAGTTGGTAATCGGTATCGGCCAGCGGCGCGTGGCGAGCCTGGAGGGACTTAATCAAGGTGGTAAGTAGATAAAATGTGATGACGGTGATCAACAAGGCACCCGGGCAGCAGCAAACCGGGGGCAGGAGCGGTTGTTGCCGCCGCCCGCCCATTTAACCCGATTCGCACAGTGCCCCGTTCCTGCTACATGCTCATTTCCTTGGCCTTGTTCATCATTTGTACCCCGTGCACGAGGGCGGCCCCACCCTTAATGGCGGCGGCTACGTGCACGGCCTCCATCATCTGAGCTTCGTCGGCGCCCTTCTGGAGCGAGTCGGTGGTATAGGCATCGATACAGTAGGGGCACTGTACGGCGTGGGCAACGGCTAGGGCAATCAGGGCTTTCTCGCGCTCCGTGAGCGCACCATCTTTAAAAACCTCGGCGTAGTAGGCGAAAAACTTATTACCCATTTCGGGCTGCCACTGCGTGATGTTACCAAATTTGGCCAGGTCGGCGGGGTTGTAGTACGTATCCATGCGGGAAGAAAGTAAGAAGTAAAAAATCAGACGACACGGTAAGATACGCCTTCGGGACCTACCGGCTCACCCGGCGCACCCGAATCCGGACGTGCTCCCCATTTTCGCTCGTCGTGGGCTCCACCTCAATCTGGTCGGCCTCATCGTAGTACTTGGCCAGCCCTCGCACAATGCCCACCGCCAACGCGCCCATCCGCCGGACCGACACATAGTCGATGAATAGCTCGTCGGACGAGAGGCGGGTCACGTTGAGTACGGGTGGCGTATTGCCAGCGTGCTCGGCCCGTACCTGCCTGTGCATGGTATTCTCAGTGTGCTCAATCATGTCCAGCGTAGTCCATTCGGGTTTCACCAGCTTCTGATACATGTACATGAGGTCGGGCACCAAGTACTCCCCGAACTTCTCGTGCAACTCATCGGCCGAGAGGCCGGTCATGGTGGCAGCCTCCCCTACTAAGCGGTAAAGATGCTCGTCGGGGTACACATTCTTGTGGTTGAAATCGGTAGCCGAAAGCCCCGAAGCCTCCAGCAGATTCACCCACGTGCTGTGGTCGTACTGCGTCTGCACGTAGCGTTTGAGAAGCGTAAAAATGGTGCCGTGCACAGCGGTAGGGGTTTAAGCAGAAACGTATAATAAAAAATCGAGCTCTTTTGCCATGTTATCCGCCTGGTGGATACGCAACAAAGGAACTCGATTTTTAATTTTTGATTCTCCGTTTCTACCGGCCTACTAAATATTACCGATTACGGTGAGCGTGCTCATGGTCGGCGAAGCGACGCCGCCGATGTCTTCCACCGTCATGGCGAAGGCCTGGGCACTGGCAATATTCTTCATCTGCTGAATGCTGTCGCCGCTGGCCGTAGTAGTGGCTACCATACCCGCATCAACGGGCTGGCCGTTGTCGAGGGCCCAGAGCTGGTACTGCTTGCCTTCGGGCAGCGCTGGCAGATTGCGGACATCTACGTACACCGCTTTCGTATCGCGGTTGTAGTACACGCGGGCCAGTGCGTCGGGAGCTTTCGGCGTACCCTTGAGGTCCACGGTGCGGAATGCCTGGTTGCGCAGGATGCGCAGCTGCTGGTCGCGGTCGTTGAGGGCGGCCTGCTGCGTTGCCGCATAGCGCGACTGCTGGGTCTGGGCCACTTCGAGGCTGCTTTCCGTTTCCTTGAGCCGGTTGTAGAGCAGGTAGTTGCCCAGGCCACTCAGGATGAGCAAGGCCACGGAGGCGGCCACCAGCCAGCGGGTCCGCCCGGAAGCCGCCGCGGCCGGCAGCTGCCGTACCACCGCCTCGTGCGGAGTTGCCGCCGCTGCCCGCTCGGCAACCGACGACGAGGCCACCATGCGCGGGGGAGCGATGGGTGTGGCGGCTACAGGGCCAGCCAATGGCTCGGCGCTGGCCGGGCCAGTTTCGCGGATCGAGTTTTCCCAAGCCTGCAACACTCGTTCGCGCATGCCGTCGGGCGGCGTTAGGGCGTGGGCTTCGGCGTAGGCATCGAGGCCGCCGACGATGGCCGTCAGCTCTTGCTCAATAGCCGGATGCTCCTGAGCCATACGCTCAACGTCGGCCCGTTCGGCCGCATTGAGTACGCCCAAGGCGTATTCTTCGAGGATGCCAGACTCGATGTAGTGCTGTAAGTCCACCATTATCGAATCAGTTTAGAGAGTACTTTGATAGCCGCCCGGGCGCGGGTTTTCACCGTTCCGAGGGGGAGGTTGAGTTCTTCAGCCACTTCGCTTTGCGTAAATCCGCCGAAATAAAGCAAGTCCACGATTTGCCGCTGATCCGGGTTCAGCTGCTTGGTCATGTCCTGCAAACCAATGTGCTCGGGCCGGAACGAAGGTTCGGCGGCCAACCGCAGTACGGCACTATCTTCTATGGGCTGCGTGCGATTACCTACGCGGTACTGCCGAGACCGGATTTTGTCGATGGCCAAATTTCGGCACACATTCATTACCCACGTGAATAAGCGGCCTTTACTGGCATCATAGGAAGGAAACGACTGCCAGATTTTAACCATGGCTTCCTGCAAGACGTCCTCGGCAACTTCTTCCGTCTTCACCACGCGCAGAATCACGCCGTAGAGGGCGGCCGAATACTTATCGTAGAAGATGGTCATGGCCGCGTCATCTCGGTCGCGCAGGCGTTGCACGAGCAAAACTTCACTTTCGAGGGCAACTGGATCGGGGGTGGAAGCAGACACGGGCAGCAACTAAGGGAGGTGGGACGGCGTAGCACAGCCAGTCCCGCGAATGAAGCGAAAGTACACGATAAACAGTTACTTCGGCGGGCGGGCGCCGGAAAGGCTTTCCGTCGCGGGGCATAGCAGGCTTTGCTTACGCCCCGCCGCGGCCCGAAGTTACCCGCTCGGGCTTACTGTTGAGTTCGCGGGGTAACATCGGTCCGGCCCGATTTGTTGTTGCTTTTTATCTTCTGCCCTTCCCTACTCTTACCCGTTTATATGCCCATCGAATCCCGCAACCCCTACACCGGCCGCGTCGAGCAGCAATTCGAGGCCTTCAGCTGGCCCCAGACCGAGCAGATTTTGGGCGAGGCCCACACGGCCTTCGCCACGTGGCGCACTACGTCGTTCGAGCACCGCGCCCAACTCATGCACCGCGCCGCCGACTTGCTGCGCGAACGAGCCGATGAACTGGCCCGCCTCATGGCCATCGAAATGGGCAAGCCGCTGGCCGACGGCCGCGCCGAAGCCAATAAGTGCGCCTTGTGCTGCGACTTCTACGCCGACCGGGCCGAAGAATTTCTGGCCGACAAGCCCATCGAAACGGAAGCCCAGCGCAGCTTCATTGCCTACGAGCCGTTGGGCGCGGTGCTGGCCGTGATGCCCTGGAACTTCCCTTTTTGGCAGGTAGTGCGCTTTGCCGCCCCGGCCCTGATGGCGGGCAATGTGGGCCTGCTCAAGCACGCTTCCAACGTACCTCAGTGCGCGCTGGCCCTCGAAAAAATATTCCACGACGCGGGGTTCCCGCCAGCCACCTTCCGCACCTTGCTCATCGGCTCCGATCTGGTAGAAAAGCTGATTGCGGATGACCGGATAGTGGCCATCACGCTCACGGGCTCGGAGCCGGCCGGGGCCGCGGTGGCCGCCGCTGCCGGCCACCAGATCAAAAAAACGGTGCTGGAGCTGGGCGGCTCCGATGCCTTTATCGTGCTGGCCGACGCCGACCTGGAGCTGGCCGCCGCCACCGCCGCCAAGGCCCGCATGATCAACTCGGGCCAGAGCTGCATTGCGGCCAAGCGCTTCATCGTGGAGCAGCCCATACTAAAGGAGTTCATCACCAAGCTCAAAACCCATCTGCAGGCCCTGCAGGGCGGCGACCCGCTCGCAGAAGGCACTGACTATGGCCCCCTGGCCCGCGCCGACCTGGCCGACGAGCTGACCGAGCAGGTGGAAGACTCCGTGAAACAGGGGGCCAAGGTGGAGCTGGCCGGCGGCCAGCCCGAACCCGGTTCGGCCCGGTTTACACCCATTATCCTGAGCCAGGTGCAGCCCGGCCAGCGGGCCTACGAGGAGGAGTTCTTCGGGCCCGTGGCCATCGTGCTGGAAGCCCGCGACGCCGACGACGCTATTCGCCTGGCCAACGACTCGCGCTTTGGTCTGGGCGGCTCGGTCTGGACCCGCGACGCCAAGCGCGGCGAGCAATTGGCACGCCGGGTAGAGGCCGGTGCCGTATTCGTGAACAGCCTCGTGAAATCGGCCCCCGAAATGCCCTTCGGTGGCATCAAGAAATCGGGCTATGGCCGCGAGCTGTCGCACCTAGGCATCCGCGAGTTCGTCAACCAGAAATCGATTTGGATAGCCTGATAACAGGTGAGTAAAAGAAGAACCTCATTCTTCGCTTCGCGCTGAATGAGGTTCTTCTTTTACTTCGTCCGCCTCACTTTTACAGATACCCCAGCACCTTATACACCGCATAGCCAGCCATTTCGTGGAGCAGGATGCCCCAGAGGCGGAGTGGCTCTTCGGAGGGCAGCAGCAGGAAGGCGGGGGTGTAGCGGTGGTTGATGGAGAAGTAGCCCGCCGGGAAAGAAGCGGGGTGCAGGCCTACTTTGGCGAAACATGCCTCGGCCCGGCGCAGGTGGAAGGCCGAAGTGATGAGCACGGTACGCCGGATATCGGGGTGGCGGGCCAATAGCTCCTTCGTGTAAAGCGCGTTTTCGCGGGTGTTGCGGCTGCGGGTTTCGAGCAGGATATCCTGCTTCGGTACGCCGGCCAGGCGCAGCAGAATCCGTAGGTCGTCGGCTTCGGAGCGGGCCACCGAGTCGAAGGCGGCACCCGAGCCGCCCGACACGATGATGCGCCGGATGCGGCCGGCCCGGTAGAGCCAGAGCGTGTGCAGGAGCCGGTCGGCCTGCTGGGGTACGTACACCCGGTCGTGGGGCGACTTGCGCACTTCGGTGATGCCGGTGAGCAGAATGCCCGCGTCGTAGCCGGTGCCGAGCTGGGCCAGCGTAACGGGCGGACGCTCCCAGGCCAGCAGGGCTTCATTGATGAGAAATGGGTTGGTGAGCAGCGCCAGCAGCCCGAGCGCCGCCCATTGCAGCCGGCGGCTCCGGCGCAGCAGGCCCAGCAGCAGCAGCCCCACCACCCAAATGGCCGGCGACAACAGAAAATCGAGCAGCTTGGAAAGCAAAAAGAACATTCCGGCGCGCCTACTGGTCGGGGCAGGTTTGCAGGCCGCGCAGCATGGCTTTCACCTCCTCTTCGGTGCGGAGCGTGTTGCACTCGGTGAGGCGGCCCCGGCAATAGGCCACGAAGAAGGGCGCCACCTGAGTGTCCATCATTTTGCGGGCCACCGGGTTTTCGTCCACATCGAGGCGCAGGAATACGGTGTGCTGGTACGCTTCTTCGAGGGCCAACTTCTCGAAGGGCGAGGCCAGCAGGTCGCAGACGGAGCAGTTTTCGGCCGTGAACTTGGCCAACACCCGCGGATAGTCGTGGATGAGCGTGCGCAGGCCCTCGTCGTTGGTGTCAATGACTTTCATAGAGCGAAGATACGGGATGAGGAAGTTGGTTGAGGAGGAACGTCATTCAGAGCGTAGCGAAGAATGACGTTCCTCCTCAACCAACTCACCTGTTCTACTTCTTCTCCAGCATCATCTCCCGGATGTATTTCACCGGGGCGCTGCCGTAGCTGAGGAACTGCTCGTGGAAGGCTTTAAGGTTGAATTTGGCCCCCTGCTGCTTTTTCAGCTCCTCGCGCAGGTCGTAGATTTCGGTGTAGCCAGTGAAGTAGGAGCTGAGCTGCACCTGGCTCAAGGTGGCGCGCAGCCACTTATTGCGGGCCTCCGACTCTTCCTGAAACCCGTCGCGGCGCAGCATGGCCACGGCGGCGGCTTCGGTGATATTGCCAGCCTGCACCTCGTGGTCGAGGATGGCGTTGAGCGTCACGCGCATATTCCACTTGTCCCACATGAGCCAGAACTCGTCGGTGTTGCCGCCGTAGCCGCTTTCAAGCATCATGCGCTCGGCGTACACAGCCCAGCCCTCAATCATGGCCCCGTTGCCCAGAATAGACTTGATGAGCGAGGGGCTGCGGTTGGCGTACACGAGCTGGGTGTAGTGGCCCGGAATGGCTTCGTGAATGTTGAGAATCTGAAGCGTGTAGGTGTTGTACTCGCGCAGGTAGCTCTCGGCCTGGGCGGCGGGCTGGCCATCAAGGGGCTCCACGTTGTAATAAGTATCGGCGCCCTTATCGTAGGGGCCGGGGGCCGATACGCTGGCGCCGGCACCGCTGCCGCGCATGTAGAGTGGGGTTTCGCGCACCACCAAGGGCTTGGTGGGGTCCTGGGTCAGCAGGTCGTGCTCGTTTACCCAGCGGACCAGCTCGGGCATCTGCTCGCGCACGGCCTCCACGAACCGCTTGGGCGTGGCGTGCTCCCGCGAGAGGGCCGCTACCACGTCGGCCGCGATGCGCAGCGTATCGGTGGGGACGGCTTCGTACTGCACATACTTGGGGTAGAGGCGCATGGCCCGGGCCTTCATATCGGCCAGCAGTTCCTGCTTGTGGGCCAGGGCCTTGCGATATACCTCCTCGGCCGAGTAAGTGCTCTGGATATCGAGGGCAAACTTGCGGGCAAACAGCGCCGGCCCAATGCGGAAGGAGCGGAAGTTACCCGCCGGCAGCACCTCGGTCTGCAGAAACCGCACGTAGCCTTCCATGGTGAGGCGGGTGTTGCTGATGCGGTTCTTTAGGTCCTGCTTCTCGGCTTCACTCAGGCCCGACTTGGCCACCGAATCGAGCAGGGCGGGGCCGAACACTGCCAGCCCGCCTTGGGTCTGGCGGACGGCCAGGTTGGTGTGCTCGCGGGTGGGGCGCTCGATGTTCTGCTTGGCGGCCTCGTAGTAATCGGCCACCTGAATAAGTTTGGAGCTAATGGCCCGCAGCCGCCGATCCAGCGGCCAGTAGCGGCCGTTGAGGATTTCGGCCACCGAGCCGCCCACGTTATAGTTGGCCGGGTTCCACTGCCAGTCGCGCAGGCTGTCGGCGTAGAAGCGCGACGAGGCCAGGTAGTTCTGCATCAGCCGGTAGTCAGTCTGGTTGTTTACCGAGAGCTTCCCGACCGGGTAGGTCTGCATCTCCTTGGCCCGGCGGGCGCGGGCAGCAGCTTCCACCTGGCGGCGGCCGGCAGTGGGTACTACTAGCAGCGAGTCGTAGCGGTGGAAGCCGGCGCTGCTGGCCCACTCGGGGTTGTAATACCAGAGCGAGTCGATGAAGCGGGCCTTGTAGGCGTCGAAGTCGGCATCGAGCGTTTCGGGCGTACCCGAAAGCGGTTTGTTGCCCGAGTCGCAGGCCGCGAAAGCAAGGGAGCCGGCCAGCAAAGCGGCGGCGGGGAGCAGGTAGCGGTGGGTCATAGAAGGGAGTTAGGCGGGCAAGGTACGGGGCAAGGACGAGAGTAGCGGGCCCGGCGTTGCGCGGGCGGCCTCGACCCCGGCGCTGTGGATGGGGGCTGCCATTCCGGCCCGGCGGCAAACCCCGAACGCCCCGCGCTTACCCTCCGGCCCACTTTTCCGGCGCAGTTTTTTTCGCGGCGCGGCGCCCGTCTCTGGCGCAGCATTTGCACTGGCCGCCCGGCGTTCGTTCCCCTGCCTTTCTGCTTATGAAAATCCTGCTTGCCGCCCTGCTGGGGTTGCTGCTGACCCCGCCGGCCCAAGCCCAGTCCGTCGCCCGCCTCGACGGGGCCAATGGCTTCCGTGGCCTGCCTTTCGGGGCCCCGCTCACCGAGGCCCTGCACCTGCACCTGCTGCGCGAGAAGGGCGACGAAAAGGTGTACGAGCGCCTCGACGAGCAACTGCAGGTGGGAGGCTTCACGGCGGCGCGCATTCACTACAAGTTTTTCCGGGGACAGTTCGCGGCCGTCACCATCATCGTGAAGGGCAACGCCGAAACCCGGAAGGTGCGCCCCGTGCTAGAGGCCCTCTACGGCCCCGGCCAGCCCGAAAGCTTCGGCGGCAAGTGGCAGGGGGTACTGGTAGGCCTCTCTTACGCCTCCCTCTCCGACGAGCAGACCATTTTGGCCATGAGCAGCCGCCTGCTGGCCGCCCAGATCCAGCAGGCCAACGCCTCCGTCAACACCACCAAGCTCAAGATCAAACAGAAGTAGCTCGGGGCCCGAGCAACACCGTTTCGGCCGCCCTTCGCGTCAGCCCCACCCACCAAGACCTACCGCGCCGCCGAATCATAGTAAGCGGCCGTGCCGCCGAGCAGTTGGGCTACGGCTTCCAGCTCGGTCCAGTCGTTGCTGGTGCCGCCCAGAAACCCGCCCCGCCGGATGGCCTGCGCGTTGCTAGGGGGCGTAAGCCCCGTCAGGCAGCGCCCGCGTAGCAGCAGCCGGTGGCCCTGCACCAGCACGAAAATACTGATGTTGGAAGTCAATGTAAACTCGCTATAGTCGGTGCTGAGGGCGAGCAGGTCGGCATCGGAGTAGCGAAAGGTGTAGCCGCGGGCAACCAGCACCGCGGCGGCCCGCTGCCAGGCCACGTCCCCCTCGTCGGGCAGCGTGAGCACGATGGTATCGTCGTTTTTGTCGGGCTGGGCGTGGGGTACGGGCCCTTGGGCGAAGGCCGGGGCCCCGGCTAGGGCCAGCAGCAGGGGTAGCAGGAACTTTTTCATCAGAATAAGGGGTATAAAGTGCTGCGCCCGGCCCCGGGGTGGAGTCGGGCGCGGCGGTTAGTAATTTATTGAGCGGGTGTACTGGCGGGTGCCGCCCAATAGGCGGGCAACCTCCTCCAATTCCTGCCACTTGTGGCCGTCGCGCCCCGACCCCTTGCTCTGGTTGGACATCAAAAACCAGACGGTGGGGAACGTAGTGCTGCCATTGGGGGTATAGGCTTGCAACCGCAGCTCGTGCCCCTGCACGGCCAGCACCAGTCCCATCGTATTGGCCTCTCGCGGGACGATGGCTTCGGTGGTGAGCGTGAGCAGCTCGGGGCTGGCGTAGCGGATAGGATACCCGCGCCGGGCCAGCAGCTGGCCGGCTCGCTGCCAGAGGGCGCGGCCTTCGTCGGGCAGCGTGAGCACAATGGTGTCGTCGTCTTTGTCGGGCTGGGCCCGGAGTTCGGCGGGCGGGGTGCGGGGCTCGGGGGTCTGGGCGAGGGCGGGCACTCCGAGCAGCAGGAGGCCGGCCAGCAATAGTTTAGGGGACATAAGGCAACGGGGATAAAGAGTGGGTTTACATACCCCGTGCCCCGCGCAAAAAACCCGCCAGTTGTGCGTAGTTCGCCGCCCGCCGCGCCTTTTTGGTTCGTGCTATTCGCTCAGCACCACCTCGGCCAGCAGCGGGAAATGGTCGGAGCCCACGCCGGGCAGCCGCTGGAGCTTTATCAGGCGAAACTCTCGCGTAACAAAGAGGTGGTCGAGGGGCCAGCGCAGCGGAAAGATGGTGGCATTGAAGGTGTTGAACAAACCCCGGCCCAGGCGCACGTTGTGCAGCCGCCCGCCGGCCTCGAACATGCGCGTCGTGAACGACCACGACACGTCGTTGAAGTCGCCGAGCACCAGGGCTGGGCCGGACTCTTGCTGCACGAGCTGGCCCACTTTCAGCAGGGCCACATCCCGCACGCCTACACTGCTAGGGTGATTGTCGGGCACAGGTGGCGTGGGATGGACGCCGAAAAAGCGCACCGCCCGGCCGCTGGGCAGGCGCAGGCCCGTGATGATGGCCGGCACGTGGGGCTGTTGCAGGTTGCGGTGCTCCGGATTCAGCAGGGGCAGGCGCGAGTAGAGCACCATGCCATAGGTGTTTTCGCGGGGCAGCTCGATGTAGTAGGGGTACTGCTGGCGCAGCGGGCGCAGGGCGTCGGCCCACCACTGGTTGGTTTCGAGCAGCAGCACCACGTCGGGCCGTTGGGCCCGCACCTGGGCCAGCACGAGGTCGGCGCGGCGGTTTTTCTGGTACACGTTGAGCTCGTAGAGGCGCAGGCGGGCGCTGGTGTCGGCGGCCTCGGCGGCGGTGGCGTTGGGCACGGCGTAGGGGGCCAGCGGGGCGTAGGGCAGCAGGAAGTAAAGCTGCACGGCCAGCCCGAGCAGGGCCGTGGCCAGCACCCAGCGCCGCAGCGCCTGCCGCTGCCGCCGCCCCCACCATAGTAGCAACCCCAGCCCCGCCAGCACCAGCAGCTGCATGGCCACGAACTGGAAGCGCAGGAAATCAAGGATTTGCAGCCACCACACCCCGGCGGCCAGCAGTGAGAGCAGCGTCCCTATCAGGGCCAGCAGGCTGATAGCGAACAGGAGTTTGAGCAGGAAGGATTGCAGACGGGGCATCGGAAAGGAATAGGGAAGCAGCCCCGGCGGCGCGGCCGGGAGCCCGGATGGTTAGAACTGCTGGAGCCAGCGCATGGCCTCGCCCTCGTCGGTAAACGTTTCGAAGTGGTAGGCCTGGCGGACGGCCTCCAGATTGGCCGTAATGGCCGTATTGATGGCCTCGTCGGGGCTGAATTGCGTGGCCCGAAGGGGCGCGAGCAGGCAGGCGATGTACACCGGCCGCGGGTGCAGGGCAGCCAGCGCGGTGGGCATCCATTCTTCGGCCGCCCACCGGCTGGTTTCGGGGTTGGGCGTGAAGCGGCGGCGCACGTCGAGCAGCCAGTGGGTGCAGCCTACCTGCTGGGCGGCGGCGAGCAGGGCCGCGTAGTGCTGGCGTAGCTGGGAGGGGGTGGCGTCGGTCAGCCAGCGCACCAACAGCACGTTGAGGTCGGAGCGGTAGTCGATGCTGAGCTCCTCGGAGCGTAAGAGGGAAGGATTCACGGCAAGAAACAGGATTGGCAGGTGCGAATATAGCGTAGCCGGCCGGCTCAGGGTTGCGTCTGGGCATCCCGCTGCACCCGGCCGCCGCCGAACCGGCCGGCTGCGCGGAGGCCGCCCCCGGCCGGCCTGGGGCCAGAACCGCCGTTTGGCGGGGGCGGGGTATATTGGCCGCATGATTCGTTTGCTGACTTCCCTGCTCCCGCTGCTGCTGGCGGCCTGCTCGCAAAACGCCCCCGAAACCACCCGCCGCCCCGCTCCCACCGGGCCGCCGGCCATTCCGGTACAGGCAGCACCGGAGCAAGCGGCCCCAGCCCAAGTCCGGGCCGCGTTTATCGAAACCTTCGAGGCCGCCGAAAAGGGCAGCTACGCCCCCGCCGACGAAGTGCTGGGCTCGGGCTCGTGGCGCCTGAGCGAGGCGCTCATCGGCTCTTCGGACCAAGACCACAAGAACGGCGCCCACGCCGCCCGCCTGCGCCTGGGTGGCCGCCTGACCATGAACTTCGATGCCCCCGCCGGGGTGCGCCGCATTCGGGTAACCAGCGCCGCCTACGGCCAGGATGCGCCCAGCACCTGGGAGCTGTGGGGCAGCCAGGATGCAGGCCGCCACTACCGCCGTATTGGGGCGGCCGTGCGTACCGAGGGGCCGCGGCTGGTGGTGACCACCTTCGAGGGCGGCAGCGCCCAGGCCCTGCGCCTGGAAATCCGCAAAACCGACAGCGGCAGCGGCCGGCTCAACCTCGATGATGTGGTGCTGGAAACGGCCGACGGCACGGCCGTAGCCGGCGGCCCGGCTACCTTCCCCACCAAAACCACAGACGGCCGCCCGCAGCCAACTCCTACCAATGCGGGCAATCAGCCCCCCCACCCATCGGGTGCCCAGACGCCCGGTACCCGCGACGCCAACCTGGCCCTGGGCAACCCGAGCGGGGCCACGGCTTCGCTGAGCACGCCCAACAACTACCTGCTGGTGCGGCCCCAGTACGCGGTGGGCTACCATGCCCGCCGGGGCACGCCCACCTGGGTGAGCTGGCACCTGAGCGCCGCCTGGCTCGGCTCGGCTCCGCGCCAGGACGATTTCCGGCCCGATCCGGCCCTGCCCCGGCAGTTCTATGCCGTGGCGCCGCGCTCCTACAGCAGCTCGGGCTTCAACCGGGGCCACAACTGCCCCTCGGCCGACCGCAGCTACGACCTCGACGATAACTCGGCCACCTTCCTGATGACGAACATGATTCCGCAGGCGCCCAACAACAACCAGCGCACCTGGGCTGCTCTCGAAGACTGGACCCGCGCCCAGGTGCAGCGGGGGCAGGAAGCCTACGTTATTATGGGCAGCTACGGCCAGGGCGGCACGGGCTCCAACGGCTTCACCACCACCCTCGACCAGGGCCGCGTCACGGTGCCGGCCCGCATCTGGAAAGTGCTGGTACTGCTGCCCGAGGGCGAAAAGGACCTGCAACGCATAGCCGCCGGCCAGGCCCGCGTCATCGCCCTCGACACGCCCAACGACCAGCAGGTAAGCCCCGACTGGAGCCGCTACCGCGTCAGCGTCGATGCCCTCGAAGCCGCCACCGGCCTCGACCTGCTCTCGGCCCTGCCCCTGCCGGTGCAGGAAAAGCTGGAAGCCACTGTGGATGCCAGCCCGGTGCGGTAGGAGGCTTGTTGTTGTTGGTTGTTGGTTGTTGGTTGTTGGTTGTTGGTTGTTGGTTGTTAAAGAAGGAACGTCGTGCTGAGCGAAGCGGAGCGCAGTCGAAGCATCTCTAC
Organism: Hymenobacter amundsenii; assembly: GCF_002204745.1. Lineage (GTDB taxonomy): Bacteria > Bacteroidota > Bacteroidia > Cytophagales > Hymenobacteraceae > Hymenobacter > Hymenobacter amundsenii. Next base: position 22,709 of record NZ_NIRR01000013.1, read on the forward strand.
CGCAGTGGTAAATTCATCGGCTGATTAGCCCCACAATGAAGCGGTAGATATGCTTCGACTCCGCTTCGCTCAGCAGACGTTCCTTTGTTACAGTTGCTGTTCTCCTATCACCCCTGATGCCACCCTCCCTACTTACCTCCCCTGCGCCCGAAGCCCACCGTTACCGCCAGGCGGTGGCGGCTTCGTTTCTATTACAGGGGCTGTGTTTTTCGACCTGGGCGGCCCGCATCCCAACGGTGCAGCACCAACTGGGGCTCTCGGAGGCGGCGCTGGGCGGGGTGCTGCTGGCCGTGCCGGTGGGCTCGTTGGCGGCGCTGCCGCTGGCGGGTTGGCTGGTGGCCCGGTTCGGGAGCCGGCTCGTGGCGCAGTTGGGGCTGCTGCTGTATGCGCTGGGCCTGCCGCTGCTCGGTCTGGCCAGCAGCGTGCCGCAGCTACTGGCGGCGCTGGCCCTGTTCGGCGTGGCCGGTAACCTGGCCAACATCAGCATCAACACCCAGGCCGTGGGCGTAGAAGCGCTGTACGGTCGTTCTATTCTGGCCAGCTTTCACGGCGTTTGGAGTGTGGCGGGGTTCCTGGGGGCGGGCCTGGGAACGGTACTGATTGCCTGGGGAGTGCCGCCGCTGTTTCATTTCCTGCTCGTGGGCGGGACCGTGCTGCTGGGCCTGCTGCTCACCCGCGCCAACCTGCTGCCCCACGACGCGCCCCGCCCCGCCGATACGCCCCTGTTCGTGCTGCCCGACAAGTCGCTGCTGCTGCTTGGGGTGCTGGCGTTTTGCTCCCTGCTCTGCGAAGGCACCATGTTCGACTGGAGCGGGGTGTATTTCCGGCAAATCGTGCGGGCCCCGCCGGCCTGGGTGGGCCTGGGCTTTGCCGCTTTCATGGCCCTGATGGCCACCGGCCGCTTCGTGGCCGACTGGTTTACCGACCGGTTCGGCCGCCGCCGGACGCTGGTGCTCAGCGGCCTGCTCGAAGCCGCCGGCCTGACCCTGGCCGTGGTGTGGCCAACGCTGTTAACGGCCACGGTGGGCTTCATGCTGGTGGGTCTGGGGGTGTCGGCGGTGGTGCCGCTGGTGTACGGGGCCGCCGGCCGCGCTACCACCATGCCCGCCGGCGTGGCCCTGGCCGCCGTCACGACGGTCGGGTTCGCCGGCTTTCTGCTCGGGCCGCCGCTGATTGGGTTCGTTGCCGGGCTTAGCAGCCTGCGCGTATCATTCGCTTTGGTGGCCGGCATGGGCCTGGCCGTAGCCGCGTTGGGTAGTCGGGTGAAGGAGTGAGGAAGATAAAAGAACTGTCATTCTTCGCTCCGCTCAGAATGACAGTTCTTTTATCTTTACCTAGCCTATCTTTTCCCTTCCCTATGCCTTCCGAAAACATCTATACGCCCCGCCAGCAGTATGTGCTGCTGATTCTGTGTCTGGTGACACTGGCGGGGCTGATTCTGCTGGGGCTGGGCTCCTATATCACGGCTTTTCTGGGGGCGGGGGTGCTGTACGTGGTGCTCCGACCCTGGTTTACGGCCCTGGTCCACCGCGGCAGCTGGAACCGGCAGCTCGTCACGGCCGCGTTGCTGCTGTTCGCCTTCGTGGTTATTATCCTGCCCTTCACGGCCCTGGTGTTCATGCTGGTCAACCGCATCCGCCTCTACGCCCAGGACACGAGCCAGATTATGACGGTGCTGCACACCATCGAGCAGAAAACCGGCTACCAGTTCACGACTGAAGGCAACGTGCGCGGCCTAGTCCAGCAGTCGGTGAGCTGGCTCAGCACCCGCATTCCGTCGCTGGCCAGCGGGTTATTGCATTTCACGGTCATCATCGGCCTGATGCTGTTCACGCTCTACTTCATGTTTATTCAGGAAGAAACCTTCCTGCGGGGCCTGCGCCGCTACCTGCCCTTCCGCAGCAATACCCTGCGCGAGCTGGGCGACGCGCTGCGCAACACGGTGAATGCCAACGTGCTCGGCCAGGCCCTCATTGCGCTGGTGCAGGCCCTGCTCACGGCCCTCACGCTCCAGATTTTCGGGGTTACCGACGCCTGGTTCTGGGGGACGCTGTCCTTCTTCACGGCCTTTATTCCGGTGCTGGGCACGCCGCTGGTCTGGGGCCCGGCGGCCATCCTCAAACTCACCCAGGGCCACGTGGGCCAGGGCGTGGGCATTCTGTTGGTGGGCGTCATCGTCATCATCAACATCGACAACCTACTGCGCATCATGCTGGCCCGCCGCATGGGCGACATCCACCCGCTCGTTACCCTGGCTGGGGTGGTGCTGGGGGTCGAAATTTTCGGTATTCTGGGCCTTGTAATGGGGCCGCTTCTGCTCTCCTACTTTATTGTATTGATAACGGTATTCGAACGCGAAAACCGCATCCGCCGCCGCCCGCTGTCCGAGCCGCACGAATCGATTGAGGAGGCCCTGAGCCCGCCCCCGCTGCCACCGGCCGGGCCGGTGTAGCGGAAACGGGCTAGATTGGTCGGTCAGGTTTGCGTTAGTACCGTTTTGAACCCCAGCAGCTTGCCGCCTTCGCCTTCACCCAGCGCTAGCACGGGTATTTGCGGGCCTGTGCCAAAGCGGTAGACCTGCGTGCCACTCAACTCCTGCTTCAAGTACATCTGCAAGCCCTTGTAACGGTTGGCCAGGGCGGGGTCGTCGAGCACGCCGTTGTCGGCGGTATGGTTGCTTAGGAAAGCGGTCAGCTCCAGCTTCTCGACGGCCGTGCCGGCCGGCACGCCGGCCAGTTGGCAGAGGGCAGCGTTGGTGAGGCCACCGGCCGGGGCCGTGAAGCTCACCGGCTCCAACGCCGCCTCTGCTTCACTGATGAACTGCAGGCCCTTGGTCATCTCGCGGATGGGTGCCAGAGCAGAGTCGTCAGCGGCAGCAGTAGCAGTAGCAGTAGCGGCAGTAGCGTCATCCGATTTTGCGGCCTGGACTTCTGGCTCGGAGGCTTCCACGGTTTCGCGGCCGCCCTTGGTGTCGCGGGGGTCGTCGGGCAGCTCGGGCGTGCCGGCTACCACGGTGGGCACCTGGGCCCCGATGGCGGCGGCCAGTTGATTCATCCGCTGTTCGGCCACCTTTATTTTGGGGTTGGCGAAGTTCATATCGGCCACTTTGTTCATCGGAATCAGGTGGATGTGGGCGTGGGGTACTTCGAGCCCGATAACGGCCACGCCCACCCGCTTACACGGTACGGCGGCCTGCACGCCCCGGGCCACGCGCTGGGCAAACAGGTGCAAAGCGGCCAACTCGCTCGGGGGTAAGTCGAAGATGTAATCAACTTCACGCTTCGGAATCACGAGCGTGTGCCCTTCCACGAGGGGCGTAATATCGAGGAAGGCCAGGTGGTGCTCGTCTTCGGCTACTTTGTAAGCGGGCAGCTCACCCGAAACGATGCGGGAGAAAATGGAAGGCATACTTTCTGAGAGGTGAGAGGTGAGAGGTGAGAGGTGAGAGGTGAGAGGTGAGAATGGTACGGGATTCAGTGTACCGGTGCGGTCATCGTGAGCCGTAAGTTTACGGGCTTCCCACAAAAAAGAAGAGGTGAGGCCCAAATCGGGTCTCACCTCTCACTTCTAATTTCTCACCTCTAAAATGCTAGCGACTGATTTCCAGCACCTGGAACTGTAGCTTGCCAGCCGGCACCGTGATTTCGGCCGTATCGCCCACCGACTTACCCAACAAGCCTTTCCCGATTGGCGACTTGACGGAGATTTTGCCAGCGGCCAGGTTGGCTTCTTCCTCCGCTACCAGCGTGTAGTCGAGCACCATGTTGTTCTTCAGGTTCTTGAGCTTCACCTTGCTCATAATGAGCACCTTGCTCAGGTCGAGGTTCGACTCATCGAGCAGGCGGGCGTTGCCCATAACTTCCTCCAGCTTCGATATTTTCAGCTCTAGCAGGCCCTGGGCATCCTTGGCGGCGTCGTACTCGGCATTTTCGCTCAGGTCGCCCTTGTCCCGGGCCTCGCGCAGGTCTTCGGCAGCCTTGGCCCGGCCCCGGATTTTGAGGTCTTGCAGCTCGGTCTTGAGCTTCTGCAGGCCCTCGGGGGTATAGTAATTGATGGTGGACATGGGAAGATGATGTAAGCTCAAAAAACAAGGAGAACGGCCAGCGTCGCTGGCCGTTCTCCCCCTATCAGGTTTAGGCAAATATACGAAACGCGGCGGGAAAACGGTGAATACGTGAATGAGTGATTCGGTGAATGCGTACGGTTCTGTTGTTCATTCGTTCACCGGGTCGCTCGTTCATTCATTCCCCGTTTTTCCGCCCCAGAAACACCCCCAGCTTACGGGCCAGCACGGCGTTGATGCGCTCGTAGCTCTGGTAGCTCCAGCCGCCGATATGGGGCGAGAGCACCACGTTGGCGGCCGTGCGCAGGTAGTCGAAGCGGGCCTGCTGCTCGGGGCTGAGGGTGGCGAGCTTCTCGTTTTCGAGCACGTCGAGGGCCGCGGCGCGCACCTGGCCGGTACGCAGGCGGCTCACCAGCGCGGCGTGGTCGAGTACTTCGCCCCGGGCCGTGTTCAGTAGCCAGAGCGGCTGCGCGAAGCCGGCCAGCAGCTCCTGGTTCACGAAATGGTGGTTGGCTGCCGAGTACGGGATGTGCAGGCTCAGCACCTCGGCGCGGGCCTGAAGTTCAGCCAGCGGCACCAACGTGGCATACCCATCGGGCGGGCAGGCAGGGTCGTGGTCGTGGGCCAGCACGGTGCAGCCGAAGGCGCTCAGGCGGCGGGCAAAGGCCCGGCCCATGTGCCCGTAGCCCAGCAGCCCGATGATTTTACCCCCGATTTCCTCGCCCCGGTTGGCCTCGCGGTGCCACTGCCCGGCCCGCACCTCGGCATCGGCCCGCGGAATATGACGGAACAGCGCTAGCAGCAGGCCCACGGCGTACTCACCCACCGCGTCGCGGTTGCCTTCGGGGGCGTTGAGCAGCGTTACGCCCGCCTCGACCATAGCGGCTTCATCAATGTTATCGACCCCGGCCCCGGCCCGGCACACGTAGCGCAGGTGCGGGCCGTGGGCCAGCAACTCCCGGGTCACGCGCAGCTTGGAGCGCACCACCAGTCCGTCGTAGGGGTGGTCAGCCAGGGCGGCGGGCACCTCAGCGGCCGTTAGGTCGGGCCGGTAGTGCAGCGTTACGCCCAGCGGCTCCAGGTACGCCGGCAGGCTGGGGTGCATGTCGTCGATGACGAGGCAGAGGGACATTTTTGAATTAAAAATTGAGAATTAAAAGTTAAAAATCGGAATGCGTTTCACTCTTCTCAAAAAGGCCCTACTTGGTGAAGAATCGTATCAGCAGCCACTTGAGTCAGCGTTTGCATCAGCTCTTTTCTTTCTAAAGGCCCTATTCGTCTTTCATTTGCTTCAGATAGCGACTGCACCTGAGTTGGATACAGCATATAAAGCTCAACGCCAACCCGCACCACCAGATACTCCCCGCAGGTCTGCGTATTGTATATCGTTTCCAGGAGTGGTTCACTGCCATAATCCGCATCGTCTTGGTACCAATGCAAGGCCGTCCCATCATCCATTGCCGCTGTATAATATTGTCCTGCCACGTGGGTAATATTATCCTCATTAGGTATCAGGCTAAGTGCCCACCGGCAGTTAGTCAGCAAGAATAAGCCCGCAGCTAAGAGCAATAAACAGCGAACTGTTTTTCGTGAAGCCAACATTCTACTCGCTCTTGTTCTCCGCCACTCGGTTTGTCAACCCCACGAAATCGGCCACGCTGAGCTGCTCAGCGCGCAAGTCGAAGATGGGGTCGATGGTGGTTTCGGGAGGCATGCCGAAGGGCTTGAGGGCGTTGCGCAGGGTTTTGCGGCGGGTAGAAAAGGCCTGCTTCACGACCCGGAAGAACAGCTTTTCGTCGCAGGCCAGCTGTTCGGTGTCGTTGCGGGTGAGGCGGATGACGGCCGACTGCACCTTGGGCGGCGGGCTGAACACGTGCGGGGGCACCGTGAACAGGTATTCGATGTCGTAGAATGCCTGGAGCAGCACGCTCAGGATGCCGTAGGTTTTGGAGCCCGGGCCGGTGGCCAGGCGGTCGGCCACTTCCTTCTGCAGCATACCCACGCTCTCGCGTACCTGCTGGCGATGGGCCAGAATCTGGAAGTAGATCTGGCTGCTGATATTGTAGGGAAAGTTGCCGATGATGCTCAGCGGCTGCTCTCCATAGAGCGCCGTCAGATCCATTTTCAGGAAGTCCTGGGAGTAAATCCGGTCTTCGAGGGCCGGGTAGTGCTTCTGCAGGTAGGCCACCGAGTCGCGGTCGATTTCCACCACGGCCGTCTCGTACTCCGGGTGCAGCAGCAGCGTCTGGGTCAGCACGCCCATACCCGGCCCGATTTCGAGCACGTGCTTCACCTCATCAGGCAGGCGCAGGGCCTCCACAATGTTGCGGGCAATGTTGGGGTCGTTGAGAAAGTGCTGACCGAGGTGCTTTTTGGCTTTAACGGAATCCATTCTTCTGGAGAAGTGAGATATGAGAAGCGAGAAGTAAGATGGGCAGTAAGACCAGGAGAATTAAAAGAACGTGTCATGTTGAGCATTCTGCGCATCAAGCAGAGACGGAGCGAAGTCGAAGCATCTCTACCGCAGTGGTGATCCTGACGCCTGGGTTAGCGCTGCAACGAAACGGTAGAGATGCTTCGACTATGCCTCCGGCTACGCTCAGCATGACAATAGTCTCACTTCTCCAAACTTCCTACCTTCACGGTCAAAGATACGCCGATGCCGGCCGTTTCTGCCGGCCTGCGGGCTGCAAGGCGGCCGACTCACTCATTTTACCTGTTTCTTCCCATGCCCCTATCCCTCGCCTACGCCGCCGATTTTCCCGCCATTGCCAGCACCGTGTTCATTCTGCCCAGCGGCACGAAGGAGCTGCCCGTAACAGCCGCCGCCGATCTGCCCGAGGCCGCCCGCCAGTACGTGGCCGCCCAGCTGACCGCCGACGAGAAGTTCGTGGCCGTGAACCAGTACTCGCACCACCACTACTACGTGGTGGCCGAGGAGAAGAAAACGGCCGCCCTGGGCTGCGAGGCCCTGCGCAAGGCCGGCCATAAGCTCCACGCCCGCCTCAAGGCCGATAAAGTGGAGGAACTGTTCATCTGCAACCTCACGCCCGCCGGCGGTTCGCTGGCTTTAGCTGAGGGCCTGGCCCTGACCGCCTACCAGTTCGAGGGTTACAAAACCGACGAGAAATCGAAGAAAGCGCCGGTGCTCCAGCAGCTCACGCTGGTTGGCCCCGATTTGTCGGCCGAGAAAGTAGCTGAGCTCGACGGCCTGCTTCAGGGCGTGTACCTGGCCCGCGACCTGGTGAACATGCCCTACAGTCACCTCAACGCCACTCAGCTGGCCCAGCAGTTCGAGCAGGCTGGCGACGCGGCCGGCTTCGACGTGGAAATTCTGGACTTCGTTCGCATCGAGGCCCTGCGCATGGGCGGCCTGCTGGCCGTGAACCAGGGCAGCCCCGAGCCGCCCACGTTCACTATTATGGAGTACAAGCCTGAAGGGGCCACCAACGCCAAGCCCATCGTGCTGGTAGGCAAGGGTGTGGTGTTCGATACCGGCGGGCTTAGCCTCAAGCCCACACCCAACAGCATGGACCTGATGAAGTGCGACATGGGCGGCTCGGCCGTGGTGGTGGGCGTGCTCACGGCGCTGGCCAAGAACAAGGTGCCGCTGCACGTAATCGGGCTGGTACCGGCCACCGACAACCGCCCCGGCGGCCCCGCCCTGGCCCCCGGCGACGTGATTACGATGTACAGCGGCCTCACGGTAGAAGTGCTCAACACCGACGCTGAAGGCCGCCTGATTCTGGCCGATGCCCTGGCCTTCGCCAAAAAATACGACCCCGAACTGGTCATGGACTACGCTACGCTCACCGGCTCGGCGGCCCGCGCCATCGGCATCGAGGGCATCGTCTACATGGGCACGGCCGATGAGGACGTAATGGCCGACCTAAAGAAAGCTGGCCACACCACCCACGAGCGGCTGGTAGAATTCCCCCTCTGGGACGAGTATGCCGACCACATCAAGAGCCCCATTGCCGACATGACCAACTTGGGCAAGGCCGAAGCCGGCGCCATTTCGGCCGGTAAGTTCCTGGAGCGCTACGCCGAAGGCTACCCCTGGGTACACTTCGATATTGCCGGCCCCGCCTTCCTCACCGCCCCCGACTCCTACCGCGGCAAAGGCGGCACCGGCACCGCCGTGCGCCTCACGTATGAGTTTTTGAAGAGCCGGGTGTAAGGCCAGAACGACAGGAAAGGAACGTCATGTTGAGCGCAGCCGAAACATCTCTACCGCTTCGTTGCCACTAACAGGTTTACCACTGCGGTAGAGCTGCTTCGACTCAACTCAGCATGATATTCTTTTTTGTCCGCCCTCCCCAGCCCCACTAAGCCCTAACCCCATAAGACCTACTACAAGAATGCTCCCACGAATTGGTATTTCCGTCGGTGACCTGGCCGGCATCGGGCCCGAAGTCATCTATAAAACCTTTCTCGATCCGCGCCTGCTCAAGTTCTGTACGCCCGTGGTGTACGGCACGGCCACTGTTCTTTTTGACGACTTTCCCACCGACGGCCAGCACGAGCCGCTCACATTCCGACAGGTGCGCGAGGCGGCCGACATTGCCCCCGGCAAGCACAACGCCGTAAGCTGCTGGGAGGGCGACGACGACGTGCAGCTCACGCCCGGCCAGCCCAGCGCGGCCAGCGGCGCGGCGGCCCGCCAGAGTCTGCTCGCCGCTGCCCGCGACCTGAAGGCCGGTCTGCTCGACGCCCTAGTCACGGCCCCCATCAGCAAGGAAAACACCCAGGCCGACGACTTCCGTTTCCCCGGCCACACCGAGTTCCTGACCACCTTCTTCGAGGCCAAGGAAAGCCTGATGCTACTCGTGGCCGACGACTTGCGGGTAGCCACCGTTACGGGCCACATTCCGCTCAAGGATGTGGCCAGCCGCCTCACCAAGGAGCTGCTCACGGCCAAGCTGCGCATTTTGCTGAATTCGCTCAAGAACGATTTCGGCATCGAGAAGCCCCGGGTAGCCGTGCTGGGCCTTAACCCCCACGCCGGCGAAAATGGCCTGCTCGGCACCGAGGAAGCCACCATCGTGACCCCCGTACTCCAGCAATTCCAACAGCAGGGCCACCTCACTTACGGCCCCTACCCCGCCGATGGCTACTTCGGCACCGGCCAGTTCAAGCAGTTCGACGCCACGCTCTCCCTCTACCACGATCAGGGCCTGATTCCGTTTAAAACCCTGGCCTTCGAGCGGGGCGTGAACTACACGGCCGGCCTATCGGTGGTGCGCACTTCCCCCGACCACGGCACCGCGTACGGCATCGCCGGCCAGTTCAAAGCCGACGAAACATCCTTCCGCGAAGCCTTGTACCTAGCCTGCGAACTGGTGCGTTACCGCCAGTCCGAATCCGAAATCAAGCCTCTCATTCCCGCCCCCGCCCCACGCGGCGGTAGAAGGGAGTAACTAGGGAATTCAGAACGTCATGCTTGATCTGGCGGCCGCGCAGCCAAAGCATGACGTTCCTTTGAATTTCTAAACGGCTCCCTCATATTTAACTCCATTTTCGAAATTTTCTTTCCAAAATCGGAAGTTTCTTTGCGAATTCAGAATCATGTTTTACCTTTGCAGCAGAGACGCCGGAACCGGCTTGGTTCCGGCGTTTTATTTGCCCTTCGCTATCAGCTAGTAGCTAACCGCTCATCACATGCTCCAAACCCCCGCCGATTACCGTACTGCCCTGCGCCGCCTCGATGCGCTGGCGGCGGCCGGCGTGGAGGGCAACACGGCCTTGGAAACGGAATTTCGGGAGCTGATTACGGCCCTTGATATTTATGAAGGCAAGCTCGGGCTGTTGCCGATTCCGAACTTACCTACTTCGCTGGCCGAAATGATTGAGCTCAAGCGTCAGCAGATGCGCCTCAAGCAAAAGGAGTTGGCCGAGCTGTTGGAAGTACCCGCCAGCCGCCTCTCCCAGATTCTGAGCGGCAAGCGCCGCGTGACGCTGGACCTGGCCAAGCGCCTCTACGAGCGGCTGGGCATTCCGTCGGATTTTATTCTCAAGAACGCCTGACCCCCTTCGCCTGCCCGGCTTTTACATACCGGGCAAAAGTGTATACTTTTGCCCCCTTGCAACTACCTCCCGTGAAGAAGGATTCTCCCTATAATATCAACATAGCCCGGCTAGCCGATAAAACGCACCACTTTGCGTTCGACCTCGACCGGGCCTTCTTCGAGCAATTCGATCAGGAGCTCATTCCCGATGGCCAGATGCACGCCGACGTGACGCTGATCAAAACGGAGCGCCTGATTACGGTCGACTTCGACCTGAAAGGCACCGTGCGTCAGGTTTGCGACCGGAGCCTCGACGACTACGACCAAGAAATCGACACCCACGAGCAACTGCTTGTGCGCTTCGGCGACGAGGAAAAGGAGCTCGACGACAACGTGCTGCAAATCACGCCCGATACCCAGACGTTGCCACTGGCCCAGCACCTGTTCGACTACATCGGACTGGCGCTGCCCATGAAAAAGCTGCACCCGCGCTTTCAGAACGAGCCCGACGACGAGCCCGACGCCAAAACCAAACTCATCTTCACGACCCGCGGCGAAGCGCCCGACGATGATGAGGACGATTCCGACCCGCGTTGGAACGCGCTCCGCAACCTTAATTAGCAGCCCTAGCGGCGCGCTGACGTTTACTTTTCAACTTTTCTTTTTTACTTTTTTTTCAGCATGGCACATCCTAAACGGCGGACCTCATCCGCCACCCGCAACAAGCGTCGCAGCCACTACAAGCTCACTCCTAAGCCCGTTACGCTCTGCGCCAACACCGGCGAATTGCACCTTCGCCACAAGGCCTACGTAGTAGACGGCGACCTGTACCTGAACGGTAAAGTAGCCATCAAGGACTACGCTCCGGTAGCCGCCGCCGCTCCGCTCGACAGCGACGACGAATAGCCGGCCTTTTTAGCTGATGGCTGATAGCTGTTAGCTGTTAGCTTTTCTCCAAACGGAAGCTAACGGCTAACAGCTATTAGCTGACAGCCAAAAAAAAATTCTGATCCTCTTGACTTTCCTTTCATGAAGATAGCCCTGGACGCAATGGGGGGCGATTTTGCCCCACAGGCCGCCGTCGATGGGGCCGTGCTGGCCGCCGCACAGTTGGCAGGCAAGGCTCAGATAGTACTCATCGGTCAGCCCGACGCCGTTCGCCCCTTGCTCGCGCAGCATGGTGCTGCTGCCGAGGACCTGATCCTGGTACCCGCCTCCCAGATCATCGACATGGGCGAGCATCCGGCCAAAGCCTACCAGCAGAAGCAGGATTCGAGCATTGCCGTTGGGTATCGGATGCTGGCTTCCGGCGAGGTGGAAGCCTTCTGCTCGGCCGGCAACACGGGCGCCATGCTCGTGGGGGCCATGTTCAGCGTAAAACCCGTGCCCGGCGTACTGCGCCCGGCCATCGCCAACTTTGTGCCCAAGCTCCACGGAGGCATGGGCATTATGCTAGATGTAGGGGCCAACGCCGAATGCAAGCCCGAAATGCTGGAGCAGTTCGGCGAACTGGGTTCCCTTTACGCCCGCTACGTACTCGGCATTGCCGAGCCCAAAGTGGGCTTGATGAACCTGGGCGAGGAAGAAGGTAAAGGCACGGCCAACAGCCAGGCCGCGCACCAGCTACTAAAGGTGAACCCGCACCTGCGTTTTATCGGCAATATCGAGGGCCGCGACCTGTTCAACGACAAAGCCGATGTGGTGGTCTGCGACGGGTTTACGGGCAACGTGCTGCTGAAAATGGCCGAGTCGGTGTACGACATCATGGCCGACAAGGGCATAGGCATGGGCGACCCTTTCTTTGCGCACTTCAACTACGAGTCAATTGGCGGCTCTCCCATTCTGGGTATCAACGACAACGCCATCATCGGCCACGGCGTGAGCACGCCCACTGCCATCTGCAATATGTTGCTGCAAGGTTACCAGATGGCCAGCGCCGGCATTGCCGACCAGATAAAAGCTACCTTCAAGTCCTGAATGCGGCGGTAGGTCCGGTCCTTCTCTGGGGTCGGACTTTTTGCATACCGCCTGTTTCGTCCCTTCTCTGCTCTCATGAAGATTACCGCTGCCATTTCCGGGGTGGGTGCTTACGTGCCCGACTACGTACTGACCAACCAAGAGCTGGAAAAACTGGTGGACACAACCGATGAGTGGATTCTGAGCCGGACCGGTATCAAAGAGCGGCACATTCTGAAGGGCGAAAACCAGGGCACCTCGGTAATGGGCATTAAGGCAGTGGAAAACCTGCTGGCCAAAACCGGCGTGGCCGCCGCCGACATCGACCTGATTATCTGCGCTACCACCACGCCCGATCTGGTGTTTCCGGCTACGGCCAACATCATAGCGGCGGCCGTGGGAGCTACCAAGTCGTTTAGCTTCGATATGCAGGCCGCCTGCTCGGGGTTCATGTACGCGCTGGCTACCGGCGCCCAGTTTGTGGCCAGCGGCACCTACAAAAAAGTGGTGGTGGTAGGGGCCGATAAGATGTCGAGCATCATTGATTACACCGACCGCTCGACCTGCATCATTTTTGGCGACGGTGCCGGAGCCGTGTTGCTCGAACCCAACCACGAGGGCCTCGGCCTGCTCGATCAGGAGTTGCACTCCGATGGCCGCGGCGAACAGTACCTGCACCAGAAAGCCGGCGGTTCGCGCCGCCCGCCCTCGGCCGAAACCGTAGCGGCCCGCGAGCATTACGTTTATCAGGAAGGCGCCGCCGTGTTTAAGTTTGCCGTAAAAAGCATGGCCGACGTAGCCGCCCAGGTGAGTGAGCGCAACGGCCTCACCCCCGATACCATCGACTGGATTGTGCCCCACCAGGCCAACAAGCGCATCATCGATGCCACGGCTCACCGCGTGGGCATCGGCCCCGAAAAGGTGATGCTCAATATCCACCGCTACGGCAACACCACCAACGGCACCATCCCGCTCTGCCTCTCCGACTACGAGCAGCAGTTGCGTAAGGGCGACAACCTCATCGTGGCCGCCTTCGGGGGTGGCTTCACCTGGGGCGCCCTCTACCTCAAGTGGGCCTACGATGGCGCCGCTGCCGCAAGTAAAAATTAACAATTAGGAATTAGCCGCTCAACGCCGCTCCCAAAGTGCCGCTAACGGATGATTTTTGATTCCTGATTTTTCAATTCTTATTTGCTAATTCTTACTTCATACTTGAAAACATGGCCACCACCGCAGATTTCCGCAACGGGCTCGTAATCAACTACAACAACGAGCTGCACGTCATCACCGAATTTCAGCACGTGAAGCCCGGCAAGGGCCCGGCGTTTGTGCGTACCAAAATGCGCAACATTAAAACCGGCCGTACCCTCGATAACACCTTCAATGCGGGCGTGAAAATTGAAACGGCCCGCGTGGAGCAGCGCCCCCACCAGTACCTGTTCAAAGACGACTACGGCTTCACGTTCATGGACAATGCTACCTTCGAGCAGGTGGTCCTGAACGAGGAGATGGTGCCCTTCGCCGACTTGATGAAGGAAGGCCAGGAGGTAGGTATTCTGTTCCATGCCGAGACTGAGCAGCCCCTCACGGCCGAGCTGCCGACTACTGTGGAGTTGGTGGTTACTTATACTGAGCCCGGCCTAAAGGGCGACACGGCGACCAATACGCTCAAGCCGGCCACCGTTGAAACGGGTGCGCGCATTCAGGTGCCCCTGTTCGTTGATACCGACACCAAGATTCGGATTAAAACCGCTGACTACAGCTACGTCGAGCGCGTCAAATAAGCAGCCTGCCACGCCTTTTCCCACCACCATGAAAGCCAAAGAATTACAAGACCTCATCGACTTCATTGCCAAATCGGGCCTGAACAAAGTCAACATCGAAACCGACGAGTTCAAGATCTCGGTCCAGCGCGATGCCAACTACAAGCCCCAGGTAACTATGTCGGCCGCCCCGCCACAGGTTGCGGCCCCCGCCGCCGCGCCAGCCGCCCCGGCCGCCGCCAGTCCCGCCGCAGCCCCCGCCGCCGAAACGCCGGCTGCCAGCACGGCCGTGCCAGTGAAGTCGCCGATGATTGGTACGTTCTACCGCAGCAGCAGCCCCGAAACGCCGGCGTTCGTGCAGGTAGGCGACATGGTGGAGAAGGGCCAGGTGATTTGCATCATTGAGGCCATGAAGCTCTTCAACGAAATCGAAGCCGAGCAGTCGGGCCGCATCGTGAAGGCGCTGGTCGACAACGCCACGCCCGTGGAGTACGACCAGCCGCTGTTCCTGATTGAAGCGATTTAATTTGAGACATGAGATGGTGAGTGGTAAGAGGTGAGACTACGTTCTATTTTCCGTTAGGATTTATTGGACTGTGTGCTCACCTCTCGCCTCTCACCATCTCGCTTCTACCCCAAAGCTGTGTTTAAAAAAATACTGATTGCCAACCGGGGCGAAATTGCGCTGCGCGTGATTCGGACCTGCAAGGAAATGGGCATCAAGACGGTGGCCGTGTACTCGACGGCTGATAAGGAAAGCCTGCACGTGCGCTTCGCCGACGAAGCCGTGTGCATCGGTCCGCCCGCCTCGGCCCAGAGCTACCTGAGTATCCCGACGCTGATTGCGGCGGCCGAAATCACGAACGCCGACGCCATTCATCCGGGCTACGGTTTCCTGAGCGAAAACGCCGAATTCTCGCGGGTATGCCACGAAAACGGCATCAAGTTCATCGGCGCCTCACCCGCCATGATCAACCAGATGGGCGATAAGGCCTCGGCCAAAGCCACCATGATTGCCGCCGGCGTGCCGGTGGTGCCTGGCTCGGTAGGTTTGCTCGAATCGGTGGAGCAGGGCAAGCGGATTGCTGCCGAAATCCAGTACCCGGTCATCATCAAGGCCACGGCTGGCGGTGGTGGGCGCGGTATGCGCATCATCAACTCGGAAGACGAGTTTGAGAAGGCCTGGAACGACGCTCGTACCGAGTCGAAAGCGGCTTTCGGCAACGACGGCATGTACCTGGAGAAGTTCGTGGTGGAGCCCCGCCACATTGAAATCCAGATCTGCGGCGACCAGGCGGGCCACGTCTGCCACCTTTCGGAGCGCGACTGCTCGATTCAGCGTCGCCACCAGAAGCTGGTCGAGGAAGCGCCTTCGCCCTTCATGACTGACGATCTGCGCGAGCGGATGGGTGCGGCTGCCATTGCCGGCGCCGCCGCCATCGGTTACGAGGGCGTGGGCACAGTGGAATTCCTGGTGGATAAAAACCGGGATTTCTACTTCATGGAGATGAACACCCGCATCCAGGTGGAGCATCCCGTGACGGAGGAAGTAATCAACTACGACCTCATCAAGGAGCAGATCAAGCTGGCGGCGGGCATCCCGATTTCGGGCCGCAACTATGCCCCCGAGATGCACGCAATGGAGTGCCGCATCAACGCCGAGGACCCAGCCAACAACTTCCGCCCCTCGCCCGGCAAAATCACGACCCTGCACATTCCCGGCGGCCACGGCGTGCGCGTAGATACGCACGTGTACGCGGGCTACACCATCCCGCCCAACTACGACTCCATGATTGCCAAGCTCATCACCGTAGCCCAAAGCCGCGAGGAGTGCATCGTGAAAATGAAGCGGGCGTTGAGCGAGTTTGTGGTGGAGGGCGTGAAAACGACCATTCCGTTTCACCTCAAGCTCATGGACAACGAGCAGTTTAAGGCCGGCGACTTCACGACCAAGTTCCTGGAAACATCCTTCGACTTCTCGGACCTGTAGGCAAGCCAGATCCAAGGTCTTACGCAAGGGCGCCCTATTAGGGCGGCCCTTTTGTTTGGGCAGGAAATCAATCTAGCACCACACTTGGCAAATAGAACATTATCCATTTCAAAGACCAGCTGAACTTCACTCAACACGGTTAATGAGGCATCGTTAATCAACCAAAACAAGACAAATATGGGTAAGTAAGCACTTACTATTTATTTACAAGAGCCCGAATACTATTGCACAATTCCTATTCACCGTGCTTATACTTGTGGTGTTCTACTATTCCAACCAAAACACCCACAACTATGCTAAGCAAATCGACGGTGGCCCTTGCCGGGCTGCTGACGGCCGGCACGCTATTGGCCGGCTGCTCCAAGGAAACGGCCGCGCCGGCTTATCCTACGCCCCAGGCAACGGCCGCCAGTCCGCAAAACGCCACGGTGGCCAACGGCGTGATGATGCAGGGCTTTTACTGGGATGTGCCCCTGAGCACCCCGGCCGGCACTTGGTGGCAGAACCTGGGCGCCAAAGCCACCGAGCTGAAAGCGGCCGGCATTACCGCCATGTGGATTCCACCGGCTTACAAGGGCAGCGGCAAGAACGATGTGGGCTACGGCGTGTATGACCGGTACGACCTGGGCGAGTTCAACCAGAAAGGCACCGTGGCGACCCGCTACGGCACTATCGGGCAGCTGCAATCTGCTATTGGGGCGCTGCACGGGCAGGGTATTCAGGTGTACGAGGACATGGTGATGAACCACCTGACCTCGGCCGACAACCAGGAACTGGCCAACAACCAGTACAACGTGTACACCAGCTTCACGTACCCCGGCCGCAACAATACTTACAGCAACTACCAGTGGCACTGGTACAACTTCTCGGCCACCCAGCAAGCGCCCAACAACGGGTGGTATCAGTGGGCGGCCTACGATTTCCAGCCCTACGCCAACGGCGACGCCTACGATAACCTGCTGGGCTCGGAAATCCGCTACAACGATATCAACAACGCCAACGAAACCATCGGCTGGGGCAACTGGATTACCACCAAGCTCAACCTCGACGGCTACCGCCTCGACGCCACCAAGCACATCCAGACGACCTACCTGAACCGCTGGCTCGATGCGGTGAAAACCAACGGCCGCTTTGCCGTCAGTGAGGCCTGGTTTCGGAACCTCCAGGATATGAACAACTACGCCGCCGCCACCGGGGGCCGCACCAGCCTGTTTGATGTACCGCTGCACTACACCTTCGCCGACATGAGCAACGGCAACGGTAGCTGGGACATGCGCGGGCTGCAGTTCGCCGGCTTCACGGAAGCCAACGGGGCGCTGTCGGTTTCCTTTGTCGATAACCACGACACCGACCAGACGGGCGGGGCACTGTTTTCGCCGGTTTCCAACCTCAAAATGCTGGCCTACGCCTACATCCTGACCCGCGAAAAGGGCTATCCCTGCGTGTTCTACAAGGATTACTACGAATACGGCCTGGGCGCCCAGCTTAAGAAACTCATGCAGGTTCGCCAGGCCAACGCCTACGGGGCGGCCACCGAGTACACCAGCGTGAATGATGCCGATGTGTACGCTTATTCCCGCGCCGGCGATGCCTCGCACAAGGGCCTGCTGGTGTTGCTGAATGACGGTGGTTCCAGCCGCAGCAAGGGCATCACGACGCCCTTCAAAAGCGCAACCCTCACCGACCAGACCGGCAACGTAAGTGGCACCGTGACCACCAACGCCAGCGGCTACGCCACCTTCTCGGTGCCGGCCCGGGGCTATGCCGTGTGGGTACCAACCGGTGCCACCACCACTATGCTCCCGCCCACTTCGGGCACTACGGCCGTAACGTTCAATGTAACATACAGCAACACCACCAGCGGCCAGGATGTGTACGTAGTGGGCAGCACGGCCCAGCTCGGTTCCTGGAACGCGGCCAGCGCCATCAAGCTCAGCGGCGCAGCCTACCCCAAGTGGAGCGGCACCGTGAACCTGACCAGCAACACGGCCGTGCAGTACAAATACCTGCGCAAAGACGCGGCCGGTAATGTGCTCTGGGAAGGCGGCGCCAACCGCGCCTTTACCCCTTCCGGCACCACCACCACCCGAACCGACACTTGGCAGAATTAGCCACTACCCCGTGTTCTGCTACCCATAAAAGAGGAGGCCGGCCATTTGGCCGGCCTCCTCTTTTATGGGTAGCAGAATGATACGACGCACTACTTAGCTGCTCCCTCACCGTGCTCAATTTCATGGACCAACTCCCCGTACCAGCCCTCGCCGTACTTACGAATCAGGGGTTCTTTTAAGAACTGGTAGATGCGCACGCCCAGGTTGGCCCCGAACGAGCAGGCAGGCGAACAAATGGTCCACCGGTCGTAGTTGAGGGCCTCGAAACCGTCGTACTTCGTGATGCGGATGGGGTACAGGTGGCAGCTGATGGGTTTTTTGAAGCTGGTGGCCCCCGCCAGATAGGCCTGCTCGATGCCGCATTTGAGGATGCCCCGCTCGTCGTAGAGGGCGTAGGCGCACTCCCGGTCGTTGATGGTGGTGGTGCTGAAATCGCCCTCCCAGTCTTTGATGTAGCGGCCCTGCTGCTCGATGGCGGCGCGGCCGGCATCGGTGAGGAAGGGCTTGATGTTCTCATACTCTTGGTTGAGGATGTCCAGCTCTTCGGGCTCCAGGGGCGCGCCCAGGTCGCCCTCCACGCAGCACGCGCCCTTGCAGGCTTCGAGGTTACAGACGAAGAAGTTGTCCCGAACGTCGTCGGAAATGACGGTGTGCTGAATTTGGATCATATGCTGGTTGGTTTCTCGTGGAGGTCCGCTAGAAACTCCGCCGCAAAGATACCCGCAATTACCCCACCGACCAGAGGATTTGTTCCGTCAGCTCGCATTGGCGGTGGTGCGAATAGGTAGCCAGCGCCTCCTGCTGCCCCTGCCGGCCCAGGCGTTCCATCAGGCCCGGCTCCTGCAGCAGCCGCCCCACGGTCGCCCCGAAGGAGGCTTGGTCGCGCAACGCAAACAGCAGGCCGGTGCGGTTGTCGTCGAGCAGCTCACGGGTGCCCCCGGCGGCGGCGCCCAGCACGGGGCGGCCCGCCGCCATTGCCTCGATGGTTACCATGCCGTAGGTTTCGTTTACGGAGGCCGTAATGGAAATATCGAGGGCCCGGTAGGCTACTTCGGGCTGGGGCGTGAAGCCACGCAGGTGTACAACGTCAGTCAGGCCCAGTTCCTGAATGCGGGTTTGCAGCGCATCGGCGTAGGCGGTGCTTTCGTTGCGGGTCGGCTCGCCCACCAGCAGCAGGTGCAGCTGCGGAAACTGCTGGCGCAACGCTGCCAGTGCTTCCACCATAAAATCCTGGCCCTTGCCATCATCAAGACGGCCAATAAGGCCCAGCAGCACGGCGGCGGGGGGTAGCGCCAGCTGCAGGCGGTGGCGGGCTTCGGCGGTGGTCAGCCGCTCGTCGGCAAACCTCTCCAGCTCGACGCCCAGCGGTACAACGTGCAGCTTTTCGGGGGCCAAGCGGGTTTTCTCCAGCACCTGTTGGGCCAGGCCGGGCAGCGGGGCCAGCCAGGCCGCCAGCGCCCGGTAGCGCAGCGTGTGCACCAGTCCGCGCTTGGCCAGCCCCAACTGCATGTGTTGCTGGTAAATGAGTGGCAGCTTCGGCAGAAACAGCTTCTGGCAGAGCACGGCCAGGCCAAGGTCGCCGTTGCGGCTGATGAGCAGCGCCCGCGTCCCGAAGCCTTGCAACGCCGCGGCCAAGCGGCTGGCAGCCGGCACATCGAGGGCTTTCCAGCGGTTGTCGAGCGTTAACACGGTTATCCCCAGCTCGGTAGCGCGGGCGGCCAGCGGCGAACCGGCCCGGGTTATCACCTGCACCGGCCAGCCCCGCGCCCGCATCCAGCCGGCAAACCGGGCCGTGTTCAGTTCCAGCCCGCCCCAGCTGTCGGAAAGGCACAGGATGGTGAGGGGAAAAGGCGCTTGGGTTTCCATTGCGCGAAGATACAGGGCTTATTATCGGCTGAACTTTATCTTCATCACTTGGCCCCAGCCATTACTATTGATTCTTCTTGATCCATGAAAACCAGCTTTCTAACGCTATTTGCCACTGTTGCCGTGCTGTGCTCGACCTGTCAGTCACGCCCAGTACCCATTTATAATCGATACGGACTGTACCGCCTAGCCGTAGCTGGTAGCGGGTGCTTCGGGACTTGCCCTGCGTTTGCACTTGATATGGACAGTTCCCTTTCCTGCGCCTATTACGGAGGAAGATATGCCAAGCATGAGGGAAACTACCGCGGCAAGGTAGGTGCGCAACTTTGGGTGAAAGCCATAAAACAGGCTAATATGCTCAACCTGGACTCCTTGCCCGACGCCTACGCCCAGAACGATGACGCCGCCCTAGTCCAGTTCATCCTATATACCTCCAGCGGAGAAAAGCATTTCCTAGGCTCCGACGGCGCTTTACCGGATCCACTGTTCAAGCTATACATCTGGATAGCAACGCATGAATCGGCCCTGACGCTACGCCCCGCAGCCAACAGCATCCACTTCGCCACCTACGTCCAACGAGAGCTACCGGCACCGCCCATTTCCACTCGTCGTTCGGTGGCCCCCGCAAACTAGCTTTGTTTCTTCCATCCCCCGCCCGAAAGCCTTACCTTTGCTAACAAGCCAACCGGCTTAGTTTTCCGCTGCTGACTACCGAATATGGGACTCGATTATCACGCTTTACTGAACCCCTCGCAGGCCGCTGCCGTGATGCAGATTGAAGGCCCCTGCATGATTATTGCCGGCGCCGGCTCGGGCAAAACCCGGGTGCTTACCTACCGCATCGCCAACCTGCTCGAACAGCAGGTGAACCCGTTCAATATCCTGGCCCTCACCTTTACCAACAAGGCCGCCAAGGAAATGCGCGCCCGAATTGAGAAGGTCGTCGGCCCAGAGGCTAAGAACCTGTGGATGGGCACGTTTCACAGCATTTTCGCCCGCATTCTGCGCTCCGAAGCCGACAAAATCGGCTACCCCCGCTCGTTCACCATCTACGACACCCAGGACTCCAAAACCCTGATTGGCCAGATCCTGAAAGAGCTGGAATTGGATGACAAGATGTACAAGCCCAATATGGTGCTAAGCCGCATTTCGGGGGCCAAGAACAAGCTGATTTCGGTGCAGCAATACCTCCAGGACCCCGTGATAAAGCAGGACGATGAGGCGGCCATGCGGCCCAAGCTGGGCGTGATTTATCAGCAGTACGCCAACCGCTGCTTCAAGGCCGGGGCCATGGACTTCGACGACCTGCTCTACCAGACCAACGTGCTGTTTAAGGACCACCCCGATGTGTTGAACAAGTACCAGAACATGTTCAAGTACGTGATGGTAGACGAGTACCAGGACACTAACTACTCGCAGTACCTGATTGCCCGCAAGCTGGCCGCCAAGGAGCGTAACATCTGCGTGGTCGGCGACGATGCGCAGAGCATTTACGCCTTCCGCGGGGCCGATATTCAGAACATCCTCAACTTCGAGAAGGATTATCCCGAGCTGCAGGTGTTCAAGCTGGAGCAGAACTACCGCTCGACCCAGAACATCGTGAAGGCGGCCAACTCGGTTATCAAAAACAACCAGGCCCAGCTGCGCAAAGACGTGTTTTCCGACAACGAGGAAGGCCCGCTGATTGAGGTGTTCAAGGCTTCTTCTGACAACGAGGAAGGCAAGCTGGTGGCCCAGAGCATCTACGAGGACAAGATGAACCAGCATCTGTCCTACGACAACTTTGCCATTCTTTACCGCACCAACGCCCAGAGCCGGGCCATGGAGGAGTCGTTGCGCAAGCTCGGAATCCGCTACAAAATTGTGGGCGGCCTAAGCTTCTACCAGCGCAAGGAAATTAAAGACCTGGTGGCTTACCTGCGCCTCACGGTGAACCCCAACGACGAGCAGGCGCTGCGCCGGGTTATAAACTACCCCAAGCGCGGCATCGGCGACACGACGCTTGCCAAGCTCATCAACGCGGCCGAGGAAGCCAACCACACTATCTGGGAGGTAGTCAGCAACGCCGATAAGTTTCTGCCGACCCGCACGGCCAACCCGATTGTCGATTTTTCGGAGAAAATAAAGGCCTACACCACCGTGGCGGCCAAGGAAGATGCGTTTGAAGCGGCCAAGTTCATTGCCAAGAACTCGGGCATGGTCGAGGAACTCTATGCCGATAAAAGCATCGAAGGCCTTTCGCGCTACGAGAACATCCAGGAACTGCTCAACGGCATCAAGGCCTTCGTGGAAGACCCTGAGCGCGAGGACAAAACGCTTGGCTCCTTCCTGCAGGATATTGCCCTGGTAACCGACTCGGACCTCAAGGATGCTCAGGCCGAAGGTGAGCAGGTGACCATGATGACCATTCACTCGGCTAAAGGCCTGGAATTCCGCAACGTGTACATCGTGGGCATGGAGGAAAACCTGTTTCCGAGCCAGATGATGATTACCTCCCGGACCGATTTGGAGGAGGAGCGCCGCCTGTTCTACGTGGCCATCACGCGGGCCGAAAAGAAACTGACCCTCAGCTACGCCACCTCCCGCTACCAATGGGGCAACTTACGCAGCTGTGAGAAAAGCCGCTTTCTGGATGAAATCGACCCGAAGTACGTCGACTTCAAGTTCTCCTCGGGGCCCGGTCCCGACCGGGCCGGACCCGGCGAGTCGCCATTCGGGCACGTGTTTGAGCGCCGTTCGAACCTGATTCCGCCCCCGCCCCGTAAGAATGCCGCCACCTACTACGTGGCCCCCGCCGACTTCGCGCCCTCCGACACGAGCAAGCTGCAAACCGGCCAGCGCGTGGAGCATCCCAAGTTCGGCTTCGGCACCGTCAGTAAGCTCGAAACGGTATCGGGCTCCACCAAAGCCGTGATTCAGTTCGAGGAAGTAGGCGAAAAGACGCTGTTGCTGAGCTTCGCCAAGCTGCGGGTGCATTAAGCAGATTCTGGCCTTCCTGCGCTCCTTTGCGTTACTTTAGGGAAACGTAGCACGGCGAAGGCGCGTCACGCTGCCTCTGCCAAACCTTGCCCGACCAGTTTCTGTGCAAAGCACACGGCCAACAGGGTAATGTTTGGCGTATATTTGACCTTTCGAATACCATTTTCATGACCCTCCCTTCTCTTCATAAACACGAGCTGCTCCAGCGCGAATACGGCCAGAGTACGTTTGAGCTCGTCCAGCAGCTGGCTGCCATCGAGGACCGCGCCGAGCGCACTCGGCGGGCCCAGCAGATCGTCCAGCTCATCTTCCGCCTCCAGCCCACGCTACGCGACCAGCCCGACAGCCAGGCCAAAGTGTGGAACCACGTGTTTGAAATGGCCGACGGTGAGCTCGACGTCGATGCACCTTTTCCGTTGGTAGCCCAGGTGAACCTGGCCCCGCCCCAGCGCTTGGCTTACCCTACCAAAGGCCCCAAGTTTCGGGCCTACGGGCAGGTAGTGGAGCAGTTGGTCGCCCAGGCCCTGACGTTGGAAGACGCGACCGAGCGTGAGCAGGCGGCCATTGTTATCGGCCGGACGATGAAGTTCCTGTACCGCTCCCACAACAAGGAAAACGCCAAGGACATCACCATTATCAAGCACCTGCGGGAGCTTTCCAATGGCCAGCTCGACCTCGACCCCGACCGGGTAAATACCGAAAACCTGTTCGAGTTCACCACGGCCACCGGCCGGCCCGCACCCTTTATTGTGCCCCAACCCCGCCAGGAACGCGAAAACAGCAGCGGCGGCGGCAACCGTCGGGGCGGTAATGGCGGCGGTAGTGGCGGCAGTGGCAACCGTCGCGACAAGCAGCGCCGTGGGGGCCGTAAAAACCGCCAGGAGCCCCAGCAGCCTCCGCAGTAATTGGGTTTTAGCTATTAGCTGACAGCTGTTAGCCAATAGCTTTTTCAGTGCCTAGTTCCTATCAGTTCAATACCGAACATAAAAGCTGACAGCTATCAGCTAAAAGCTAACAGCTTAAAACGAATGGCCTCTTTTGAAGTAATTGGCGGCAAGCCGCTGCACGGTGAGATAGTGCCCCAGGGGGCAAAAAACGAAGCGCTTCAGATTTTGTGCGCCGTGCTGCTCACGCCTGAGCCCGTCACGATTACCAATATCCCCGACATCCGCGACGTCAACAAGCTCATGGAGCTGCTGCGCGACATGGGCGTGAAGGTGGGCAAGCTGGCTCCTGGTAGCTACCGCTTCCAGGCCGATAACGTGAGCCTCGACTACCTCGACACGCCCGAGTTCGTGGCCCAGGCCGGGGCATTGCGGGGGTCAGTGATGATTCTGGGCCCTATGCTGGCCCGCTTTGGGCGCTGCCAGCTGCCTAAGCCGGGCGGCGACAAAATCGGCCGCCGGCCGATGGACACGCACTTTCTGGGCCTCGAAAAACTGGGCGGCAAGCTCACGCTCGAAGGCAAGGACTTCTACCGCATCAAGGCTGAAAATGGCCTGACCGGCGCCTACATGATGCTCGATGAGGCCTCGGTAACGGGCACGGCCAACATTGTGATGGCCGCCGTACTGGCCCAGGGCACGACCACCATCTACAACGCTGCCTGCGAGCCGTATTTGCAACAGCTCTGCAAGATGCTGGTGCGCATGGGCGCTACCATCAACGGCATCGGCTCGAACCTGCTTACCATCGAGGGCGTGGAGCAACTCGGCGGCACCGAGCACCGGATGCTGCCCGACATGATTGAAATCGGCTCCTTCATTGGCCTGGCGGCCATGACGGGCTCCGAAATCACCATCAAAGACTGCCAGATTGCCGAGCTGGGCCTCATTCCCGACACCTTCCGCAAGCTGGGCATCAAGCTCGAATTCCGGGGCGACGACATCTATATCCCGGCCCAGCAGCACTACGAAATCGACACCTACCTCGACGGCAGCATCCTCACGATTTCCGACCACACCTGGCCCGGCTTCACGCCCGATTTGCTCAGCATTGTGCTCGTAGTGGCCACCCAGGCCAAGGGCACGGTGCTCATTCACCAGAAAATGTTCGAGTCGCGGTTGTTCTTTGTCGACAAGCTCATTGATATGGGGGCGCAGGTGATTCTCTGCGACCCCCACCGGGCCACCGTCATTGGCCTCAACCACCAGAAGCGCCTGCACGGCATCACCATGACCTCGCCCGACATTCGGGCCGGCGTGGCCTTGCTCATCGCGGCCCTCTCGGCCGAGGGCCGCAGCGTGATTGAGAATGTGGAGCAGATTGACCGCGGCTACCAGCACATCGACCAGCGCCTGATTGCTCTGGGCGCCCAGATCCGGCGCTTGTAAGCACCTCCGCTTTGCCATACCCACGCCCGGTTTCTGCCCGCAGAAGCCGGGCGGTGCTGTTTCGTGCCCCAGTGCATACCACGGGCTGGGGCCGCGGCGTTGAGATATTGTGCGGGCGACGCGGGGCGATGGGGTCACCTTTTATCCTTTCTGGTTATGCGTACCCCGAGTCTGCTCCTGCTAATTATGGTTGCCGGGTTGGCATCCTGCGAAAAACGCGAAGACGTTGCCCAGGACAAGATGTTGGCCATTTCGGAATTGATGGAGGCACCTGCTGCCTCCTACGCGCCGCCCATTGCTTCCTCCCCAAACGAGATTCCCGTACCTGCTGCCCCGGCGGCCAGCCGTAAGCTTATCTACCACGCTAATGTGCGGGTAAAGGTGGCCGACCTTCCGCGGGCCAACCAGCACATGGACAGTCTTACGCGCAGTTTTGGGGCGTACGTTGAGGAGGTTTCCGAAGTGCGGGAAGACACGGAGTGGCGACACGAGATGAAAATCCGGATTGCGCCGGCCCAATTCGCGGCCATGCTCGCCGGCCTGGGCCATTTGGGCACCGTCGAATCCAAACGGCTGTCGACGGAGGACGTGACGGCCCGGCACGCCGATATTTCGGCCCGGCTGGCTTCTAAGCGGGCCCTGGAGCAGCGCTACCTGGCCCTGCTCGGCCAAGCCCGCAAGGTAACCGACATGGTCGAAATCGAGGAGAAGATGGGCGAAATCCGGGAGGAGATTGAGGCCACCGAAAGCCGCTTGCGCACTCTCAACGACGAGGTCGGCTATTCCACCATCCGGCTCACGTACTATCAGCTCCTGAGTCAGCCCCGCCCCGACGCACCAGTACTATCATTTAGTAGCCGCCTGCTGGAGTCGTTTTACAGCGGCTGGCAGCTGCTCACCAATTTGGTGCTGGGCCTCGTGGCAATGTGGCCACTGCTGCTGGGGCTGGCCGCTGCCGTAGTGGCGCTACGGGTCTGGTGGCGGCGACGGGCCCACCGCCGCAACGGCTGAACCACGCAGCTCCGACCGACGAACTAGCCGAATACCGCACCGGGATTGGGTTACGTTTGGTGGGCCCGGCGTATGAACCGGCAGAAGCTGCGCAGCTTTTTCATCTTCCTCCCAAGTATTCTCTCCGATGAAAAACTACGTGCGTCTGCTCCCGCTGCTGGGGCTGATGCTGGCCGGGTGCGCCCAGTCAGCCGAAACAGAAATGGTGGAACCCACCGAAACCGCGGCCGTCCCCGCTCCCACAAATCTGCTAGCTCCTGCCCCGGCGGTCGGGCCAACGGAAACCGCTAGCCCTGCCCCCGAGGTGCCGCTGGCCCGCCTGTGGCGGACGGCGGGCCATCCCGTCATCTATCAGGGCACGATGGAGCTGGAGGTAGATGATTTCACCACCGCCTCCGCCCGCCTCGATACCGTGCTCATCCAGCGCGGGGCCTACCTCACCAACGCCCTCGAAACCACCGACACCGGCCGTCATCAGCAGGTGCTCACCATCCGGGTACCGTCGGCCCAGTTCCTGGCCCTTACCAGCGCCCTCACCCGCCTGGGCACCGTGCACCACAAGCAGCTCACCTCCCGCGACGTAGCCGCCGAATTGGCCCGGCAGGCCGCTAAACCAGGCGCCCGGCCGGATACCGCAGCCACCCGCCAAGCCGCCACCGAGCACCAATTGCTAACGGAACAAGCGGCCCTGGCCACGCTTCAACTCACCTACTTCCAGTTCCGGCCCGCCACCGACCTGGTCCCGCCGGAAGCAGCCGTAGCACCCCGCATCCGAGCAGGATTGTGGTTTGGCTGGCGCATCGTCGGCCAGCTATTTATTGCCCTGGCTTACGTGTGGCCCTTGCTGCTGGGGGTAGCCGGTTGGGGGTTCTGGCACTGGCGGCGCACCAGCACGGCCGTCGGCCAGTAGCGCTGCTGGTGCTGGTTGCCAAAAACGCCCCGCTGGCCAGAAGCCAACGGGGCGTTTAGTTGATGGAAACCTGTAGTTCGGTTAGTCCACTACCAGATCGACTACTGCCGTTGCCAGCGAGAGGGCGATACTGAAGATGAGTGCCGATATAAAGCCATCGATTTCAAAGCTCGACATCAGGTAGCTGGCCAGCATCACAATCAGGGCGTTGATGACGAACAGAAACAGCCCCAAAGTGATGATGGTAATCGGCAGCCCAATGATTTGCAGAATTGGCTTAACCACCGCATTGAGGATGGCCAGCACGATAACCAGAATCATGGAAGCGCCGAACCCATCAATCTGAGCACCGGGCAGAAAATTTGCCAGCGCATACGTGATGATGGCGGAGAGAATGAATTTGAGAATGAAGCCCATAAGGCAAAAAACAGTTTTAAGTGAGAGATGTACAGCATTCAGGGAGTTGAATACTGTACGCACTTAATTCTTTTCCGTTGTTGCAGATTGCTTTTCCGTTGCCGGTGCGCTCCTAACAAGGCTTACCCCAAGGCCTTACTTTTCCATTTCCCGGGCCTGCAAACGGCCCTGGGATACGGCCATCCAGTTGGCCATGTGGTAGAGCAGACGCGCCCCCACGATGGCGTTCCAGTCGGTGTCGCCGGGAGCTACTTCGTTGAGGTCGCAGCCGATAATGGTGCGACCCGAGCGTACCACCTGCCGCAGCAGGTAGAGCGCCTGCTCGAACTCCAGACCGCCGGGCACGGGCGTACCGGTACCGGGGCAGAGCTTGGGGTCGAGGCCATCGATATCAAAGCTCAGGTACACTTTCGGCGGCAGCTGGGCAATAATTTTCTGGCACTGCTTCTTCCACGACTTCCCGCCCAGCATCCCGGCCTGCAAAAAACGGTCGGCGAACAGCGCCACCCGGCCGTTGCTCTGGTCGATGTAGTCGGCCTCCTGCTGGCAATAGTCGCGGATGCCCACCTGCACCAGCTTCTTCACCTGGGGCAGTTGCAGGGCGTTGTACATGATGGACGCGTGCGAGAACTCAAAGCCCTCGTAGGCGGGGCGCAGGTCGCAGTGGGCATCAATCTGCAGAATCCCGAACTCTTCGTGGCGCTCGGCCAGCGCGTGCAGGTACCCGAGCGGGGTGCTATGGTCGCCGCCGAGCACGACCACGCCTTTGCCGGAATCGAGCAGGGCACCGGTTTTGGCCTTAAGCCACTCCAGCAACGCCCGTCCCCGCTGGTTGATGCGGGCGGGCACGCTGCTATGCTCACCGCGCCCGCTTTCGGGCTGGCCATCTTCCAGCCAGCCAATGTAGCCTTCTGCTAAAGGCCGCAGTTCGTGGCTTTCGGCCGCAATGGCAGCATCGGGCTCTTCCATGGCTAGGCCGAGGCGCCAGGCCTGGGGCAAATCGGCATCGTAGAGGTCAACCTGCAACGAGGCTGCGCGCATGGCTTCGGGCCCTTGGGCCGTACCGGCGCGGTACGAAACGGTAACTTCCCAGGGCACGGGCACCACCACTACCTGGGCCTCCTCGGGCGTGAAGGGCAGGCCGAACAGGCCACCGGCGGCGTCGCCGAGAGCGTTAGGGTCGAAGCTGGCTATTTTTTGGTCAAGCGAAGCGGAATCAGCCATAAGAAAAACGGTTAGCGGTCAGAAAAAATGAATGCGGCCCCCGCAGCGGGAGCTTATTTTCGAAGCAAAGAAAGAGGCGGCGGGTTCTACGAACTCAACTGCTGGCCGCCCATGAAATCGTAGGTGCGAATAATGTTGATGATTTTCTCGAAGGTGTCGCGGTCGAAGAAAATCATCAGTGGCAGCTCTACCGAATTTTCCTTGTCGGAGAACTGGGTGATAACCGAGAAGATGAGCGGCTGCACCATCGGGCGGTCGAGGAGCAGGCTCCGAAGCGCGTCGGCCATATCGTCGCTAGGATGAACGGGCGGAGCTCCGTAGATGCGGGCCTTGAGAATGTTGGCCAGTTGCGTGACGAGCGCCCCGGTGATAATATTGCTGATTTCGAGGAGCAGCGACTCCTGCATCTCGTCGATGTCAGTGGAGTCAGACGTTTTCATGCGCAGGCACACGCGCGAGAGGCGCTGCACGTGCTGGCCGGAAAAGAACATGAGCGTCGTGCCGTTGAAGTCGCCCCGGATATCGGACTGGATAACCACGTGTCCCTTTTGCAGGTCGCTTACTTTTTCGAGCACGCTCTGGCCCGACACAATGTCGAGGTTGGGCACTTCGAGCAGTACCTTCTCCTGGGCTACCACCGCAAACGAGTCGGCGGCGCGGGCCAGGCCGATGTTCAGGATTTCGCGGATAATGTCGCGCTCCAGTTCCGTCATGTGCAATTCCATAGAAGTCGGTTCAAAAGGCCGGTAGCTAAAGCCAAGGGCCGGGGTCTGCAATACGAGAGTTACGGTCGTTTAGCTAAAAACAAACGGGTCAGGGCGGGCACATCGAGTACCAGGCACACCTGCCCGCTGCCGAGCAGCGTTACGCCGCCAAACAAATCGATGGTGTCGAGCGGCTTACTCATGGGCTTCACCACGATGTCCTGCTGGCGCAGAAAACGGTCGACGATGAGGCCCAGGCGCCGGTTGTTGTAGTTGACGATGATGATATCCTGCCGGCCCTGCAGGTCGGCTTTGCTGGCCGGCGGCAGCGGGCCGTCGCCGTTGTGCAGCAACCGTCGCAGGTCCACCACCGGCACGTTTTCGCCCTGCAGGCGGGTGATGAGCAACCCGCCCACCACGTTAAAGCTGTCGGGCAGCAACGATACCACCGAGTCGGTGTGCATGAGCGGTATGGCGTAGTTGCGGTTTTCCAGCTCAAACAGCAGCGCGCCCTTCACGGCGATGGAAGTCGGCAGCACCAGCGTAAACGTGGTGCCCTCGCCCATCACCGAATCAACCCGCAACTGCCCACCGAGCGAGTCGATAGCCAGTTTCACCACGTCGAGGCCCACGCCCCGGCCCGATATTTCGGTGACCTCCTTGGCCATGGAGAAGCCGGGCTCAAAGAGGAAGGAGCGCACGGCCTCATCGGACAGGTGAGCCGCGGCGGCCTTACTCACCAAGCCACGCTCCACGGCCTTACGGCGCACACTTTCCACGTTGATACCCCGGCCGTCGTCGCGCACCTGCACCAGCACGTCGTCGCGCTCGGCCTGGGCCGAGAGCGTGAGGTGGCCCTGGCCCGGTTTGCCGGCGGCCTCCCGCTCGGCGGCCGTTTCGAGGCCGTGGCCAATGGCATTGCGCACCAGGTGCAGCAAGGCATCGGTAATAATCTGGAGGATGTTGCGGTCGATCTGAATGTCCTCGCCCACCAGCGTCAGCTCCACATCTTTGCCTTCGGCCGCGGCCACGTCGCGCACCACCCGCGGAAACTTGCTGAACAACGAACCCACGCCCACCAGCCGGGCATCCATCACGCTGTACTGCAGCTCGTCGGCGATGCGGGAAAAATGGGCAGCGGCCGTCGTGAGAGCCGGGTGATTGATTTCGCGGCTCAGGGTTTGAATCCGGTCCCGGTCGATGATGAGTTCCCCCACCAGGTTCATCAGGTGGTCGAGCTTGCGCACCTGAATGTAGACCAAGTCGGAGAGTTCGAGCTTGCGGCTTACGTCCTCCTCATCATCCGCCTCCTCCTCTTCGAGGTTGGGCTCCTCGCCTTTGGCCAACCGGTCGAGGTTGTCGAGCAGGCGTTCCACGTCGGGCATGGGTTCATTCTCGCCCACAGCCCGAATCATCTCGCCAATACTATCGATGCCCCCGAACAGCACGGGCACCAGACTGCCGCCGAAAGCCCGATTTTCGTCCCGGATCAGGCCGAAGATGGTTTCCATCTGATGGGCCACTTCGCCAATACTGGTGTAGCCCATGGCCCGGGCATTGGACTTAAGGTTGTGCATGAGCCGGAACAGCTCGCGTAGTGCGGGCTCGTTGGTCGGCTCGCGCTCCAACTCGCTGATATGGCGGCTCATGGCGTCGTAGTATTCGAGCGCCTCGGCCATGAAAATCTCCCGGTATTCCTGCTCGCGTCCGCTCATTGGGCCAAACTAGTTGAGGAGGAAGAGGAAGAAACTCGCCGCCGGCCAACCGGAGCCGTCGGTTGCATAGTGTGGCGCACCAGATAGGCCGCCATCCCGGAAAGCGGCAGTACGGCGCTGGCCAGGCCGGCGTCAATTACCGATTTCGGCATACTGAACACGGTAGCCGTGGCCGCGTCTTGGGCCACTACTACCCCACCCTGCTGGCGAATAGCCCGGGCTCCGGCTGTGCCGTCGTGGCCCAGGCCCGTTAGTATCAGCCCTACTACCTGGCACCCCGCCAAAGCTGCCACCGAGCGCATCAGCACATCCACCGAAGGCACGTCGGGGGCATTTTCGGCCACGAAATTGGTTTGCCAGCCTAGCCAAGGACCAGGAACCGCCCGAACAACCAAGTGGTGGCCGCCGGGTGCTACCAGTACCTGGCCAGCCCGGAGCGGGCTGCCGCTGGCCGCCGCCACTACCGGCAGCCGGCTGACCCGGGCCAGCCGATCGACCAGCACGCTGGTGAAGTGCACGGGTAGGTGTACGGCTACCAGCACCGCCCACGGGAAGTTGGCCGGCAGGCCCCGCAGAATTTCCTCCACGGCCGGACCGCCACCCGTAGAGCCGCCAATTACGACTACGCCGCGCGGGGGCAACGGGGCCGCTGGTTGCCGCGGGGGCACCGCCAAGGTACCCAGCGGCGGAGTGAGCATAGCAGCGGGTAAACGGGCCGCCAGGAGCTTGCGCCCAGCCTGGCGGCTCCATTCGAGCAGTTCGGGTTCGGCCGTGGGGGCCGGCAGCAGGTAGTCGTAGACGCCCAAACGCGCCGCTTCTCGCAATAAGGTGCGTGGAGGCGGGGCCACACAGTAGAGCAGCACCGGCACCGGATGCTGGCGTTGCAGGTGGCCGAGACCAGATAGCTGCAACTCGCTTACCACTACCACGTTGGGCCGCAGTCGCTGCGTTAGGGCAGGTAAATCCCGCGCCCCTGCAACCCCCACTACTTCCAGGGCCACGCCCAGGCGCGGCAGATGCCCGAGCACGCTTTGCAGGGCCGTTGGCAGGCCACTAAGCAACACGGAAAAGACGGAGGCAGGAAACAACACAGATAAAGGGAAGCGCGAAGAAGTTCGTCCGACGGGTATCGTCGGGCAAAAGGGCTGGCAGGATCGACTGGACGTTGGTGAGGCTTACTGTAGGGCGCTGCCTACAATTTCGAGCACCTTCTCTTCCGAGAAAGGCTTCACGATGTAAGCTGAAGCACCGCTTTCCAGCGCTTCGTTCACGATTACCTCCTGGCCCACGGCCGAGCACATCACCACCTTCACATCGGGCTGCTCCTGGCGGATACCGCGCAGTACGTCGAGGCCCGTATTGTCGGGCAGTATCACGTCGAGCGTAATCAGGTCGGGCTTGGTAGCGGCGGCCATTTCGAGGGCCTGCTGGCCGTTTGCGGCTTCGCCCACTACCTCGTAGCCGGCATCGGTAAGCATGTTCTTAAGCATCGTACGCATGTAAAAAGAGTCGTCGACGATGAGGATGCGGTTTTTCATGGAGAAGGAAAAAGTCAGAATAAAGAGGGAAAGCGCCGGGCCGACGGTCGGCTCAGCCCGTTGTACGGCCCAGCTCCGGCGAGGATGCTTCTGCAGGCTGAAGCTGCATAATTTCAGCAGGCGTGAGCAGCTTGAGCATGTCGAGGACCACGATAATGCGGGGGCCGATTTTGGCGATGCCCTCAATGTACTTATCGTGGATGTTGGCTTCCTGAATGAATTCGGGGGTCTGCTCGATAACCGACTGGGCCACCGATAGCGGCTGGGGCACCTCCCGCACCATGATGCCGATAGTGTAGTCCTTGGCTTCGAGCGCCATGGTGTAGGTCACGGCCGGCATGGGCTGGTCGGGGCTCCGCAGCTGGAACCGCTCCTCTAAGTCGATGACGGCGATAATGTCGCCCCGCAGGTTGGCAATACCCTTCACGAAGGCCGGTGTTTTGGGCATCCGCGCAATGTCGGGCGTGATAGTCACTTCCTTCACCTGCTCGATGCGGATGCCGTACTCCTCTTCCCCCAACCGAAAAACGATGAGTTGAATAATAGGGTCGGGTTTGGCAGTTTTATCGGCGTCAGCCATCAACAGGTAATGAGGAGTGGAAAATCAGGAGTCCGGCCGGTGGCCGGTAGTGGCTGGCGGTCTAGCTTTTTGCCTTGCCCTTGCCCGATTTAGCTTTCGGCGGCTCCGGCGCGGCAGGGGCCTTACGGGCCACTTTTTTACTACGAGCCTTGGGCTGCTCGGCCGCTACTTCGGGCGCCGGCTGAACGGCCGGCTTGGCCGCGGGCTTGCGGCGGGCCGAAGTTCGAACCGGCGTGGGAGCAGCCGGGGCCGGGGCGGCGGCTACCGGACGGGCCCGGCGAACGGACGGCGCGGGAGCCACCGGCGCGGGAGCCGGAGCCGGGCGGCGCGTCAGGCGGCGACGGATAGGCTCGGGTTCCGGCTCGGGCTCGGGTTCGAGGTCTTCCATGAGCTGGAAGGCCGAGAGGCCCAGTTGGAGGTCGTCGGCAATGTTGGTCAGGTTCTGGCTGCTAGTGGTTAGCTCCTGCATGCTGGTGGAGAGCTGCTTGGCCGTGCTGGCCACTTGCTGGGTGCCGGAAGCCGTCTGCTCGGCAATGGCCACCACTTCCTCCACGTACTTCACCACGTCGCCGATACTCGTTTTCTGAATCTCGGTGGCCGTGAGAATGTCGCGGCTGGTGCGCAGGGTTTCGCCGCTGCTGGTCGCAATGTTCTTAAAGGCCGAGCTGGCCTCGAAGGTGGCGTTCTTGCCCTTGAGCACCCGGCCTTCCATGGTACTGATGGCGGTGGCGGCGGAGGTGGTGTCCTTACGCACATCTTCTACCAGCGTGGCAATTTCGCTGGCCGATTTGCGGGAGCCTTCAGCCAGCTTGCGGATTTCTTCGGCTACTACCGCGAAACCCCGTCCGGCTTCCCCGGCCCGGGCGGCCTCAATGGCGGCGTTCAGGGCCAGCAGGTTGGTCTGGGAGGCAATGTCGGTAATCACGCCCAGCGACTTGCTGATTTCGCCCGAACGGGTGCTCAGTACTTCGATGGTTTTGGAGGTCTGGGCAGCAGCGCTGCTGATTTCCTCCATGTTTTTCACCACTTCGGCCACCGTTTTGAGGCCGAGCTGGGAGGTTTGCTCACCCAGGATGGCCGCCTTGATGCCCACATCGGCTTTGCCAGCGGTTTCCTTAGTGGCCTGCATGATTTCCTCAATCAGCTTGAAGGCCTGGTCGGTCTTTAGGGCCTGGTTCTGAGCCCCTTCGGCCATCTGCTGCATGGCCAGGGCCACGTCAACGGTTACCCGGCTCATCTCCTGTCCTTTGACGACCATCTCCTCCGACGACTCGCCCACGATCTGCGACGACTCGTTGATTTCGCCCAGCAACTCGTTGAGGTTGTCGACGGCGATATTCAGCGCGTCGGCCATGGCCCGGATGTCGCCGGTGGTTTCAATTTCCACCTGCTGCTGCAAGTCGCCTTCCGAAATGGCCCGCACTACCCGGCTCACTTCGAGCACCGGCGAGGCAATAGATTCGATGAGTGCGTTGAGCGTGTCGACCAGCTCTTTCCAAGAGCCCGATACGTCGGTTACGGTCGCCCGCTCGGTGAGCTTGCCATCGACGCCGGCCACTTTGGCTACCCGGCTTACTTCCACGGCCAAACGGTTGAGGTCGTCCACCATCCGGTTGATGGTTTCGGCCAGCTCGGCCACCTCGCCCTTGGCTTCCAGCATCAGCTTCTGGGTCAAGTCGCCCTGCGATACGGCCGTTACTACTTTTACAATGCCCCGCACCTGGGTGGTGAGGTTGGCGGCCATCGTGTTCACGTTGTCAGTCAAATCTTTCCAGACCCCGCTCACGTTGGGCACGTTGGCCTGGCCGCCGAGCTTGCCCTCGGTGCCCACTTCCTGGGCCACCCGGGTTACTTCGCCGGCAAACACGTTGAGCGAGTCCACCATCTGGTTGATGTTGTCCTTGAGGTCGAGCAGCTCGCCCTTCACATCCACCGATACTTTCTGGCTCAAATCGCCCCGGGCTACGGCCGAGGTTACGTTGGCAATGTCGCGCACTTGGCTCGTGAGCGAGGAGGCCATGAAGTTCACGTTGTCGGTCAGGTCTTTCCAAGTGCCGCGCACGTTGGGTACCACGGCCTGGCCGCCGAGGCGACCTTCCGTGCCCACTTCGCGGGCTACCCGGGTTACTTCGTCGCCGAAGGTGTTGAGCGAGTCCACCATCTGGTTGAGGTTTTCCTTGAGCTGGAACAGCTCGCCCTTCACATCCACCGATACTTTCTGGCTCAAATCGCCCCGGGCTACGGCGGTGGCCACGTTGGCAATATCGCGCACCTGACTCGTCAGGTTGCTGGCCATCGTGTTCACGTTATCCGTGAGGTCTTTCCAGGTGCCCGACACGCTTGGCACGTTGGCCTGGCCGCCCAAGATTCCTTCGGTGCCCACTTCGCGGGCCACCCGGGTTACTTCGCCGGCAAAGATGTTGAGCGAGTCCACCATCTGGTTGAGGATGTCCTTGAGCTCCAGGATTTCGCCCTTCACGTCCACGGTCATCTTCTGGGTAAGGTCGCCTTTGGCTACAGCGGTGGCCACGTTGGCAATGTCGCGCACTTGGCTCGTCAGGTTGCTGGCCATCGTGTTCACGTTGTCGGTCAGCTCCTTCCAGGTGCCGCCCACGTTGGGCACGCTGGCTTGGCCGCCGAGCTTACCCTCTGTGCCTACCTCGCGGGCCACCCGGGTTACTTCGTCGCCGAAGATGTTGAGCGAGTCCACCATCTGGTTGAGGATGTCCTTGAGCTCCAGGATTTCGCCCTTCACGTTCACGGTCATCTTCTGGCTCAAATCACCCCGGGCTACGGCCGTGGCCACGTTGGCAATGTCGCGCACCTGAGAAGTCAGGTTGCTGGCCATGTTGTTCACGTTGTCCGTCAGGTCTTTCCAGATACCGGCCACGTTCGGAACGCTGGCCTGCCCGCCGAGTTTACCCTCAGTGCCCACTTCGAGGGCTACCCGGGTTACTTCGCCGGCAAACAGGTTGAGCGAGTCCACCATCTGATTCAGGTTCTGCTTCAAATCCAGCAGTTCGCCCTTCACGTTCACGGTCATCTTCTGGCTCAAGTCGCCCCGGGCTACGGCGGTGGCCACGTTGGCAATGTCGCGCACCTGACTCGTCAGGTTGCTGGCCATGTTGTTCACGTTGTCGGTCAGGTCTTTCCAGGTGCCGCCGACGTTCGGAACCGACGCTTGGCCGCCGAGCTTGCCTTCGGTACCCACTTCCTGGGCCACCCGGGTTACTTCGCCGGCAAACAGGTTGAGCGAGTCCACCATCTGATTCAGGTTCTGCTTCAAATCCAGCAGCTCGCCTTTCACGTCCACGGTAATTTTCTGGCTGAGGTCGCCCCGGGCTACGGCCGTGGCCACGTTGGCAATATCGCGCACCTGACTCGTCAGGTTGCTGGCCATGTTGTTCACGTTGTCGGTCAGGTCTTTCCAGATACCGGCTACGTTGGGCACCGACGCCTGGCCGCCGAGCTTACCTTCGGTGCCCACTTCCTGGGCCACGCGGGTTACTTCGCCGGCAAACAGGTTGAGGTTGTCGATGGTCTTGTTGATGGTCTCGGCCATCACCTTGAAGTCGCCCGAAACCGGAATCTGGAACGTCTCGTCGAGGTTGCCCCGGCTGATGTTCTTGAGCACTTTGCCCACTTCGAGCACCGGCACGGCAATACTGTCGACGAGGCCGTTGATGTTATTGATCATGTCGCGCCAGAAGCCGGCGGCATTGTCGCCCGAGGCGCGGGCCTTGAGGTTACCTTCTACTCCGGCAACTTTGGAAATGCGCGACACCTCGCCGCCCACACCGCCAATCATCTCCACCATCGAGTTGTAAGCCTCCGCAATTTCGGCGAAGATGTCGTCGTTCTGCTTGGTCAGGCGCACACTCACGTCGCCCTTCTTGAAGGCATCGAGGGCATACAGCACCCGGTTGAGCTGGTCGTTGATATAGTCTGTTTCCGCCGTGGCGGTGCGGCTGCTTTCGGTACCCCGCTTGCGGGTATGGTCGCCGCTGGAGCGGCTCAGGCGGGAGGCACTGGCCAAACTCACCGCGGTGCCGTTGGCAGCTGAGGCAGTCGTTGGGGCGGCCGGGGAGGCAGATTTGGGCGTCTTTGCTGAAGCCATAGGGAAGAAGAGTAGCAAAACCTACGAGAGGCGGGTAGTGCGCAAATGAAACCGCCGGGGGTGGGGTCTCTCACAAACAAAGGTAGCAGAACTGCCCGCTTAGCTGCTATCGGCCCCCAAAACCTGCACGAAAAACCAACAGACTGACCGGCCCCGCTTCGTCTGTGGCGTGGGGGCGGGGCCGGATAAACAGACGAAAGGCCATGTTATACCCTGACCTGCAGTCCGATACGCCCGACCGCTGCTTATGGGCGATGGTGAAACTCCTTATCTATAGGCAGTCTTTAGGGGGGATATTCGGCGCCGACTATGCCGGTGCCGGATTATTGCATCATCTTTGCGGCAAAATTCAACTTTTGCGCGGTCCCACCCGTTTCCTACTCAAACAAGCTCCGCGTCCCCCCACCTTATGGTCAAAAATTTAGTCATCGTCGAGTCGCCAGCCAAAGCCAAAACCATTGAAGGATACCTCGGCAAGGACTTCGTGGTCCGGTCATCGTTCGGCCACGTCCGCGACTTACCCAAGGATAATAACGCCATTGATATTGCCAACGGCTTCAAGCCAACTTACGTGGTTTCCGCCGATAAGCGCGATATAATCAGCCAGTTAAAGAAGCTTGCCAAGGAGGCCGAAATTGTATGGCTGGCCAGTGACGATGACCGCGAGGGTGAAGCCATCAGTTGGCACCTGGCCGAAACGCTGAACCTGAACAGCGAGAAGACGCGCCGCATCGTGTTCCGCGAAATCACCAAAACCGCCATCCTCAAGGCCATCGACAGCCCCCGGGAAATTGACCTCAATCTGGTAAATGCCCAGCAAGCCCGCCGGGTGCTCGACCGTCTGGTAGGTTTCGAGCTGAGCCCGGTGCTCTGGAAAAAAGTGAAGGCCGGCCTTTCGGCCGGCCGCGTGCAAAGCGTGGCCGTACGCCTGGTCGTGGACCGGGAGCGGGACATCAGCGGCTTTACCGTGACGTCGGCTTACCGGGTGGTGGCCCGCTTTGATGCCGGCCGGGGGGCCGTGCTGGAAGCCGAGCTGCCCACCCGCTACAAGACCCGCGAAGAGGCCGAGGCCTTTCTGGCGCGGTGCGTAGGTGCCGATTACTCTATCGAAAACCTGGAGCAGAAGCCCGGCAAACGTACGCCCGCGCCGCCCTTCACTACCTCTACGCTCCAGCAGGAAGCCTCGCGCAAGCTCGGCTTCTCGGTGGCTCAGACCATGAGCGTGGCCCAGAAGCTCTACGAGGCCGGCCGCATCAGCTACATGCGGACCGACTCGCTCAACCTGTCGGAAGATGCCATTGCAGCGGCCAAAACGGCCATTACCAACGCTTACGGCGCCGAGTACGCCCACACCCGCCACTTCAAAACCAAGTCGGCCTCGGCCCAGGAGGCCCACGAAGCCATCCGCCCCACCGACTTCACGCTGCTCAAAGCTGGCGGCGACTCGCAGGAGCAGCGCCTTTACGACCTGATCCGCAAGCGGGCGTTGGCTTCGCAGATGGCGGATGCGGTGATTGAGCGCACGGTGGCCACCATCGGCATTAGCACCCAACCCGGCGTTACGCTCACGGCCAGCGGCGAGGTTATCACGTTTGAGGGCTTTTTGAAAGCCTACACCGAGAGCAAGGACGATGAGGATGAAGAGGACGACAACGCCGAGTCGTCGTTTTCGCGGGGGCTGCCGCCTCTGAGCGTGGGCCAAGTGCTGCCGCTGCAACAGTTGCGGGCCACCGAGCGGTTCGCGGCGCCCCCGGCCCGCTTCACGGAAGCCTCGCTGGTGAAGAAGCTGGAGGAAATGGGCATCGGTCGGCCTTCGACTTACGCACCAACCATCAGTACCATTCAGAAGCGCGGTTACGTGGAAAAAGACACCCGTGACGGCAAGGAGCGCAAGTTCCACGTGCTCACGTTGGAAGGCCCGCAGGTAAAGACGGAGCTTAAGACCGAAACCTACGGGGCCGATAAGGCCAAGCTGTTTCCCACCGACGTAGCCATGGTGGTCACCGACTTTTTGGTGGAGCACTTTCCCGCCATCGTAGACTTCCAGTTCACGGCCAAGGTAGAAGACGAGTTCGACCGTATTGCCGACGGCCTCGACAACTGGACCGACATGCTGACCGGCTTCTACACGCCCTTCCACAAAACGGTGGAGCTGGGTGAGGAAATCGAGCGGAGCACGCTGGGCAGCACCCGCGAAATCGGCCTGCACCCCGAAACGGGCCAGAAACTGACCGCTCGCCTCGGCCGCTACGGACCCTACGTGCAGATTGAGCCGCTTGAAGGCGCCCCCGAAGACGAGAAGCCCGTGTACGCCAGCCTGCGCAAAGGCCAGTTCATCGAGAGCCTAACCATTGAAGAAGCTCTCGACTTGTTCAAGCTGCCGCGGGTAGTAGGCGAGTTCGAGGAGAAAAGCATGACGGCTGCCCTCGGCCGCTTCGGCCCTTATATCCGCCACGACAGCAAGTTTTACTCGCTGCGCAAAGACCAGGACCCGCACACGATTACCGGCGAAGAGGGCGTGGAGCTGATTGAGGCCAAGCGCAAGGCCGATGCCGAACGGCTCATCAAGTCGTTCGACGAAAACCCCGATATCCAGGTGCTCAATGGCCGCTTCGGGCCCTACATCGTGGCGGGCAAGAAAAACGTGAAGATTCCGAAGGGCGAGGAGCCCGCCGACCTCACCCTGGCCCGCTGCCTGGAGCTGGCCGAAGCCACGCCCGACAAACCCGCCCGCGGGGGCCGCTTCGCCAAGAAAACTGCCCCGGCGGCCGAGGAAAAAACCGATACGCCGGCCAAAAAAACGGCTGCCAAGAAGCCGGCCGCTAAGAAGAAAGCGCCCGCCAAAAAGGCCGCTGCTAAAAAGCCAGCCACCAGCACGGCGGCTAAAAAGTCAGCCACCAGTACTACGGCTAAAAAGACCTCAAGCAAGGATAAATAGCCTGCACAAGCAAGGTGCTGCGCCGGGCGATGGGGCAGCAACTCGAAAAGTCTAGCTTATTTACAAGGAAAGCTCTGACCTCACCGGTTGGAGCTTTTTTGCGTTGGCACTCCTGGGAAATATGGGGTCGTTCCGGTCGTTATTTTAGCCCGCCCAACCTTACCTTATGCTGAAAGCCTCCCTCCTGCCCTTACTGTTGCTCCTGAACTGCTCCGGGCCGAGCACTGAATCTGTAGCCGCTACGCCACCGGC
This sequence comes from Hymenobacter amundsenii, assembly GCF_002204745.1. Taxonomy (GTDB): domain Bacteria; phylum Bacteroidota; class Bacteroidia; order Cytophagales; family Hymenobacteraceae; genus Hymenobacter; species Hymenobacter amundsenii. The sequence goes on from NZ_NIRR01000013.1 coordinate 63,184, forward strand.
TAAGGCCCCGGCCCCCGTGCCGGAAACCAAACCAACGGCCGACCAGTACCACTGGCTGCCCTCCGGCCGCTACCGGGCGGGGCAAACGGTAGCAGCGCGGTTCGCCCCGCCTGCCGGCTACCAGCGGGTGGAGGTAGCGGCCGGCTCGTTTGGGCAGTGGCTGCGGGGCCTGCCGTTGCTGCCGCCCGGCTCGTCCGTGAAGCTCTACAACGGCCAGCGCAAGGACCGCCAGGATGTGCACACCGCCGTAATAGACCTCGATGTGGGGGCCCGCGACCTGCAACAGTGCGCCGATGCCGTTATCCGGCTGCGGGCCGAGTACCTGTTCAGCCAGAACCCCGACCAGGTCCACTTCCACCTCACCAGCGGCGACGATATCGGTTTTAAAAACTGGTATTCGGGAACCGGCTTTCGGGTGGTGGGCGATGCGGTGCAGCCCGCATCCCGCCCCGCTGAAGCGCCTACCCACGCCAATTTTCGCCGTTACCTTGACCAGATTTTCACTTACGCGGGCACCCTTTCGCTGAGCCGGGAGCTGCAACCGACGCCCCTGGCCCAGGTGCAGCCCGGCGACGTGCTTATCCGGGGCGGCTCGCCGGGCCACGCCGTGCTGGTGCTCGATGTGGCCACCCAGCCTGGTACCGGCCGCCGGCTGGCGCTGCTGGCCCAGAGCTACATGCCCGCCCAGCAGATGCACGTGCTGCGCAATGACGATTCCAGCCTGGGCGCGTGGTTCTACCTCGACCCCAAACAAGCGCGGGTCGAAACGCCAGAATGGACATTTCGGAGCAGCGAATTAGGTCGGTTTGAGTAGAGTTAAAATCGGCTTTATAACATAGGATTCTTGCACGACATTAGCACGCGGGATTGCCCCTGCATTGGCATAACTATATTTCTCTTCATCACTCCTTATGAAAAAAATTGTTGCGTTAACCGGGGCCGGTATTTCAGCGGAGAGCGGGCTGGCTACTTTCCGGGGCTCCGACGGGCTCTGGGAGGGCCACCGCATCGAGGACGTAGCCACACCCGAAGGCTGGGCGAAAGACCCGGTTCTGGTGCTCGATTTCTACAACCAGCGCCGCGCCGCCGCCCGGGCCGCCCAGCCCAATGCCGGCCACCGGGCCCTGGCCGAATTGGAAGACCAGTTTGAGGTCGTCATCATCACCCAAAACGTCGATGACTTGCACGAGCGGGCGGGCTCGACCACCGTGCTGCACCTGCACGGCAAGCTGTTCGAGAGCCGAAGCAGCCGCCACGAGGAACTGGTGTACCCGATGCATTCGGACCGTATCGAGCTGGGCGAAATGTGTGAGCGGGGCCACCAGCTGCGGCCCAACATTGTGTGGTTCGGCGAGGCCGTGCCGATGATGGACCGGGCAATGGCCGAAGTAGCTACCGCCGACGCTCTGCTGGTTGTCGGCACCTCGCTGCAGGTGTACCCCGCGGCCGGCCTGGTCGAGTATGTGCCCCGTACCGCGCCCATTTATATCATCGACCCCGGCCGGCCCCCGGTATCGGCCCGCGCCCGCCAGCACTTTATCACCGAGCCCGCCACCATTGGTGTGCCTCAAGTGGCGCAGGAGCTACGGCAGGAGTTAGGTCAGCGCTGAGTTGAAAACCCGTCTGCTTTAAACCACCATTCGAGCTACGGGCTAAAGTCCGCCCGACACTATTTACCATTATGGCATCCATAATCGGACACTGCGCCGTGGGCGCGACACTGGGCGTACTGCTGCTCCCCGAACGGCGCTACTGGCCCTACTGGCTGCTGGCCGCAGCCTGCGCTTTTCTGCCCGATGCCGACGTGATTGGTTTCAAGTTCCGCGTGGCCTATGGCAGCCTCTGGGGCCACCGGGGCCTGTCGCATTCGGTGCTGGCGGCCGTGGTAGTAGCAACGGCACTGGTGCTGCTGGTTGGGAGGCGGCGGGGGGCTCCTGCGCCGGGGCGGCTCTGGGGTTTACTGCTGCTGGCCACGGCCTCCCACGGGGTGCTCGATGCCCTGACAACGGGCGGGCTGGGCGTGGCCTTTTTCAGCCCGTTTGATACGGAACGCTACTTTTTTGAGTTCCGGCCGATTGCCGTTTCGCCCATTGGCGTGAAGAACTTCGTGGGCGAGTGGGCGGCCCGGGTTCTGCGGAGCGAGGCCCAATGGGTGCTGCTGCCGTGCGGGCTGCTACTGCTGGCGCAGGCAGCGTGGCGCCGGGCCTTTTAGGCACCTTAAATTTGGGGGCGCAGAAAAATTAAAACGGAAGTAAATCAGAACGTGGGCTTCTCCGTAGAAGAAGGTTCTACACTTCCCTCTCTATGGTATTTCGATACGCCCGCACGCTGCTGACGGGGTTGGGCCTGACGGCTTCCCTGGCGGCTTCCGCCCAATCTGCTGCCCGGCCGGCCCACAAGGTTTTCCTGCTGGGCAACACCGCCGGCCCCGACCTGCCCGCCAGCCACCTGAATGCCCTACGCCGCACCCTGGAGCAGCAAACCGGTCCGTTTACCGTGGTGCATTTGGGCGATGTGGTGAGCCATGAAGGACTGGGGGGCAAGCAGGATTCCAGCCGGGCCGGCCAGACCGAGCGCATCGATGCCCTGTTGGCCCTGGTGCAGGGGCTGCCCAATGGCAAGATCTACTTTATACCCGGCGACCAGGATTGGGCCAACTCCGGCCCCGATGGCCTCAAGCGGGTGCGGCGGCTCGAAAAATACATTGAGGAGCATAACGGGAAGCACACCTTCATCCCCGAAAAAGGCTGCCCCGGCCCCTACGTGGTCGATGTGGCCCCGCTCGTGCGGCTGGTGGCGCTCAACTCGCCCTGGTTCACCCACCCCTACGACAAGCCCGAGGCCCCTGACACCGACTGCTCGACCCTGACCCAGGAGGAATTCCGGGAGCAGCTCCAGGACGTGCTCGACGACACCAAGGGCCGCAACGTGCTGCTGGTGGGCCACCAGCCCGTCGTCAGCAATGGCGAATACGGTGGGCACCTGCCGGCGGGGCGCTACCTCTGGCCACCAGTGGTGGGGGCGCTCGATGCAGCCTACCGCCAGAACGTGGGCACCCCCCGCGACCTAGCCAACCCGCGCTACCAGCAGTTCCAGCGCGAAATGCTTAATACCCTGCGCGACCACCCCGGCGCGGTGTATGCCGCCGCCCACGACTACAGCCTCCAGCTAACGCCCCAGCAGGGCAGCTACCACCTCGTAGCCGGCTCGTTCGCCGAGTCCCGCTACGTAGCCGACAACCGGCTTTCTCAGTTCAATGCGTCAAAACAGGGTTTTTCGGAGATGGACTACTACGCCGATGGTACCGTGAAAACCACGTTTTTCACATTCGATGATAGTAATAGCAAGTCCAGCACTACCTCGGCGCGCAAAGCCTACGATGGCGTGATGGCGCCCAGCCCGGTGCAGGAAGCCCACTCGAGCACGTTGTTCCAGAGTGCCTGCCAGGAGCCGCGCCTGCCCAATGTGCCGGTCAACAGCTTTATCCCCGAGTGCCCGTCGGCGCCCCGGGGCGTGGCCGAGGTGAAGCCCGACGTGCCCTTCGTAGCGGTGCAAACGCTGCCGGCCGGAGCCCAGTACGGTGGCTCCCGCTCGTCGCGGTTCTGGCTTGGGCCGGCTTATCGTACCTCCTGGACTCAGCCCGTACAGGTGCCCACGCTTAACCTCGCTACCGAATCAGGCGGACTGCGACCCTTTGGGCGGGGCGGCGGGCGCCAGACGACTTCGCTCAAGCTCATTGGCGCCGACTCGTCGGAGTACGTCTTCCGATCGGTTGATAAGGATGTGACCAAGATTCTGCCGCCCGAGCTACGCAACTCCTTCGCCGCCGATGTGCTGCGCGACATCACGCCCACGGCCCACCCCTACTCGGCATTAGTTATCAGTTCGCTGCTCGACAAGACCGACATCATCCACGCCCGGCCCCGGCTGTTCGTGCTACCCGATAACCAGCAGCTCGGCCCCTACCGGGAGGATTACGCCGGCCTGCTGGGTACGCTCGAAGACCGTCCCCAGGACCCCAAATCCAATTTACAAGGGTTCGCGGGGGCCGATAACATTCGTCGCTCGTTCAGCTTTTTCCGCCAGCTTTACAAAGACAACGATAACCGCATCGATGCCGTGGCCCTGGGCCGCGCCCGGGCCTTCGATATGCTGGTAGCCGACTTCGGCAAGCACGAGGACAACTGGAAGTGGGCCGCCTACGAAGACGGCAAGAAGACCCTGTACAAACCCATTCCGCGCGACCGGGACCAGGCCTTTACGCTCTGGAATGGCGCGCTTACTTATGCGGCCAACCGCGAATGGGCATTGCCGAGTATCGAGGATTTCCAGGCGGAGTTTGGCGATATGAAAAGCCTGAACTGGCCTGCCCGCCACCTCGACCGGTTTCTGTTGCAAAGCCTGAACCGGGAGCAGTGGCAGGATATTGCCCGGTACTTGCAGGGGCAGCTTACCCCGGCCGCCATAGATGAGGCCACCGCCACGCTGCCGCCCGAGCTGAAAGCGCTATCGGCCGACGACCTGAACCGCAAGCTTAAGGCCCGGATTCAGGAGCTGCCTAAAGCCCTCGACCGCTACTACCTGCTGCTGGCCAAGCGCGTAGATGTGGTGGGCTCCAACAAAGCCGAGGTATTCCAGGTGAACCGCAAAACCGACGGCACGGTGCGGGTGCAGATGTTCGACAAGACCAAGGAGGGCGACGGCCCCGCCGGATCAGCCATCTTCGACCGCACTTTCCGGCCCGACGAAACTGATGAAATCAGCCTCTACGGCCTCGATGGCAAGGACGTGTTTACGGTGACCGGCAACGCCAACAAGAGCATTCTGGTGCGCGTTATCGGTGGAGCTGATAAGGACCGGATTACCGACGACTCAGGGGTGCGGGGCCTGCGTACGCTCACGAAGGTGTACGATGTGCCCGGCACCGACCTCCAGCTGGGCGCCGAAGCCGACAACCGTGCTTCTGACCGGCCGGACGTGAATGCCTATGACCGGGAGCAGTTCGAATTCAACTCCTATCGGCCCACCATCGGGCTGGGTTACAACCGCAACGACGGGTTCACGGCCAGCGTGGGGGCGTCGTTTCTGCGCCAGGGCTTTCGCAAGCCGGGCTACAAAAACCGCTACGATTTCCTGCTCGAAGGCAGCACCGGCGGCCAGCGCCAGTTCACGGCCAGTACCCGCCACCGCTATGCCATCGGCAAAGTCGATGCGGGCGCCTCGTTCAGCTACGGCAGCTACTTCCCGTTCTATAACTTCTTCGGCCTGGGCAACAACGCTAACCTCGATCAGGGTTTGTACGATAACCGGTTCTACCGCGCCCGCTACAAGGGCATCCAGCTCAACGCATTCCTGGAGCGCACGTTCTTCCAGCGCAGCATCCTGCGCGTGGGCCCGACCTACGAGTACTATAACAACGATTTTACGGCCGACAGCTTCCTGGGTACTTATCCTTCCCGTCCCGATAACCCTACTCCCGATCCACGCATCAATACCGACTTCCAACGCTTGGTAGGCCTGAATGCCCTGCTCGACCTCGATTTGCGGGACCGAAAAAGCTTCGCCCGGCGCGGAATACGCCTGCTGGCCCAGCACGACTCCTACCATCAACTTAGCGGCAACAAAGGCAACTTCGGTCTCACCCAGGGCTCGGCGACGTACTACGGTACGGCCCGCCTGCTGATTCCGGTGACGCTGGTGCTGAAAGGCGGTGGGGCCAAGAACTATGGCAACGACGACGACATTCCGTTCTACAAGTTTGCTAACCTGGGCCTGCGCGAGGGGTTGCGCGGCTTCTACCGCAACCGTTTCAGCGGCGACGCCAGCCTGTACTTCAATACTGAACTGCGCCTGGCCTTGGGCCGCGTGCAAACCTCCTTCGTACCCTTTTCCTACGGCGTGTTCGGCTTTTACGACCGGGGCCGGGTGTACTTCGAGGGTAATTCGCCCGGGGGCTGGCACCAGGGTTACGGTGCGGGCTTCTACATCGCCCCCGTATCCGAACAGCTGGCTTTCTCGGTTTCTTACCAGAAGTCGGTGGAAAACAACCTCCTGCAATTCGGCCTTGGTTTCCGAATCGACCAGTAGGCGTACTAGCTGAAAGAAGGTATGCCGCGCAAGCTGCTCCGTTTGCGGCATGCGCGGCATGGCCTTCCTTATTGGCCACGTCCGTTAGTCGCGCTACCGACCCCGAAAGCCTATATTTGCGCAACTTCCCCCCTGTCTACGCCCTGCATGGATTTTCCCTTACTCAAACTAGCTGCTATCGATATTGGATCCAACGCCGTGCGCTGCCAGATTTCGGCAGTCCTGCACCACGACAACCGGTACCGGCTCAAGCGAGTGGAGTACGTGCGCTATCCGTTGCGGCTGGGCGAGGATGTGTTTGCCACCGGTCGGATTTCAGCCAAGAAAGAGGCGAAGTTTCTCAAGTTCATGCACGCGTTGCGCCTGCTCATGGAGGTGCACGATGTAGCGGCCAACCACTACCTGGTGTGCGCCACCTCGGCCATGCGCACAGCCGAAAACGGGCCCGCCGTAGCCGAGCGCATCATGCAGGAGCTGGGCATGAGCGTCCGCATCATCGATGGTCAGGATGAGGCACTTTATATCAACCGGGTAATCGAGCACCTGCTCGAAGACAAGAAGCACTACCTACACATCGATGTGGGCGGGGGCAGCACCGAATTCAATATCTACCATAACCGCCGCAAAGTGGCCTCGCAGTCGTTTGAGGTGGGCAGCATCCGGCGCATGCAGCAGGAAGAGGCGGGCTTGAGCACCGAAGCCATGCGCGCCACCTGGCAGCGCATGGAGGACTGGGTCACCGAAAATGCCCGTCGCTACCACGTGTCGCGGGCCATCGGCACGGGCGGCAACATCAACAAGCTCTATAGCATGGCCCAGTCGGTAGCCCTCGACAAACCTGTTACCCGCAAGCGCATCGCCGCTTTGCTCGACCGCATCACCAGCATGAGCATGGACGAACGCGTCAACGTGGCCATGCTCAACCCCGACCGCGCCGACGTTATCGTGCCCGCCGGCCACATTTACGTATCGGCAATGGAGTGGGCAGGCATCCAACAGATGATCGTGCCCGATATCGGCCTCAAAGACGGCATGCTCCAAACCCTGTTTGAGGAGCATTTCGAGGAGTTCCGCGCCACCAACGACCACCGCCCCGGTGGCCCCACCACTACCGTACAAAGCCGCCAGCGGGAAGTGGAGTAAGGGTTTGAAGGGGAGAAAGAGAACGTCATTCAGAGTGAAGCGAAGAATCTCGCGTGCAATGGCAATCCTGCTACCAAGGTTACTATTGCACGCGAGATTCTTCGCTTCACTCTGAATGACGTTCTCTTTTATATCCTCACGTACCTTATGCCAAATCCGCCTCTTCCTGGGCATCGTAGCCGCTGCCCGCACTCATCGGAACTTCTTTTTGGTGGTGCTCGGCCTCGAATTCGACCTCGCCGAGCACGGGAGGCAACATTTCGGGCGTGATGACGACTACCTCCTCCTTGGGCTTGGCGTTGGCATCTTGGGAGGAAGCGCGGATGTTGGCCACCGATAGCCAGTCGTCGTAGAGGGCTTCCTGGGGCATCACCACGAGGCTACGGCTGTAGAACTCCTTGTGCAGGTCGGAAACGGCCTCGCCCTCGACGGGCGTACGGCGCACATAGGCCCCGTCTTCGCGCATTACGTAGGTGTTCTGGTTGTCCTGGAGGTTGTAGTAGAGGATGTTGATGGCCTCGCGCTTAAGTTGGGGGTTGGCGATGAGAAACAGTGCCTCCAACCGCCGCTCGAAGGAGCGCACCATCATATCGGCCGAGCCGGCGTACAATTTCGGCTTGCCCGCCTGATGGAAATAGAACATCCGGGCATGCTCCAGGTAGTCGCCCACGATGCTGCGCACCTCTATATTGTCGCTCAGCCCAGCCCGGCCCGGTCGCAGGCAGCAGATGCCACGCACGATAAACCGGATGGGCACGCCGGCCTTGCTGGCTTTGTAGAACTCGTCAATCATTTCCTTGTCTTCCAGCGAGTTCATCTTCATCACAATGCCGCTGGGCAGGCCTTTCTTGGCGTTCTTCACTTCCTCCCGAATCAGGCACACCAACTGCTGGCGCATGTCCTTGGGGGCCGTAATCAGGTACTCATACTCGTCGGGCTGGCTGTGGCCGGTGATGACGTTGAAGAATTCCGACACGTCGTGGCCATACACTTCGTCGGTCGTGAGCAGGCTCACATCGGTGTACACGCGCGAGGTCTGCTCGTTGTAGTTGCCGGTGCCCAAGTGCACATAGCGCGTCACTTTCTCGCCTTCGCGGCGAATAATCATGAGCATCTTGGTGTGGGTCTTGAACTTGCTGACCCCATAAATCACGAAGCAGCCGGCTTTTTCGAGCCGCGCCCCCTCCCGAATATTGCGCTCCTCATCGAAGCGCGCTTTCACCTCAAAGAGTACCGACACGTGCTTGCCGTTTTCGGCGGCCTTTAGCAACGCAGCCGTTACCCGCGAGTCGTCGGCGAGGCGGTAAATAGTTTGCTTGATGCCCAGCACGTGCGGGTCCTCGGCGGCCTGTTCGAGCAGCCGCACCACCGGATCGATGCTGTTATAGGGGTGGTGCAGCAGCACGTCCTGGTGCTTGAGGTAGTCGAACAGGTTCTCCTCCACCGTGTCGGGCAAGCTCAAGGGCGATACCGAGGCCGGCTGCTTGAAGCCCTTGCCCCGGAAATTAGGATGCTTCAGAATCTGAAACAGCCCTTTCATATCTAGCAATGAGTTGATAACGAATACGTTACCGTTATCGATATTCCACCGCTCGCGCAACACCTGCATGAGAAAATTGGAGGCGTTTGGCTCTACCTCCAGGCGCACTACCCGGCCTTTTTTGCGGGTTTTGAGGCCCACTTGAATTTCCTTGATGAAGTTGGCATCGATGTCGTCGGACTCTTCCAGCGTGAAGTCGCCGTTGCGGGTAATCCGGAACAGGTCGGCCGACAGAATCTCTACGTTGCGGAACAGCTTGGGCAGGTTGGCCCGCACGATTTCCTCGATGGGCACGAACAGCACCTTGTCGCGGCGCGTCAGCTCGAAAAAGCGCGACAGGTTCTGCGGAATCTGCACGAACGTAAGCCGTTCCTGCCCCTTCTCCATCTCGATGTCGCCCGAGCCCGTACGCGTGACCACCCCAAAGATGAGCATCTGGTTCATCATCATCGGGAAGCCATGGTACGAGTCGTACACCATGGGCGTGAGCAGCGGAAATACGGTGTTTTTGAAGTAGCCATCAGCCTTCTTCAGCTCCACTTCGGTTAGCTCATCCAAGCCCAGCACCTGGAAGCCGTTTTTCTCGAACTGCGGCTTCAAATCGTTCAAATATGTCATCGACTGGTCGTTGATGAACCGATGAGCGAAATCAAGCAACTTGCGCCGAAAAGGCATTTCACGCAGCCCCGAATAATCAACCCGCTCCTTCCCGTAATCGATATAGTTATAAAGCGAACCCACCCGAATCATGAAAAATTCGTCGAGGTTACTACTGGTAATGGCCATGAACTTGAGCCGGTCGAACAGCGAGCGGCTGGCGTCGCGGGCCTGGTCGAGCACCCGGTAATTGAAGCGCAACCAACTCAGGTCGCGGCTGATGTACTTGCTTTTACGGATCAGGTCAGCGGATTTGAAGATTTTCATAGAGGATGTAACTTAAAACGGCAAAATACAGGAAAAAGGCGCTGTTTAGTGTTTTGGAAGGCAGAAATGATGGGCTGTTGCCGCTATTATAACAGGCGGGCCCGATGGTTTGAGGCTGTGCTAGCGGATACTGCTTGTCAAATTGCAGCGGCACCAACTGGCCTCGCCCCGGCCGATCACCCACTCATAACGCACCTTCGACCACAACGAAGGTGATTTAGTTGCCTTAGTAGCTGTGGGCAGTTCTACAGAAGATAGCGGCAGGACGCGGCCGAAACCAACCATTTGATGCAAACCATACAACTTAAACTAAAGCAAAAAGCGCCAATCCGTAATGGAGTGGCGCTTTTTGCTTGAACTTTGCCTAGGACAGCGGTTGCGAAGCAGGCTACTTACACGTCCAGCTTGGCGTACTTGGCATTCTTCTCAATGAACTCGCGGCGGGGAGCCACCTCGTCGCCCATGAGCATAGAGAACAAGTGGTCGGCCTCAGCGGCCGATTCTACGGTCACCTGCTTGAGCGAACGGGTGGAGGGCTGCATGGTGGTGCTCCAGAGCTGCTCGGCGTTCATCTCGCCGAGACCCTTGTAGCGCTGTACGTTCACGCTTTCGGGCTTGCCCCGGCCCAGCTCTTCCTGGGCAGCAATGCGCTCCTCCTCATTCCAGCAGTAACGCTCCTCTTTGCCCTTCTTCACGAGGTAGAGGGGTGGCAGGGCGATGTAGATATAGCCTCGGTCGACCAGCTCGCGCATGTAGCGGAAGAAGAAGGTTAGAATTAGCGTTCGGATGTGGGAGCCGTCGATGTCGGCGTCGGTCATGATGATGACCTTGTGGTAGCGCAGTTTTTTGATGTTGAGCGCCTTGGCATCGGCCTCAATCCCATTTTCCGGATCGGCCGACACCCCGAAGCTCACGCCCAGAGCCGTAATCATGTTCCGGATTTCCTCGTTTTCGAGGATGCGGTGCTCCTGGGCCTTCTCTACGTTCAGAATTTTACCCCGTAGCGGCAGAATGGCCTGGAAGGCGCGGTTGCGGCCCTGTTTGGCGGTGCCACCGGCCGAGTCCCCTTCCACGAGGTAAATCTCGCAGATTTCGGGGTCCGATTCGGAGCAGTCGGCGAGCTTGCCGGGCAGCGAGGTAGAACCGAGCACGGACTTGCGCTGCACCATTTCGCGGGCCTTCTTGGCGGCAATCCGGGCCTTGGCGGCCAGAATCACTTTCTCCACGATAATGCCCGCTTCTTTAGGGTTTTCCTCCAGGTACTGGCTCAGGATTTCGCCCACCACGGTGTTCACGGCGCCGTTTACCTCGTTGTTGCCGAGCTTGGTTTTGGTCTGGCCCTCGAACTGAGGCTCCTGCACCTTCACCGAAATAACGGCCGTGAGACCCTCGCGGAAGTCCTCGCCCGAAATCTCCACTTTCGCCTTTTCCAGCTTGCCCGACTTATCGGCGTAGGCCTTGAGCGTGCGGGTGAGGGCCGAGCGGAAGCCGGCCACGTGGGTGCCACCCTCGTGGGTGTTGATGTTGTTGACGTAGGAGAAGATGTTCTCCTGGTAGGAGTTGTTGTACTGCAGGGCCACCTCAACCGGCGTGCTGCCTTTCTCGCTGATGACGTGGATGGGCGCGGGCATGAGGGCGTGGCGCTCGGTGCCGTCGAGGTACTGCACGAACTCGGCCAGGCCGCCCGTCGAGTAGAACTCCTCGCCCATGAACTCGGCCCCGTTCTCGCCGGGCTCGCGGCGGTCGGTGAGCGTAATGCGGATGCCGCTGTTGAGGTACGACAGCTCCCGCAGGCGCGAGGCGATGGTGGCGTACTTGTACACGTGCTCCGTGAAGATGCTGTCGTCGGGCAGGAACACCACTTCGGTGCCGTGCTCGTCGGTGGTCCCGATTTCCTTCACCGGGTACTGGGGTACCCCAATCTTGTAGTCCTGCTCGTACATCTTGCCGTTGCGGCGCACGGTTACCTTCAGGTCCTGGCTGAGCGCGTTCACGCAGCTCACGCCCACCCCGTGCAGGCCGCCCGATACTTTATAGGAGTCCTTATCGAACTTGCCGCCGGCGTGCAGCACCGTCATCACCACTTCGAGGGCCGAGCGGCCTTCTTTCTCGTGGAAATCGACGGGGATACCGCGGCCGTTGTCGCGGACGGTAACGGAATTGTTTTCGTTGATGGTGACGTGGATGGTGTCGCAGTGGCCGGCCAAGGCTTCGTCGATGGAGTTATCGACCACTTCCCACACCAGATGGTGAAGGCCCTTAATGCCGGTGTCGCCGATGTACATCGACGGGCGTTTGCGCACGGCTTCCAGCCCTTCGAGTACCTGAATGCTGTTGGCGGAATACTCGGCGGGGGCTACTTTTTCAGTGATTTCGCTCATGTTGCGGTAGGGTTCAGCGCGTAGTGCGTAAGTGAGCAAAGATACCGAAAAAATCCGGTTTTTGCCAGCGCCGGGGCCGATTCGACCCAGACAGATCAGGCAGCAAAAAGCCCGGCTTTCGCGTAGGAAAACCGGGCTTGAGTGGGTTGCTAAGGCCGAGTTTACAACACCTGCGCCCGCAGCTGGCTCACGCCGCTCCCCGATTCAACCTTCACCTGGTAAATACCCGCGCGCCGGCCGCTCAAATCGAGCGTGGCTCCGGTAGCCTGCGAAGCGTTCAGCGACTGGCGCAGCACCTGCCGGCCCAGCGCATCGAACACCGTGAGCGTGGCCGGGCCGGTATGGGCGACGGCGGGCCACTGCACCCGAAACTGGCCCGTGCTGCTGGGGTTAGGGCTTAGGCTGGCTCCCAGCACCAGCGTGGGGCTGCGGCTGCCCAGCACCGGGCTGGTGAGCTTATAAGCGCCCAGGCCAAGAAACGTCTGGCCATCGATGGCGCCGCTCCAGACGGCGGTCGGGCTGGCGGCATCCACGAACAGGTGGTTGAGGTTGTTTTCGAGGCTGATCCAGGTCTGGCCGTTGTCTTGGCTGTAGCTGGAGCCGGCGTCGCCGTTGCCGAAGTCGAGGCCCACAGATAGGTAGTTGCGGTTGCCCGGCACGCTGGTGAGGCCCCAGCCCCGCAGCGGCCCAGTGTAGGCCAGCGGAGCCCAGGTAGTGCCGCCGTTGGTGGTCTGGTAGAGCCGGTGCTGAGTGCCGTCAATGTCGCTAATCGTGGCCAAGCCATTCTGCTCATCGCGGAAAGCAATGTTCTCAATCAGGTCAGTGGCCACCCCGCGGGTCACGGTCCAGGTTGCGCCCTTATTGGTCGAGTGGAAAATATCGCCCTCATCATTAGGAAACCAGATGGAGTTACCACTCGCGGCGGGTGGCGAAAACGTGCCTAGCTCGTCGATGGTGCCGATGGGAACGTCGACCGGGCGGGTCCAGGTGGTGCCGCCGTTGGCGGTGTAGTAAATCTCCATGCCGCCCCCGGCGCGGCCGTCGGGGTCGCCTATCACCACGCCGTCGTTGGCATTGAAGAAGTGGATGGTATTGGGGTAGCTGGCCTGCTGGTTGAACATGTCGGCCGTGCTTTGCACCGTCCAAGTAGCACCGGCATTCGTGGTTTTAAGCACCCGGCAAGGGTCGGTGGCGTGCAGCGTCACGACCCAGGCCGTAGTGGCACTCACGGCCGACAGGCTCTGGATGGTTTCAGTTTGCGGGTCGATGCCCGGGATGGGGAGCACCGTCCAGTTTTTGCCCCCGTCGAAGGTGCGTGCTACCTCAGTGGCCGAGTTGCCGTTTTGGCTGAATAGGCCGCTGGACAAGGCCCAGGCCGCATTGGCGTCCACGGCATCCACGTACAGCGGCACGTTGTCGGGCGGGTTGAAGGTAAACGGCTGCACGGCCCACTGGGCCTGCACCGGCGAGGCCAGCAATAAGCCAGCAACGGCAAGAAGTAGCGGAATTTTCATAGAAATCACCAAGGGGGGGGAGAGGGAAAGAAAAACGCCAAAAGCTAGCCCTTGAATCCCGTGGCGGCGTTGCCCCGGCAGCAGTTACTAGCCATCGACCTATAGATCCAGGCGCGTAGTTTCGGCCCGTAAAAACTCCTCGAAGCGGGCTTGGAGCGTGAAAAACCGCTGAATCAGTTGCTTGCCTTCGGCCGTTACCTCGGCCCCGCCGCCGCGCTTGCCTCCGGCCTGGGTAAGTACCAGCGGCCGGCCGGCCAAGGCGTTGAGCGAGGTAACCAAATCCCAGGCCCGCTTATACGACATGCCCATTTCCTTGGCCGCCTTCGTGATGGAACCCAGGTTCTGAATCTGTGTCAGCAACTCCAGCCGACCAATGCCGATAAAACGCTCCTCGTCGGCGGTTTCCATCCAGATTCGGCCGGATAGCTGGAACTTCAGGTCGTCGCGTAGCAGGTTTCTCATACTCGCAAGATGTTAAAAACCGGCAAATTATACCACTGCCGGCGCGAGAAGTAAGGGCCATTTAGAATGGCGGCGGGCCGTCGTCGAAGTTGCTGCGGGGGAAGGGCTGGGCCGGTGGAGGCGAGTCGTTGTTGATGCGCGAGCCCAAACGGATGGTGTTGGGCGCGAAGCCAGTGGAGTCGTCGTCGAAGGTGCTGGTGGGAAAAGCGCTGGGGTTGAAGCCCGCGTCGCCGAAACTGCCCTCCCCATCGAGGTCGGCGAACTTGGTGAACTTACCGATGAACTTGAGTTGCACGGTTTCTAGGGAGCCGTTCCGGTGCTTGGCAATAATCACCTCGCCGGTACCCTGGGTAGGGTTACCCATTTCGTCCTCCGTAATCTTATAGTACTCAGGGCGGTAAAGAAAGATTACCATGTCGGCGTCCTGCTCAATCGAGCCCGATTCACGCAGGTCACTGAGCTGGGGCTTCTTGTCGCCGCCGCGGGTTTCTACCGAGCGCGAAAGCTGCGACAGAGCCAGCACCGGCACGTTCAACTCCTTGGCAATACCCTTGAGCGCCCGCGAGATGGAGGCAATTTCCTGTTCTCGGTTGCCCCCGCCCTTGCCGTCGGTGTTGCCGGTCATCAGCTGCAGATAGTCGATAATGATCATCGAAATATCGTGGTGGGCTTTCAGGCGGCGGCACTTGGTGCGTAGCTCCCGGATGCTGAGGCCGGGCGTATCGTCGATGTAAATCGGGGCTGAGGAGAGGTTGGAAATTTTGTGGTTGAGCTGGGCCCATTCGTGGTCGGCGAGGTTGCCTTTCTTGATTTTCTCCGAGTCCAGCTCCGCCTCGGCCGAAATCAGACGATTCACGAGCTGCAACGACGACATCTCCAGCGAGAAGATGGCCACCGGCTTCTTGAACTCGACCGCCGCGTTACGCATCGCCGACACCACGAAGGCAGTTTTTCCCATTCCTGGCCGAGCCGCAATTATCACTAGGTCAGAGTTTTGCCAGCCGCTCGTGACTCTATCCAAGGCTGAGAAGCCACTGGGCACGCCGGTCAGGCCGTCCTTCTGGTCCTTCTTTTCTTCGAGTTCCTTGATGGCCTTGCCCATCAGGCTACGCATATCGTCGAAGTTCTTACGAATGTTCGACTCCGACACCTCGAACAACGCCTGCTCGGTGCTGTCGAGTAGGTTGAACACGTCGGTGGTATCCTCGAAAGCATCGCGCTGGATGGTGCTCGCGATGTTGATGAGCTCCCGCTTGATGGCGTTTTCGGTGATGATGCGGGAGTGGTACTCGATGTTGGCCGCCGAGTTGACCTTGAACGTGAGTTGGGCTACGTAGTGCGTGCCACCGGCCGCCTCCAGCTCGCCCATCTCGCGCAGCTCGTGCGTAACGGTGAGAATGTCAATCGGTTCCGACTTATCGAACAGGTTGAGGATGGCCTTGAAAATGCGCTGGTGGCCGTCTTTGTAGAAGCTCTGGGGCTTGAGGATGTCAATAACAGTGGTTAGAGCATCCTTTTCGAGCATGAGCGCGCCCAGTACGGCGGCCTCCAGCTCCAGGGCCTGGGGCGGCAGCTTGCCAGCCGGGCCGCCCATGGGCAGGTGGGCCGGACGGCCATTCCAGGCGGCTTTGGCGCGCGAGCCAGCTTGCTTCAGGCGGTCATCCATCTGGTCATTCATCAATAGAGGTACACTACAAGGTAAGCAGGTTGGGTTGGTTTTCCGTCGAAATATATTCCGACTTCGTTCCGGTCGTTGGCCTGGCATTGGGCCAAAGGGGTGCAAAGCTAACGGCTGGGCCTTATAATCCTGGGACAGTAGTAAAGGTTTTTAACGACAACATGATAGAATAGCATTCCGGGCGCCGCCAGCATCCCGGGCGTTGGCAGCAAACCACCGCAGTCCAGCGCCAGCCACCAAGTTGCGTGCGCCGCGCGGCATAACGTTGGCCTGCAACCGCCGGATTTTACGCCTCACCACCCCAAATTACTACCTTTGCCACCCTTACTTTTCTGTTCCAAATGGCCGCGACACCCTCCTCCCTCCACCGCCTGCACCTGATTGCTACCGGGGGCAGCATTATGCACAACCTGGCGCTGGCTTTGCACCAGCGCGGGGCCCAGGTCACGGGCTCCGACGACGAGGTATTCGAGCCCGCCAGAAGCCGGCTGGCCGCCGCTGGCCTGCTGCCTGCGGCCGAAGGGTGGTTCCCGGAGAAAATTACGGCCGACCTCGACGCCGTTATCGTGGGCATGCACGCCCGCCCCGACAACCCCGAACTGCTCCGGGCCCAAGAACTGGGCCTGCGGGTGTACTCGTTCCCGGAGTTTATTTATGAGGCCTCGCGCGACAAGCAGCGCATTGTAATCGGGGGCTCGCACGGTAAAACCAGCATCACGTCCCTGATTTTGCACGTCTTGCGCCACCAGGGCCGCCAGTTCGATTACGCTGTGGGCGCCCAGCTCGAAGGATTCGACCTGATGGTGCAGCTCAGCGACGACGCGCCCATCATCATCATTGAAGGCGACGAATACTTGGCTTCGCCGATTGACCGGCGGCCGAAGTTTCATCTTTACCATCACCACATCGGCGTTATTTCGGGCATTAGCTGGGACCACATTAACGTGTTTCCAACCGAGGAAATCTACCGCGAGCAGTTCCGGATTTTCGCTGATATGACGCCCAAGGCCGGGGTGCTCATTTACGACCGCGACGACGAGCAGACCCAGTTGGTTACCGTGCCCAGTTCGCCCGACGTGAAATACATCGGATACGGCCCCCACGAGCATGTGGTGCGCGATGGCCAGACCTTTTTGCTCAACAAGAAGGATGAGGAAGTGCCAGTGAAAGTATTTGGCGAGCACAACCTGCGCAATATTTCGGCCGCCAAGGAAGTGTGCAAGCAACTCGGCATCAAAGGCAAGGAATTTTACGAGGCGCTGGCCAGCTTTAAAGGGGCGGCCCGGCGGCTGGAGCTGGTGCGCGAGGGCGCCGATTCTGTGGTGTACAAGGACTTCGCCCACGCCCCAAGCAAGCTCAAAGCCACGGCCACGGCCTTCAAAAAGCAATTTCCGCAGCGGCGGCTGGTGGCCTGCCTGGAGTTGCACACCTTCAGCTCGCTCAACCCCAACTTCCTACCCCAGTACGCCCATACCTTCGACGCACCCGACGTGGCGGTAGTCTACTTTAACCCGGCGGTGCTGGCCCACAAACGCCTGCCCGCTTTGCCCCCCGAGGCCGTGCAGGCCGCTTTCCAGCGCCCCGACCTGCGCGTGTTCACCGATAGCCGAGAGCTGGCCGCCTTCCTGCATGGGCAGGACTGGCAGCAAGCCAACCTACTGATGATGTCGTCGGGCACGTTCGACGGGCTGGATTTGGTAGCGCTGGCCGAGACAGTAGTGCAATAGGGGTACGCTGCAAGCATTTGCAGAAAACCTCCACTAAAAAGGCCCGCCAATTGGCGGGCTTTTTAGTATCTGAATGGCTAGAGCACCTCATCCGGCGGCGTGGCCGGCTCCGGGGGCACCGGGGGCTTGGGCTGAGTTCGCCGCTTGTCGGTCGTGACGAGCAGGGCTAAGGCCGTGAGCGAGAGGCGCAGAATCCATTTGCGGCTGAGCATAGTTAACGGCGGGCAAAAAAACTGTTGTTTTCTTCCACCGTTAGGTCGCAGCGGCTGCCACCCGAATTTTCCTCGCACGAAGAACCCACGATTTCGTTGCGCTCAAAGTTGAAGAAGCAAAACGTACAGCCCACACTGGTGATGATGTAACGCGGCGCGTTGGAACTCAAGTACAAACTTTTGTCGGTGGAGGACTTGAGCGGCAAGGCCATCGACCGAAACATTCCGTCGCGCAGGCCAAGGCCTACCAGATAGTAGATGGCCTTGTCTTTGGGCGTTTCCTGGACTTTGCGGATGATGGTTTTGTTGATGGACGTGCCATCGGCGAACTGGCGGGTAAAAGCAGCAGCCAACTCATCTTTGGGCACGAGGTAACGCACCTTTTCATCGACTACGACGGCCACTTGCTTGCTGGTTGCTTCCAGTTGCCGCCGGCTCAGGCCCTCGGGGTCGTTGTTGGGCGAGCTCATTTCGGGGAAGCCACGCTTGGTGGTTTCGCAGGCGCTCAGCCCACCCAATGCCAGTGCCCCGCCCATTAGCGGAATCAGTAAAAATCGCGGAAAACGAATCATTTCTCGGGTTAATGAACCTGCCCCTTAGCGGGGCTTGTAGTACTTACGGGCCTCGGGCAACTCCTTTTGGATGTCGGCGATGCGCGTACCGTTAGAGGGGTGCGTGGAAAGGAACTCGGGCGGTGCCGCCTGGTTTTCGCGCGAATCCATGCGCTGCCAGAACTGCACGGCTCCGTCGGGGTTATAGCCAGCCATAGCCATAAAAATCAGCCCCAAGTGGTCGGCTTCCGACTCTTGGTTGCGACCGTATTTGAGCAGGCCCAACGAAGCACCAGCCCCCACGGCCTGCATAAACACGTTTTGGGTGGCCGAGGGGTTCTGGCCCACGGCGGCCGATACTACGCCGCCCAAGCCCTGGGTGGCCATCTGCTGGCTCATACGCTCGGAACCGTGGCGGGCCACGGCATGAGCAATTTCGTGGGCCATTACTACGGCCAGGCCGTTTTCGTCCTGGGTGATGGGCAGGATACCGGTGTAAACGGCTGTTTTGCCGCCGGGCATAGCCCAGGCGTTCTGCTGCTTATCGTCCTGAATCAGATTGAACTCCCACTGGTAGCCTTCCAGCTGGGCCGACTGGCCTTGCTGGGCGAAATACTGCTGCACCGCTTGCTCGATGCGCTGGCCCACGCGCTTCACCATGGCCGCCTGCGCCCCACTGTTTACGACTTGGCTTGTGGCCAGCACTTTCTGGTATTCTTGGGCAGCCATCTGAATCATTTCCGGCTCGGAAACCAGGCTGAGCTGGCGGCGGCCGGTGATGGGAACCGTGGAGCAGGCGGCGGCCATGAACAGGCAGCTGGCCAGAGCGAAATTCTTGAGCATGGCGTAAAAAAAAGGAAAGAATAAGTAGAAAACCAATGCGGCGGCGCAATAAGCTAGCCCAGACATGGGCCTGCCGCGGTAGGGTGCTATACGTCAGCTACGGGCCAAAATGTTTGCTTTGGACTGGTAGCAACCAGAAAGTCCATCATTTTCGTACTCCCGGCCCACGAATTACCGCTACTTTTGAGGGGTCTGGCAGGTGACGGGGCGAAGGAACTGGGTGGAGGGGCTGTTATGCTGAACGCTTGGTGTCTTAAACCGGCAACCCCACCCCGCCACCTGCCAGACTCCACCAAACCAGTCTCTTACTATGAAAATCCTGTGTATTGGCCGCAACTACGCGGAACATATTGCCGAACTCCAAAACGAAACACCCTCGGCGCCCGTCATATTCGCCAAGCCCGATACGGCCCTGCTCCAGCGCAACCAGCCGTTCTTCATGCCCGATTTTTCGCAGGACATCCACCACGAAATAGAACTGGTGCTGCGGGTGTGCAAAAACGGCAAGAACATCGAGGAGAAATTCGCTCCCTCCTACTTCGACGCCATCGGGCTGGGCATCGACTTCACAGCCCGCGACCTGCAGAGCCAGTTAAAGGGCCAGGGGTTGCCCTGGGAACTGGCCAAGGGCTTCGACGGTTCGGCCCCGATTTCCCAGGAGTTCAAGCCAGTGGCCGATTTCGCCGATTTGGGCAACATCGACTTCTCGCTGGCCGTGAACGGGGAAGTGCGCCAGCGCGGTAACTCGGGCCTGATGCTGCACGATTTCAACAAAATCATCAGCTACATCTCGCGCTTCATCACCCTGAAAATGGGCGACCTTATTTTTACGGGCACCCCCAGCGGCGTGGGCCCGGTGCACATCGGCGACCAGCTTACGGGCTTTATCGGGGAGGAGAAAATGCTGGACCTGGCCGTTAAATAAGCTGTCAGTTTATAGTAGTTGGCTGCCGGCTTTCGTTGTGCAGCCGTATTTCCGTCGTCAGGTAAGTTCTATTCGTGAAAAAGCTAACAGCTCAACCCAAGCTGCCAACGCGTCAAACCCAGCAGCCAGCAGCCCAAAAAAAACGCCTCTTCGGCGTGGCGCTGCCCCTACTGCTGCTGCTTGGCTGGCAGCCTTCGGCCTGCCAGAGCCAGCAAACCGGTCCTAATGTGGAGCAGACGCCTGTGGCCACCCCCGGGGAAACGCCGCCCACGGCGGCCGCTAAAGCCGTCGTGCCCGCCGTGCCGAAAGGCTACTTCCTGTTCCCCATCAAACCCGGCCAGGAGAACTTTCTGGCGGGCAGCATGGGCGAGCTGCGGCCCAACCACTTCCACGGCGGCCTCGATATCAAGACCGACGGCCGGGTGGATTTGCCGGTCTATGCCTCGGCCGACGGCTACGTTTCGCGGCTCAAGCAAAGCAGCTTCGGCTATGGCAATGTACTCTACATCACCCACCCAAATGGCCTGACGACGGTGTACGGCCACCTCAACCACTTTAAAGGAGCCGTGGCCGACACGCTGCTCAGCCGCCAGTATCAGAAGCGCAGCTACGAGCTGGAGCTATTTTTTGAGCCCGGCCAGTTTCCGGTGAAACGGGGCGAGGTGGTGGCGCTGTCGGGCAATACCGGCGGCTCGGTGGGCCCGCACGTGCACTGGGAGGTACGCACCGCCGAGGGCCACCAGCTCAATCCGTTGCAGTGGGGAGGCTTCGCCGAAATTCAGGACCATGTGGCCCCCGTCGTGCAGGCCTTCGCGGTGGAGCCGCTGGGAATTGAAGCGCGGGTAGAAGGTCGGTTTGGCAAGCGCGTGTTCGTGCCCAAAGCCCCGCTCGCCGACGGCAGCTACGCCTGGGCCGATACCATTGCCGCCTACGGTACGGTGGGCTTGCTGGTGCAGGGCTTCGACCGGTTCGATAAGGTCTGGAACAAGAACGGCATTCAGCGGGGCCAGGTGCTAGTGAACGGTCAGCCGCTCTACGAGCACGTAATTGACGACGTACCCTTCCCCGAGGGCTCGCGCCAGATCAACCGCCACGTCGATTACGAGTGGCGGGCCATGCAGGGCCGGCAGCTCGAAAAGCTATTCGTGGATGACGGCAACGACCTGAGCATGTACACCACCGGCCCCGATAAAGGTCGCCTGCGGGTGGAAGCCGGCAAAACGTACGCCGTGGAAGTGCGCCTGAGCGACTCCTACGGCAACACGACGCCGCTGCGCTTCGTGCTGAAGGGTGAGGAGCCAGCCTACTTCAAGACCCGCTCGGCGGCCGTGAAGAAACCCGCTTTGAGCTACGATGTGAGCCGGAACCTGCTGGTAATAACGGCCCAGGACCCCGATACGGCGGCCGTGGGCGGCAACGTGACGCTAGTACGCGGCAGCCGCCGCCTCAGCCTGCGCCCCAGCTACACCGACCAGAGCCGCAACGTGTACCTCTACGACCTGCGCGCCGCCGGCCCGATTCCATCCGTTTCGGCAGCCTCAGCCAGCGCTTCAGCCGCGAGGCCCTGATTCCGGCGGGCCGGGAGTTCGGCTTTGCCACCGCCAACCTGAACCTGGGCTTCGGGTCGAAGACGCTCTTCGACACGCTGTACCTGCAAACCAGCTACAAGCAGGGCCTCTGGACGGTGCATTTGCCTCGTACCCCGCTCTACGAGTCGCTGGCCCTCACGCTGCGCCCCGAAACCCGTCCCGCCGATGTGCGCCGCACCGCTATTTACAGCGTCACGGCCAACGGTGGCAAAGGCTACGTGGGGGGCCGGTGGAGCCCCGATAGCACCACCATCACGGCCAATATTAAAACCTTCGGCCAGTTCCGCTTGCTCACCGATACCACTCCGCCCTCGGGCCGGTTGCTGAGCAAGGGGGCAGGCGGCGTGGTATTCAAAGTCGGCGACGACCTCTCGGGGTTGGCCAGCTACGAGCTGGAAGTGAACGGACAGTTTCATTTGCTGCGCTACGAGCACAAAAATGCTACCCTGTTCACCGAGCGCACCGACCGGCTGGGTCCGCCCCTACGCGGCCCCGCCACCCTGCGCCTCACCGACCAGGCCGGCAACGAGAAGGTGATTCAGGTGGTGCTGTAAGCAACTGCGAAGTGCTAGAAGTATTGCCGATGCAGCCTGCGGCCAGTGGCCCGCCGGAACCGCGCCCGCCGGCCCGCGTACACCTGAGCTCCACCAAGTCTTTCTTTGAAAATGCCCAATAACTTGCTCAAACGCCGCCAGCCAGTGCTGCTGGCCGCCGCCGCGGCCGTGGTAACTACCGGCGTGGCCGCTTACGCCTACTCGCGCCGCAAAACCCACCCCACCCTACCCACCGTGGCCCACGTCGACCTAGCACGCTACGCCGGCCTTTGGTACGAAGTGGCCCGGCTGCCCACCCGCTTCGAGAAGGGCTGCCAGCACGTAACGGCCGAATACAAGGTGCGGCCCGATGGCAAAGTATGCGTGCGCAACACCTGCCACCAGGGCAGCATCGGTGGCCCGGCCACCACGGCTACGGCCACCGCCCGCACCACCGACGCCAGCAATGCCAAGCTCAAGGTGCAGTTCTTCTGGCCTTTCGAGGGCGACTACTGGATTCTGGCCCTCGACGAAGCCGATTACCACTATGCCTTGGTGGGCGAGCCCAAACGCGAAAACCTCTGGATTCTGAGCCGTACTCCGCACTTGGAACTGACCCTGCGTAACCAGCTTATCGCCAAAGGCCGGGAGCGGGGCTTCCCGGTGGAGAACCTGATTTTCACGCCCCAGCCGATGGCCAGCAAGCCTTAATGTCCTATCGGTTGTGTTGAGGGGAGCGAGGAAATTGAAGGATTATCATGGTCCTTAGTTACCTAGCACCCCTCCGCATGGCAGCCCGGCGCACTCATTCACCGAGTCACTCATTCATTGTTTCACCTTATCTTCGCGGCATGGCAGTACCTCAAGCAGGCGAGCAGGCTCCGGCCTTCGAAGCGCCCGACCAGAACGGCACCCTTCACCGCCTTTCCGATTACCAGGGCCGTAAAGTGGCCCTCTACTTTTACCCCAAGGACAGCACCAGCGGCTGCACGGCCCAGGCCTGCGACCTGCGCGACCACTACCAGCAGTTGCTGGGGGCCGGCATCCAGGTTTTGGGCGTGAGCATCGATTCGGCCAAATCGCACCAGAAGTTCATTGCCCAACACGAACTACCCTTCCCCCTGCTCGTAGATGAGGAGAAGCAACTGGTGCAGAACTATGGCGTATGGCAGGAGAAATCCATGTACGGCCGCAAGTATATGGGCACCATGCGCTACACCTTCCTGATTGACGAAACGGGGAAGATCGAGAAGGTCATCACCAAAGTCGATACCAAGAATCACGCGGCTCAGCTGCTGTAAGTGCTTCAGAAGCCCCGCCTTCCGGCGGGTTTTTTTTTAGCTATTGGCTGCTGCTTGTACCCGCTAAGCTCTTGCCTGGCGAAAGCTATGAGCTAACAGCCAGTAGCTCCCAGCTCCCTCAAGGGTTCCTACCTTTGTCATCTTACTAAACTTCTAACCTACCGCATGGCCCAGCCGACTGCCTCCGAAACCCACGCCCCCGAAGCCACCAAATCGGTAGCCGAATTGCAGCAGATTGCCGCCCAGGTGCGCCGCGACATTGTGCGCATGGTGCACGCCGTAAACTCGGGCCACCCCGGCGGCTCGCTGGGCTGCACCGAGCTGCTCGTGTCGCTCTATTTTAAGGTGATGAAGCACACGCCCGAGCCCTTCGATATGGACGGTATTGGCCAGGATTTATTCTTCCTCTCGAACGGCCATATTTCGCCGGTGTTCTACTCGGTGCTGGCCCGCTCGGGCTACTTCCCGGTGAGCGAGCTGGCTACGTTCCGCAAGCTGAATTCGCGCCTGCAGGGCCACCCCGCCACCCACGAGCACCTGCCCGGCATCCGGGTTGCCTCCGGCTCGCTGGGCCAGGGCCTGAGCGTGGCTACCGGCGCGGCCCAGGCCAAAAAGCTTAATGGCGACGACCGCACGGTGTTCGTGCTCATGGGCGACGGCGAGCTGGAGGAAGGCCAGATCTGGGAAGCGGCCCTCTACGCCCCCCACCACAAAGTGGATAACCTGATTGCCTTCGTGGACCGCAACGGCCAGCAGATTGACGGCCCCACCGAAAAAATCGGTGGCCTCGGCGACCTGCGCGCCAAGTTCGAAGCCTTCGGCTGGCGCGTGCTCGAAACCGACGGCAACCAGTTCGAAACCCTGCTCGCCACCATCGAGGAAGCCCAGAGCCTGCTCGGCCAGGGCGTGCCCGTAATGGTGCTCATGGATACCCAGATGGGCTTCGGTGTCGACTTCATGATGGGCTCCCACAAATGGCACGGCGTAGCTCCGAACGACGAGCAACTGGCCACTGCCCTGTTGCAGCTGGAAGTAGAAAAAGCCTCGGATTATTAATCACACTGGTAAGAGAACGTCATGCTGAGCGAAGCCGGAGGCGGAGTCGAAGCATCTCTACCGCAATGCTAACCAATAGCACCGCAACGAAGCGGTAGAGATGCTTCGACTGCGCTCAGCATGACGTTCTTTTTCCCATTATTTCACCATCCAAACATGCGGCAGTGGCTGACGTTTCTGGGGTTGTTGCTGGCAGTGCTGCTGCCCGGGAACAGCCGTGCTCAGACGTCGCCCACCACCGCCCGCACCACGCGCATCCTGTTTCTGCTCGATGCTTCGGGCTCGATGCGGGCGCCTTGGGAAGGCGAGCAGCGCTGGGACGTGGCTAAACGACTGCTCTCGAAAATGGTGGATTCGCTCAATACCTATCCGCACCTGGAACTGGCGTTGCGCGCCTACGGCCACCAGCACGACAACAAGGAGAACAACTGCGAGGACTCGCGGCTGGAAGTGCCTTTCGCGCCCAAAAATGCGGGAGCCATCAAGGCCAGGCTCAAAACCATTCAGCCCCGCGGCAACACTCCCATCACCTACTCGCTGCTGCAATCGGCCCAGGATTTCCCGGCCGATAAATCGGCCCGTAACGTACTGATCCTGATAACCGACGGCCTCGAATCGTGCAAGGGCGACCCGTGCGCTACCTCGCTGGCCCTGCAGCGGAAGCGGGTGTTTCTCAAGCCCTTCGTGATTGGGATTGGGGCCGAGCGGGAGTTTGGTAAGCAGCTGGAGTGCCTGGGCACCTACTACAACGCAGCCGACGTCAGCACCTTCCGCACCATCCTCAACGATGTGGTAGCCCAGACGCTGGCCAAAACCACCGTGGCCGTGAACCTGACCGACGAGCGGGGCCGCCCCCTGGAATCGGACGTTAACCTGACCTTCCTCAACAACGTCACCGACCAGCCAGAGTACAACTACATCCACTACCGCGACGCCAAGGGCCAGCCCGATGCCCTCGACATCGACGCCCTCCAGAGCTACGACCTGGTGATTAACACCGTACCGCCGGTGGTAGCGGCCAATCTGGCCATTAAACCGGGCCGGGCCAACGTGCTTACGTACAAAACGCCCCAGGGCATGCTGCTACTCCAAAACCCCAACCTCTCGCCCAACCCCTACGGGCGGGTGCAGGCCGTGGTGCGGGCCCGGGGCAACCCCGAAACGGTGGTGGCCCTGCCCTTCGGGGCGCGGCAAAAGCTACTGGCCGGCGACTACGAAGTGGAGCTGCTGACCCTGCCCCGGCAGGTGCGGCGCATCAGCATAAAGCAGGGCCAGGAAACGGCCGTGACCTACGAAGCGCCCGGCATCCTCAACATCGTGTCGGACTACAAGGGCTACGGCAGCATCTACCGCCTCAACCAAGACGATTCCCAGACCTGGGTGTACAACCTGCCCGACGGCGGCAGCAGCAAAATCAACCTGCCCCTGCAGCCGGGGGCCTACCGCCTCGTGTTCCGCACGGCCACCGCTACCGGCAGCCGCTTCACCGATGTGCGCACCTTCACTATCCGACCCGGCCAGACCAGCTCGGTTAGCTTGTTCGGAAGATGAGGTGGAGATGCGAAACAGCAGTAAAAAGAACGTCATGCTGAGCGGAGCCGAAGCATCTTTACCGCTTCGTTGCAATGCTAACCCAGACATCAGGATTACCACTGCGGTAGAGATGCTTCGGCTCCGCTCAGCATGACCCGTTCTCTACTCCTTTAGATAGATAAGAAAAATCTCAGTCCCCCAGACCTTAAGTCCCCAACATCCCATAAAATGAAAGACTTTCCCTACACCGAATCGAAGGATACCCGCAGCGGCTTTGGTGCCGGCCTGCACGAGCTGGGCAAAACCAACCCCAACGTGGTGGCCCTCTGCGCCGACCTTATCGGCTCGCTTAAAATGGATGCCTTCGTGAAGGACTTCCCCGAGCGGTTCTTTCAGGTGGGCATTGCCGAAGCCAACATGATGGGCTTGGCGGCCGGCCTCACCATTGGTGGCAAGATTCCCTTCACCGGCACGTTCGCCAACTTCAGCACCGGCCGCGTCTACGACCAGATTCGCCAGAGCATTGCCTACTCGGGCAAAAACGTGAAAATCTGCGCCTCCCACGCCGGCCTCACCCTGGGCGAAGACGGCGCCACCCACCAGATTCTCGAAGACATCGGGCTGATGAAGATGCTGCCCCACATGACCGTCATCAACCCCTGCGACTACAACCAAACCAAAGCCGCCACCCTGGCCATAGCCGACTACGAGGGCCCCGTGTACCTACGCTTCGGCCGCCCCGTGGTACCCAACTTCACCCCCGCCGACCAGCAGTTTGAAATTGGCAAAGGCGTCCTGCTCAACGAAGGTGCCGACGTGAGCATCTTCGCCACCGGCCATTTGGTGTGGAAGGCCATCCTGGCCGGCAAGCTGCTGGCCGAGAAAGGCATCAACGCCGAAATCATCAACATCCACACCATTAAGCCCCTCGATGCCCGGATGATTCTGGAATCGGCCCGTAAGACGCGTTGCGTGGTAACGGCCGAGGAGCACCAGATGAACGGCGGCCTCGGCGACTCCATCGCCCAGCTGCTGGCCCGCGAGGAGCCCCTGCCCCTGGAAATGGTGGCCGTCAACGACTCCTTCGGTGAGTCCGGCACCCCCGACCAGCTCATGGAAAAATACGGCCTCAACGAAACGGCCATCGTGGCCGCCGTGGAGAAGGTAATGGCCCGTAAAGCCAAGTAGTTTTGTCGGGCACTTCCGGTTCAGCCGGGGCGTTGCGTATCTTTAAGAAACCCAAATAAGCAAGCCCATGGAAATCGTACTGGAAGTGCCCGACAAAGACGTGGCCCGCGTGCTGGAACTGGTGCGCGGTATCAAACGCGTGAAGGTGAAGTCGCCGAGTAAGGCTCCGACGGCGGCTGATTTGCGGCTGATAGAAAGTTTGCGGGAAGCTGGCCAGGAGTTAGCCCGGATCAAGCGGGGCGAGGAAGTGGGCCAAAGTTGGGAAGAACTCTACGCCGAACTGAAGGCGGAACAGGAGGTGGAACCAGGCCCATCAGCCGCTGAAGGCAGGAACTCGCAGTAGCAATGAGCTTCCAGGTAAAACCTATTACCAGCTTCAAGCGCGATGTTAAGCGGCTCGGCAAGAAATACAGGTCGCTACCCGACGATTTGAACGCCATAGTACAGGAGTTGCGCGACAACCCGTACAAGGGCACCGGCATCGGCCACGGCTGCTACAAAATCCGGCTGGCTATTGCCAGCAAAGGCACCGGCAAACGCGGCGGAGCCCGCGTTATCACCTACGTGCGGGTAGTCAACGAAACCGTCTACCTGCTCGCCATCTACGACAAGTCGGAACAAAGCAGCTTGAGCGACCAGCAGGTGCTGGCGCTATTGGGGCTGTTGGACGAGTAACAGGTAAGGGCGAAAGCACCATAATGCCATCAACGACTCGTTCGGCGAGTCCGGCACCCCCGACCAGCTGATGAAGCGGCACAAGCTCAACGAAGCCGCTATTATGGCCGCCGTGGAGAAATCAATGGCCCACAAGGCCAAGTATTTTTTTTGCTCTACTAAAATCCTGATTGCCCCGTTCGCCCCTGTTGCGGTCGGGGCAGTTGGGATTTTATTTTTATCTAATTATCAGTTTGATAATTTCCACTTTTCTCAACAGAACGTTTTCTTCTGCCTTAGAAGCACCATAACTAATAAATTGAATTTTGGGATATATCAGGCTGACACTATTTGAATATTTTACAAGTTTGGGAGCCGAGTTACTTTTCTCATCAAAATCAATTAGCCCGTAGCGAGCAATGACGTCAGCGAAAGTATGAATATCGGGCTGGATACCCTTGGCAGATTGAATATTAGAGTTTACATTAAAATCTAACTCTTCGAGCTTATTTTTTCGCCTGATATTTTTTGAAATATGCGCTGTTATTCCTCGCTGGTGATATTGCATTAATACTGACAGCAGGACTTCCTTGGTAATACACCCTCCTCCTATCGCCATTGCAGTTGATTTACCTACAATTTTCTCAGATTTATATCTTCTGCCTATGTTTTTCTGAACGTCATCTAAGTTGGACTTACCTACTTGTAGGCCTCGGTAAATTGAGTCTCCCTGAAGAACCGTTTGTGCCCCGGTTGAAGCCGCATATGTGAGTAGTAATAGGCATAGAAATAATACTTTCATTATAAATTTAGCTTTAGGATGAGGAAGCAAATTACCGTTTTTTTGTTCACTGAATGAATCAGCTATCTGCCAGACCGCGCTTCCCACTCCCGGTGTAGCAGCGCGTACTGCCGCTCGCTGCCCCAGCGGCCCTTGAAGAAGATGTTGTCGATAAATTCGCCTTCCAACCGGAAGCCGACACTTTCGAGCAGGGCAATGGAAGCGGCATTATCCGCGTCCACGGTTTCAACTACGCGGTGGAAATCGGGGAGCCCGAACAGAAAGTCGAGCAATGCCAGCAATACTTCCTTAGCGTACCCCCGGCGCTGCTCAGCGGGCGAAATGGTGAGGCCGATTTCCGCCATCCGGCTGTCGTCTTCCTGGAGGCAGATGGCGCAGTCGCCGATGAGGCGGCCGGTACGCTGGTTTTCGATGCCGTACTGCACCCACTGGCCGGGGTGGCCAAACTCGCAGTGGGTTTGCTGAGCGATGAACTCGGCGGCCTGCTCGCGGCTGAACACGTCGAAGCCCTGGTAGCGGGTCACGGCTGGGTCGGCGCGGTAGGCGTGAAAGTCCGGCAGGTCGGTGGGCCGCAGGTTACGGATGCGCAGCCAGGCAGTTTCGAGGCTCAAAGCGGGCATAGAGGCGGTAGCTGACGGGTGAGAATTACGGCTGCTTCGGGCCGGCGGGCCGGGCCGGCACCTCCCCTTCTTCCAACTGTTCCTCCTGCGGCGGCTGCGGCGCCCGGGCCGCAGCGAGCTGCACTTCATCTCGGTGTATTTCCTGGATGTACTGGCCCTTGAGCTGGTCGTAGAAGGAGTGGCGGTTGACGAGGTTGGACACCAGGTTGGCCAGCAGGGCCGTCATCATCAAATAGAAGATGATGTTGTGGCTGTTGGTCATCTCGATTACTAGAATGGACGAGGTGAAAGGGCTGCGCGTAACGCCGGTCAGGAAGCCCACCATGCCGCAGAGCACCAGCAGGTTGGTGGCCGTGTCGGTGAGGTACATCCAGCCCGCCACCACGGCCCCGATGCTGGCCCCGGCGCTGAGCGCGGGCGCGAAAATACCGCCCGCCACGCCCGTGCTGAACGAAAGAATGGGGCCGATGATGCGCAGCAGCGGCACGTACCATTCCACGTGTTTGTGGTCGGTGAACAGGGTTTCGAACATAATTTCCTTGCCCGAGCCGAACATGCGCTCATCTACCAGCACGGCCAGCAGGGCAATGGCCAGTCCGCAGGCCAGCGGGTACACCATCTTCTCGACGGCCGAGGTCAGTTGCTGCTTGCGGCGCAGAATGAACAGGATGGCCTCGCCCATGCCGCTGGCCGCAAAACCGGTAATCAGGGCCACCAGCATCACCACGAAAATAATCCAGATCGGGATGTTGTCGAGGCGCGGGTAGCCCAGGTAGAGGTAGGGCCCGAGCAGGTTCAGGGCCGTGAGGCCGGCAATGATAACGCCGGTCAGTAGGGCCGATTTAAAGAAGTTGAGGTGGGTTTTGGTCAGTTCCTCAATGGCAAACACGATACCGCCCAGCGGCGTGTTGAAGGCCGAGGCGAGGCCGGCGGCGGCCCCGGTAATAATCATGTTCCGCTTGGAGATTTTGGGGTACCAGGCGGGCAGCAGCCGGTTGATTTGCTTGAAGATGGCGGCCGAAATCTGGATGGTCGGCCCCTCGCGGCCAATCACGCCGCCGCCCAGAATCACGAACAAACTCGAAGCAATTTTTACGATGATGACCCGCACGCTCAGCAGCCGCGCAACCTTGTAGTTGTGGCGGGGGTTGGAGAGGTCGATGGCGGCCGTTACCTGCGGGATGCCGCTACCCCGGGCGAAGGGCGCGTAGCGGTTCACCAGCCACCAGCCAATAAGAAAACACAACGGTGTGAGCAGCAGAAACGCCCACTTCGATTCGGGCGAATGGTGGTAGACGTAGCGGGTGCCGGCCTCGGCCCAGGCAAATAGCTTGGCGTAAAGCACCGCTACCAGGCCCGTTATCAGGGCACCTACCCAGAAGGGCAGCGCGTTGAGCAGGTCGCGCTTGAGGTGAATGTTATCAATGGCATCGTAGCGGTGTTTGAGCTGCCTCCTGATCCTATTCACCAATTCCATCATGCCTGTTTACTGGGTGCCGGCCGGGCGCATCTAGCTCATATCGTGGGCGAAACGTCCATCCGGCCAACTTTCGCGGCTCGCCCCGGGCCCAGGCAACCGCGCCGGACTGGCCGCAAAGGTCAGGCTTTTCCGGTGAGCATCAGATGATTTTTTGGGGAAAATCGGGTAATGGTTATTACCCGGCGGCGCCAAAGTAACGGCAGTTGCTGGCCCCGGCCCGGCAGCTTACGCCTTTTCCTCTGCCGAATTCTCGACCCGAAATTTGGGCGCTTCGTAATCCTTGGGCAGGTACTGGGGCGGCAGGTTAACGGGGCTGCCGTCGCGCACGGCCCGGAAGTGGGGCGACATAATCTCGACCCCGGCCTCGTTGAACTTGTCCTGGATGTTCTGGTGGATGCGCGAGTAAATGGCGGCCTGGCGGTTGGCCTCGTGGGTGTAAGCGTTGAGCTGGTACGACACGTAATAGTCGTCGAGGCTGGTCTGGAGTACGAAGGGCTTGGGCTCAGCCAGCACCAGTTCGCTGGCCAGGGCAGCCTCCAGCAGCAATTGGTGCACCTGCTGCCAAGGCACGTCGTAACCGATGGTGACGGTGGTATGTAGAATCAGGCCCAGGGTGGGCGCGGCGGTGGTGTAGTTGGTGGTGTAGGAGCTCATCACCGACGAATTGGGAATCGTGATTTCCTCATTTTTCACGGTTCGCACGCGGGTTACGAGCAGGGTTTTCTCCACGATGTCGCCCGTGACGTCCCCGATTTTCACCCGGTCGCCGATTTTGTAGGCCCGCATGTACGTCAGCACCAGCCCGGCCACGATGTTGGAGAGCGAGCCGGCTGAACCGAACGTAAACAGGAAGCCCAGAAACACCGACACGCCCTGGAATACCGGCGAATCGGAGCCCGGCAAATACGGGAAAATCACGACCAGGGCGAAAGCAAACACCAGCACCCGCACAATCTGGTAGGTAGGGTTGGCCCAGTCGGCGTAGAACCCCTCAATCGTCAGGTTGCCCTCTCTCACCTCCTCCTTAATGGAATAGATGGCCTTGAGCACGTACCGGAACACCGTCACAATCACGATGATGGTGAACAGGTTGGGCAGGTAGTTCCAGAAGGCCAGCCCGATTTTTTTGAGCGGGTTGAACACGTAGCCCAGCAGCGTATCGGCAATGCCCTGGGTGCCGGGGAAGATGCTGAACACGATGGGCAGCACCAGGTAAATGGTGAGCAGCACGACCACCCACTGCACCACCGTTGCCAGCAACAGCACGGTACTAAGCTGGCGGTGCTCATTAAAAAACTCGTAGTTGCCAAACTTGATGCCCTGAAACCACGTGCCCTGCTTGGCGCTCAGCCGGACCCGAATCCAGCGAAAAAGCTTGATTACATACTTCACCGTGAAATAGAGCACCACCAGCACCAGCAGCGTAAGGCCGATTTCCTTGGCGATGCTTTTGAGGCTATTGGCATCTCTATAAGCCACCACGGCCGCAATAATCTGGGTGCGGTGGGCGCGGGCTAGCGAATCGCGCGACACGTTCTGCCAGAGCGCGTCGTTCTGGCTGATGCTTTGCAGCACCTGCTGGCCGTACATGAGGTCGGTGGTTTGCTCCGAGGGGTAAATCAGCAGCGAATCGGGGCTGAAGAATACTCCTTTCTCCAGGCGCACAATTTTACTTTCGGTGAGCTGGGCCCGCTCCTGGGGCGTGAACGGCCCCAGCTTGGTGTACACGTAGAACAGCGTATCGCCGTGCGGGGCCACTGGAAAGCCTTTGGCGTACTGCTTAAGCGAGTCGATGTACTGGCGGGAGCGGGCCTGGCGCAGGGAATCGATTTGGCGCAAGGCCCGGAGCTCGGTCATTAGATCCCGTTCGCGGCGTTTATCTTCCGAACTGTTATTGAGCGTGAGCAGCTCGGTCTGAATCTGTTCGAGGCGGCCGGAGTTGGCCCGGCGCAGCGAGTCGATGCGGCGCAATGTTTCGGTATCAGTTACTAACGCCTGGGAACGAACCGAGTCCTGGGGGTTGGCCGGGCTGCCGGGCCGCACGACCCCCGTTTTGGAGGCTTGGGGGACCTGTTTCATGGGCGGCGGAATCACCTGCCCCAGGGCCGGCGTCAGCAGCCCCAACCATAGTACCAGAATTTGTAACGCGGAACGCAAAGCCATACGGGAAAGAATTGGCGAGCAGGCCCGACCAGGCGGCCAGCGCAGCACTTAATGCAGTAATGATAGGCAAAAGCGGGCTATTGCGCCCGTAGGAGCGGCTTTCTTTCGCCAACCAAGTAGCCGATGCCGACGAACGGGCGAGTGTAAGGGTCTTACCTTTGCCGGGCTCACCCGTCTTTTCGCTTCATTCCTTGTCCCGATTCGCGCCAGCTTTCCGCCGCGCCGCCCCCGAATTGCCCATGTCCAGACTTTACGTTCTTCTCTGCTTTTTTGGCTTACTCCTCCCCTTCACTACCCGCGCCCAGAATCAGCAGCAGGCCGATACCACCCTCATTGTGTATGCGGGCCAACTGACGGGCGCCTACAGCCGGGGCGGCGTGAACCGGGTGCTACTTGCTACCACCCAGGCCATCACGTTCACCCGGGGCAAGCACCTGGGCCTGCCGCTAAACCTCAACTTCGCCTATGGCAAGCAAGACGGGCTGCTGCGCGAGCGGGAGCTGCTGCTCAATGCCACGCCCTATTACTACAAGGGCCGGTTTCGGGCCTACGCGCTGGGCGGCTTCGAGCGCAGCAACCTGCGCGGCATCACGCGCCGGGTGCAGCTCGGGGCTGGGCCGGGCTGGGCGTTTTACTCCGACACGCTGGGCCGGGAACTATCGGTGAGCAACCTCATCATCCGGGAGCAAACCAACTTCCTCGACGGCACCACCAAAGTCACGGCCCGCAACTCGGCCCGGCTCAAAGTGGTGTACTTGTTCCGCCTGCTCACGTTCAACTCCACCACCCTCTACCAGCCCTCCCTCGGCGACATCAGCAACTACCGCTTTAGCAACGTTTCCACGGCCGCCCTCAAACTCACCAACGACCTGGCCCTGACCCTCTCGTACAACTACTCCCACGAAAGCCAGTTCAGCGAGGGTAAATCGCCCGACAACACCAACATCACGATAGGTTTTTCTTACGCCACCAAGCGGTAAGCAGGGAGATTCTTCAAACAAGAATGTTTTCACCCATTCGGATTAAACTTGGCATCGGCTGCGGCCTCCAACCCGCTCAAACCCCGCTCCCTCACCCGCCCTGTGCCCTTTGGAAGACCAGGAGATCCTCACTAAGTTCCGCGACCCGGCCTCCCGCAACGTGGCCTTCAACCAGCTCGTGCGCAAGTACCAGCGCAAGGTGTACTGGCACGTGCGCAAAATGGTCATCAACCACGACGATGCCGACGACCTGACCCAGGATGTGTTCATCAAGGTCTGGAACCACCTCGAAAACTTCCGTCAGGATGCCTCACTCTACACCTGGATTTACCGCATCGCCACCAACGAGTGCCTGAGCCTGCTCAAGAGCAAGCGCCGCAAGTTTCTGCTGCCCCTCACCGACCTCACGGCCGAGCTCACGGCCAACCTGGAAGCCGACGAAAGCCTGGCCGGCGACGAAATCGAGCTCAAGCTCCAAAAAGCCATCCTGCGCCTGCCCGACAAGCAGCGGCTGGTATTCAACCTACGCTACTACGACGAGATGCCCTACGAGCAGATGGCCGAAGTAACCGGCACCAGCGTGGGGGCCCTGAAGGCGTCTTACCACCACGCCGCCAAGAAAATTGAAGCAATGATCAACGCTGATTGAATCACTTATATGCGTTGGTTTGTGCGACTAAAAGCCAATTTATTACTCAACAAACTACCTCCACCCCAAAGCATAAAAGAATCAGTGTTATCACGATTAATCAGCGAAAATCAGTGATTAAACTTTCCGGTCTTACTTGCCTCCAACTGCCATGAATACGCCTTTTAGTCTGGACGAGCACCGGCGGCAGCCCCGCCCCACCCTGGCCCCACCCCCTGACCGCTACTTCGAGCAGTTGCCGATGCGGGTGATGCAGCGCGTAACGGCTGCTCCCACTACTGTTCCCGCCTGGGGTTGGCTGGCGGCTCTGTCGGTGCCGTTGCGCACGGCCCTGGCCTCGGTGCTGGTGTTGGGGGGGTTCGCGGCTTCGTTCCTGGTTAGCTCCCCCAACGGGTCTGTTTTGCCGGCTCCCGGCGCCGCCACGCTCGCCCAGATTCCGCGCGAAGAGTTGGTGGAGTATTTGCTGGCCACCGATCAGCGCGTTACCCTCACCGATTTGGCCGAGCTGCCCGGCACGGCCAGCAACGCCCCCGCCGGCACGTACCTACAGACTTCGCCAGACGAGCTTCAGGACCTGCTCGACCAGCAGCCAACCGCCAACGAATACCTATAACCCCCTAACAGGTGCCCGCTACCGCTAGCCTGCACCACCCTTGCCTTTCTTCCGTTCGATTTTTGATTCCTCCCTCATGAAGTACCTTCTCCGCACCTTTCTATTGCTGAGCATGCTGGTTGCCTGGCCCCTGGCCGGCGCGCAGGCCCAGCGTGGCGGCGGCCAGCAGCGGCAGGAGCGCCTAAGCCAGCTCGAAAGTGCCCGCATCGCCTACCTGACCGAAAAAATCGCCCTCACCCCCGAGCAGGCCCAGAAATTCTGGCCCCTCTACAACGAGTTCACGGGCAAGCGCCGCGACCTGAACCTGCGCCTGCGCCGGTTACGCCCCAACCAGGCCGATGGCCTCACCGACCAGCAACTGCGCGACAACCTCAACCAGTCGTTTACGCTGCGCCAGCAGGAAATTTCACTCGAAAAGGAGTACTTCGACAAGCTGCAGCGCGTGATTTCCGTGCGCCAGGTCGGCAACCTGTTTCTAGCCGAGCGGCAGTTTACCCGCGAAGTGCTCCGGCGCGTAGCCAGCCGCCCCAGCGGCGGCCCCGATGGCCTCGACGACTAACCAAAAGCGAACGAGGCGGGCCCTTTTGGGTTTGTATTGGTTTAACAGAACGGCTGCTTCGGCGGCCGTTTTTGTGGCAGCAGGCAGCCAAGCCTGTCCGCCGCCTTACCTTTGCGCCCTGCCGAATTGGCCGGCACCCAGCTTCCGGCTCGCCCGGCGGCCGGTACCGGCCCCATCTACTGCCCCGTATGCTTACCCCCCGCCAGCTTTTCCTGCGCCATCAGGCCCAAACCTCCGATTTCCCGCTACTGCTCGAAGTTGAGCGGGCTGAGGGCGTGTACATGTACGGCCCCGACGGCCAGCGCTACCTCGACCTGATTGCCGGCATTGGCGTGAGCAACGTGGGCCACCGCCACCCCCGGGTGCTGGCCGCCATCCACGACCAGCTCGATAAGTACCTGCACCTGATGGTGTACGGCGAGCTGGTGCAGGCCCCGCCCGCCCAATTGGCCCAGGCCCTCACGGCCACTCTGCCCGCCCGCCTCGACAACGTATACTTCACCAACTCGGGCACCGAGGCCGTGGAAGGCGCCCTCAAGCTGGCCAAGCGCCATACCGGCCGCACTAAGCTGCTCAGCAGCCACAACGCCTACCACGGCTCCACCCACGGGGCCCTGAGCATCACTGGCTCCGAAGGCTTCAAGAACGCCTTCCGGCCCCTGCTGCCCGACGTCCACCAATTCCGCCACAACAACTTCGATGATCTGGCCCTGATTGATGAGCGCACGGCCGCCGTGGTCATCGAAACGGTGCAGGGCGAGGCGGGCGTGCGCGTGCCTGCGCCCGGCTACCTGCCGGCCCTTCGCCAGCGCTGCACCGAGGTGGGCGCGCTGCTGATTCTGGACGAGATTCAGTGCGGATTCGGGCGGACGGGTACGTTCTGGGCCTTCGAGCAGTTCGGCATCGAGCCCGATATCCTGCTCACGGCCAAGGGAATGGGCGGCGGCATGCCCATTGGGGCCTTCATCGCGCCCCAGGCCATTATGGCGGGCTTCAAAACCGACCCAATTCTGGGCCATTGCACTACGTTTGGGGGCCACCCGGTATCGTGCGCGGCTTCGTTGGCCACGCTGCGGGTTATTCAGGAAGAAAACCTGCTGGCCGGGGTGCAGGCCAAGGCCGAGCGGTTTCGGCGGCAGCTGGTGCACCCGGCCATCCGGGAAGTGCGCAACTGCGGGCTGCTGATGGCCGTGGAGTTCGACTCGTTCGAGGTGCTCAAGCCGATTATCGACCGCGCCCTCTGGCAGGAGCACCTGCTCACCGACTGGTTCCTGTTCTGCGACAACTCCCTGCGCATTGCCCCCCCGCTCACCATCAGCGAAGCCGAAATTGACGAAGCCTGCGCGGGCATTTTGAGGGCAATTGAGAGTTAAAGATCAGAAGTGAGAAATGGCCGTTGAATGATTCCCAAAAGGGTCATTCAACGGCCATTTCTCACTTCTGATTTCTTAGTTCTAATTCCTCAGTTCTTCAACAGCGCCAGCGCATCGTCTTTGATCTGGTCGCGGGGCAGTCCATCTTTCACGCCCTGGGAAATCCGGCGGATCAGGCCGCTCACGATGTCTTGCTGGAAACCCAGGCGCTGGGCCATTTCTACGCAGAAGCTCATTTCGGTATCGTCCACGATGCCGTCGGCCAGCATCATATCTACGAGGTCAAAAATCTGGTCGAACCGTTCCGAGTCGTTGTCGGGCAGCACCATGTCCACGATGCTGGTATTGCCCACGATGGAGCGCACCTCGGCCGAGCGCATACCGTTTTTACGTCCCACAGCCACAATGAAACTCATTTCCCGCTCGTCGATGTGGCCGTCGGCCTTGGCCAGCGCGGCTAGGTTCATGATATGGCTTTTGACTTTTCTGGTTTGCTCGTTTTCAAAAAAACCAAACATAAAGGCAAGTATTAGGCAGGTGGGAATCGGTGGTGAAGGTCGACGAATTCGGGGGTGGGAAAGGGCCGAGCGGTCCAGCGTGGAAGTTAAGTTACTCGTTTTGGAACCAAGACGCAACAGCCCGGATACGCAAACGCCCGCAAAACAGCCGGGCTAAGGCGCCTGTTTCATCTTTTCTGGCATAGAAGGCGGTATTTTCGACGCTTATTCGCCACCTTTGCCCGTTCCGGTCCGGCCGGTTTTTTCGCTTACGCCAGAGCATCCTTATGATAAAGCGCATTGCAGTTTTCACCAGTGGGGGCGACGCGCCCGGCATGAATGCCTGCATTCGGGCCGTGGTGCGCACCGCTATTTACCACGGCATTGAGGTGTACGGGATTATGCGCGGCTACAGCGGCATGATCAAGGGCGAGTTCGTTAAGCTCGACTCGGCTTCCGTTTCTAACACCATCCAGAAGGGCGGCACCATCCTTAAGTCGGCCCGCAGCCAGTCGTTCATGACCCGCGAGGGCCGCCAGCAGGCGTTCGATCAGCTCGTCAACCATGGTATTGATGGGCTGGTGGCCATTGGCGGCAACGGCACGTTTACCGGGGCTACCCTCTTCGAGCAGGAGTTCGGCATCCCAACTGTGGGGGCGCCCGGCACCATCGACAACGACCTCTACGGCACCGATTACACGATTGGTTACGACACGGCCGTGAATACGGCCCTGGAGGCCATCGACAAAATCCGCGATACGGCCGACTCGCACGACCGTTGCTTTTTCGTGGAAGTGATGGGTCGCGACTCGGGCTACATTGCCATTCCCTGCGCCATCGGGGGCGGGGCCGAAATCGTACTCATTCCCGAAACCCAGCTTTCCACCGAAGCCGTCATCGACATTCTGCGCAACGGCCACAACCGGTCCAAAACGTCGTTTCTGGTCGTTATTGCCGAGGGCGACGAGGAGGGAAACGCCCACGTGGTGGCCCGGCAGGTGAAGGCCGCCATTCCGCAACTCGATACCCGCGTGACCGTTATCGGCCACATCCAGCGCGGTGGAGCACCTTCGGCCGCCGACCGGATGTTGGCCTCGCAGATTGGCATTGCCGCCGTGGAAGGCCTCATGAACGGGATGCGCAACGTCATGGCCGGCATCGTCGACCGCAAGCTCGTGTACACCCCCTTCGCCGACACCATTCACAAGAAGAAGCTCATCAACCAGAGCTTTATGCGAATGGTGGAAATTTTGAACGCGTAATCTGTTTACACCTGTTCTTCACTGGCTTACGGCCAGGCAGAAACGCTTATCTTCCCTGCCAAAGCTTGATGCTTTGGCAGGGATTTTGTTTTAGGGTAAAAAGTTCCTTTTCCAATCATTTTTATCTTTTCTATATGGAATTCTCTTACTCCACTCTGGCTGTAGCTAGCGCCCTGGGATTCGCCGCGCAGGCGCAGGCCCAGCAAACTGCTTCTCCTGTAAATCCGCTCTGGCGCGTAGGGGTGGGCGGCTCGTTCAATGGTTCCGGCGACTATCCGGTACTCAAGGCGCACATGGAGTACGCCCCGCTGCTCGGAGCGCACGTACGCTCGGCGTCGCGGCTGGCCTACATCGGCAACTCTGATCCTATTGTGCTGGACGGCGTGTTTCGGGTACCACAATCCTACCGAGCGGCCAATCTGGAGCAGGAGTTTCATTGGCTGCCTTTCGGGGGCAACAGGGCCGTGGAACTGGGCGTGGGCGGCGGCGGCTTCGTGGGCTACGCCAAAAGTGAGAGTTACACTATGTATGGTCGAAGCTCCGACCGGGGCTATTTCTCCGTGCCCGACAATTACAAAGGGGTGCAGGTGGGCTACATCGCTTCGCTCTATCTCGATTTTGCTCTCAACCAGGAGCGGACCTGACGGCTGGGCGGGCGGCTAGCTTACCAGCAGGACAACCGCGGTACGGCCCTGCCGGGCGCGCAACTGCAGCTTAGCCGAGCCTGGTAAATATTGCTGGGTCCCAGCATACGGATAAGCCAGAATAGGATCGAATATTCTTGCCCTTCCAACCAATTTGCTATCGGTCGAACCTCATAGCCTTAGCCCCATATGAAGCTTTATGCACGAAATCAGACGGTAAAATAGCAACGGGCTGCCCGCCACTGTCCGGATACAGGAGCGGTGGCAGACAGCCCGTTGCCATAGGCTGTATTGCTGATGCGCTGCCAGCCCATCCTGGCTCCAGCTGAACCTACCCACCGGCGTTTATCTGGTGCGCGGCACCGGGCAGGCAGTTTGCTTACTGGTGAACTAACTTCCTCCTTGCTCTGGCAATTATTTTCTAACGGCCTACCACAAATGCGGTGGGCTGTTGGCGTACTGGTGGGCAGGTAGAACAAGAATTTTACTATTCCTACTACGCTTGCCGCTACTTGAGCAGCATACTAGCCGGTTGGTTTACACTATTCTGCCCGGTTGCTTCCACAACCAAACAAGTTACTGAGCAACGTAAGCAGTGGCAGAATCTTGAGCATCAAATTTGTCTCTTTTATTTAGGACTTACGCAAAAGGGTTAAATTGAAGTAAAAAAGCATGAAAGTCACGGTGCAGCTTTACGGCCAATTTCTGCTCAGCAGCCACGTCAATTACACCGGCACTTACCTGGCCGAGCACCTGGCTGGTCTGACGC
>NZ_NIRR01000127.1 GCF_002204745.1 Hymenobacter amundsenii
AAAAATTTTTTCCCCCCCCCGGGGGGGAAAAAATTTTTCCCCCCCCGGGGGGGGAAAAAATTTTTGGGGGGGTTTTTAAAAACCCCCCCCAAAAAAGGGGGGGCCCCCCCCCCTTTTTAAAAAACCCCCCCCGGGGGGGGTTTTAAAAAACCCCCCCCCGGGGGGGTTTTTCCCCCCCCCTTTTTGGGGGGGGAAAAAAGGGGGGGCCCCCCCCAAAAATTTTTTCCCCCCCCCGGGGGGGAAAAAATTTTTCCCCCCCCGGGGGGGGAAAAAATTTTTGGGGGGGTTTTTAAAAACCCCCCCCAAAAAAGGG
>NZ_NIRR01000014.1 GCF_002204745.1 Hymenobacter amundsenii
AGCAGGTCACGGGCCAAAAGGTAGAGGTGGCGTATGTAGATCAGGGCTACACGGGCGAAGACGCCGCGTACGCCGCAGCCGTGCATGACATTGACTTACAGGTAATTGCTAAGCCAGCAGGCCAGACCGGCTTTGTGCTGCTGCCCCGCCGCTGGGTGGTCGAGCGCAGCTTCGGCTGGGCCGCTCGTTTCCGACGCCTGGCCCGCGACTACGAACGCCTAGCCCTGACCATGCAGCAATTTCACTTCCTGGCCTTTGCGACACTCTTGCTGGCAAAAGGCGTTTTCCGAGCCACTAGTCCATAACAGGCTCTAGTGACTACTGCCGTTTCCGCTGAAGCCCGCCGAAGAAAACGTCGCGGGTCGCAGAGTCCTTCTTGAACAGCGCGGCGACCCGCGGCCCCCTGTTCTATGCTCCTCCACCGGAAAACCCTTAGCTTAAAGGCTCCCACCAAAGAAGCCTCTCATGCTAGGATTGATGATGAACGAGCCCCTGCGCATCGCGGGGCTGCTGGAACACGCCGAGAAGTGGCACGCCGATACCGAGATCGTGAGCCGCTTGCCCGAGGGCCTCATTCACCGCTACACCTACGTCGATTTGGGCCGCCGCAGCCGGCAGTTGGCCAATGCTCTGGCTCGCCTGGGAATTGCCAACGGCGACCGGGTAGGTACGCTGGCCTGGAATACCCACCGCCACCTGGAACTCTACTACGCCGTGTCGGGCTCGGGGGCGGTGTGCCACACCATTAACCCGCGCCTGTTTCCCGAGCAGATTGTTTACATCATTGGCCACGCCCAGGACCGGGCCGTGTTCTTCGACCTTACCTTTCTGCCCCTGGTGGAAAAGCTGGCGGCGCACTGCCCCGGCGTAGAAGCCTGGGTGCTGATGAGCGACCGGGCCCACATGCCCGAAAGCACTGCCCTTCCCAACCTGCACTGCTACGAAGACCTGGTAGCCGCCGAAAACGCCGACTACCAGTGGCCGGTGTTCGATGAGAACACGGCCTCCTCGCTCTGCTACACCTCCGGTACTACCGCCGAGCCAAAGGGCGTACTCTACTCCCACCGCTCCACGCTGCTGCACAGTTTCGCCGCCGCGCTGCCCGACTGCTTCAACTGCTCATCCCAGGACGTAATTCTGCCCGTCGTGCCCATGTTCCACGTCAACGCCTGGGGCATTCCGTACCTAGCGCCCATGCTGGGCTGCAAACTGGTGCTGCCCGGGCCGGGCCTGGATGCGGCCAGCCTCTACGAGCTGTTCGAGCAGGAAGGCGTGACGTTCTCGGCCGGGGTGCCTACCATCTGGCTCGGGTTGCTAACATTCATGCGCGAGAAGCAGCTGCAGTTTAGCACTCTGCGCCAGACGGTGGTGGGTGGCGCGGCCTGCCCGCCGGCCTTGTTCAGGGCGTTTGACAAGGAGCTGAACGTACAGATTCGCCACGCCTGGGGCATGACGGAAACCTCGCCCCTGGGCACCGTCTGCACCCTTAAGCCCCAGCAGCTGAGCCTGAGCTCAGAAGAGCAGTTCGCCCTCAAGACCAAGCAGGGCCGGGTTATTTTTGGGGTTGATATGAAGATCGTGGACGGCGAAGGGCGGGCACTACCCCACGATGGGGTGGCCTTCGGCGACCTGCTCGTGCGCGGCCCCTGGGTGGTGGCAGAGTACTTTGGGGCCGACGCGCCCGGCGACCTAACCGCCGACGGCTGGTTCGGCACCGGCGATGTAGCCACCATCGACCCGGCCGGCTTCATGCAAATCACCGACCGCTCGAAGGACGTTATCAAGTCGGGTGGGGAGTGGATTTCGAGCATCGAGCTGGAAAACCTGGCCGTGGGCCACCCGGCCGTGGCCGAAGCCGCCGTTATTGGCCTGCCCCACCCCAAATGGAGCGAGCGGCCATTGCTGGTAATTGTGCGCCGGGCCGGCCACGAGGTCAGCGCCGACGAGCTGCTGGCGTTCTACGAGGGCAAAATAGCCAAGTGGTGGACGCCCGAAGCTGTGGAATTCGTGGACGAATTGCCCCATACGGCTACCGGCAAGCTGCTTAAAACCAAAATTCGCCAGACGTTCGCGGGGTATGCCTGGGGAGACTGAAATGAGGGATTAAGCATCATGCCATCCCGAGCAGCACGAAGGCCCTACGGAGAAGCTAATCGATAGAAGTTAGCTTCTCCGTAGGGCCTTCGTGCTGCTCGGGATGGCAGCCTTTTCACCAACCTCCTACTGCTCTGCTCCGGGGGTCTGGTTTTTCATCT
This sequence comes from Hymenobacter amundsenii, assembly GCF_002204745.1. GTDB lineage: Bacteria > Bacteroidota > Bacteroidia > Cytophagales > Hymenobacteraceae > Hymenobacter > Hymenobacter amundsenii. The sequence goes on from NZ_NIRR01000014.1 coordinate 2,256, forward strand.
TCTCGGCAATGGCTTGCTGCAACTCGGGCAAGTGCTCCTGCATGCGGCGCTGCCCGATTTCCATGCCAGCAACGGTTAGCTGCGGTAGTTGCTCGATGGTTTTGCGGCCGATGGGAGTCAGGTAGAACTTCGTTAATTCCTTAAGTTCCTTTTCGGTGAAGGCGCTGGCGTAGAGCTCCACCATCTCGTTTTTGAGAGCGGCCCAACTCATGTATTTGGTGAGGTAGGCGCGCATTTCGGGCTCCACGGACTTCATACCGGGGTTCTGCTCGATTTGCCCGGCTAGCATCCGATCCACGGTCAGCGTCAGGTTCTGCTCGGAGTTGGTCGCAGCCAGCAACGCCTCGGCCGCTTTGCGGTGCCCGGCCGAGAGCGGAACAGCAGTGGCAGTAGTAGCCGGAGCAGCAGCCGGAGTCGTTGTCGTCTGGGCCGAAGCCGGGGGTAGGGCCAGCACCACGGCAGCGGCCAGCAGCAGAAAGAGTCGTTTCATCCGGCAGAGGTACGAAATATTGCTGTTTTTCGGCCCGCTGACACCGTCTGCCTCCAACCCAATCATCCCAGGAACCGCCTACAAAATCCGTGAACCGAAAGACAGCGGAGTTAAATTCATTGAAATCCGCGCCAATCCGTAGTCAGACTTTGACAATGATATTGCGCCGGTACATCAGCCAGAGCACCGCGTACCAGATCAGTACGCAGGCCAGCGCCCCGGCAAACGACGCGTTGATGGGACTGAGCCACGACGCGAACAGCCGCTCGTAGAGCCAGTTTTTGGCCGGGGTTTCGCCCGAGGCAGTAGGCACCATCAACATATTCAGCCAGCGCGCAATAACGCCCGAGAGAAAGAACACGGTGATGGCATTTACGCCGTACACGGTGCCGAAACGAGTGATCCAGCCGCGCCAACCCTGCACGTCGCAGAGCCAGTAGAGCGCCGCCAGCGTGGCACCGGCCAGCCCGCCGGTGTAGAGCACGTAGGAACTGGTCCAGAGGCTTTTGTTGATGGGAAACCACAGGTTCCAGACGAGGCCCAGCCCGATGGCCGCCCCGCTGGCCAGCAGCAGCCACACCACCCGGCTGGCCGCATCGGGCCGGGGCCGGCGCAGCCACTGGCCCGCCAGCAGCCCCAGCAACCCGGTCCCGATGGCCGGCAGGGTGCCCAGCAGGCCCTCGGGGTCCCAGGTTTTGCTTTGCACCCAGAGGTGATTTTCGCCCAGCACCGTGCGGTCGAGCCAGGCGCCGAGGTTGGTGGCGGGCTCCAGGTTGGCCGGGCCGAAACCGGGCACGGGCACCAGTTGCAGCAGCACATTATAACCAACCAGCAGCGCCGCCAATAGCCCCAGCTGGGTGCGCCAGCCCGTTTTCACGAACACTACCCCGCAGGCCAGAAATACCAGCGCAATGCGCGGTAACACGCCCAGCACCCGCAGGTGAGCAAAGTCGAACTTAGGCTGCAGCGCCATCAACAGCCCCAACCCAAACAGCACCGCTGCCCGGCGCGCCACCCGCCCCAGCAGGGCCGCATGGCGCGCGGGGTCTCGCTTCGCCGAGCCCAGGGCATACGTGATGCTCACGCCCACGATGAACAGGAAAAACGGAAAAATCAGGTCGGTGGGCGTGCAGCCGTGCCATTCGGCGTGCTCCAGGGGCGCATAGATGTGGCCCCAGTCGCCGGGGTTGTTCACCAGAATCATGGCTGCTACCGTGAGGCCCCGAAACACGTCGAGGCTGATGAGGCGGCCGGGCTGGGATGCTTCGGCCAGCGGCACCGCGCCAGTGGTTTCGAGGGCAGCCTGAGTAGTTTTCTGCATCACTATTAGCTGGTGTAGCTGGATGAACGAAAGCAAGGGCTAAGCCGGGATTAATTAGCCGGGTCGGCGGGGGTGTTGCTGTTGTTTTCGCGCTCGACCCGTGGGTAGGGATAGAAATTGCGGTTACGTTCAGCCCCCGATTGGCCTGGGCCAGGCCGCCCGAAGCGCCGACTGTCGCTGAGCCGGAAACCCTGGAAAGCCAGCTCCACGGAGCGGTTGCGCAGGATTTCGAGTAGCACGGCGTCGGCCGTCAGCGGGCCGGCGTAGGCGGGCAGGTCGGCACCGAGGCCAAAGGGGTCGGCGGCCGGCTGCTTGGTGAGCACCTTGTTAAGCTCCGTCACGGCGTTGGCCACTTCTCCTTTGCGGGCGTAGGCTTCGGCCCTGATCAGCAGCATTTCGCCGGGCACGTATACCGGAATGGGGGCTCCGTTGGCCGTGTAAAAGCCCAGGCCGCGGTTCTGGGTAGCCGTGGGGGCAGCCCGTACCAGAAACGGTATTCGCTTGTCGGCCGTGTTGGGAGCCAGCGCCCCGCTCAGGCCCAGGCTCGTGTTGGTGGGCTCGAAAATATTGCGGTTGCCAAACACTACGTCATACAATGGGTTGCGGGCGTTGTCGTCGAAGTTGAACACCGACTTGCTACTCAAATTCACCCGGCCAGCGGCAGCCAGGGCCTTATCATAGTCGCCCAGTTCGAGGCTGTAGCGGGCAATGAGGGCTTGGATAGTGTTGGCCAGATCGATGCCAGGAATAATTCGGCTGGTAAAGGCGGCCGATACGGGCGTGGCCGCCAGCTGGGTGGCCGCCGCTTCGAGCTGGGTAACGGCACTACGCAAGGCCTCCTGCCGGGGCACGAAGGCGGCATTGTCGCCCGTTACCAGCGGGGTCTGCTCGAAAAACTGGGTAATGGTGCCCAGGGCCAGGCCCCGGAAAATGCTGGCATAGGCCACGATGCCGCTCCGGGTGCCCGGATCAACGGCATTGGTGGCGTTGGCCAGAATCAGGTCGGCGTTGGCCCGCACCAGCTGCGACTGGGTCCAGAGGTTGCGCACTACGGCGTTGTCGTTCACTACGCTGGCGCCGCCCGTGCTTACGTTGAACTCGTCGATGTTGCCCACGTTGAGCACCGTTAACTCACGGGTGCTCAGGCCGCCCGCGGCCACTTTATTGTAGAGCACGCTCACGAGGCCGCCGGTAGTGTAGCGGGCCTGCAGGCCGTTGCTGAGCAGAATCAGGCCATCGGCTGAGCTCACCGCCTGGTCTTGGCTGACGGTGCTAGGGTTGAGGTATTCCTGGTCGCAGCTGCCGAGCCCGAGGCTAGCGGCGGCGAAAAACAGCAGTATCTTTTTCATGGGAAGCGAAGGCTAGAAGGTGGCCGCGAGGCGAATCTGATAGGAGCGCGGAATAGGCACGTTGCCGAAATCGACGGCCCGCAGCAGGTCCGACGAGCCGCCGGCGCTGGTTTCGGGGTCGAAGCCGTTGTATTTATCCCACGAGTAGAGGTTGCGCCCGATCAGCGACAAATCGAGGGCGCTGATGTACTTCGTGAACGTGGGTAAACCGTAGCTCAGGCCCAGCTCGCGCAGCTTGACGAACGAGCCGTCATCAATGCGGAACTGCTGGGTGTTGTAGATGGAGAAAATGTAGCCCCGGGGAATCTCACCCCGCAACTCCTGCTCGGCCAAGTCGCCCAGGCCCACGCCCTGGCGGGTGCGCTTGTCAGCATTAAACACGTCTACGCCCTGTACCGCATCAAACAGCACCCGCAAACTCAGCTTCTTGTAGGTGAGGCTGGTGCTGGCCGAGCCGGTCCAGTCGGGGTTGGGGTTGCCGATAATGGTTTGGGCCACGGCCGTGCCGGGGGCGTAGCTGGGCTGGCCATCGGACCCGCGGGCGGGCACGTAGCTCACCGAGCCCACGGCCTGGTTGCTGGTGCGCTCATCCTGCGGGAAACCCTGGGGCGTGAGCAGCAGCGAGCCATCGGGGTTGCGGGCATAGGTTGAGCCGTAGAATACGCCCGCCGGCTGGCCCTGAAGCAGATACACCGGGGCTCCGGCCGAGTTGGCGATGGTAATGGCTTGGGCGTTGCCGTCGGAGCCAGGCAAACTCAGCACCTTGTTGCGGTTGCGACTGAACACCAGCGACACATCCCAGGTAAAGTCGGTGGTGCGCACTGGCGTCCCGGTCAGCAACACTTCCAGGCCCTTGTTTTCCATGGTGCCCACGTTGTTCACAATCGAGGAGCCACCAGTGGTGGGGGCCAAGTTGCGGCGCACCACTAAGTCGGTAATTTTCTGGCGATACACCGTGACGCTCAGGCCCAGCCGGTCGCTCAGGAAACCCAGGTCGGCCCCGCCTTCGAGCTCACTTAGGCGTTCGGGCCGCACGTTGGGGTTGGCCAGGGTGGTACCCGGCACCAGGGCATTGCGCGGAAACGTGACCGGGCTGAACTGGTAGAACCGGTCATAGGGGCCGATGCCGTTCAGGTTGCCGGCATCGCCGTAGCTGGCCCGCAGTTTCAGCGAGTTGAAGGCCGTGGCAAAGCCCGCGTTCTTCCACACGTCGATATCCGATACGACTAATGAGCCGCTTACTTTAGGGTAGTACTGATTGGTTTCGGAGCTGGAGAACCGCGACGACCGGTCGCGGCGGATGGCGCCGGTCAGGAAGGCCAGGTTGCGGTAGCCGATGGTGGCCTGCCCGTAGTAACCGCTCAAATCGGAGCGGTCGAGTGAGTAGTCGGCCGTGACGGTGCTGGCCGCCGCGCCCCGGATGGTGGTGATGAACGGAGCCAAGTTCTGGCCCTGCTGGGCGGCCAGGCTGTTGCGCCGGAACTGGTAGCTGTAGCCGGCCCGTAGATTCAGCTTGAAATCCTCCGAGAAATCATACTCGTAGCCGAGGTTGATGTCGGAGTTGAGGTTGATTTCGGTGTTGTTGGCGTCGGAAGCAAAGCCGTTGGGATAACGCGCCGCCGGCAGGCCGGCCTGGGCCTGGTACGGATAGGGCCGGATGTAGCCCTGCCCCACCTGCGAGTAGGCATCAACGCCCAGAATGTAATCGAGCGAGAAGTTCTTGAACGGGGTCAGGTTCACCTGAACGTCGGAGATGGTGCGGTTGGTTTGCTGGGTGAACTGCATGTCCTCGATGGTCGAGAGCGGATTGACGCGGGTGGGCTCGACGGCCAGCAGGTTGCCGTTGGCATCGCGCCGGGTGATATCGTAGATGTTGTTGGTGATGTTGATGGCGTTGATGGGGCTGTAGAAAACGTTGCCGTTAGCCTTCTCGCTGGCCGAACTGTTGATGTAGCTCACCCCGGCCGAAATCTTGGCCCAGTTGGTCAGGCGCTGGTCTACCCGGGCTCGCAGGTTGTAGCGCTTGAAGTTGGTGTCCTTGATAATGCCCTCGTTATTGAGGTAGCCCGCCGACACGAAGTACTGCGTCCGTTCGGAGCCGCCCGAAATCGACACCCCATTATCGGTACCGTAGGCGGTGCGGAATATCTCCTTGAAGTAGTCGTAGCGCTGCACATCCACGAGGTTGCTGGCCAGCTGGGTCGTGGTGCCGGCTCGCGTAATCGGGATGGTCGTGGTGCCAGGGTTGGCCGTCGTCTGCGCCGCCGATACGCCCGCAATCGGGTACAGCCGCAGCCCCTCGAAGCCAAACTGCTTGCCGTAGGTGTTCACCGGCACCGACTTGCGCAGCTCGTTAAGCTGAAAACTGGTATAGGCCGACACCCGCGGGGCACCCGACTTCCCGCGCTTGGTGGTAATAATAACAACGCCGTTGGAGGCCCGCGACCCGTATATGGCGGCAGCAGCGGCCCCATTCAGCACGTTCAGGCTCTCGATATCGTTGGGGTTGACGTCGGCCAAGCGGTTCTGGCCGGGGTTGGCCACGCCCACATCGTTGCTCAGCGCCAGCTGCGACACGTTGGTGCTCTGGTTGCTCACAATTACCCCGTCAATCACATAGAGCGGGTCGGAGGAACCTGATAGCGAGGTAATACCGCGCAGCTTGATGGACATGGAGCCCGAGGGGTCGCCCGAGTTCTGGGTTACCTGGGCCCCGGCAATCTTGCCCTGCAAAGCGTTGAGCACCTGGCCGGTACCCGTTTTCTGCAGCTCGGCGCCGTCGATGGTGGTAATGGCGTTGCCCAGCTCCCGCCGGTTCACGCTCACCGTCGAACCAATAACCACCACATTGTCGAGCGACTGGCTAGCCGAGTTGAGCGTGACGTTGGTAACCACCGCGGCGCTGGTGCCGAGCGTAATGGCGCGCGTTTCGGTTTTGAAGCCAATGGCCGACAGCGTGAGCCGGTATGGACCAGGGGGCTGGCTGACGGCCAACTGGTAGTTGCCCTCGGCGTCGGTGGCGGTGCCGAGGGTGGTGCCGGCCAGCAGCACCGTTACGCCCGGCAGGGGCTGGCCCCGCTCGTCGGTTACCCGGCCCTGCAACGCGTACGGCTGGCTGGCCTGGGCCCGGGCCGCCACCAATGGCAACGTGGCCAGCCCACCGAGCAGCAGCAGCCGCCCGGGCAAGAAGTAGTGTTTGAGCATAGGAGTGGGAATTGGGAGTGGACGAAGAACGGGAGGCTCCGGCACTGTAAACCGGCGGTACCTCCCGACCAATATAAGATTTTGCCCGATGGTCCGGCTTTTCCTTCCTGCAGTTGTCAGCCGCCCAAACCTGGGTTGCGCCACCCTCATAGCGCCACGGCTCAGAAATGCCACTCCACAAACGCCTCGATGCCCTCGTACTCGGGTAGGCCAAGTTGGTCGTAGAGGCGGGCGGTGGTGCGGTTGCGGGCCTCGGCGCGCTGCCAGAACTCGCGCTGGTCGGCCCCCGGAAACAGGGGGCGGTCCTTCTGGCTTTGGTGCTTGAAAATGGCCCGGCGCTTGCGCGTGAGCTCCTGAGGGCTTAGCGGTACAGCCATTTCAATCTGGTCGATGTCCCACTCCTGCCAGGCCCCGCGGTAGAGCCACACCCGGCAGTCGGCCAGCCAGTCGGCCCCTTGCGTGCGCAGCTGCGCTACCGCCTGCATGATGGCGGCCAGGCACACGCGGTGGGTGCCGTGGGGGTCGCTCAGGTCGCCGGCCGCGAAAATCTGGTGAGGCCGCAGCTTCTCCAGCAGTTCCACCGTCAAGCGGATATCCTCCTCGCCCAGGGGTTTTTTGCGCACCCGGCCGGTTTCGTAGAAGGGCAGCTCCTGGAAGTGGGCGCGGATGTCGGGGTCGAGGCCGGCGTAGCGCAGGGCGCTCTTGGCCTCCCCACGCCGGATGAGGCCCTTGATCTGCTGGACTTCCGCCGAATCGACCTGACCGGGCTGCTTGGTTTTGAGGAAGTCGGCCACCCGCTGGTAGAGATTTTCGGCGGGCTGGTCATCGAACCGAAACAGCTCATCATAATCGGCCACGAACTCGGCGAAGCGCACAACTTCCTCATCGAACACGGCAATGTTGCCCGAGGTCTGGTAGGCCACGTGCACTTCGTGGCCCTGGTCGACGAGGCGCAGCAGGGTGCCGCCCATCGAAATCACGTCGTCGTCGGGGTGGGGCGAGAAGATAAGCACCCGCTTGGGGAAGGGCGCGGCCCGCTCGGGGCGGAAAGTGTCGTCGGCGTTGGGCTTGCCGCCGGGCCAGCCGGTAATGGTATGTTGGAGCTCGTTGAAAACCCGGATATTGATGGCGTAAGCCTGCCCTTCCGATTCGGCCAATAGTTCCGAGAGGCCATTTTCGTTGTAGTCTTCGTCGAGCAGCTTGAGGATAGGCTTTTCTACCAGCCGGGCCAGCCAGGTTACGGCCTTGCGCACGAGGGCCGGCTGCTGCCAGTCGCAGGTTTCGCCGGCCAGCCAGGGCGTTTTGCGGGGGCTGAGCTCGGCGGCGGCGGCCTCGTCGAGCACCACTTGCACGGCCGGGTGGTGCTGCAGGTAGGTAGCCGGCACGGTGTCGGTGGGCTCGCCTTCCACCAGGCGTTTCACCACGGCGGCCTTGCCTTCGCCCCAGGCCAGCAGCACCACGTGGCGGGCTTCGAGAATAGTACCCACGCCCATCGTGAGGGCCCGGCGGGGCACGTTTTCCTCGCCGTAAAAATCAGAGGCTGCATCGGTGCGCGTGATGTGGTCGAGGGTGATGAGGCGGGTGCGCGAGCCGGCCCCCGAACCGGGCTCGTTGAAGCCGATGTGGCCCGTGCGCCCGATGCCCAGCAGTTGCCAGTCGATGCCCCCAGCGGCCACTATCTGCGCCTCGTAGTCGCGGCAGTAGTCAGCTACCTGTTCAGGCAGCACGGTACCATCGGGAATGTGGATGTTTTCGGGGCGGATATCCACGTGGTCGAACAGGTACTCGTGCATGAAGCGCACATAGCTCTGCAGCGAGTCGGGGGCCATGGGGTAGTACTCGTCGAGGTTGAAGCTGACGACGTTCTGAAAGCTAAGCCCCTCCTGCTGGTGCAGGCGCACGAGCTCCTCGTACACGCGGGTCGGCGACGAGCCGGTGGCCAGCCCCAGCACGGCCATCCGGCCCGCGGCGGCCCGCTCGCGGATGAAGTCGGCCAACTCGCGGGCCACCTGCGCGGAGGCCAGTTCGGAGTCGGGGAAAATGCGGACGGGGACGCGGGGGGCGGCAGTGGGCATGGCGCGGAGTAAGTGGTGGAAGAACCGTCGGCGACGGCCCGGGAAATTTGGCATTTTGCGGCCAGCATTCAAAAGTGAATTTGTACCGCAGCCAGCCCCAGACTTCAAGACAAGTTTATCAACGTTTTTTCGTAGTATGCAGCCCCGTTTTTTCTGTTGGTGTCGGCCCGCGAAATCTGGCCACGTCGGGCCATATACATTCTCTCTGTTACGCACCAGCGCCCTTTCACCACGCTGCCGGCCAGCATAAAGGCCACTACGCCGCACCAACCAGCAGATTCTGTTCTCTCCTACCCTTTTATTTTTCTTATGAAAAAAATCTACTGGTCATGGCCGGTGCTGGGCATGCTGCTCGCCCCGGTAAGCCGGGCTCAGGCCCAGGCACCGCAACTCCGCCCCATTACGGGCGTCGTAACGGCGGCCGTCGACCGCTCGCCGCTGCCCGGCGTAACGGTGCTCGTGAAGGGTACCACCAACGGCGCTACCACCGACAGCGAGGGCCGCTACTCGTTGCAGGCGGCTCCGGGCAGTACGCTCAGCTTTAGTTTCATAGGCTTCACCACCCAAGAGCGGGCAATCGGCGACGACAGCACGATCGATATCATTCTGAAAGAGAATACCACGGCCCTCAACGACGTGGTGATTACCGGCTACAACATTGCCCAGGACCGCCGCGATTTGGTGACGGCGGTGCAGGAAGTGAAGGCCAAGGACATTATCGATTCGCGGCAGACCAACGTGGTGAACGCCCTGCAGGGCAAAGTGGCGGGCGTCAACATCACGTCGTCGGGTGGGGCGCCGGGCGAGGGTTCGGCCATCGTTATCCGGGGCGGCACCTCGCTCGATGGCGACAACCAACCGCTGTTCGTGATTGACGGCATGATCATGGACAACTCCTCGTTTCAGGAGAGCACGGCTCCGGGCGGGGGCTCGCAGTTCAACGGGCTGCTGGGCCGCTCGGTGGGCACGCCCAACCGCGCCGGCGACCTCAACCCCGAGGACATTGCCAGCATTACGGTGCTGAAGGGCGCCAGCGCCGCGGCCCTCTACGGGCTGCGCGCCGCCAACGGAGCCATTGTCATCACGACCAAAAAAGGCACCGCCGGCCGCACCACGCTCAACTACCGCACCCAGGTTTCGGTGGATGAGGTGAACCGCCTACCCAAACTTCAGCACGAGTACCAGCAGGGCTCGGGCGGAGTGTTCGATGCCACCACCCGCAACTCCTGGGGGCCGCGCTTCGGGGCCGGCCAGGCCCAGTACGACAACCTGGGCAATTTCTTCGACAAGGGCTACACCTACCAGAACTTCCTGAACATGTCGGGCGGCTCGGAGAAAGCCACCTTCTTCGTGTCGGCCTCGCGGCTCGACCAGAGCGGCGTAACGCCCGAAAACAAGTACGACAAAACCACGGTGCGCCTTTCCGGCAACGCCCAACTATCAACCAAGTTCAACGTCACGGGCTCGGCCCAGTACCTGAACTCGGGCGGGCGGCGCACGTTGCAGGGCCCGGGTTTGCTGACCACGGCCGGCAGCTCGTCGGGCGGATTTTTGCTGAGCCTGCTCAACTGGCCCCGCAACGACGACGCCCGCAACTACCTGAATGCCGACGGCACCCGCCGCCGCCTGCTGCCGCCCAACAACGGCATCGACGCCGACGCCGACAACCCCTACTGGTCGGCCATCTACAACCCCCAAACCGACCGCACGAACCGCTTTCTGGGCAACACCCAGCTCAGCTTCAAGGTGCTACCCTTCCTGACGTTGAGCCACAACATCGGGACGGACATTTCCAATACCCACTCGACTTCGGTGCGGGCCGTGGGCACCTCGCAGGCCAGCAACCAGAACGGCGGCATTGCCGAAACCGTGGACCTGAACCGCCTCATTACGGCGACCACCCTGGCCTCCATGGAGCACACGTTCAGCCCCGCCTTACGCGGTTCGCTGATTTTGGGCAACACCATTGAGCAGAGCCGCGACGAAGCGGTGGACTACACGGGCCTGATTTTTCAGAACCCGACCTTTATCAGCATCAACAACACGGTGAACCGCAACGCCCTGCAACGGATAAGCACGCGCCGGCTGGTGGGCAATTTTGCCCGCCTGAGCGTGTCGGTGCTGGAGCAGGTGACGCTGGAGTTGCAGGGCCGCTACGATAAGTCGTCGACGCTGCCGCGGCCCGATGAAGGCAAAGTGTTTGGTAAGGGCTTCGGCTACGGCTCGGTGGCGGCTGGCTACGAGTTTACCCGCACGCTGGGCCTCGACCAAAGCAACATTCTGAACTACGGCAAAATCCGGGCGTCGGTGGCCGAAGTGGGCCGCGACACGGGCCCCTACCGGGTGCTCTCGCCGCTCACGAGCAACACCTACATCGGGGGGGGCTTCCGCAACGACTTCTTCGGCTCGAACCCAATTCTGAAGCCCGAGCGCACCCGCTCTTACGAGGCGGGCATCAACCTGCAGTTCCTCAAAAACCGCCTCGGCCTCGATGTCAACTACTATTTCTCGCGCACCAAAGACCAGCTGATTGCGCCCCGCGTGAGCCAGGCCACGGGCTTTATTCTGCAGTACATCAACGGCGGCGTGGTCACCAACGAAGGCCAGGAAATTACGCTCAACGGCACGCCGGTTCGCACCGCCTCGGGCTTTACCTGGGACGTGCTGGCTAACTTCTACCACAACACCAACCGCACCGAGTCGCTGCCCTCGCCGCTCACGGTGGTGTTCCAGTCGGATGCCTTTATTACCGCCGTACACCAGGGCGGCGCCTTCTTGGGCCGGCCCATTACGGGCATCGGGGCCTATGATTTTCAGCGCGTAACCGACCGCAACAGCGCCGATTTTGGCAAGCTGCTCATCAACCCCACCACCGGCTACCCCATTCCGGGCAACACGTTTATGTACGCCGGCAACCGCGCCCCGCGCTTCACCACCCAACTCACCAACACGTTCACCTACAAAGCCCTTTCGCTGAGTGCGCTGCTCGATTTCCGGGTGGGCGGCAAGGTGGTGAATGGCAACGACCTGTACGCCACCAACGTCGGTACCGGCATCCGGACCGCCGACCGCTACAAGCAGGTGGTGTTTGATGGGGTGACGGCCAACACCGACGGCACCTACACGCCCAACGCCCGCCCCGTCGAGCTGACTCAAGGCTACTACCAGACCATTCTGGCCGCGGTGGGCACGCCGTTCATTGAGGATGCTTCCTGGAGCCGCCTGCGCTACCTCACGCTCAGCTACAGCCTGCCGGCCTCGCTGCTGGAGCGCACCCACGTACTCAAAGGCCTGGAGCTCAGCGTAACCGGCCGCAACCTCGTGCTGCTAACCAACTACAGCGGCGCCGACCCCGAAACGGCGGCGGCTGGCTCGGGCGTGCGTGGCGGCGGCTCCAACGGCTTCGACTACGGCAACGTGCCCGCCACCCGCGGCGTGGACATGGGCCTGCGCGTGACTTTCTAGGTCGCCTTTCTTACTTCTTCCCGACTTTCTGTTATGAAAAAATATCTTTTGTTTCTTGGGCTGCTCGCGGGCGGAACCGGGGCACTGAGCTCCTGCGAGAGTTTTCTCGACGTCAACGACAACCCCAACAACCCCTCGGAGGCTACGCCCAACTTCCTGCTGCCCAGCATCATCAGCAACGGCATCCAGACCCAGATGTTCACGAGCCTGCGCACGCCCTACATCGAGCAGTATATCGTGAGCCGCACCGTTAACAGCGGCGGCAACGACCAGTACCGCTTCACCAATGCCCAGAGCACCAACACGTTCAACTACTCCTACTTTCAGTCGGGCGGCAACATTCCGCCCATGATCAAGGCGGCCCAGGCCGAGGGCTCGGTGTACTACGTGGGCGCGGGCAAAATCATGCAGGCCCTGATTCTGGCCCACCTCACCGATATGATGGGCGACGTGCCCTACTCGGAGGCCTACCAGGGCGGCGCCAACTACAAGCCCAAGTACGACTCGCAGGAGCAGCTCTACGCCACCATCAACCAGCTGCTCGACGAGGGCATTGCCGAGATGAGCAAGGACCCCAGCCAGAACACGCGAGCCTTTTACAGCACCTCGCCCAGCGAGAGTGGTGATATTCTCTACAAAGGCGACACCGGCAAATGGATCCGGCTGGCCAATTCGCTTAAGGCCCGGCAGCTCAACCACCTCACCAAAAAGGCCAGCTACGACCCCGCTGCCGTGCTGGCCCTGGTAGACAAGGGCTTTAAAGCCACCGCCGATGACGCCCAACTGCAGTTCCAGACGGCCGTAGCCCCGCTCTCGAACACCACTAACATCTTCGGCACCACCCGCGCCAACTTCGGCGGGGCCACGTTCTCGAACAACATCATCCAGTACCTGAACGGCACCACGTTTGCGGGCGTCACGGACCCGCGCTTCGGTATTATGGCGCCTACTACCAGCACGGGCGCGGCCCCCGGCGCGGGCACGCCTACCGGCACCAACCTTACGCCGGGCACGACCATCACCGATTTCTACGCCAGCTGGTACGCCCGCGACCTGGGTTACTTCGAGGTCATCACCTACCACGAGCTCAAGTTTATTGAGGCCGAAGCCGCTTTCCGGGCCGGCAACAAAACCCGCGCCCTGACGGCCTACAAAGAAGGCATTCGGGCGCACATGGCCAAAATTGGAGTGGGCGGCACGTTTGCTTCGCCAGCCGTTACGTTCCCCGTCATCACGCCGGCCCAGATTACGGCCTACTTGGCCAGCGCGGCCGTGGCCCAGACGCCGGAGCAGCTTTCCGCGCCCGGCAACCCGGCGCTGCCCCGGGCCATTATGGAGCAGAAGTACATTGCCATGTTCCTGAATCCGGAATCGTGGTCGGATCTGCGACGCTACGATTTCAGCCCGGCTGTGTACGTGAACTTCCAGTACCCTACCGGCACAAGCGTGAACCCGGCCCTATCGGCCAACCCCGACCCGGCGCTGCGCTTCCCGCGCCGCCTGCTGCCCGGCGCCACCGAAACCCTCTACAACCCCGAGGAGGTTGCTCGCATGTTTGCCGAAGCCGGGGCCACCACCAACGACGACTACGTAGGCAAGCCGCTGTGGTGGGACCGGCCCTGAGCCAACGGCTTGCTAGCATCTTTCTTCTGGCTATTTTTCCTGAAATTCCCTATGATTCTGACCACCTTTATTCGGGCGACGGCCCGGCTCCTGCCCGCCCTGGGCGGCCTGTTGCTGCTGAGCAGCTGCGACAAGGAGCTTGATACGTACTACACCGAAACCGGGGCGCAGTATCCTACCTTCACGGCCAACGCCCTGGGCACGGCCAGCAAGTACGCTACCGGCGAAATCGTGCAGTTCGAGCTGCGCTTTGCCCAGCAGACCGACCCGATCCGGGAAATCCGCATTCTGCAAAAAATAGAGCCCGCCCGCGACTCGGTGTTGGTGCAGACTATTGCCTACAAACCGGCCTTCTCGCGCATCCGGCAGTCGGATACGTTGGTGGTGAATTACACGGTGCCGGCCGGGGCCAACAAGGCCAATGTGCGGGTTGATGCCGTGGTGGTGAGCACCAACGGGCAGACCAAAACCCGCAACTTCAGCTTCCGCCTTGCTGAGCCCGACCCGACCATCCGCCTGAATGCGGCCACCAACGTCACGGCCCCCGCCGGGGCCACGCCCGTGCCCGGCGACGTAGTACGCTTCCCGGTGGTACTCAACGAAGGCAGCATCACGTCGGCCTCGGCCATCACCTCAGCCGGCATTCTGCGCAAAGACCTCGACAGCCTGATTACCTACGTGAAGGTGGGCACGGCCGCCGAGCGGCGTTTTGCCCGCCAGCGCGTGCCGGTGGCTGGTACCCAGAGCGGGGCCGCCACCACTGTAAACGTCGATTTAACGCTACCCGCCGGCAGCAGCGGCCAGCCCGTGGTGTTCCGATTCGAGGCCAAAACCCGCTACCAGGACCGCATCCCGCCGCTGGCCCCCAGCATCCGGATGGCCACGGTAACGGCCCCCGCCATCACGCCCGGTACGCCCACGGCCCTGGCCACGGCCCGCGCCGTCACGCTCACCTACACCGGCCCCACCGGCGGCGACCTGGCCGCCTTCGACCTGACGACCTTTACTACCGTGCCGGCTGCCGGCCCGGCTACCAGTAAGGACGTGGCCATCACCAGTACCGCCACCAACACAGTGCGCCTCCAGACGTTGAACACCAGCCGGTTCGTGGCCTCCACGGCAGCGGCCTACAACGCGGCCACGCTCAACAGCATCCGCCAGAGTTACCTCACGGCCGCCAGTTCGGCCCAGCTTACCACCCTCGATAACGTGGCCGTGGGCAGCGTCTACATCATCCGCCTGCGGGGCCTCGATCAGTACGCCATATTCACCGTCACGGGCCTCAACCGCACTTCCGCTACCGATGTAGTGGTGACGCTGGCCGTGAAGGCGCTGTAGTTGTGTTAGCTGTTAGCTAAAGAACGTCATCCAGAGCGAAGCGAAGAATCTCGCATGCTGTCATTGAAGATTACTTCAACGATTAGCACGCGAGATTCTTCGCTTCGCTCTGAATGACGTTCCTTTTTTATGCTGATTATCGGCTACCTGACCGCTAGCCTTCCTGCTTACCGTCCCCCGAACAACCGCTCGAAGAAGCCTTTACGCTTCTTGGTCTTGGTTTTCACCTTGACTTTGGTGGGAGCCTGGGCGGCGGCGGGGCGAGTGGCGGCCGGGCGGGTAGCGGACCGGGCCGCTGCTACCGGAGCCGGTTCGGCAGCAGCAGCCGGAACCGGGGCGGCTGGGGTTGTAGGAGCCGGCATAGGTTCTGGCTCTGACGGGGCTTGGGCCACGATGATTTCGGCGGCGCGGCCGGTGGTGCGCACCCAAACTGGGCGGCTCTCGTTGTGCAGGCGGTCGAAGGCGGTCAGGTAGTAGGCGTAGGCTTCGCCGGGCGGCCGGTGGTATCAGTAAAGGCCAGGCCGTAACCTGCGCGGGGACGCACTAGGGCTAGCAGGTTGCGCGGGTCGTCGGGGCGGGGCGTTTGCTCGGGCGTGAAGCGGTAGAGGGCATAGTAGGCCGCCTGGTCGCCATCGGGGGCGGGCGGGGCGGGCTGCCAGGTGAGTACATTGGCCGACCGGGTGGCGGTGAGCGTGAGGCGCTGGGGTGGCAGCGGCGGCACGGCATCGAGCCAGGGCATCACGGGCACCAGGGCCGGGTAGCGGAACTCGTGCTGGCGCAGCGAATCGGTGGTGTGCAGGGCGTTGGCCATCAACGATTTCGAGCTAAAGAACACGCTGCCCTGAATTTCGGCTGGGAACGTACGGTTCAGGCGCACCTGCCGGGGCAGCTCGCGGGGGTTGCGCCAGATGGTATCGGAGCGGGTGTTTTCGAGCATCCGATAAGCGCCCTGCCCGATATATACGTGGCGGTTGTTGGCGTTGCGGGCCCACCATTCTACCAGCACCGGGTAACGGGCCACTTTGAAGCCGGTGCTCCAATACAGCTGCGGCAGCACATAATCGACCCAGCCCTGGCGGGTCCATTCCAGCGCATCGGCGTACAGGCCATCGTAGCCCTCGAAGGCGCGGGTGTCGGAGCCGTTGGGGTCGGTGTTCTGGTTGCGCCACACGCCGAAAGGCGAGATGCCGAACTTCACCCAGCGCTTGGCCTGCCGGATCGAGTCGTGCAGGTCGCGGATGAGCAGGTTCACGTTCTGGCGCCGCCAGTCGGCCAGTTTCAGGCCATCGGGGTTGTAGCGGGCGTAGGCCTCCTCGTCATGGATCACCTGCCTGGCCTCCGGATAGGGGTAAAAATAATCGTCGAAATGCACCCCGTCGATGTCGTAACGGCTCACCACATCCAGAATGACGCGGTTGATGTACTGGCGCACTTCGGGCAGGCCGGGGTTATACAGCAGCTTGCCACCGAAGCGGATAAACCACTCGGGGTGGCGGCGGTAGGGATGGCTGGCCGCCAGCCGACGGCTGAGCGTGTCCATCGTGGCCCGGTAGGGGTTGAACCAGGCATGAAACTCCATACCCCGGTCGTGGGCTTCCTCAATGAGAAATGGCAGCGGGTCGTAGTAAGGCGTGGGGGCCTGGCCTTGGGTGCCGGTCAGCCACTTGCTCCAGGGCTCCAGTTCGCTCTTATAAAAGGCGTCGGAGGCGGGCCGCACCTGCACAAATACCGCGTTGATACCGCTGCGCTGGTGGTTATCGAGCATCCGGCGGTACTCGCGGCGCTGCTGCTCGGGGCTCAGGTTGCGGCTGCTGGGCCAGTCGATATTCTCGACCGTGGCAATCCAGACGCCCCGCAGCTCCCGCTTGGGTGGCGCTTCCCCCGATTGAGCCCAGGCTGCTTGCAGCCCCATCAGCAACCCCAGTAATACTCCTACCCAGCGGCCGGCAGCCAGCACTCGCACCATCAGAAACGCAACTAAAAACGAAAAGCGAGGGCAAGTTACGGAATCGGGGCGGGGAGCCCAAACAGGGCGGCTCAAGGCCGCTCAGGGCCGGACCGGCGAAGCGCGGCGGCTGCGGCGGCTGGCCCGGGCCAGTTCCTGCTCGTACACGGCCTGTCCCAGCTCCCGCAGAAACGGCAGGCCCACCGTGTCGTATTCATACTGGTCGTCGTTGAGCACGCCATTGGCATTCACATACACCACCGCGCTAAGCAGGAACTCGACCCCCGCGGCCTCGTTGGTGAGGTAGGCGTTATCAATCAGAAAGCCGTAGGCCTGCCCAATTTTATTGTAGCTGCGCACACCGGCCGGCAGTTGGCCTGCCCCGCCCGCGAGCAAAAACTTGGCGTAGGCGCCGGGGTAAGCGACCGGGTCGTAGCGCGGAAAATTACTCTGGCCGGGGGGAAGCCACAGGTACTGGCGCAGAAAGGCGTAGTCGGCGGGGCGGAGCGCCCCAAAACGCTGGCGGCGGGGCACGGCTGCCGGAAACAGGATAGCCCGCAGTACCCGCTGCTGATCGGAGAGCGGGAAGGCGTTTTTAGCGCTGAAGTCGAGGGGCTCCGCCACGCGTTGTCCGCCGGCCAGATGGGCCCGCCCCAGGCGGTAGCCAGTGGCCCGCAACCGGGGCAGCGGACCAGCATTAAAGGCGGCCGGCTGGTGGTAGAACGGCTCCCGGGCTGTGGTATCGGCGAAAAAAGCAAAAGGATTGGTGTGGCGGGAAGCCGGCTCGGCGTCGCCCACCGCCAGCCGGTGGATGATGCGGGTACGGCCCAGCCCATGTTGGCGCAGTTGATCGTTGAGCGGGCCTTGGCCCACGAATTCGTAGAGGCGGTTGAAGGCATCATTATCGCTCACCAGCAACACCTTGCGGATATAATTACCGATGGTTGGCTGCCGCAGCGGAGCACTGCGGTCCACTAGCACCGGCGTCTGGCCGGCGAAGGCCGAGTCGATGCGCAGGGGTGTTTCGCGGGTCAGCGAATCGGGGCCGGCCGGGCGCAGGCCCCGGAGCTTGGCCAACGCTACTACCGCCGTAGGCAGCTTCACGGTGCTGGCCGGATAGAAGTACTCACGCGGCCGAAGCCGGTAGCCATAGCGCCGGAAGTGGGGCCGCCCCCGGGCGTCGCGCCGGATGCGGGTATAGAGGATCTGTACGCGGTAGGCGTCGGGGTGCCGGAGCACGGACCCAAACCGGGCCGAATCGGTGCGCAACAGCCGTTTAAGGGGGTTGCCGGGGCCGTCCCAGTGCTTGGCCCGACTCTGGGCCCGCCCCGGTAATGCGCCACCTAAGGCCAGCAGGAAAACAAGCCGAAATAGGGACCAACGCTTCATAACCAGTTCGAACACGAACACCAAGGTAATACCCGCCTATTCCGAATCCACCTTATCCTAACTCCTCAAACGAAATATCCAGCGGGCTAAAATCGGCCCAGCGCTGGTGGGCATAGTGCCACCACTCGCCGGGATAATTAGCAAAGCCCTGCTGCTTCATGGCGGCCAGCAGCATGCTGCGGTTGAAGAGCACGTGGGCGGGGAGCTGGCCGTAGCCGGAGTGAGTAGCGGGCTGGTACTCGTGGAAATCGGTAGGTAGCGGCAGCGGGCGTTGGCTGGCCAGTTCGATCAAGCCTACGCCTACGGCGCAACCCCGCGTATGGGGCAAATGGCTCCAGGGCGGGTCTACCAGCTTATCGGGCGGGCACATGAGCTCGGTGGTGAGGCTGTAAGGATGGTAGGCATCATACAGGCACAGCCCGAGGCCCCAGCCGCTGAGCGTTGCCTGCACGCGCTGTAAAGCTTCGGCCACGGGGCGGCGCAACAGGGCCCGCGCCCGGGCATAAAGGGGGCGGCCCAGCAACGTTTGGGCGGTAGCAAAGCGTAGATCAAGCACCAGGCCCGGAATCAGCTTGGCCACATCGAGCATTTCTCCCTCTGCGTTGCCGAGTAAGTATCGGCGATATTCGGCGGCAGAAGTTGTGATGGAAAATGCGGAGGGTTCGGCGGCCATAATCAATGATGAAGCTCAACCATTGGCTCAGCAACGGACCCGAGGACGTACGCGAAACGGAGGAAATGGTTATTGAAACAGGCTCATAACAAACCGCCCAGCCACTTGTTGGCCGGGCGGTTTAATTGGGGTAGAGCGAAAGTTATTCGGCCTTTTTGTCGGAGCGGGATGATTCGGGGTTCGTCGGGCCACCTTCCAGGCCGTTGGTCTGGTCGCTGTCGCCGTAGCCACCCCGGATGCCCGAGCCGTCGCCCATGTGTTCCTGGGTGCTTTCCGGAATTGCTGCTTCAGGGTTGCTACCGGCCTGCTCGGCCGAATCGGTTTGCTGGGCGGCCGAGGCCGCGCCATCGGCAACGAGGGCAGCCGCGCCGGCGTTCTTATCTTTCTCAGGAGAGTTATTCATGGAGTAGAGATTTGAGGAAAAGAAGCCGGTCCTACCCGCATTCGTGTAAAATACGGACACGCGCAGGGCCGGAGAACTGGTTTAGGCGGGGTTATCAGCGTCGCCCATTTTGCCGCCATCATTGGCCGAGCTGGAGGCCGAGCGGGCATTGGTGTACTCTGTGTTATAAGCTGTGGTGTTCTTCGTCTGGTCGGCCCGCTCCTGGTCGGCACCGCCGCCGTCATTCTTCTGATCGGCTCCGGGCTGGCCGCCGCGGTTGCTGCTGCCCTGGGCGCTTTGGGGGCCGC
This sequence comes from Hymenobacter amundsenii, assembly GCF_002204745.1. Lineage (GTDB taxonomy): Bacteria > Bacteroidota > Bacteroidia > Cytophagales > Hymenobacteraceae > Hymenobacter > Hymenobacter amundsenii. The sequence continues at coordinate 21,818 of NZ_NIRR01000014.1, forward strand.
CATCGTGCGAGCCACCCCGGTTGCCGCCGTGGGTACCCTCGCTATCGGGCGAAGAGGTGAGCGACTTGCCCCCCTGCTGCTGCACGCTTACACCACCCACGTTCTCGGGGCGGGGTGCATTATTGCCACTATTGGCAACCTGCTGCTGGGTGCGGTTGTGTTCGTTTTCAAGTTCTTCGTTAGGAATGTTCTTATCAGTTGCCATAAAAAAGGGATTGGTTAAAATGAAAAAAAGATGATGCGTTGGCCACAGCGCCACCCGAAAGCGCACTTTGGCAATGGAAAATAAAGGGGTGATAGAGCGGTGGCTATCCGGCCGCTACTGCTTGGTTATACGCGCCCCACAGCGTTGGCGTTGACAAAAGGCGATTGGAAATTCGGGCATTTTCCCCAATTTGGAGTCGTTTTCGCCTTATCCGCTGCCTCCTTATCCTATGTCGAGCCCCGCTGCCAGCCCCGATTCGTTCCTGGAAAAAACTACCGCCCAGCTTCAATATCTGACCCAGCACCCGGAGCTATACCACGAGGCGGTAGTGGCCGAAGCCGGGCGCGAATTGCGGCGGCGCGGTGCGCTCATCCCCGATTCCGTCGCGACTGCGGCTAATGCCCCGGATGCCGCCGCCGACGTGGCTTACCAGGCCGATGAGCCGGCGAGCGGGCGACGCTGGTGGCCAGCGGCGGCGGCCGGGCTGGTAGCCCTGGCCGGCCTGGGCTGGTGGAGCCTTCGCGACACGCCCACTACCACCCCCACCGCGCCGGCTCGCCAGGAGCCTATCGTGCTCGAAGCGGTTAAGGCCCACCAACTACCCGATTTTGAGCAGAAAGCCGCCGGGCAGGTGGCCCAAACGCGCCGCCTGCTACCCGCCGCCGACCGGGCCGACACTACAGCCGCCGGCCGCTACGCCCGCATGGCCCGCCGCTACTGGCTGGCCGAAAATACGGCCGCCTACCTCACGGCCCAGGCCCTGGGCGATTCGGTTACGGCAGTGTTTCCAGGCCAGGTAACCATTGCCCTAGAGCGCATCGACTGGTTCATGGGCGCGAAAGCATATAACCAACACCTTACGCCCACTATGGAAGACCGGCTTACGCTCATGCAGCAGGGCCTAACGCTAAGGCGCATCGTACTCGAAAACTTTAAGACCCGCTATGAACGTTTCGGCGAAGTGTACTCCGACCGCGACCAAAAACGGGGCGACTTCGAGGCCGCCGATATTGGGAACGAACTGCTGGGTCAGCCCAGCAAACGCGCTCCGATGAAGGGCAACATCACCGAACTCTAAGCCGCAGCCGCCCCGGGCCGTTCGGCAACTCTGGCAGGCGGTGGGGGCTGGCAGGGTTTGTGAAGCCTTAGTCCTTGGTTTTCCCCCTCGCCCATGGCTGCTCCCTCCGACCCCAATTTACCCCCGTCTGATCCGGCAGCCCTGTTCGCGGGCCAGACTGATGCTGAGTTGCTGTACTTGGCCCGACACGCGGCCGAGTACCCGCCCACCGTGGGCCCGGCGGCCGTACGCGAGCTGCAACGGCGCGGCCTCGTGCCCGACCTCGCGGCCCCGCTCCCACCCCAACTGCCCGCGGCCGAGCCGGCCGCAAACAGCGGCGGGCTGACCGGCACGCTCCGAGGCATTTTCGGGTTCCGGCCGGGCTACCGGGCCACGCCCACGCTGCTCTGGCTGAATTTAGTGGCCTACGTGCTGCTAGGGCTGGCCGGCACCAATCTCTGGCAGCCCGCCAGCGCCGACCTCATCCGCTGGGGCTCCAACTTTTCGCCCCTCACGTTGCCCGGCCAGCCCTGGCGGCTGCTTACCAGCACGTTCCTGCACGGCGGCTTCGCCCATCTGCTGTTCAACCTAACAACCCTCGTATTCCTGGGCCTGCTCACGGAGCGCATTACTGGTTCGGGGCGGCTGCTGGGCGTATACCTGGTGAGCGGAGTGGCAGCCAGCCTAGCCAGCTTGTGGTGGCACACGGCGGGCGTAAACTCAGTGGGCGCGTCGGGGGCCATTTTTGGGCTCTATGGGCTGTTGCTGGCCACGCTCGTGCGGCGGCCGGCGGTCCTTTCCCGGTCGCAGCGCTACACGGTGCTGCTATTCGTGTTCTATTTTATGGTGAGTAGCCTCGCCGGCGGCCTTCAGGCCCACGCCACCGACAATGCTGCTCACGTGGGCGGGCTACTCACGGGCGCGGCCCTGGGCGCAGTACTGCCGGCCCGGCCGGGGTCTGGGGTGGGCCCAAAATGAGTGCAGCCATTGCTGATGTAGTAGTGCTTTAATTTAAATATTGCCCATCGCGCTGCATGTAAGTGCCCTGCTAGCTTGATAAAATATTTTAGAGTGCCACTTGATGCGGATGCGGTTCTAGCGGGTAAGTCTTTCCTATCCTTTCAGTTATTGCTTTCTCCTGTATCTACTCCCTTCCTGCATGAAAACAAAATTATTCTCCATCCTGGTGGCTTTAGTGCTACCGCTGGCCGCGCTGGCCCAAACCCCAACTACTCTGCTCAACGGCAACTTCGAAAGCTGGGAAACCCGCAATGGTGCAGAGAACCCCGTTGGGTGGCTTACGTCCGGAGACCTGCTAGCTTTTGTTGGTTTTCCCATCGAACTCATCCCGCGCGCCGTTTCGAAAGTAACGGATGCGCACGGCGGTAGTTTCGCGGCCCGTTTGCAAGGCGCAGGCTCTGGGGAAAGTTTTTTACCCAGCTTACTATTGAAGGGTTCTTTGCAAAGCTCGGCGCAGAATGATGTTAAGGTAGTTGGCATACCGTTTACCGGCCGGCCCGCCCGCTTGCAATTCTGGTATAAGCTCACCAGTTCGAATGCAACCGTTGCGTCGGCCAGTATTTTCCTTAAACTGACAAATAACGCTGATTCGGTAGCCGTGATACTGTCGTCCCTGCTCCCAAAGGCTACCTATACCTTGGCCGATATACCGTTGCGGTATATTTCAGGACTTCAACCTGATAGTATGGGCATACAATTTCTCGCGGGCTCGACTAACAATAATATTTTGCTGCTTGACGACGTGCAGCTGGTGGGCACCGTAACCAGCGCCCGGGCCGGCACCACTGCCCCCGCCGCGCTGCAAGTTTATCCGAACCCCAGCGCCAGCGGCGAATTCAGCCTGGCCTCGCTTACGGACGCCGCGCTGGCCACTGCCCCGCTTACCATCACCAATGCCACTGGCCGCCAGGTATTGCGCCAGGGCGCGGCCCCGGCCAGCGCCGCCGCCGGCCGCCTCGTCGATTTGCGCGGCCAGCGGGGCGGGGTGTACCTGCTGCGCCTGGAAACAGCGGCCGGGCCAATTGTGCGTAAACTGGTCATTCAGTAAGCATTTACCTGTGCTTTCGATTGAAACCCCGCTAATGGCACTGTTGGCGGGGTTTTTAGTTGCATAACAAAGCCCCAACAGACCGCAGGCAACTGGCGGCGCTGGCGCGAACTGCCGGTAAAGCGGTATCTTGTGACAGGCTGCCCGCCGCCAGTTGCGGCAGGAGCGCCAGGGTGATGGGTACCCGCTGGCAGATTTGCTGACCGTCTGCTCCTGATTTATTTGGTACTTTGAACCTGCTTTTCTGCTTCATTAGGCTACCGCATTTCCATCTCGCTTTTTCCTGATTTCTATCCTTATGAAAACACGTTTCCTCGCCTTGGTTGCTGGCTTGCTGCTGCCCCTGGCGGCCCGGGCCCAAACGCCCGCTGCGGTGCCCAACGGCAACCTCGAAACCTGGGGTCTGCGCAACGGCGTAGAGTTGCCCGCCAATTGGCTTACGGGCGACGATGTCGCCAACGTTTTCGGTTTTCCGCTGCTCCTGATACCCCGCACGGTTACCAAATCCGCAGACGCGTACGGGGGCAGCTTCGCGGCCCGGGTCCAGAATGCAGGCAACTCCATTCTGGCTTTGCCGGGGATACTTATTTTGGGAGCAATCAGCTCGCAGAGCAGCCGGGGCGGTGTGCCGTACACCAGCCGGCCGGCCCGGCTACAGTTCTGGTACAAGCTTACAGGCCCCAGCGCGGCCGCCGACATGGCAAGCGTCCTGCTGGTTCTATCAAATAAATCCGATTCGGTGGCTACCACGAGGCAGGTGCTGGCTCCCCGAGCCGCCTACACGCTGGTCGAGATGCCGCTGCGCTACCACTCCAACCAGCAGCCCGACACCCTGCGGATTGCTTTCGCGTCGGGCATTGCTCCCAACGCCAGTACTACCAGCGTTTTGTTTATCGACGACGTGCAGTTGGTGGGCACCGTAACCAGCATCCGGGCCGGCACCACTGCCCCCGCCGCGTTGCAAGTTTATCCGAACCCCAGCGCCAGCGGCGAATTCAGCCTGGCCTCGCTCACGGATGTTGCGCTGGCCACTGCCCCGCTTACCATCACCGATGCCACCGGCCGCCAGATACTGCGCCAGGGTACGGCCCCAGCCAGCGCCGCCGCTGGCCGCCTCGTCGATTTGCGCGGGCAGCGGGGCGGGGTGTACCTGCTGCGCCTGGAAACAGCGGCCGGGCCAATTGTGCGTAAACTGGTCATTCAGTAAGCGGCACCCATTCTTTCGATTTAAAACCCCGCTGACGGCATCGTTGGCGGGGTTTTTAGTTGCATAACCACGACGCAGTAGACGCGCGGGAGCTGGCGGCGCGGGCGCGAACTGCCGGTAAGGCGGTATCTTGTGGCAACCTGCGCGCCGCCAGTTATGGCGGGGCCTCAACTGCTGCTGCCGTGCCCAACACCCTGCCCCCAACCCCTGACGCTCAGCCTGCTTCTCCTGACGACGACGACGACGGCGCGGCTAAGCGGCCTGCGCGCTGGAAACGGGTTGCCACGGCCCTGGGGCGCGCCGCCCGTGCGCCCTTCGACGGGGCCGGGGCGCTCTACCGGGTGGGCCAGGACAACCTGCATTTCACGCTGCCGGTGCTCAATGGGGCATTCGGCGACCAGCTAGCTGCCCGCGCCGACCGCCGGGCCATTGCCTTCAGCCTGCGCCGCTACGGCGCCGATATAACCGTGGCCGACCTGCACCTGACGCCCGCGCCCGGCGGACGGCCGCGCAAAACGGTGGTGTTCCTGCACGGGCTAATGGGCGACGAGATTATCTGGCAGACCGGCAATGGCCCCGATGATCTGCGCTTCGGCCCGCGTCTGCAGCAGGATCTGAACGTGAGCTGCCTGTACGTGCGCTACAACTCGGGCCTGCATGTTTCGGAGAACGGCCGCCACCTGCACGAGCTGCTGGCCGAACTGGTGGCCACCTACCCCGAAGCCGTGGGTGAGCTGGCGCTGGTGGGCCACAGTATGGGTGGCCTAATCATCCGCTCGGCGGGATATTATGGGCTGATTGAAAACGACGAGACGACCAAGCCGAAGGCAGGGCCGGAACCGACGGCTTCCGGCCCTGCCCAGCAGGCAGCCGCGCCCGACCACCCCGCGAACGAGAAGCCAGCAAGCGACGCCCAGCAACCCACCCCAAAATCCGAAAACACCACTTGGCTGGCGCGGCTGCACGACGTATTTCTGCTGGGCGTACCCAACGATGGGTCGTTCTTGGAGCAGAACAGCCATTTTACCAGCCTCGTGCTGCGCAAAATCAACCTGTGGCCCACCCGCGCCATCAGCGGCCTGCTCGACCAGCGCAGCAACGGCATCAAGGACCTGCGCCACGCGCTGCTGGTAGATGAGGACTGGCAGAGCGAGCACGCCGACGACCTGTTTCCGCCTCGGACGGTGGTACCGCCCTTGCCCGGGGTGCGCTACCACGTGCTGGTGGGCTCGTTGCTGAAATCGGCCAATTCGGCGCTACACGACTACTTCGGCGACGGGCTGGTGGGAGCCGGCAGTGCCGCCGGCCGCATCTTCCAGGACCGCGCCGCGCCACCCGAGCTGCTCATCCGGACCCAGGTGTACCCCCAGCTCCACCACGGCACCCTGCTCAGCAACCCTGAGGTATACCAGTACTTGCGCGACCAGCTTAAGCCGTAAGCATAGCCAATCTGCTGGTTCGGCAGCGTGCGGCGGCCAGCCCCTTGGCCGGCAGTTCCGCCGCAAGCTGCCTGGGCCCGTTAGAATTCAGGGCCGAAGTATTCGATACCGGAGTACCGCAGCGGGGCACCAGCGGGAGGACATGTGGGCCGATGCCCGAATTATGTATTGAACCCAGTATATATCAAACAGCAATCTATCAGGAAGTTATCATGGTATTTTCATATTTCTTATACCTAACCCCACCGATTCCCCGAAGGAGGAAGAAAGGGAGCCGGGGAGGAGGCATTTAATTGGTTGCGAAGACGTTGGTTCACCAATCATTCGTTTTGCCAGCCCCGCTTGGGGCATGTGTCGCGCTCCTTCCATGCAACCAAAACCCTGGCTTCGGCCGCTACTCGGCAGCGTGCTGCTTTCCGTTGTCGTATCGTTGCCGGCCCACGCCCAGAACGGGCTGCCCCTTTGGCAGCCCGTGCCCACCCCGGCCAACCGGGGACCGGTAGGGGATGCTCCTACTCCCTGGTTTCGCCTCGATACCACCCAGTTGGCGGCCCGCCTGGCCCAGGTGCAGCCCGAAACCACCGCCCCAACGGCGGCCGGGCCGGTGCTGGAACTACCTCACCCCGATGGCACCCTGCACCGCTACACCCTCTCGCGGGTGGCGGTGATGGCCCCGGCGCTGGCCGCTCGCTACCCCCGCATCCGTACGTTCGCCGGCCGCTCGCTCGACGACCCCACCACAACCGTGCGCCTTTCCTGGACGCCAGCCGGGCTCGATGCCCAGTTGCTCACGCCGACCGGGCCGGTAGTGATTTCGCGGGCCGAATCGGGCGGGGCCACGGCGCTCTACCAGACCCGGACCGAGGAGCCGGCCACCTTCGACTGCCAGGCCTTGCTGCCACCCGGCGCTTCGGCCGAGCGCCCCGCGGGAGGCGTCGCGCCGGCCCCGCCCGCGCCCTATGGCAGCCAGATTCGCGTGTTGCGTTTGGCCATAGCTGCCACCGGCGAGTATGTGCAGCAGCTGGGCGGCGGCACGGTAGCCGGAACCCAGGCTAAAATCGCGACGCTGGTTAACTCGCTCAACGGCGTGTACGAGCGCGAATTCGCGCTCCGGCTGGAACTGGTGGCCGGCAACGACCAGCTCATCTTCCCCGATGCCGCCACCGACCCCTACCCCGACACCTCACCCGTGTCGCTGATGAATGCCAATGCCGCCGTGCTCAACACCCGGCTGGGGTTCGCCAACTACGACCTCGGCCACGTGCTGGGTCGCACCGGCAACGGCTACTCGGGCGTGGCTTACGTGGGCGTCGTATGCTCCGCCTTCACGGGCCAGTCGGGCAAGGGGGGCGGGGCTTCCACGGCCAGCTCCGACGGCCTCATGACCACGGTTACCCGCCACGAAATCGGCCACCAGCTGGGCTCCAACCACACCTTCAACGGCGACCAGGGCAACTGTTCGGGGGGCAACCGGGGGGCCAGCCTGGCCTACGAGCCGGGGGCAGGCAACACCATTATGTCGTACGACTCGCGCTGCGCCCCCGACAATGTGGGGCCGGGCATCGTATTTTTCCACGCCGGTAGCTTGAGCGCCATTCTGCCGAAGCTAACCTGCGGCAACCTGGTAGCCAACGGCGGCAACCAGCCGCCGAGCGTAAGCGTGCCAACCAGTACCTACGCCATTCCGCAGGGCACACCTTTCCGCCTCGTCGGCACAGGCTCCGACCCCAACGGCGACGCGCTTACCTACAGTTGGGAAGAGCTGGATTTGGGCAACCCCAGCGGCCTGGCCGGCGCCGCCACCGACCCCAGCGGGCCGCCGCTGTTCCGCAGCTTTGCACCCGTGGCCAGCGCCGAGCGCACGTTCCCGCAGCTGAGTGCCCTGCTCGGCAACACCAGCTCCCAGGGCGAAATTCTACCCCTGGTGGCCCGCTCGCTCAACTTCCGCCTTACGGCCCGCGACAACCGCGGCGGCGTGGCCGGGGCCAACGTTGCTCTGAGCGTGGCCAACGCCGGTCCGTTTCGGGTTACGGCCCCCGCCACGGCCATCACGCTGGCGCCCAACAGCCTCTATACCATCACCTGGGACGTACTGGGCACCGACCAGGCACCGGTGAGCTGCGCCAACGTGCGGATTCTGTTTTCCAGCGACGGCGGCCAAAGTTTTGCCACCACGCTGCTGGCCAGCACGCCCAATAATGGTACGGCCCAGGTGCGGTTTCCTACCCTTACCACCACCCAGGGCCGGGTGAAAGTGGAGGCCTTGGGCAACGTGTTCTTCGCCCTGAGCCCCGTTAACATGACGCTGGAGGGCCAGCCGGTGCCGCTACCTGTTACGCTCACGGCCTTCCGGGCCGAGGCCCGCCGCACGGTAGCCCACCTGAGCTGGAGCACGGCCACGGAGTTGCGCAACGCGGGCTTTGCGGTGGAAATGTCGCCCGACGGCACCGATTTTCGGCGCGTGGCCTGGGTGCCGGGCCAGGGCCAGGCCGCCAGCTACACCTACGACGATGTTCAGCTGACCACCTACGGCTCTGCCCTGGTATACTACCGCCTGCGTCAGCTCGACGACGATGGCACGGCCAGCCTCTCGGAAGTACAGACCGTGGCGGTACCGCTGCCCCCGGCCACGCTGGAGCTCTGGCCCAATCCGGCCCGGGGCCAGGTGACCGTAGCCGGGGTTGGGGCCGGCCAGCCCGTGCAGGTGCTCGACCTCAGCGGCCGGGTGCTGCTCACGGCCCTCGGCCCACCGGCCGGGGCATTGCTGCTCACTTTGCCCTCTACCCTGCGCCCCGGTTTATACCTGGTGCGTAGCGGAAGCCAGAGCCGTCGGTTGGTGGTGGAATAATTCTTCCCCGGGCTGCGGTAATATTTCAGCGGCAATAACTTTCCGGGGTGCTCCGGTGAGGCGGCCATTGCGGCTGCTTTGCCGGAGCACCTTCGCGCTGGTATGGCACGGGTTAGCCGGGGTGGGGGCTTCGTTGTTCTCCTTATCCCCATTCCAGCTATGGCGGGCCGCAACCTGCCCCCAATTGACTTCGCTGAATAAAGTGCCGCGGTATTGGTATTGGCTGGCGGAAGGCTTCGGTTGTGCGGCGGGCACCTTTTTTTTCTACCTTGCCGTCTTTCCGCTAGACCCTGCCCTATTCCGCTAGCTTATGATTGTTGCCCCTTTCCGCGTGTTGCTGCTCGGCTGGAACGAAGCGCCCCGCTCCGGGGAAGCAGCGGTGCCGCTCGTTCGCCCATTGGTGGGCCGGTTGGCCCCGCTGGCCCCGCTGGCCGTAATGCTACCCCACCTGCCGGCCCCAGCCTTCGCAGCCAGCCCCGACCTGCGCGTAACTGGCCTCGCCGAACTGGACCTGACCAACGACCTGAATGCGCGCGCTAATCCGCGCCCGGCGGCCTGGCGGCACCCGGCGGCGCCCTACGTGGGGGCCACTCTCGGTGGCCCTGGTAGCTATACCGCCCCGGCCGCACCTTACCAGGGGGCTACCCCCCGGGAGGCGGCCTCCATCGCAACCACAGCACAAGTGCAGGCCAAATCATCACCTGATGCTCCCAAACCAAATTCGATGCCGGCCCCGGTCGAGGCGTCCGGATTGCCCGGGCCGCCGCCGGAAGTGGCCGCTGCTGATCTGCTGATCAACCGCGACGATTTTGCCCGTGAGGCTGAACCCGAGGCTGGCGAAGCCCGCAAACTGGATCAGGTGTCTGCAGAAACCCTCCCCGAACCGGAGCCAGAGCCAACGGAGCCGCCCCGGGTACGGGCCACGCTGACCGAGGCGTTGGCGGCGCTGGGCGTTGATTTGCCCGCCACCACCGACCTTAATTTCCAGGTGATTCAGTACGCCCGCTTTGCGACCCGCCGGGCCTTGCAGGAGGATTTTGCCGTTATTTACGCCGTCGACTGGCCCACGTGGCTGGCGGGGATGGAAATCAGGCAACTGACTGGCCGGCCTTTGGTGTTGCACGTGCACGAGCTGGCCCAGGAACGGGGTGCCGAGGGCGCCAGCGGCTGGAGCCTGGCCCTCGAACGGCTGGCCTTGCGCCGCGCCGACCTCGTGCTGGCCGCCTCCGACGATGTAGCCCGCCTGCTGCTGGAGCGGTACCAGCTGTCGCCCGAGCGTCTGCGCATGGTCCCGCTCACCGATACCGCGACGGTAAACACCATTCTCCATCAACTCGAAACCCGTTTGTCCGGCCATCCGGCCGCGGCTCCTCTCTTTCCGCCTACCCCATGAATTCTGAAACCTCCGCCCCCCGCCGCCACGAGTTTGAAGCCCCCCTGGAAATGGATGGCGGCGACAACGGCGTATTTGTGGCAGTGCCCTTCAGTGTAATTACCGACTACGGCACCAAAGGCTCACTGCCCGTGCAGGGCACCATCGATGGGTTCCCGATTCGCCTGAACCTAGTGCCCCTTACCGATGAGCAGCACGGCTTCAGCGTGCGTAAGGAAGTACGTAACGCCATTGGCAAAACCTGGGGCGAAACGGTGCAGGTCATACTCTGGCACGATACCAACCCCGCCGGCCTCGACCTGCCCGACGAGCTTTCCCGGGCCCTGGAGCGTACGGGTTTACAGAACCAATTCGACGCCCTGCCCTTCACCCAGCGCAAGCAGCTGGCCCAGCATATCAGCCGTGCCAAAAAGCCCGAAGCCCGCGACAAGCGCATCGCCGAGGCCCTCGAACAAGCCGAATCGGGTCGCAAAACCAAGCAGTAGAACAGTTAGAAAGCAGAAAAAGGCAAGGGCGGCATTATTGCCGCCCTTGCCTTTTTCTGCTTTCTTGAAGGCTGTTACCCCACCCGCTCCAGCACGAGCACGGTGCGGTTGGTGGCGTACACGCTGAGCTTATTTACGCCATCTTCCTCGAACGTTTCGAACTCGTAGCCGTCATCAACGCGGCCAAAACCGCCGAACTCGGGGTTGTCGGAATCGAGGACGATGCGGTAGCGGCCGGCCTGAGGCACGAAGAACCGGTAGTCGGGGATGCTGCGCTCGATGTGGAAGCTGAAGACGAACACCAGCGCACCACGGCCGAAAACGAGCACCTCATTTTCGGCGTCGAGCAGTAGCTGGCGGGCGGGGCCGGCGGCCAGCAAGTGGGTGCGCCGGGCCAGGGTTATCATGGCCGCATCGAAGCGTAGCAGCTGCTGAAACTTGAGGTCGGGGTTATCGGCCAGGCTCCATTGGCGGCGGGCAAACTGGTAGCTCCAGTCGTTGCCTTCGCGGGGAAAGTCGATCCATTCAGGATGGCCAAACTCGTTACCGATGAAGTTGAGGTAAGCCTCGCCGCCGAGGCTGAGCGTGAGTAGCCGCAGCTGCTTGTGCAATGCCACGGCCCGGGCCGCCACGGGGTCGGGGTCGGCGTGGTGCATGTGGGTGTAAATAGACTCGCCAAACAGCCACTGGGCCAGGGTTTTGTCGCCCACCAAGGCCTGGTCGTGGCTTTCGGCGTAGGCCACGGTTTTCTCCCCGTCGCGGCGATTGGTGAGCACGTACCATAGGTCGTAGAGGTTCCAATCCTCGTCGCGGGTGTGCTTGAGCAGCTTGATCCAGTAGTCGGGAATGCCCATGGCCAAGCGATAATCGAAGCCGATGCCGCCCTCGGCAATGGGCCAGCACAGGCCGGGCATGCCGCTCATGTCTTCGGCCACCAGCAGGGCGCTGCGCTTGATTTCGCGCACCAGCGTGGCCGCCAGTTGCAGGTAGAGCACGGCATCCTCATCAACCTCGGGCCCGAAATACGACTCGTAGCCGCCGAAGCTCACGCCCTCGCCGTGGTGGTGGTAGAGCATGCTCGTGACGCCATCGAAGCGGAAGCCGTCGAAGTGAAACTCTTCGAGCCAGTAGCGCAGGTTGCTGAGCAGAAACTGCTGCACCTCGGGCTTGCTGTAGTCGAACAGGCGCGAATCCCAACCGGGATGCTCGCCCCGGGCTCCTTCGTGGAAATACTGGTGGCCCGAGCCGTCGAAGTTGGCCAAGCCCTCGGCCTCGTTTTTTACGGCGTGCGAATGCACGATATCAAGCAGCACAGCAATGCCGCGGCGGTGGGCTTCGTTGATGAGGTATTTAAGCTCCTCGGGGGTGCCGAAGCGCGACGATACGGCGAAGAAATTGGCCACGTGGTAGCCGAACGAGCCGTAATAAGGGTGCTCCATGACGGCCATCAGCTGAAGGCAGTTGTAGCCCCCGGCCTCGATGCGGGGTAATACCTGCTCGGCGAATTCGAGGTAGGAGCCCACCCGGCCTTCTTCCAGCGCCATGCCCACGTGGGCCTCGTAAATAAGCGGCTCGCGCACGGCGTTGGCCACCCGAAACTTCTGGTCAGTCCAGGCAAAAGCCTGCTCCGGCCGCCAGATCTGCCCGGCGAAATCATGGGTTTCGGGGTTTTGCACGGCCCGGCGCAGGGTGGCCGGCAGGCGGTCTTGGGCCCCGTGGGCCGACACCACGTGCACCTTGTAGAGCGAGTGGTGGGTCAGGCGGTCCTGGTATTCTTTATCGGGCAGAAATACTTCCCACACGCCGTCGGCGCCCGGCGCGAGCGGGGTGGCCTGCCGGTCCCAGCCGTTGAAGTCGCCGATCAAGCTTAGGGCCTGAGCGGCGGGGGCCCACTCGCGGTACCAGAAGCCCCGGCGGCGGCCGTCGTAGTGCAGCCCCAGCCGCTGGTGGGCCGTAGCAAACTTGCTCAGCGACCCATATTGGTCCACGATTTCGGCTAGCCGGGCCTCCAGGCGGGCCTGCCGACGCCGCAGCACCGGCTCGTAGGGCGCCAGCCAGGGGTCGTGCTGCACGAGGGGCAGCGGGGGCAACGAGGTAGCGGCAGCACTGGTGAAGGCAGGGGCAGAAGACATAGCGCGGAAGTAGTTTGGTAAGGATCAACTCAAAACTACGGGGAATATAACAGCAGGGTCGTGAAAGCTACGGGAAATCGGTGCGGCCACCGTAGCGGCGGGCCCGTTTACTCCCCGCGCCACTGCTTACCTTACGGCTATGAAACGCCCGTTCTATCCGGTGCTGGTGGCCCTGCTGGCCGCCTGCACCACCACGTCCCCGAGTACCTCCCCCACCACTGTTGCAACTGTGGCCGCAACCAGCTTGGCCGCGCCGGTACCGGCCGCCACGCCCATTATTATGGCCAGGGCCATGGTGGTATCGGCCCACCCCGAAGCCACGCGCATCGGGGTGGAGATACTGCAACGCGGGGGCAATGCCTACGATGCGGCCGTGGCCGTGCAGTTCGCGCTGGCCGTAGCCCTGCCCGTGGCCGGCAACATCGGGGGCGGCGGCTTTCTACTGTACCGCGGTACCGACGGGGCCGAGGGGGCCCTCGACTTCCGCGAAACGGCCCCCGCCGCCGCCACCCGCGATATGTACCTCGACGCGGCCGGCAATGTAGTGCCCGACCTGAGCACGCTGGGCCACCGGGCGGCCGGCGTACCGGGCACGGTAGCCGGCATGTGGGAGCTGCACCAAAAACTGGGTAAGCTGCCCTGGAAAGATGTGGTGGAGCCGGCCGTGCAGCTGGCTATGCAGGGCCTGAAGCTGACGGAAAAGGAAGCCGCCGGCCTCAACCGTACCCGCCCCGACTTCGTCCGCTTCAACCCATCCAGCGCCTACCTGAAAACCGATGGCGGCTCCTGGCAGGCCGGCGAAACCATTTACCACCCCCAGCTGGCCCGCACCCTCGAATACATCCGCGACCAGGGCCGCGACGGTTTCTATACCGGCCCTACCGCCAAGCTTATCGTGGCCGAAATGCAGCGCGGCCAGGGCCTGATTACCCAAGCCGATCTGGCGGGCTACCGGCCCCAGTGGCGCAAGCCGCTCCACGGCCATTACCGGGGCTACGAAGTGCTCACGTTCCCGCCGCCCAGCTCCGGGGGCGTAGCATTGCTGCAAATGCTGCAAATGCTGGAACCCTACAACCTGGCCGCCGCCGGCTGGCACTCGCCCCAGGCCACGCACTGGATTACGGAGGCCGAGCGCCGCGTGTACGCCGACCGCGCCACCTACCTCGGCGACCCGGACTTCGGGCGCGTGCCAGTTGCGCAACTCCTTGCACCCACCTACAACCAGCAGCGGATGGCTTCCACCCTCCCCCACCGGGCTACGCCCAGCGCCCAGGTGGCGGCCGGCACCGGCCTGCCCGCCTACGAGTCGGACCAGACCACGCACTACAATATCGTGGATGCCCAGGGCAACGCCGTGAGTTGCACGACCACCCTCAACGGGGCCTACGGCAGCAAGGTGGTGGTGGCCGGGGCGGGCTTTATTCTCAATAATGAGATGGACGATTTCAGCAGCAAGGCCGGCACGCCCAACGCCTACGGGCTGGTGGGCGGCGTGGCCAACGCCATTGCCCCCGGCAAGCGCATGCTCTCCTCCATGACGCCCACCATCCTCACTAAAGGCAACAAACTGGCCCTGGTAGTGGGCACGCCCGGCGGCAGCACCATCATCACGAGCGTGCTGCAAGGCATTCTGAACGTGGTAGACTATGGCCAGAATGCCCAGCAGGCCGTGGCCGCGCCCCGCCTGCACCACCAGTGGCTCCCCGATCAGCTCGACGTGGAAGTCGGAGCTTTGCTACCCGCTGCTCAGGATTCGCTCCGGGCTTGGGGCTACCAGCTTAGCCCGCGCAACGCCTGGGGCCGCATGGAAATCATCCGGGTGCTGCCCAGCGGCCAGCTCGAAGGCGGCGCCGACCCCCGCGGCGACGATGCGGCCGCGGGCTATTAGGATTATGGGCGAACGTAAACGCCTGTCATCCTGACGAGAGAAGGACCTCACTCCACCAGAACAGCCGTAGCAACGACTCGTTTTAGTGGAGTGAGGTCCTTCTTTCGTCAGGATGACAGGCGACGCCAGGCTAGCGCCTAACGCTTGGCTTCTGGCCTCTCGATTACGCCGACTGCAACGACTTAGCAGCCGAGCTCAGCGTCTGGCCCAGCTCCTGCAGCTTAGCTTTGGCATCGTCGGTGGCGGTGCCGGCGGCTTTGGTGGTGTGCTCGCCCAGCGTGCTCAGCGACTTGCTGATTTTGCTGCCGTCGCCGCTGCCAATGGCGGTTTTCAGGTTTTCCAGCTCCGAGGCAATGGCACTCAGGGCGGGGCTGTTGGCTCCTTTGAGGGTAGTCACCCAGCTGTCGATGTTGCCGCCAGCGGCGGGGGCGGCAGCGCTGAGGCCGCCTTGGAGGGCTTGCAGGGTAGCGTCTATCTGGGCAGTTCCTTTGGTGGTGGACGAATCCATAACGATGAGGGTTTTGGTGGAAAGAATGATATGTACCTTCTACCAGCAAACTCATTAAAAGTTGATAATCAATTTGTTAAACATAGTACAACAAAACAAATCTTCAACTCGACTGTAGCGGCGGCCAGGGCGGTTAGCAGCCCGGTAGCGGCATTCATACAACGCCGAACCGCGACGTTGGCAGCGGTTCCGGCCGTAATGTTGTACAATAGTAAATCAGCCAAAAAAATGTACGCTTCTGAGTCCGGCTTAACCCGGCTACGACATTTTGAGGTTGCCGGCAGCCGTTACCAGCGTCTGGCCCAAGTGGCGAAGCTGGTCGCCGGTACCGTCGGTAAAGCTATGCAGGTCGTGGGCCATGCGCGACGTTTCCTGGCCCAGCAGCTGGAGGCTGGCGGCTATGCCCACCCGGTCGTCGCGCTCGACGTGGCCGCGCAGGTTGCGTAACTCGCCTTGCAAGCCCGTGAGGGCCGAGCCGCCGAGGCCGTCGAGGGCGTCAATCCAGCTGTCGATATAGCCCAGGCCAGCCTCTACGGGATGCTGTTGGGGGTTGTTAAATGTGTCGTAGATACCCTGAATAGTTTGTTCGATGCGAGCGGCGTGGTCCATGTGGTAGCGGGGTTAGGAGAGGAATCGGTTAATAGAACCAGTACGCCACCCAGGCCGCCGGTGTTGCCCCGCGTGAGGCCGGGAGCCGGTATATGAGCGAATGCCAGCACTGATCCTCTGCCCTTACTTCTTCATCGCTACCAGGTTGAAGGCTAGTTGGAACTCGTTGCGAATGGCGTAGGAGCCCAGATTCTGGAAGAAGCTGCTGGAGTTGTAATGGATACCAAATTGGGTGCGCTCGACAGTAGCCTGACCACTGACGTGCAGCCGGCCGTCGGGCCGCGCCTCCACGACGAGCGGGAAGCGGATGGGGCGGGTGACACCGCGCAAGGTGAGTTGCCCGGTAGCCATGCCGGCCCGTACTTCCCGCAGCTCGAAAACGGCCGTTGGGTATTTTGCCACGGCGAAAAAATCCTCCCCGCGCAGGTGCTCGGCCAGTTGGGCCTGCTCCTGGTCCAAGGTCGTCATATCGAACTCGAAACGGCCGTGGCGCAGCGTTTGGCCATCATAGCTGAAGCGGCCCCGGCCCAGCCGCACGGTGCCACTGGGCGCGTAGCCGCCCACTTCGGCGTAGCCGGTCCAGGTAACGGTGGCCGGAACCACTTGGTACACGGCGGGGGTCGCCCAAACCGTTGGCGGGGGCGGGGTGGCGGGGCTGGTTTGGGGCGCGTGGTAAGTCAGGAGCAGAAAGAGCGTCAGGAGTTTCATCAGTTGAAAAGGAAGTGGGCGCGTATGCTGATTCGCGGCCCGGGTGCGGGAAAATTGGGTGGAGCGCTGGCGGGCGTCGGTTGCCGGCGTTAGCGCGGAGTAGCTTCAGTTTCAATCAGCCCGAAGCCTTTGTAGAGCTTGCCGGCCGCGTCGCGGGCCAGCACGTACCAGAGCGCGTCGCCGCCGTAGAGGCGCTGGGCGCTGTCGGCGTAGCGGTAATTTTGAGCGAAGGTGTAGGTGCGGCCGGGGAGCAGGCGGCCGTTGGGGCACCGGAACAGTGCGGCAAATTCGGCGGGCGTTTCGTGCAGGTTGGCCAGCCAGCCGGCTTCGCTGTACCAGATGTAGCTGCCGCACTCCACCACCGTTAGCTCCTGCCCTACCTCGGAACGCACCATGGTGCTATGCTTCCAGACGAAGCCGCCGGGCTGCTCGGGGTTGGGCTCGGGATGCACCGGGTTGGGCGTGTGCCAGAGCGTGAGGCCCACCGGCACCTGCCGCAGCTTGTCGGGAAGCACGCGGCGGTGGTCGGTCCAGGCGGGAGCCGCAGGCGGCGCGGTTTGGGCGCGCAGGGCAGTTGGTGCGGCGGCCAGCACGGCCAGTAGCAACAGGATTCTCATGGGGCTTGGGGCTTAATGAACGACCCAAAGGTGCCCGCTCCAATCACCCCAAACGCCCCGAATCTGGCTTTGGGACGCCCCAAATCATGATGTGGGCGTTAATTCGGCAAAATGGTGACCCGTTTTATCACCCTTATTCTACACCACCCTCATTCCCCGTTCCACTCTCTCGGGGCCCGGCCGGTGAACTGCTTGAAGATGCGGTTGAACGTGGTTTTGGAGTTGAAGCCGCACTCAAGGGCCACGCCCAGCAGCGTCAGGCGCTGGGCGTCGGGGGTGGCGAGGCGGCGCTTTACCTCGGCCACCCGGTATCCGTTCACTAGGTCGTTGAAGCTCTGGCCAAAGCCTTGGTTGACAGTGAACGAAATCAGGCGCGGCGCTAAACCGGTGTGGGCCGACAGCTCGGCCAGCGTGAGCGTGGGGTTGAGGTAGAGTTGCTCCTCTTCCAGCGCCCGCCGGATGCGGGCCAGCGCCCCCGCATCGACGGCGGACGGCGGCGGTGCCACTGCTGGCGGGGCCAGCTTGGCGGCGGGAAAGGCGGCGGTGAGGTTACCCAGCAGGATGTCGGGGGCCAGGGCGGCACCCGAACCGGCCCGCGGCCCGGCCAATTGGGCGGGAGCCGCCGCCTCGCTTGCTGCCTGCTCGGCTTCCGGGACGAAGCTCACGGCCCGCATATCGGCTTGGCGCAGCCCCACCACGCCAATCAGAAACAACACGCCGCCCAGCAGTTCGGTGGAGTAATCATACTGGTAAAACAGGCCGAATAATTCGCGCATCACCACTTCCAGCAGCCATTGCAGGCTCACGACGGCCACCAGCACCAGCAGCACCCGCAGCCACCGGAGCCGTAGCTCCGACACTTCCGAGAAATTATCTACCAGCCACCGCCGGTATTGCCCCAGCCGACGCAGGCTCAGCAGCAGGTACACGGTGAGCGAAACCCAGGTCCCGATGAACTCCAGCCGGTAGGTGTAGGGCCGGTGCACGTGCTCCCAGAACCAGAGGCGAGTGGCGTAGGGTTGCAGGCGCAGGCCCCAGTACAGCCCCGCCTGCGCCAGTACCGGCAGGAAGTGCCAGAGCTGCGCCGCCCGAAACCGGAAATTATGGTTGAGCAGGCTGCGCACGTAGAAGTACAGCAACGGGCCGAACGCGAAGGAATAGTAAATGGGCGCGAAGTACCAGTCGGCATTCTGGGCGTAGATGCTGGCCACCCGGAAAAATCCATCGAGCAGCCACAGCGCAATAGCCAGCATGAGCAGGGCCAGAAAGCGGTTGGGCCGGCGGTTATGGCGGGCCAGCGCCAGCAACCCGGCCGCAAAAATGGCCTGGGACACCACGGCCAGCAGGCTTATTACAAGCGGCGTAAAGGGTATCTGCATTTTCCTCTCCCTAAGCAGTTTAGCGGTTGTTCGGCTTGATGATTTGGTGGTTGGCTGCAAGTTGCCATTGTTCTGCCAGAAAATAGTACCCTGACAACTAATCACAGTCGGCGTGAGTAGGGAGGCCAAAAAGGGGCGTTACAAGATTTTTTAGGGCGCTTGCCGCATCAACTTCGGTGGGCCAACCGGGTGTGGGCTCACCGCTGCCGCTGGCAGCAAGCGCCACGCCCCGTATCAAGGCAACCAATCCAACCTGCCCTGGCGCCCGAAAACTGCGTATGTTGGGCCCATGCCTCTTTTCCGCCTCCTCCACCTCCTTGGGTTAGTCACGCTGCTGGCCGCCTGCCAAACCCAACCCGCCGGGCCGCCGCCGGCTTGCCCGGCCCCGGCGCCATTCACGGTGCAGCACCCGGCCTGGGCGGCCCAGGCCAGCATCTACGAGGTCAATATCCGCCAATACACGCCCGAGGGCACGTTTCGGGCCTTCGAGGCCCACTTGCCCCGCCTCGACAGCATGGGCGTGGGTATTCTGTGGCTGATGCCCATCAACCCCATCGGCCGGGTGAAGCGCAAGGGCACGCTCGGCAGCTACTACTCGGTGCAAGACTACCGGGCCGTGAACCCCGAAATGGGCACGCTGGCCGATTTGCAGCACTTAGTAGCCGCCGCCCACCAGCGCGGCATGCACGTTATTCTCGATTGGGTAGCCAACCACACCAGCTGGGACAGCGAGTTGGCCCGCCAGCACCCCGACTGGTTCACGCGCGACTCACTGGGCCGGTTCGTGCCCCCAGTAGCCGATTGGCAGGACGTGATTGACCTCGACTACAGCAAGCCCGAGCTACGCCGCTACATGACCGGGAGCCTGACCTATTGGGTGCGCGAGGCCGACGTGGATGGGTTCCGTTGCGACGTGGCCGGGCTGGTGCCCACCGATTTCTGGAACGACACCCGCGCCGCGCTGGCCCAAATCAAGCCCGTGTTTCTACTGGCCGAGTGGGACGAGCTGCACGCGCCACCCTTCCTGAAGCCCGGCGAGTTTACGCCCGACAGCCACCTGCTCGAAAAGGCCTTCGACGCCACCTACGCGTTGCGCCTGCGCTACCTGCTCGACAGCATTGCACGGCGCCAGCAGCCCACGGGGGCCATTACACGCTATTTGGAGGCCGAGCGGGCCAAGTACCCGGCTGGGGTGTATCTGATGAACTTCACTAGCAGCCACGACATCAACAGCTGGGACGGCACCGAATACGAGCGGCTGGGGGCCAACGCCCTGCCCCAGGCCGTACTGGCAGCCCTGCTGCCAGGCATCCCGATGGTGTATTCGGGCCAGGAGGCAGCGCTTAAAAAACGCCTCAGCTTCTTCGAGAAAGACCCCATTCCGTGGAACGGCTACCCGCTCCAGGACTTTTACACCCGGCTGCTGAACCTCAAAAAACGCAACCCGGCTTTGGCCAACGGCGACGCCTGCGCCGAAATGGAAACCTTGCCTCTCAGCTCCAGCCCCTGGGTGTACGGCTTCGTGCGCCGCCGCGAGCAGGCCGCCGTGCTCACGGCCGTCAACCTCGACACCCAACCCCATGAGTTGACCATGCGCACGCTCGGGCCGGGCACCTACCGCGAGCTGTTCAGCCAGCAGATTCTGCGGCTGGGCTCGGGCTCGAAGGTGCTGCTGCCCGCCCACGGCTACCGCGTGTACGAGCGGCTACCCGATGCACGGTAGCCGCTAACAGCGCCAAACAAAACTACGACGGCCCGATTTACGTGTGTTGGAGCCGCAGCCACCTGGCCCCGCTTTCGTCCTTATCTGACCCGCCTTATCGCGCCCCTATTGCCTGTTATGTCCCAATCGTCGCCGCACCCTCACGCCCAACAGTTTCAGGTTCAGCATCCTGCTTGGGCGCTCAACGCAACCATCTACGAAGTCAATATCCGCCAATACACGCCCGAGGGCACGTTTCGGGCTTTTGAGACGCACCTGCCCCGGCTGGCGGCTATGGGCATCAGCATTATCTGGCTGATGCCCGTTCATCCGATTGGGGAGCAGCACCGTAAGGGCACGCTCGGCAGCCAGTACGCCGTGCGCGACTATTTCGGCGTGAACCCCGAATTCGGCACCTTGGCCGACCTGTGCCACCTCGTGGCCGCCGCCCACGCCCTAGGCCTGCGGGTGCTGCTCGATTGGGTGGCCAACCATACCAGCTGGGACAACCCGCTCGTGACCCAGCACCCCGACTGGTACCAGCACGATGCCCAGGGCGCCCTCGTGCCCCCGGTGGCCGACTGGCACGATGTAGTAGCCTTCGACTACGGCAACCCCGAACTGCGCCGCTACATGACCGACGCACTGTGCTACTGGGTGCGCGAAGCCGATATCGACGGTTACCGCTGCGACGTGGCGGCGCTGGTGCCCACCGATTTTTGGGATGAGGCCCGCCCCGCCCTCGAAGCCCTCAAGCCCGTGTTCATGCTGGCCGAATGGGATGAGCTATATCCGTCGGGCGGGCTAACGTGGGAGGAGTTCAACTCCGATACCCACCTCTTGGAGCAGGCCTTCGACATGACATTCGGCCTGCGCCTGCACTACCTGCTCGACACGATTGCTGAGGGCAAAGCCTCCCTCTCCACCCTCGACGAGTACCGCGCCGCCGAGCGGGCCAAGTACCCGCCCTCGGTGTACCTAATGAATTTCACGAGCAACCACGACGTGAACAGCTGGGACGGCACCGAATACGAGCGCCTCGGCCCGCTGGCTCTGCCCTTCGCCGTGCTCACGGTGCTACTGCCCGGCATGCCGCTGGTGTACTCGGGCCAGGAAGCGGCCCTTAAAAAGCGGCTCGACTTCTTCGATAAAGACCCGATTGCGTGGCAGGATTTCCCGCTCCAGGATTTCTACACGCGCCTGCTCCAGCTCAAGCGCCGCCACCCGGCCTTGCTCAACGGCGACCCCGAAAGCTGCTTCGAGCGTCTGCCCGGCTCTGATTCGCTCTACGCCTTCCGGCGCCACAAAAACGGCGCGGCCGTGCTCTGCGTCATCAACATCGCAGCCGAAACGCAGGATCTGCCGCTGCCCGAGGCCGCCGCAGGTACCTGGCACGATGTGTTCAGCCACGATCAGCTGATGTTCCAGGCAGCCGACACGCTGCCCGTACCCGCCCACGGCTGGCGCGTGCTGGAGCAGGTGTAGCGGTTCGTTGCTGATGGTTGCCAGTAACCGGTTTGTCACCCTGACGAAGAAAAGACCCTTTAACGTTGAGGCGGGTCGTGGCTACGGCTGTTGTGGCGTGAGAGGGTGCTTCCTTCGTCAGGATGACGTTCCTTTATAAACAGCTGTCAACCAACAACGAGCTTCTACTTCATCCACCCCAGTTCCTGTAGAATGGCGTCGGTAATTATGCGGCGGCTGGCGGCGAACCGGGCGTCGGCGGGCTGGCCGCCGGCAGGCTTTACGTTGAGGGCGAAGAAGGCCTTGCGTCCGTCGGCGCGTTCTATCCAACCCACCAGCCAGGCATTATCGGGGTTGCGGGCCGAGCGGAAGCGCCACCCGGTTTTGCCATAAAGCGTGTACTGGGGCGTTTTCTTCAGGATGAGCAGCTGTTTGACGGCCCGCTGGTGCTGCTTTGCTACGGGTAGCACTTCGGCCTGAAGGCGGCTCAGAAAATCAATCTGCTGGAACTGCGTAATGCGCGACTTCCCATCGAGCCAGAAAGTGTCGAGCGTACTTTCCGTAACCACCATGCCGGGGTAGCCCAGCTTGCGCAGCCACGTACGGTAGGCAGGCACCCCAATGCGACGGGCCAGCTGCTGGTAGCACGGTACCGCCGACACGCGCAGGGCCCGGGCAAACGGCATATCCTGGTTCCATTGAGGAAAGTCGCGCGTTACGCCGTCCCAGCGGCAGATTTCGGAGGTGTCGCGCAGAGCGCCGGTGGCGAGGCCGATGAGCGTGTTGGGAATTTTGAAGGTGGAAGCGGGCAGAAAACCTTCGCGGCAGCGGTCGGGCCGGTAGGCCACAAACTGCCGGGCGGGTGCGTCGTAGAGCAAAAAAGACCCCTCTACGCCCTGCCGCAGAAAGTAGGGTTCGAAATCGCGCTGGGTCATGGTGGGCGCCTGTAGGCGGGTACTGCTGGACAGCAGCCCTGGCAGCAACAGCCAAAGGAGCAGAAGAGGATTTCTGAGCATCGCGTACGGGGGTTTATTCCGGTCTAAAGTAACAGGTTCCGGTAACCTAACGGCTCGGCCGGGAGTTTAACCCGCACACTACTATCCTAATCCTCTTGCATATGCAACACCGCGAACTGGGCCGCTCCGGCCTGCGCACCGCGCCCCTCGTGCTGGGTGGCAACGTGTTTGGCTGGACCGCCGACGAGGCTACTTCTTTCCGGGTACTCGATGCCTTTGTGGCCGGCGGCGGCAACGCCATCGACACGGCCAACGTGTATTCGGCCTGGGCCCCGGGCCACCAGGGCGGCGAGTCGGAAGCCGTTATCGGCAAGTGGCTGAAGCAGCGCGGCCGCCGCGATGAGGTGCTCATCCTCACCAAAGTGGGCATGAAGATGGGCGATGGTCGCCAGGGCCTGGGGAAGGCCTACATCAAAACGGCCGTCGAGGAGTCGCTCCAGCGCCTGCAAACCGATTACATCGACCTGTACCAATCGCACCAGGACGATGAGGAGCGCCCCGTTACCGAGCCGTTGGAGGCCTACGCCGAGCTGATTAAAGAAGGCAAAGTACGGGCCATCGGGGCCAGCAACTTCTCGGCTGGTCGGCTGCGGGCGGCCCTCGAAGCCAGCGTCACCCAGGGCCTGCCGCGCTACGAAACCCTCCAGCCCGAGTACAACCTTTACAACCGCGAAGCCCTCGAAAAAGACCTGCTGGCCTTGTGCCAGGAACACGGCCTGGGCATCATCCCGTACTTCGGGCTGGCCTCGGGCTTTCTGACGGGCAAGTACCGCTCCGAAAAAGACCTCGCCCAGAGCGTGCGCGGCAGCAGCATCGGACCCAAATACCTCAACGACCGGGGCTACCACATTCTCGACGCCCTCGATGCCGTAGTGGCCCGCCATGCCGGCGCTTCGCCCGCCCAGGTGGCCCTGGCCTGGATTATGGGCCGCCCCGGCCTCACCGCCCCCATTGCCTCGGCCACCAGCGCCCAGCAGGTCGAAGAGCTGATCAAGGCCATGCACTTGGAGCTGAGCGAGGCCGATATGCACCAGCTCAGCGAGGCTAGCAAGTAGTAAGGAGTAAAGAAACGTCATTCAGAGCAACGCGAAGAGTCTCGCGTGCTGTCGTTGAAATAAGCCTCAATGAGTAGCACGCGAGATTCTTCGCTTCACTCTGAATGACGTTTTTGCGCCGAATCACGTACCCATTCGGAGTTCCGCTCCTTTACCACGCCCTACCTCCCCTCCCGCTGCGCATGGATAAGCCGCCCATTATTCCTTTTGATTGGCACCGCATGCTGTGGGCCGACGACGTATCGTGGCCTTTTCTGCTCGAAATTGCCTTCCGTTGCGGCTTCACCTACCTCCTGATTCTGGGGGCGCTGCGCATTATGGGCCGGCGCGGGGTGCGGCAGCTCTCCATTTTCGAGCTCAGCATCATTCTGGGTCTAGGCTCCGCGGCCGGCGACTCCATGCTCTACGAGGATACGCCCCTGCTGCCGGCCGCTACCGTATTCGTGGTTGTCACAGCCCTCTACGTGCTTTTCAACCGCCTCACCGAGTGGTACCCGCGCTTTTCCGACTGGCTGGAAGGCAAACCCGTATTGTTGGTGGAAGAGGGCGTCATCAATCAACCCGGCTTCAACTCCCAGAACCTAACGCTGAAGGAGCTCTTCGGCGAGTTGCGGCAGCTGCAGGTGGAGCACCTGGGGCAGGTACGCCGGGCCTACATTGAGGCCACCGGCGAGTTCAGCGTGTTCTTTTTCGAGGATGAGCAGGTGCTTCCCGGCCTGCCCCTCTGGCCCGAGCTGCTGCGGGAGGCCCAGCCCACGGCCACCCAGCCCGGCCCCCACGCCTGCGCCAACTGCGGCCATGTGCGCGAGTTGGCCGCCGCTACCGAGGCCCGCTGCCCGGTATGCCAGAACGAAAGCTGGCTGCCCGCCAACACGGCCCGCCGGGTGAGTTGAGAAGTTCAGCTGCCCTTGGCTCGTCGCTTCGGCGGCTTACAGGCGGTAGGCTAATCCTACTCGTAGCATCTGGCTATACAGGTCGCCGGTGCCACCATCGTAGTTGCGCTCGTAGTCGAGTAGGCCGTAAGAGTAGCACACCGACAGGCCCAGCCGCTGATAGTAAGCCGTTAAGTTGGCGCGGGCCCGAAGGTCGAGCTTGGTATCGTCGCTGATGCGGTTGTTGGTGCGGACGGTAAAGCCGCCACCCGATGCCTCCCCTTTTTCCCGCTCGCTGAGCCGGACACCTAGTTCTGGGCCCAGGGTGGCATCGAGGTGGAAGGAGCCCGCCCCAAAGCGATGCCCCACAAATACATGCGTGTTGACAAAGCGGCCGGTGAAGGTGGTTTGTCCGCTGGCAGGTATAATGCGGCTACTGAAGCTAGATGTAGAGAGGGCCGCGACCTGCACGCGGCTGCGCAGCCACTCGTATCCGAGGTGCGCCCCGAGCACCAAATGGTGCGCCGTAGCGCGCTGCACCTGCCCGGCCCCGCCATACGAGAGCGTGAAGCGCTTGCCATAGGGCAAAGTGGTAAAGCCAACGCCCCCCGTTGTGCCATCGTTTCCGATAATAAGTGCGGGCCCTTCGGCCAGTGCGCCCCGGTAGCCGAAGTAGCCTGAGGTGGCGTGCAGCGTGAACTCGGTGCTTTGGGCCTGGGCGGTGGCGGCCCCGAGGCCGAGCGCGAGTAGTAGCAGGTGTTTCATAAGCGGTGGTCAGGAAATAGTTGGGGTTGACTGGGGGCACTGGGGGCGCAATATACCCCCTTGGCCTGGGAGCCGGTGAAATTGCGAACGGTTGCATTCTGCTGTTAGAAAAACAGACCGGGAAGCAAGGGTAACTTGCTCTTCTGATTGGGCGGAGTGCGGCCGCATGCCGGCTCCATTGCCCCGCCGTGCCCTACCTTGTTGCCCGATATGTCCGACCACTTGCCCGACCAACCCGCCGCCGGCCCCGCCGTGCCCCTGCCCTACCTCATCATTGACTTCGACAGCACGTTCACCCAGGTGGAAGGCCTCGATGAGCTGGCCGACATTGCCCTTGAAGGCTCACCCGACCGCGAGAAAATCGTGGGCCAGATTCGGGAGCTCACTGACCGGGGCATGAGCGGGGAGCTGAAGTTTTCGGAGTCGCTCCGGCAGCGGCTGGCGCTGCTGCCGGCCCGGCGGGCGCACATCGGGCAGCTAGTGGAGCGGCTCAAGGGCAAAGTGTCGGCGAGCATCCGGCGCAACCGGAGCTTCTTCGAGCGTTTTCCGGGCCGGGTGTACATCGTGAGCAGCGGCTTCCGCGAGTTTATCGAGCCGGTGGTGGCCGAGTTCGGCATCGACGCCGACCACGTGCTGGCCAACACCTTCACCTTCGACGCCGAGGACCGCATCACGGGCTTCGACCCGGAGAACGTGCTGAGCCAGGACGGCGGCAAAATCCGGCAGCTACGCCTGCTCGACCTCAATGGCCCGGTGTACGCCCTCGGCGACGGCTACACCGATTACCAGATCCGTGAGGCCGGCCTGGCCGACCGCTTCTACGCCTTCACCGAAAACGTAACCCGCCCCGCCGTGGTGGCCCACGCCGATAAGGTGCTGCCCAGCTTCGACGAATTTCTCTACCAGAACAACCTCCCCATGACCCTGAGCTACCCCAAAAACCGCATTAAAGTCCTGCTGCTCGAAAACCCCGATTCGCGCGCCGAGGAGCTGTTTCGGGCCGAAGGCTACCAGGTAGAAACCGTAACGGGCGGGCTCGATGAGGACGAGCTGATGGCGCGCATGGAGGGCGTAAGCATTCTGGGCATCCGCAGCAAAACCCAAGTCACGGCCCGGGTGCTCGAAGCCGCCAACCGCCTCATCGGCATCGGCGCGTTTTGCATCGGCACCAACCAGATTGACTTGGTGGGCTGCATGAAAAAGGGCGTGGCCGTATTCAACGCCCCGTTCAGCAACACCCGCTCGGTGGTGGAGCTGGCCCTGGGCGAAATTATTATGCTGGCCCGCCGCATCCCCGAAAAAAGCCCCAAAATGCACGCTGGCGAGTGGGATAAATCGGCGCGGGGCGCGTTTGAAATCCGGGGCAAGAAGCTGGGCATCGTGGGCTACGGCAACATCGGTTCGCAGCTTTCGGTGGTGGCCGAGGCCGTGGGCATGCAGGTGCTGTATTATGATGTGGCCGAGAAGCTCCAGCTGGGTAACGCCATCAAGTGCCGCACCCTCGACGAGCTGCTGGAGCAGGCCGACATCGTGACTCTGCACGTGGATGGCCGCCCCGAAAACACGGACCTGTTCGGGGAGGCGCAGTTTGCCCGCATGAAGCCGGGTTCCTTGTTTCTCAACAACGCCCGCGGCCCGGTGGTGGAAGTGCCCGCCCTGGCCGCCGCCCTGCGCTCGGGCCACCTGGGCGGAGCCGCCGTCGATGTGTTTCCGCACGAGCCCAAAACCAACGACGAGACTTTCGAGAGTGAATTACGGGACTTACCCAACGTGCTGCTCACGCCCCACATCGGGGGCTCTACGGCCGAGGCCCAGCGCAACATCGCCGAGTTCGTGCCCGAACGGATTATGCAGTACGTGAACACCGGCAACACCCAGCAGAGCGTCAATTTCCCCAACATTCAGCTACCCGACCAGCCGGCCCACCGCCTCATTCACATTCACCACAACGTGCCCGGCGTGCTGGCCCGCATCAACAATGTGCTGGCCGCCCACTCAGTCAACATCCTCGGCCAGTACCTGAAAACCAACGAGCACATAGGCTACGTGATTACCGACGTCGACAAGCAGTACGAGCCCGAGCTGATCAAAGCCCTGCGCGAAGTCGAGCACACGATTAAATTCCGGGTGTTGTACTAAACTACCAACCAAGTGCTTTTCGTTTTTAGTCCCGCAGGGACGGTATAGAGCTAACCAACAGCTGTCCATTCTTGCTTGAGGTCCCAACGGGGCGTTGCCATTCGTTAGCACGAGATATCGCCCTGCTGGGGCTTTTGGTTTGCTGGCATCTTTTGACGACCGATGTGTCGTCCTTCCGGGGCTAAAAAATCCCGCCATCTTGAGCACCACGCCCTTCGTTAGGCTGCGAGTAAATTGTGAGCAGGGCAACAAATGGAATCGGATAGGTTTCTTTGATTTAGGGGGTCGGGTAATATCTTGCGCCCGGCATTCTCCTTTCTCCTAACTATCCATTTATGCATCGTTTTAGCTTATTGCCGGCCCTGCTGCTGGCCGGCACTTCTTTGGCCCAGGCCCAGTACCTTACTTCCTTTACCCTGAAAGGCCAACTAGGGCTGCTACAGGGGCCAGCCAAAGTGTACCTGCGCCGCGAAGGATTGTTTCAAGGTCAGATTACTGATTCGGCGACCGTGAAGAACGGCACGTTCGTGCTCCGCGGCATTACGGATGGGCCCGTACGCGGCCGGTTGGTGCTGGTGCGGCCAGGGCAGTACCGGCGCCTGCTCACGGGGCAGGCCGACAACTGCGCCATTTACCTCGAAAAGGGCACTATCAGCGTCAGTAGCCCCGATTCGCTGGCGCATGCCACCGTGGGAGGCACCCCGCTCAACACCGAGTATCAGCAGCTCCGTCAGCAACTCGCGCCGGTGCAGGCCCCGATGGAAGCTCTGCGACAGGAGTATTACGCTACCCCACCCGACCGACGGGCCGCCACGGGCATCCTCCCCCGCCTCGAAGCTCAGCAGAACATCACCGAACCGGCCGAACTGGCGTTGCGGACTAGCTTCATTAAGGCGCACCCGGCCAGTCTGGTCAGTCTCGATGCCGTGCAGGACGTGGGTGGGCCCATTCCGAGCTACGCGGTAGTAGGGCCGCTGTTTGAGGGCCTGGATGCCCACCTCAAAGCCACGGCCCAGGGCCAAGCATTGGGCCGGCAGGTGGCGGCGCTGCAACGGGTGGCCGTCGGTGCTCCGGCCCCGGCCTTTACTCTGCCCGACCCCACCGGTAAAGCCTTTACGCTGGCCGACTTCCGGGGCAAGTTCGTGCTGGTCGATTTCTGGGCCAGCTGGTGCGGCCCCTGCCGCCGCGACAACCCCAACCTGATTCAGTACTACAACCAGTTCAAGGGCCGCAACTTCGAGGTCGTCGGCATCTCGCTGGATGATGCTCCCGACCGCGCCAAGTGGCTCAAGGCCGTGCAGGACGACCACCTGCCCTGGCTCCAGCTCTGGACGCCCGGCGGCTGGCAGCAGGGCGTGGCCCTACTCTACAACGTGCGCGCCATCCCCAGAACTTCCTGCTTGACCCCAACGGCGTCATCATCGCCACCAACTTGCACGGGGCGGAGCTCCAAGCAACCTTGGCCAAGGTGCTCAAGTAACCCGGTTGCTGACGACTCAATGGCCCATCTGGCCTCGGTGGAGCGCCATGGGCTTCTGCGCATCCTCCTGTTAGCCTCTACCGGCGGGCGCGTTCAACGCGTCCCTGACTTATTTCTACTCATGACCCGCGTTCTTCGCCTATGCTAATTCGTGTTGCCTACGACGAGCACACGCTCACCGTGTACCAGGCCTACCACCCGGCCATTGCCCTTTCGGCCGTAGCCCAGCAAAGTCTGGTGCTGCCCGGCTTCAAAGCGACTCGCATGACTTGGATCAAGCCCTCCTTCCTATGGATGATGTACCGTTCGGGCTGGGCCACGAAAGTGAATCAGGAACGGATACTAGCCCTAAAAATAAAGCGCACCGGGCTCGAATGGGCCCTGCAACACGCCTGCTTGTCCCGTTTCGAAGCTGCCGCTCATTTGAACTCAACTGAGTGGGAGAACAGCCTGCAGGCTGCTCCTGTACGCATCCAATGGGACCCGGAGCGGGATCTGCACCTCCAACCCTTGCCGCATCGGGCCATTCAGATCGGGCTCTCCGGTGAAGCCGTATCGCGGTACGTGCACGAGTGGGTAGTGGAGATTACAGACGTAACGGATCTGGCTCATGAAATCTATGCCTTGGTTGAGGGAGGCCACCTGCAGGAAGCCACGGCCCGGCTGCCACACGAAGGGGTTTATCCGACCCCGGCCATACCGCACCTGCTCCTAGAACCTGCCGCGAGCTAATCCGGCCGCATTGGGTAGCCATCCAGAAAGCACTCTACATCCGGTCGCGCACCAGCGTGAGCACCCGCTCCATCTCGCGGCGAATGTCACTGGTGGGCACCACGTAGCCGTTGTTGAAGAAGCTGAAAGCCACTAGCCGGCCCGAACGGGTGCGCAGGTAGCCGGCCAGGTTATGGGTGTTGGTGAGGGTGCCCGTCTTGCCCCAGAGCCAGGGGCCTGTTTTGCCCGCCAAATATGCCCGGTGCAGGGTGCCCTGCCCGCCGCCCGCCGCCAGTAAACTCAGCAGCCGGGGCTCCTGAATTTGCTGGTGCAGCAGCAGCAGCACCGCCGTCAGGCTGCGGGGCGTAAGCAGATTCAGGCGCGAAAGGCCCGAGCCATCGACCCACACCGGCGCATCGGGCAGGGTACGCAGGTAGTTGCCCTGCATGGCCCGGATAGTACGGGCAGGACTGAGCGAATCGGCCCCCAGGGCCGAGGAACACATGAGCAGCAGCTGCTCGGCCAGGAAATTGTCGCTCACCCGAATCATGCGGCGGTAGAGCGAATCGACGGGCAGACCACGCAGGGTGCGCACCGAATCCTGGGGCCGAAGGCATAGCGGGCCGGCCGCCAGCACGGGGCGGCGCAGCGTGTCCTGGAGCAGCTGGAGCAGCAGGCCGGGGCTGGTCCGGAACGGCACCTCATCCACCCAGTTGCGGGTAGCCGGAAACACTAAAAACTGGTTTTCTTCTAGGGGCCGGCGCACGTGGTCGTTGGCGGGGTTGGCCAGCGTGGGCGGCGCGGGAGCCGTGAGCGGCCGGAAGAAGGCCGGCAGCACGCGCGGAGCCTGGGCCGGCCGGCCATAGAAGCGCACGGTGTTGCCGTAGATGGGCAACGGGCCGCGCTCGGGCTGAAAATAATAGCCGTAATCGTCCCAGCTCCAGCCAGGGCCGAAGGAGGGTGGAGCAGGCACAGTGGCATAGAACAGCTTTTCGGGCCGGGTGCGCAGGAACTCGTAGGCCCGGCGCGAGGGCACGTCGCCGTGGAGCAGGGTCGGGTCGCCGGTACCCCAGAAAAGCAGCGTATCGGCCCGTAGCACGTAGTGCAAACTGGGCAGCGAGTCGGGCAGCAGCCGCAGGCCGGCGTACAGGCTCAGCAGCTTCATGGTACTGGCCGGCGTGAAATAGTGGTCTTCGTTGAAGCCGAACAGCTGCTGGCCGGTGGCTACATCTACCAGGCTCAGGCCCACGTGGTGGCGGCGTAGTACGGCCGATTCGAGCAGCTGCTGGCCGAGCCAGACGGGGTTGGGAGCCGGGCGCGGCGCGGCGGGCGGGCTGGGTTGGGCAGTGAGGGCGAGGGGCAACAGGGCCAGCCCGAGGGCAAGGCAGCGAATCAGGGCGGCGTACATACTGCCCGCAAGTTGCGGAATAGCGGGCGAACCGGCGCATTTTTCTCGCTCGCGGACCGTTAAAATACCGATCAGCGTGCCCAGCCAAACCAACCACGTATCACTGCAAAACTACTTTCTTTACGTTTCTTCCAGGCTTTTTTTGCCGACGGGGTTAAACCCCGGCCCCCGGAGCGCTTCTATACTGCCAGAAACCGGCCACACTCGCCGCCTTACTCCCGTACGCTATTATGAAAACAACCCTTCTCTCCGTCCTTTTCTTCTGCGGCCTGCTCCTGACCACGGCCCCGGCCAGCTTTGCCCAGACGGCCCCCACTTCCCAAACGACGGCAACGGCCGCGCCGGCCCACCACGAAGCCCGTGCTTACGTGCGGCAAAATGTGCTGCCCGCCGTGCGCGAACAGCGTCGGCAGCTGGAAAGCCAGCTCACGACGGCCGACCGCGCCCAACTGGCCATCTACCGCAACCAGCTGCGCGAAGTCCGGGTGCAGGGGCGCGCGCTGCGCCAGTCGCTGCGGCCAGCGGCGGGAACAGCCGCTGCTACGCCGGGTACCCGCCCCACACTCACCGAAGCCCAGCAGCAGCAGGTGCAGCAGCTCCGCACCGAAACCAAGGGCATCATGGCCAATGTGCAGCAAATGGCCCAGCGCTACACCACCGACATCAACCGCCTGACTCACGCGCTCAAACCCCAGCAGGAAAAATGGGTGGCCGATCTGCGAGCCCTCGCCCCCGCTGGCAAGCCGGAAACGGCTGCCCGTCCGGGCCGCCACCCCCGGCATGGCGGCGCGCTGGGCCGCCTGCTACGGCCCACTGCCTTCCTGCTGCTCGACCCCAATGCCCCAGCTCGGGCCGACAAAGCGCGTTCCCAGAGCCTGGTATACCCTAACCCCGCCACCACTACCACCGAGCTGGCCTACGAGGTAACGAAGGCCGGGGCCGTAACCGTGGAACTGCTCGACGGCCGGGGCAACACCCTGCGGACCGTCGCCCAGGACAGCAAACAGGACAAGGGCCCGCACACGCTGGCCGTGGAGGTAGCCGACCTGCCCGCTGGCACTTACTTCTTCAAAATCACGACCCGCGCCGGGGCCGAGACGCGCCGCTTCGTGAAGGAGTAACAGCCAGCTGAGCCAATATGCACCTGCCTTCGGGCGTTAGGATAGCGGACCCGCCAGCGCGGGTCCGCTTTTTTTGCGGCCCGGCCGGTCGCCACCCGTTATCTTTACGCCCTATGCTGCGCTCCTTTCTTACCTGGGTTTCGATACTTGTGATGACCACCGCCCTGGCGGCCTGCTGCGGCTCCACGGCCTGCGACTGCAACGATACCTTTGCCGATGCCGTTGGCCTGCGTTTCGATACGCTGGGCACCAGCAGCAGCCCGGCTTTCAAGGTCAGTGAGCTGCGAACCGTGTTTCTGGTGCGGCGGCTGCTCCGGCCCGATGCCCAACAGCTGCTGCTAGCCGATACCGTGCAACTGGAACGCACCACGCTCCAGGCCCGTCAGCCGCTCATCCTCAATAATACCACACCCTTCAGTCAGGCCGGCAACCGTAAGCTCGACCAGTACGCCTACCGGGTTTACCTGGCCCCAACCCGCACGGCCAAAATCCACAGCTTCGACTATGCCATCGACAGCGTGCAACTGACCACCGAGTACCAGGCCGATGGCTGCTGCACCTGCTTCAACAACACCCGCAAGCTCGTCTATGTCAACGGCTCCGCGAGCCCCATCAACTTAAAGGACGCCGATGGCGAAAACGGCCTCGTGGAGCTCAATGTGCTGCGCAAGCCCTAAACCGACGCGACGCGTGGTGCGGCATGCCACGTCCGGCGGTCCGGCAGACTCGTATAGGTCGTATGCGTGCGGCTGCCGGTTTCGGCAGGGTGCGCCCGAACCGCTTCCATTATGCTGAAAGAACCCGTCGTTGCCCCTAAGTCCACTTTCCCGTTCCAAACCACGCTGAGCCTGGAGCCGCTCATTGCGTACTGGAAAGCCGGCGAAACGTCTACCAACGAAGGCATCGCCCTGCTTTCGCGCTCGGTGGGGGCCCAGGTAGCAACCGCCGACTGGGCCCGGGGGGCCATCACCGACCTTGAACAACTCGCCTGCAACTGCGACTTGGTCGAAACGTTGATGTTGGCCGTATTTCCGCCCGCTTCCTTTCCCACCGATATCGTGGGGGCAGTGGCCCCATTTCAGCGCCACAGCTTCTACCAGACGCCCCGCTTTGCCGAGGTGCTGCTCAACGCCCAGCACATTATCAAGCAGCCGCTCAACATCACGATGGAGCAGCTCGATACCTTTACAACCCGCATGGCCTACCAGCTCATTCTGGAGAAGGTATATGGGGTGAAGCTGCCCTTACAGGGTGGTATTATTTTCACGGTGCCCGACTACAGTATTGGCCTGTACCGCCACTACGGCGTCGAGTTCAACGCCACGTTTCTGGAGGTGACGCTGGTGGGCGACAAGCCGGAGCTGACGGCCGAGCAGCTCGAGTTTCTGAGCCGTAACCCCCACCGCACCGATTTGTGGCTGGAGCAGCTGCCGCCCGAGCACTTTGTTATTGAGGGCTTCAACATCCTGCACCTCGTTGATGTAACCGAGCAGGAAATTCTGTCGGAGCTAAAGTATGATCTGCTGGAGCGCGACGTGCTCCAGGCCTCCGACCGGTTGGAGCAGATTCAGGAGAAGCTGCGGGTGTTGTTTGGCAAGCCGTTTCTGCAGCTCGGCATTGCCGCCTACGACGAGAAGAAACGGGCTTTCGTGGACTTCGGACGCAAAATCAACCACAGCTTCCTCACCAAGCAGCTACATACGCCCGACGCCAGCTCCGGCTTCCGCCAGATTTATGGCCGCCTCTGGGCCGACCGCCGCCCGTTGGTAATCGAAGACGTGGAGCAGGCCGACATTCCAGAGGATTTGCGCGAGCAGATTCTAAGCCTGGGCATCCGCTCGGCCATTCTGGCCCTGCTGCCCTACGGCAACGATACGGTGGGCTTGCTGGAACTGGGCTCGCCCAACGTGGGCGACCTCAACGAGTTCAGCCTCGAAAACGTGAACCAGTTTTTGCCCCTGTTCGCGGTGGCCGTGAAGCGCAACGCCGAAGACATTCAGACCCGGGTGCAGGCCATCGTGAAGGAGAAGTTCACGGCCATCCACCCCACCATGGAATGGCGCTTTACCGATGCGGCCCAAAACCTGCTTCAGCAGCTGGAAGACGGCAACCGCCAGGCCGAAATGGAGGATATTGTGTTCCATGACGTGTACCCGCTGCACGGCTCCAGCGACATTCGGGGCAGCAGCACAGCCCGCAACGAGGCCATTCAGGGCGACTTGGTGGAGCACCTCACCCTGGCCGGCAAAGTACTCAAAAAGGCCTCCGAGTTTCAGCAGCTACCCATTCTCGACGAGCTGAAATTTTACGTGAGCAAGAACCTGCGCCGCTTGCGCCAAGGCATTGTGAGCGGCGACGAGGTGAACATTCTCGACTCGTTGCGCACCGAGATGGAGCCGCTCTTCGAGTACCTGGGCCAGAACACGGCCGAGCTACGGCCCGTCATTGCCCAGTACTGGGCCCAGATTGACCCTGAACTGGGCATCCTCTATAAGCGCCGCAAGGCCTTCGAGCAAAGCACTACCCTGCTCAATGATGCCGTAGCCAACTACCTCGATGAGGAGGATACCAAGGCCCAGGCCATGTTCCCGCACTACTTCCAGCGCTTCAAAACCGATGGCGTGGAGCATAATATCTACGTGGGCGCGGCATTGGTCGAAGACAAGCCTTTCGATCTGGTATTCCTCAAAAACCTGCGCCTCTGGCAGTTGCTGACGATGGTGGAAATTACGCGCCGCACGGTAGCCCTGCGCGACACGCTGCCCGTTCCGCTTGAAACCACCCAACTGATTCTCATCCACAGCCAGCCCCTGAGCATCCGTTTCCGCCAGGATGAGCGCCAGTTCGACGTGGATGGTGCCTACAACATCCGCTACGAAATCATCAAGAAGCGCATCGACAAGGCCACTATTTTGGGCACCAACGAGCGGCTCACTCAGCCCGGCTACCTGGCCCTAGTGTACTCCCAGCAGCGCGAGGCCGACGAGTACCTCGAATACCTCGATTACCTCCAGGACCGCGGCCTGCTCGAAGACGAAATCGAGGAGCTCGAACTCGAAGAGCTCCAGGGAGCCAAAGGCCTGTTGGCGCTACGGGTAAAGGTGAAGCTGGAGGGAAGAAGTGAGAAGTGAGAAGTGAGAAGTGAGAAGTTGATAACGGAGGCCGGACTGAAAAGGGACGTCGTTTAGAGCGTAGCGAAGAATGACGTTCTTTCTTACCTCCTCACCCCATCACCCCTAACACTCAACCGAAACATTACCCGCAGCAGAATCAGCCAGAGTAGTGCGCCGGCGAAACCGGCCAGCACATCGGTGGCGTAATGCACATGCAGGTACACGCGGGTCAGACCGATAAGGAAGGCGAAAAGGAGGAGTGCAATGGCCCAGGCCGGGTGGTGCCGGTGCCGCCACACAATCCAGGCCAGGCAGCCGTAGAGGGCCAGCCCGATCATGGCGTGGCCGCTCGGAAAGCTCAGGCCAGCCTGCTGAAACAGAGCTGATTGGGGCCGCAGGCGGTGGAAATAGGTTTTGAGCAGTTGGTTGAGCAGGGAGGAACCCGCTACCGCCCAAAACACCTCCCAGGCTTCGTGCCGATGCTTCCACCAGCCCAATAGCAGCGGAATGCCGAGGCCGGCCGCTACCAGCCAGGGCAGCGAGGCGAAAAACGTGAGGCTCCGCACCACCGGCGTGAGACCCGGCCAGGCGGTCCGCACCGCATCAAGCTGCCCGAAAGCCCAGTTATCAAACCGCACTGAATTGGCGACGAATACCACCCGCGTGAGGTAGAAAAACAGGACCGCCGCCCCTAAAAAAACGCTTCCTACAATCACCAATTCCAGCGTGAGCAAACTCAGCGCGGCCGTTACGCGGGCAGTTATTTTCTTGATCACGGATTAGCGCTGATTTTGATCACAGATTTACGCTAATTTCTCGCTAATTACGCAGGTGTGTTGCAGCCCGTTCAATCTGCAACAGCCACCGGTGCAACAAGCCCGCCGAAGCTCGTTCTGTTTTGTGTTCAAAGCGAGCGAAACCACATCTGCCCAATCAGCGGAAAAAATCAGCGCCAACCTGTGATCAAAAGAAAAAGCCGGCCCATTGCTGGACCGGCTTTTCTGTGCGCTCGGGGAGACTCGAACTCCCACACCTTGCGGAACTGCCGCCTGAAGACAGCGCGTCTACCAATTTCGCCACAAGCGCAGCTGTTTTTATCAATGGCCCTTCAGATAAGCGCCTTTTGATGCTGCAAAGATAGGCGGCTTTTCCGCAGCGCCGCAAGTTTTCGCTGAAAAAAAGGCGTAAAATTATTCGGCAAAAGGCTATTTTGAGACTATATAGACTGTTTTTCAGCTGATTGCAATTGCTTTTTGAAGCGCTTTCCCACCTGTATTTCCAGCTGTTTCAGCAGCGGAATAGCAATTATCAGCCAGGCAAGACCCGCCGTAAAACCGGCCAGCACGTCGGTGGCGTAGTGCACCCGCAGGTATACGCGGGTCAGGCCAATGAGCACGATTAAGGCAGACAGGGTGGCGACTACTGCGTAACGCACCGCCGGGCGGCGCAGGCTCGTCCAGGCAAAATAAATCAGCAGGCCGTAGAAGGAAGCCGAAATCATGGCGTGTCCGCTGGGGAAGCTCAGGCCCGAGGCCGAGGTAAGGGGCAGCAAGGGCCGGGGGCGCTGGTAAATCTGTTTGAGCAGCAGGTTGAGCGTAATGCTGCCTAACGCCACTACCGGCACCAGCAGCGAGTACCAGCGGTGCCGGTGCACCAGCAGCAGCCAGGCCACCAGCACCAGTCCTGCCACCGTAATGAAGTTGCGCGAAGCCAGAAACGTGACGGCTTCCACCCACTGCTGCCGGCCCGCCCCCAGCAGCTGGCGCACCCACCGGAACGCGGCCGCATCGAAGGTGGCGGCATCCTGGTCGAACACCTCCCGGCTCAGGGCCAGGAACGCCACCACACCCGCCGTACCCAGGGTCAGGGTAATAGCAAATTCGGTTGCAAACAGGATAAAGCCGGCCAGCAGCCGGCGCAAATGGTTGGTCATGGTCCTAACATACGGTAGAACCCAGAAACGGTCGGTGGCCTGGAGCTTGCGGGTACGCTCCTTCCTGTTTGGATGAGCCATCTGCAACCGGGAAAACAGCCCCATCTTGCCCCTCGCAACCAGTCCAACCCATGCCTGCTCCCCTCCCCGACTCTGGATTTGATTACGTAGCGGCGTTTTACGACCCGTTTTCCCGGCTGGTGTACGGGCGGGCGTTGCAGCGGGCCCAGCAGGCGGCCCTGGATCGGGGCTTGCCGCCGGACCAGCCGCGGCTGCTCATCATCGGCGGGGGTTCGGGCTGGGTGTTGGGCGAGGTGCTGCGCCGCCGCCCGCAGGCCCGCATTGTGTACCTCGAAGCCTCGCCCCGGATGCTGGATCGCAGCCGGGCTTATTTGGCTAGGCACTACCCGCAGGCTGCCAACCAAGTGAACTTTCGGCTGGGCACGGAGGAAAGCCTGGGGTCCGAGGAGCAGTTTGGTGGCCTGATTACGTTCTTTTTTCTCGATTTATTCGAGCCCGCCCGGCTCCGGCACATTATGGCGCGGCTGGGGGCAGTCCGCAAGCCGGGGGGGCCGTGGCTGCTGGCCGATTTCGGGCCGCCCCGCACCTGGTGGCACCGGCTGCTGCTAAAACTGATGTACAGTTTTTTTGGCCTGATTACCGGCATCAGCGGGCGGCGGCTCCCCCCAATTGAGGCCGAGCTGGCCCGGCTGGGACTACACCCGGAACCGGCCGGGCAGTTTTACGGGGGCATGGTGGAAGCCAGCGTATGGCGGTAGGGAAAGGTCGCACGGTACCCTACTTTAGCCGGCAGGTGTTAGGTTGCAACTCCATTCTTATTTGCTGCTAATTATGTTGATGCGGAAAACCGCTGCCCTGCTGCTTTTGAGCCTGCCGCTGGCGCTGGCTACCCCTGCCCAGGCCCAGGCCCCTGTTCGTTACGAGTTGGCCTTCCCAAACGCCGTTCATCACGAAGCCCGCATAACGGTGACTTTCCGGGAGCTGCCGGCTGGGCCGCTGCACGTGCGCATGGCCCGCTCCTCGCCCGGCCGCTACGCCCTCCACGAATTCGCCAAGAACGTGTACGATGTGGCCGCCACCGACTCGCGGGGCCAGACGCTGCGCCTGACCAAGCCTGACCCTTACGGCTGGGACGTAGCCGGCCACGACGGCACCGTGACCTTCACCTATACCCTGTTCGGCGACCGGACCGACGGCACCTACGCCGGCATTGACGGCCGCCACGCCCACCTGAACATGCCTGCCACGCTGGCCTACGCCGAAGGGCTGGAGCAGCGGCCCGCCGAGGTGCGCTTCGGCCTGCTGCCCGGCTGGACGGTGGCCTCGCAGCTCCAGCCCGACGCGGCTGGCACCACCTACTCGGCTCCCAACCTGCAATACCTCATGGATTCGCCCACCTCTTTGGGTGAGCAGCAGGTGTGCAGCTGGCAGGAAGGCGGCCGGACCATCGAGCTGAAGGTGCTCCACGACGGCACGCTCACCGAGCTCGACGCCTACGCCGCCCAGACCAAAAAAGTAGTGAAGGAGGCGGCCGCCATTTTCGGGGGTCTGCCCGCCTACGATTTCGGGCGCTACACGTTTGTGGCCAACTACCTGCCCCAGACCAGCTCCGACGGCATGGAGCACCGCAACTCCACCAGCCTCACCAGCAGCCGCCCCCTCCGCGGCCCCGGCGCCCTCGACAACCTGGGCACCGTGGCCCACGAGTTTTTCCACAGCTGGAACGTGGAGCGCCTGCGCCCCCAGGACCTGGAGCCGTTCGATTTTCAGCGGGCCAACATGAGCAGCAACCTCTGGTTTGCCGAGGGCTTTACCCAGTATTTCGGGGAGCTGCTGCTGCGCCGGGCGGGCGTGTACACCGATTCGGCGTACGCCAAAGAGGCCCTCACGGGCTTGGTAAGCGCCATCACGCTGGCCCCCGGCGCTGCTCGGTACTCGCCGGTGGAGATGAGCC
Source organism: Hymenobacter amundsenii (assembly GCF_002204745.1). Classification (GTDB taxonomy): domain Bacteria; phylum Bacteroidota; class Bacteroidia; order Cytophagales; family Hymenobacteraceae; genus Hymenobacter; species Hymenobacter amundsenii. The sequence continues at coordinate 61,115 of NZ_NIRR01000014.1, forward strand.
AGCAGGCCCCGTTCGTGGATGCCGCCGCCGCCATCGACCCCAACAACCGCGTGAATACCTACCTGAGCTACTACTACATCGGCGGGGCCAATGCCCTGGCTCTCGATCTGGAGCTGCGGGCCCGGTTCAAAACCGACCTCGATACCTACATGCGCACGCTCTGGCAGCAGTTTGGTAGTAAGCAGCAGAACTACGCCCCGGCCCGGCCCTACACGCTGCCTGACTTGCAGCGTGTACTGGGCGAAGTAGCCCGCGATACGGCCTTTGCCGGCCAGTTCTTTCGCCAGCACATCCTCGGCCACCAGCGCCCCGACTATGCCACACTACTGGCCCCCGCTGGCTTGCTGGTGCGCCCCGCCAAACCCGGCCAGGCCAGCCTGGCGGCTCGCCTGAGCTTCAACGCTGCCGACAGCACCGCCACGCTGGGCACCACCACCGTGGGCTCGCCCCTCTACGCCGCCGGCCTCGACCGCGAAGACGTAATACTCCGCCTCGACGGCCAGCGCATTAGCAGCGGTAAAAGCTTTCAGCAGCGTCTGGGGGAACACAAACCCGGCGACGTGGTGCAGTTGGAAGCGCGCACCCGGACCGGCGTGCGTACCGTACCCGTCACGCTGATCGAAGACCCGACGCTGGAAGTCATTACCTATGAGGAAGCCAAGCAGCCGCTAAGCCGGGCGCAGAAGAAATTCCGCGCCGCCTGGCTGGGCAGTAAGGCGAAGTAGCATAACGAGTTTATCAGAACGTCATGCTGAGCGAAGGCGGAGCCGTAGTCGAAGCATGACTTACTTACCTACCACTACCCCTTCTCACCTCCTACCGGCTCATATAAAACCGCCAGGCCAGCAGGGCCAAGAAGCCCAGTATGCCCAGCACCATAAGTCGTTGGCCGTGGGCGCGGTCGGGGGCCTGGAAAACGGGCACCCGCTCGCCGTTGGGCAGCTGGCGGTAGTGCGAGTAGAGGTGCCAGCCGATAAAAAAGCTCAGCACGCCCCCGAAAATGGCCAGCACGTAGCCAGCCACCACCCAGCGGCTTTGCCGGGGCTCGGGCCGGGCCAGCTCCTGTAGGCGTTGCTGGCGTAGCTGTTCCAGCGTCTCCGGGCCTGGGGCCGCTCCTCGGTCCTGGAGCAGGCGCTGGGCCAGGGCTACGTCGAGGCTGTTCCATTCATCGGGCTTGCCCAGCACATCGAGGAGCTCCTCGTTGCGGAAGCTGAACAGGTAGTAGTCGGCTGGCAAATCGGCCAGTTGGGCCTCGGCGGCGGCCAGCTCCAGGGTATGGGCGCGTTCGAAATCGGCGGCGCGCAGTTGCACCAGGAAGTAGCGGCTGGTTTCGTTGAAGGCGAACGAGGCATCGATGGGTAGCTGGTCGAGCCGGGTGTCGTAGTCGAAGCCATGCTCGTGGAGCAGGTGCAGCAGGGGCTGGGCTACGGTGGCGTTGGGAAAGCGCTGGTAGGTCTGGAATTCGTCGGGCATGAACGGGGAGACGCGGGCGAAGGAGGCGCGACGCGGTGGTCAAAGAAACAGCATTCTGCTAAACCGATGGTTTTATGGCCCGGCAGGCACCAAGAGGCTAGCCGGTTCGTTGGAAGCAAAATGGCATTTTGCCCCACCACGCGGGGTTTCGTATCTTGCCTGACCGCCTCCGACCTCAACTGCTGCTTTGCCCATGCCCCGATTTCTGTATCTCCTGCCTGCTGCCTTACTGGCAGTTACCGCCGCCCTGGCCCAGAACGCGGCTCCGGCCGGCCCACGGCTGGGCCTGAAGCCCTCGTACAGCCTGCAGGCCGGCGCTACGTTTGCCGGCCGCTACGGCTCGGCCACCTACCTCAGCCCCACGGTTTCGCTGCCGCTTACCCAGCGGTTTTCGGTGTTTGGGGGCGTTACGTACCTGCGGACGATGCCAGGCATGATGGCCGCGCCACGGGCCGAAAACGGCTCTTTCAATCAGCTGGGCACCAATCATTATCTCATCCAGGGCGGCGGGCAGTACGCGGTGTCGCCGCGGTTATTGCTCACCGGATCAGCCTGGAAAGACCTCACGCCAAGCGGTTTGCCCGGCGTGAATCCGTATGCCGGTTTCGGCGGCAACCTGGGCCAGGGCGTAAACCTGCGGGCCGATTACCATATCACGGAGAACTTCTCGGTGTCGGGCGGGGTGCGGGTAAGCAACGGGGCCACGGCCTACCCGGGCAGCCCATACGGCAACTCGTATGGCAGCCCCTGGGGCTACTAATATCTCTCCGGCGCTTCGTTTTTCTATGCCCACTCCCCGCTACGTTCGCAATCCGCAGCTATCTACCATCAAGCCTAATTACCCCGGCAACAAAATACTGGGCCGCGAATACTGCAACGGCGAGCAGCTCTATGAGCCCGAGTTCGGTACGCTGCTCAAGTGGCAGCTAAGCAAAAACCCGCAGAAGGAAGAGAAGAAGGCCGATACCTGGGCACCCGAAGTAGTGGATTGCACCACTTTCCTGCAAAGCCGCGAAGATGGGCTGGTGTGGCTGGGCCATTCGAGCTTCGTGCTGCGGGTAGCGGGCGTTACAATGATTACTGACCCGCTGCTGTTCTCGTCGCTGGGGTTGCGCCGCCGCCACGCCCTGCCCTGCCGCCCCGAAGACCTGACCGGCATCGATGTGCTGCTACTCAGCCACGGCCACCGCGACCACCTCGACGAGCAATCCATTAAGCTACTGGCCCGCCAGAACCCGGCCATGCGCGCTTTTGGGCCGCTGGGCCTGGTGAAGCTGCTGCGCGGCATTGCGCCTAAGCTACCGGTGCAGGAAGCCGGCTGGTGGCAGCAGTTCGATTTAAGTGCGTTGGGCGAAACCCCACCATTCGAGCTGTTCGAGCTGCCTGCCTCACACTGGTACCGCCGCGGTCTGCTCGACCTGAACAAGGTCCTCTGGGGCTCCTTACTGCTACGCCTGCCCGACGACCGCACCCTCTACTTCGCCGGCGACACCAACATGAACGGCCACTTCGAGGAAATCGAGCGGCAGTTTGGCCCCCTGGATATCGTGCTCATGCCCATCGGGGCCTACAAACCGGCCTACATGATGGCCGGTAGCCACACCAACCCCCACGAATCGGCCAAGGCGGCCAACCAGCTCCGCGCCGGCCACCTCGTGCCCATGCACCACGGCACCTTCGACCTGAGCGACGAACCCGCCTCCGAGCCGCAGCGCCTCATCCGGGAAATTGCCGCCTCCGGCATGCTGCGCCCCGAGCTGCACGTGCCCGCCGTGGGCGAAGTGCTGCGCTGGCAGGACTGGGTTTAGTGAGCTGTTAGCTGACAGCTATTAGCTGTTAGTCTCGTTCAGGCTTTCGGGTTAAAGCGGATGCTTGTAGCTTGCACCTTCATGTTGTTGTCGGCAAGCGGTTATCAGGCAAGTACTGATAGCCCCAAAGTCAGCTAACAGCTATCAGCTAAAAGCTAACAGCTCAACCAAAATGTCCCCCACCCTTGTTCTGAGTCTGATTGCGGGCTACTTCGTGGTCCTGATGATTATCGCCTACTTCACGTCGCGGAAGGCCACGAGCGAGTCGTTCTTCATTGCCAACCGCAACGCGCCCTGGTACATGGTGGCCTTCGCCATGATTGGCACCTCCCTTTCGGGCGTCACGTTTATTTCGATTCCCGGCATGGTATCCGGGCAGGGCTGGAGCTACATGGCCGTAGTACTGGGCTACACGGTGGGCTACCTCGTGATTGGCACCGTGCTCATGCCGCTGTATTACCGGCTGCGGCTGGTGAGCATCTATACCTATCTGGAGCAGCGGTTCGGGTTCTGGAGCTACAAAACGGGCGCGTTCTTCTTCCTGATTTCCAGGGCCGTGGGGGCCGCGTTCCGGGTGTTTCTGGTGGCCGGAGTGCTCCAGTTCGCCGTTTTTGATCAGCTGGGCGTGCCGTTTGCTGTGACGGTTACGGTCAGCATTTTCCTGATTTACCTCTACACCTTCCGCGGGGGCCTTAAAACCATCCTCTGGACCGATACCTTCCAGACCATGGCTATGCTCATCTGCGTGGCCGTGAGCATCTATCTCATGGCCCAGGAGCTGAACCTGGGCTTTGCCGGATTGGTGAAAACGGTGAAGGAAAGCTCCATGTCACAGATTTACTTCTCCGACCCCAAGGATGATAAGTTCTTCTGGAAGCAATTCGCCTCCGGGGCTTTCATCACCATTGTGATGACCGGCCTCGACCAGGATTTGATGCAGAAAAACCTGAGCTGCCGCAACCTCCAAGACGCTCAGAAGAACATGTTCTGGTTCACCATCGCCATTGTGCTCGTGAACGTGTTCTTCCTCTCACTGGGCGTACTGCTCTACCAGTTTGCCGCCGCCAAGGGCATTGCCTTGCCGACCAACCCTGCAACCGGGGCTGTTATTGGTGACAACGTGTTTCCGCTGCTGGCTACCAACCACTTTAGCCTGTTTGCGGGTGTCATCTTCATCCTGGGCATCATCGCCGTCACCTATGCCTCCGCCGATTCAGCCCTCACGGCCCTCACTACCTCGTTTTGCGTGGACATGCTAAACATCGGGCAGTACAAGGAGAAGAAGCAGAAGAATCTGCGGCAGCTGACCCACCTAGGCTTTTCGGTGGTGCTGATTGTGATTATCTTGATTTTCCGGGCCATCAACGACCAGAGCGTGATTACAGCCGTGTTTAAAGCGGCCGGCTACACTTACGGGCCGCTGCTGGGCCTGTATTCGTTCGGCATCTTCACCAGCCGCGGCCTCCACGACAAGCTGGTGTTGCCCTTGTGCCTGCTCGCCCCGCTGCTCACCTGGTTCATCAATGCCAACTCCGAGGCCTGGTGGGATTACAAGTTCGGCTTCGAGATTCTGATCCTCAACGGCCTCATCACCTTCCTAGGCCTGTGGGCTATTTCGCGCCCCCGCAACCTCGAATTGAACCCCGTGGCGTAGTGGTTGTTCTTGGGTTATAAGTGCGCGTTGAGAATTAGAGAAAGCGGTAATAAGAACTGTCATGCTGAGCGAAGGCGCAAGCCGGAGTCGAAGCATCTCTACCGCCATACTGACTAACGGTGCTACGACGAAGCGGTAGAGATGCTTCGACTCCGCCTTCGTTCAGCATGACGTGCTTTTTGCCTGTTCAACATCAGCCAAAACCCCAAGCCCCAAACCCCGCTATGAAACATCTTTTCTTCATCCTGCTGCTCGTACCTTTGGGCCTTACCAAAGGCTGGGCCCAGCAAACCACTCCCGCTAAGCAGCCCGTTGAGTTGAAAGCGGGCCGGATGCAGGCCCAGGCCAAGCCCGCCGCCAACCGGCCCGACGTGCCACCCCAGTTTCCGGGTGGGGCCGCAGGCCTAAACCAGTTTTTTCAGCAGAACTTAAAGTATCCCGAAGCGGCCAGCGTCAAGCAAATCAGCGGCCACGTGGTGATGACCTTCACGGTGGAAGCCGACGGCCACCTGACCAACCCCTCGGTGGTGCAGCCCCTAAGCCCCGAGTGCGACACGGAGGCGCTGCGGGTGCTGGGCCAGATGCCAGCCTGGAAACCCGCCACCCGCAAGGGCCAGCCGATGCCCATCCAGGTACGCCTGCCCGTACCCTTCGGCGTGTCCGAGGGTTTGCAGGTGGAGCAAGGCAAACCCAAATTTGATTAATGAGGAGCTAGGAGTTAGAATCCAGGGGCTGGAATTCAGGTAGTGAGGAGCCAAAACAGAGGTCTTCACACTTCATTCTTCCAACTCCTCGCTTCTAGCTCTTAACTCCTAGCTTCCCAAAAGAAATGGCCCGAAGTGGACTCAATAGCAGCGGCAGCGACCTCGCAATGGCCGAGCTGCCCAAACCGAAAGTAAACAAGGAATCACTCAAGCGCAGCCTGCGGATTTTCCGCTACATGCTGCCCTACCGAACGAAATTTATTGTAGGCCTGCTGATGTTGCTGCTCAGCAGCAGCACGTTTATGGCCTTTCCCTGGCTGGCTGGCAAGCTGATTGGAGCGGCCAACCACGAGCCGTTGGTGCTCTCGAACGGCTGGGTGCTGGGCATCAACCAGATTGCCCTGCTGCTGTTTGGCATCATCGTTTTCCAGGGCTTTTTCTCGTTCGGGCGCATCTGGTTCTTTACGCAGGTGAGCGAGTTCACCGTGCGCGACATCCGGCGGGCGCTCTACGGTAAGTTCGTGCAGCTGCCCATTCCCTACTTCGAGCAGAACCGCGTGGGCGCCATCACTTCGCGCATCACGTCCGACGTAGCCCAGATTCAGGACACGTTTTCGCTGACCCTGGCCGAGCTATTCCGGCAGATTTCGACCCTGCTTATCGGCATCACGGCCATCATGATTGTGTCGGTGAAGCTCTCTTTGTTCATGCTGCTCACCTTCCCGCCCATCATTCTGGTAGCCGGGTTGTTCGGGCGCAAAATTCGGGTGCTGGCCCGCGAAACCCAGCAGGAGCTGGCCAATACCAACACCATCGTCGAGGAAACATTGCAGGCCATCAACTCGGTGAAGGCCTTCACCAACGAGCGGTTTGAAACCAACCGCTACGGCACGGCCCTCGACCGGGTGGTGCGCACGGCGCTGCGCAGCAACCTCTACCGCGGCGGCTTCGTGTCGTTCATCATCATCGGCCTCACGGGCGGTATCATCCTCATTTTGTGGCGGGCGGCTTCGCTGGTTTACAACCCTGGACCCGACCACCTCGAAGTAGGCCAGCTACTCACCTTCCTGCTCTACACGGCTTTCATCGGAGCCTCTATTGCCGGTTTAGGCGAAATGTACGGCAAGGTCCAGAGCACCCTCGGAGCTTCAGAACGCATCCTCGAAATTCTGGACGAAACGCCCGAGCCCACCCACCTCGAACCCTCCGTGGGTCTTGTACCCACCATTATTCAGGGCGATATCCGCTACGAAAACGTGGCCTTCAACTACCCTACCCGCCCCGACGTACCGGTGCTTCAGGACATCAGTTTCCGCATTGCGGCCGGTGAGAAAATTGCCCTCGTGGGCCCCAGCGGCGCCGGTAAAAGCACTATTGCCGGCCTGCTGATGCAGTTCTACCCGCTCAGCGGCGGCCACATCCGCATCGACGGCCACGAGGCCGCCGACTACGACCTGACGGCCCTGCGCCGCCACATCGGCATTGTGCCCCAGGAGACGCTGCTGTTCGGCGGCACCATCCGCGAGAACATTGCCTACGGCCGCCCCAATGCCACCGACGCCGAAATCGTGGAAGCCGCCGAGCGGGCCAATGCCTGGCGGTTCATCCAGGGTTTCCCCGAAGGGCTCGATACGCTGGTCGGCGACCGGGGCATCAAGCTCTCGGGCGGGCAGCGCCAGCGCGTGGCCATTGCCCGCGCCATCCTGAAAAACCCCGCCATCCTCATCCTCGACGAAGCCACGTCCTCCCTCGACTCGGAGAGCGAGCAGCTGGTGCAAAGCGCCATGGACGAGCTGATGCAGAACCGTACCAGCATCATCATCGCCCACCGCCTGAGCACCATCCGCAAAGTGGACAAAATCCTGGTCATCGACGGCGGCCGCATTGTGGAGCAGGGCACCCACGACGAGCTAAGCGAGCGGGAAGGCGGCCTTTACGCCAACCTGCTGCGCTTGCAGTTCGAGTTGACGTAGGAACGCCGCTGTCCAGATAGAACTTCGCTTTATATTCACGGATTAATAATACCAATCCGTATTTATACTCTTATGGCTGGTGAATCAACAGTACAGGTTTTACTAATTCCCTCCACCCCGCCCACGTTCGCCGAATACCAGCTGATTCACCAGACCCAGGAGCGGCAGCGGCACCCCAGCCCCGAGGCAACCCGGCCCGTTACGTCCGACCCGTGGCCGCAATGGCTAAAGGGAGCACTGGTTTTGGCGGGCTCTTTCGGCCTTTCTTTTGCGAGTGGTGGGTTGGCATTTATGGTATTGGGAGTGGTAATGGTTAGTTTAGGCTTGTTGCATCAACTCTGGGAGTACCGGCGGGCTTTTCGGCAGCAGCAGGCGCGGCCACAACCCAAGTCACTAGAGTTTTCAGAAGCGGGCCTCCGATTACACTACCCTTTAGGCACCGTCTTTCACGCTTGGGGTTCGCTGTATTACGTGCGCGAGATAGGCGACTGGCTGCTGCTTTACCCCGATGTGGAGTTTTGCTACTACCTCAACCTCAAGCGGCTGCCTGAACCGCTGACTGCCGCCGACGTGCGGGCGCTGATACAATGGCGCGATATGCGGGCCGGTAAGGTTATTCCTGGAGCTTAGCGCTGCCTGCCTGCCTGCCTGCCTGCCTGCCTGCTTTTAATTGGTGTAGTGCTTTCGTCCGCTTCTTATGCCCAAACCACCCTACCACCTGTCCGCCGTGCGCTTGTCGGCTGATGAGTATGTGGCCGTGAACCTGCGGCTGTGGCGGGCGCGGCCGGCTACCCGCCGCAACTACGCGCTGCTGGGTGTGGCCGTGCTGCTGCTGAGCTTGAGTATCGGCCTCGACTTGTGGCAGAACAGCCGGCCCGAGCGGACGTCGACGTTTATTTTTCTGGGGGTCGCAGTGCTCTATGGGCTGTCGAGGGCGGCGCTGATGCGCTGGCAGCTGCGGCGCGGCTACACCCGCAACGCGGGGCTGCAACAGCCCCTCGACTTCCGGCTGACTAATAGTGAAATCATTGGCCGGAGCCCGCAGGGGCAGTTTTCGAGCAAGTGGCCGCAGTTGAAGCGGGCCGTATGGGTGGGTACCGACTGGCTGCTGCTTTACCCCACCGAAACCGCGTGCTACTACCTCGACCTGCGCCAACTACAGCCGCCCGCCACCCCCGCCGATGTAGCCCGGCTGCTGGCCCAGCACGCGGTGCCGCAGCAACGCGTGGGCGGCGGCGGCAACCTTCCGGGCAGCGACGGAGTTGCCTGAACGAGCGGCCGAGTTTGGTTTGCTTATTTTTACCGAATCTACTCTCATTTTCACCCCATTTCTGCTCCGTATGTCATTTTCCACTTCCCGCTCCGCTAAGGCCTTTATTCCCGGCGCTACGTTGGTCCTCACTGGCCTGATGCTCGGTGGCACCACCGCCCAGGCCCAGATCAGCACGCCCCAGCCCAGCCCCAAAAGCACCCTGACACAGCGCGTGGGCCTCACCGACGTCACCATCACGTATTCACGACCAAGTTTGCGCGGCCGCCTGGGCTTCGGCGACGTTGGCAACAAGAGCGTAGTTGCCTACGGGCAGCGCTGGCGTACCGGAGCGAATGCCACCACCAGCATCAAGTTTGCTGACGATATCATGGTGGAAGGCCAGAAAGTGGCCGCCGGCGAGTACGGTCTCTACACCATCCCCGGCAAAGCCGAGTGGACCATCGTGCTCAATAAAAGCACCAAAATGGGAGCCAACGTCGACGGCTTCAAGGACGATGAAAACGTAGCCAGCTTTAAAGTGAAGCCCATTAAGCTGAACGATAAAGTAGGAATCTTCACCATCGACCTCAGCGACTTCACCCCCGCTACCACTAACGTGGTGATGATGTGGGACCAAACGGCAGTGAAGTTCAAGCTCACGGCTGACGTAGATTCGAAGGTAATGGCCCAGATCAATGAGAAGGTCATTAACAACGCCAGTCCCACCAGCGGCGACTTGGCCGCCGCCGCCGTATACTACTTCGACAACGACCGGGATATGAAGCAGGCCCTGGCCTGGATACAAAAGGCCAACGCCACCGACCCCAAGTTCTGGAATGTGCATACGGAAGCCAAAATCCGCATGAAAATGAAGGATTACAAGGGTGCCATGGCCTCGGCCGAGCAGTCGAAGAAACTCGCCACCGAAGCCAAAAACATGGATTACGTGAAGATGAACGACGAACTGATGATGGACGCCAAGAAGGCCAAGTAGTTTTTGAGCTGTTAGCTGATAACTTTTAGCTGCTAGCCATCCGCGCCCGGTTCCTGTTGGAGCCGGGCGCATTGTTGTTAGGACTCTCTCGTTGCACCTCACCCCCTAGCCCCCTCTCCGAAAAAGGAGAGGGGGAACTAAAACTAATTTCTAATCTAAACGTGACTGCTCTAGCTTTAAAGACTAAAAACTAGTTCCCCCTCTCTGAAGGAGACGGGGCTAGGGTGTGAGGCAAACTGTTGAACATCAAGCTATGAGCTAGTACCTACCAGCTTATTTGATAAGCTGCCGACTACCACCAAGGCGCAGCCGATGATGTTAAACCAGAGGTAGCCAATATCGGTGGTGAAGAACAGGCCCATGACCACGATTTGCGCCATTACGGCGGCCCAGAACACCGTGCGCCCGTTCACCGATTTGAGGAAGAAGGCCACCACGAAAATACCCAGGATAGTGCCGTAGAACAGGGAACCCAGGATATTAACGGCCTGAATCAGGTTTTCGAGGCGGGCGGCGAAGGTGGCGAACCCGATGCCCAGCACGCCCCAGCCCACTGCTGCCCAGCGCGAAGCGGCCACGTAGTGCCCCTCCGAGCGGCCCGGCCGGCGCGGCTTGTACAGATCGACAACCGTGGTGGACGACAAGGCGTTGAGGCCGGCGGCGGCCGAGCCCATAGCCGCGCTCAGGACCACGGCTACCAGCAGGCCCACCAGCCCGTGGGGCATATAGTTGAGCACGAACGTCAGGAAGATGTAGTCGGTGTCTTTGGCTTCGGCGGTGGGCACGGCCTGCTTGAGCAGGGTTTGGGCCCGCTGGCGCAGGCCCAGGTTGGCGGCCTGGGTGGCCTGGAGGTGCATTTTGGCGGTGGCTATGGCCTGTATATCGTCGGTTTTGAGGGCGGCCACCAGCTGGCCGGTGGCGCGGGCGCGGGCTTTGAACAGGGTAGCGTGGGTGCGCTCCAGGCCCCGCAGCTGGGGACCATATTGCTCGGAGTGAGCCACTTGCAGGTACACCGGCCGGTTGAAGGTGAGCGGGGCTGGGTTGAACTGGTAGAACACGAACAACAGCACGCCCAGCAGCAGAATCCCGAACTGCATCGGAATCTTGAGCAGTCCGTTCATCAGCAGCCCCAGGCGGCTCTCGGTGATGTCGCGGCCGGCCAGGTAGCGCTGCACCTGGCTTTGATCGGTGCCGAAATAGGACAGGGCCAGGAACAAACCGCCCGTGATACCCGACCAGAAGTTGTAGCGGTCGGAAGGGTCGAAGTGGAAGTCGATGAGGTTGAGCTTGCCCTCATGGCCGGCCACGCGCATAGCGTCGGTGAAGCTTACTTCGGCCGGCAGGTAATGCACCAGTAGGTAACCGGCAATCACCATTCCGGTGAAAATAACGGCCACCTGGGCCTGCTGGGTTACGGCCACCGCCTTGGTGCCGCCGCTCACGGTGTAGGCAATCATCAGCCCGCCAATAAGCCAGACGGTGAGCTGAATATTCCAGCCCAGAATGGCCGACAGCACTAGGGCCGGGGCATACAGCGAGAGGCCGTTGCTGAGCCCCCGCTGCACCAGAAACAGCAGCGCCGCAAAGGTGCGAGTGCGCCGATCGAATCGACCTTCCAGATACTCGTAGGCCGTAAAAACCTGGAGCCGGTGGTAGATGGGCACCGCGAACACGGCAATCAGGACCATGGCCACCGGCAGACCCAGGTAGAACTGGATGAAGCGCATCCCGTCGTCGTAGGCCTGGCCGGGCGTGCTCAGAAACGTGATGGCCGAGGCCTGGGTGGCCATAATACTTAGGCCCACCGCCCACCACGAGGCCGTGCGCCCGCCCAGCAGGTAGTCGTCGAGCGAGTCGCCGGCGCGGCGGGTGCGCCAGGTGCCGTAACCCACGATGAACAGCAGCGTGCCGCCCAGAATCAGCCAGTCGAGCCCGCTCATGCAAACAGCCGGGTCAGGTACACGAACAACCCGATTTCGGCCCCTAGCGCCCCCAGCACCAGCCAGTACCAGGCCCGCCACGAAGGCAGCAGCGGTGGTTTGTCGGTGGGTTGGGGCGGGATGACGGACACGGCGGGTAGGTTGGGGACTGGCAAAGTCGAAAGATAGTTGAATCACCTGTCATCCTGAGTGGAGAATTGGTTGCTCCACTTTCTGTTTCGGCCGCAGCCACCACGTAGCCAGCTCAAATCCGCAGGTGAGTACCAGCCCTATAGCCGCGCCGGCTACTACGTCGCTGAGCCAGTGGAACTCCAGTACCACCCGCCCCAGGCACACCAGCCCCAGCCACGCCAGCAGCCAAGGCCGCGCCCGCGGAAACCGCAGCGCCCAAGGCAGTAGTAGCCCGGCCGCGCCAGCCGCGTGTCCCGAAGGAAACGAATCGAACTGACCCGCCTGCCAGAAATCCGGGTTGGCGGCCAGGTGTTCGAACACCTGAAGCGGGCGGGGCCGCTTGAAATACATCGCCAGCAGATGGCGTGCTGCCTGACTGCCAACCAAGGTCAGGAGCGCGACCAGCCAGATGGTACTTTCCGGCCGTTGACGCCAGCGCGTGATGGCAAACAGCAGCAGTAACGCCAACCACACCCAGAGCTGCCGGGCCTGTAGGGCGCCCTGCAATGAATCGTGCAGGTGCATGAAACTCAGAAAGAAAGGCCGCAACGGCGCGCCATGCGGGTGCAGCAGTTTAGCCAGCGGTACATCTACGCCGATAATCAGCAGTAGAATTAGCGGGATGGCCAGCAGAGCCCCGAGAAGTAAGCATAGATAAAAACGCATAAGAGCGCATAGCTGTGGCACGGACTTTAGTCCGTCGCCCTTTTCTCAAGATCCTTGCATTTTGGGCGACGGACTAAAGTCCGTGCCACAGCCTCGTTCACTTTCCCAACGACACCATATTGGTAAGCAAACGATACGCCCCGGGCACGCCGGCGGGCAGCTCGCGGAACAGGGAGAGGCCGGTGTAGATGTAATGACCCTTGCCGTAATCGGCGACCAGGATGGCGCCTTCGCGGGCGGGCTCGTCGGGGTCGTGGCTGCTAATGACAGTCTGGTAGTGGGAATCCCACTTCTCGGGGTAGTAGAGGCCCTGCTCCTGCACCCAGCCGGTGAAATCGGCGGGCGTGATGCGGTTGGGGGTGTTGAGCAGGGGCTGTTTGGGGTTGAGCAGCGTTACGGGTGCGTCTTCCACCGTCACCCGGTCGCGGCTGAGGGTGAGCGGGTAGGGGCCGATTTCGGGCAGCACCGTGCCGCGGTTCACCACGTACTGCACCACCACGTTGCCACCGTTTTTCACGTAGTCCAGCAGGGCGGGCTGGCGGCTTTTGAGCTGGTCGACGGTGTTGTAGGCCCGGATGCCGAGCACCACGGCATCGAAGCGGCGCAGGCTGGTTTCGGTGAGGTCTTCGGGCTTGAGCAGGGTCACGGTGTAGCCAATCTGGCGCAGGGCCTCGGGCACCTCATCGCCGGCCCCCATCAGGTAGCCGATTTGCTGACCCTTGCGCTTGAGGTCGAGCTTCACGAGCGGGGCGGTGGCTTCGGGGAACAGCGTTTGGGTGGGGATGTGGTTGTAGGCAATGACCTGGTAGCCCCGCGAATACGCCTGGCCCTCCACGGTAGCCACGGCCCGCAGCTCGGTTTTGCCCTCCTTGGCTCCCGCCCCCGGTCGCACCTGGAACTGCACGGTCTGCTCGGCGTCTTTAGCAGCGAGGTCGAACGGCAGGCTGGCCGGCTCGGCCACCCAGCCGGCGGGCAGCGTGAGGGCCACGCTACCTTTCACGCCCGCCTTGCCGGCCCGCAGCGTCACGGGCACCGTTTTGGGTTGAGTATCGGCAAACACGAACGCCTGCCCGCCCACGTTCACCATCACCGGCGGCACCACCGTCAGCGGCTCGTAAATTTCGCCCCGCACGGGGTCGGTATGTTTGTATTGGACGGGAACGGCAATATCGAGCAGCTTACCCTGCACTTCGACGGTGACGAATATCTGGTCCTGAGGATCATTCTCGGATTTACCACGCAATTGTTGGTCGTCCACACGATACATTCCTGGTATAGATGGTTTTACCAACCAGTACGGCTGGGACGGTTCAGGCGCAGTAAATAGAACCTGAGTTTTTATAACCAATGGTTGATTCTGCTTCACTGTCTTGTTTACTTCTGTGTAAACCGCACCGTCGTCCGGACCAAGGTCAGTTGGTCCCACCTTTTTTATCAAAACTGATTCATTCGACCTATTGAGTATCTCTAAAACAACAGGAATACTGCCTCGACCTGACACAACAGTAGGATTGCCAGAACCAAAAATTGCTTCGACGTGCAGACCCAAACAAGCCCTAATAATCTCATCAATTTCATTCCGTTTTTCCTCACGCCAAAACTTACTGGCACTTGTCCTTTCAGGTGCAGTAGAATACCAATCTTTATTAGTCTCCTCCCGCACCTTCAGCAGCCCCGCCACACTCGCGCTCGGGTTAGTCGCATCATAGTTCCGAATCACCTGGTCTAGCAGCTTACCCACGGCCGCGCCACCAAGCACCCGGTTCCAGGTCAGGTCCACGCCGTCGAACAGGTCAGTTTTGGCGGGGGTGCCTTTCAGGAGCTGGAAATACTCCGGGGCCTCGCCGCGCTGGGCGCTGCTACCAAAGCCCTGGCTTTTGTGGTTGGTGCGGCTTTCGGCGGCAATTTCGCCGTAGCTGCGGCCCAGCAGCGCGTTGTAGCCGCCGGCATCGAGTTGAAAATACTGGCTCATGTCCTCGCCGGGCTTCACGAAGAAGCTGCCCGTGTTCCAGAGCAGGCGCTTGGCCTGCCAGGGCTGCACGTACTGCAGCTGATCGGGGAAACGCTTGGGGTCGGCGGCGGCATCGAAGGCCTCAATGGCCAGCATGGCCGAGGCCGTGTGGTGGCCGTGGCCGGCGCGGGCATCGGGCGGGAAGCGGGTAATCATCACGTCGGGCCGGCGCTGGCGAATCACCCAGACCATATCGGCCAGCACTTGGTCCTTGTCCCAGATGGTGAAGGTTTCGGCGGCTGTTTTCGAGAAACCGAAGTCGTTGGCCCGGGTGAAGAACTGCCGGGCCCCATCGACGCGGCGGGCCGCCAGCAGCTCCTGGGTCCGGATGACGCCGAGGCCCTCGCGCAGCTCGGGGCCGATGAGGTTCTGGCCGCCGTCGCCGCGGGTGGCGCTCAGGTAGCCGGTTTCCACGAGGCGGCCGTTGGCCAGGTAGGCTAGCAGGCGGGTATTCTCATCGTCGGGGTGGGCGGCGATGTAGAGGGCCGAGCCCAGTACGTTGAGCTTCTTGAGCCCCAGCAGAATCTCGGACGACGAGTACGTTTTGGGAGCCTGGGCCTGGGCCGTGACTGCATAAATGAGGGAATGCGTGAGCAGCGCCAGCAATAAAGCGGCAATACGGAGGGGGCAGCGAGGGGTCATGCGGGAAGCTTAAAAGAACGGCGGAGCGGGTAAAGATACGGGCCGGGGCCGGGGGTTGCAGGATGCATCCGTGGGGAGGAAAGCACCCGCTTGCCCAATTGTTTGCCCGCCGCATCGGAACGCATTCCGCCGGCCCGCTGGTTATGCACCCGGGCACGGGGCAACAAAACGCAGGTACCGTGCGTCTGAGGCACGGAATATGTGTTTATGCCGTTACAGGCAACCCGTTGGCCGCGCCCTGTCCATCGGATCGACTATCCTGTTCGCACCGGCCGCCGGTTCTATGTTCCGGCGGCGGTTATTTTTTTGATTTAGTTCTTCTTTAGGCTCTATGTCCTTTCCTTCTTTGCTGCGCCGGTCCGTGCTGGGGCTCGCGCTAAGCTTTCCCCTCCTGGCTTCGGCCCAATCGGTGGCCCCCGCTCCCCCCGAAACCGTCACGCCCGATGCCGCCGCCCTCCGGCAGTGGTACCTACTCGACCCCACCGCCGACCGCGTGATGGGCGTGAGCGTGAACCGCGCCTACCAGGAGCTGCTGGCCGGTAAGCCCACCACGCCCGTCGTGGTGGCCGTCATTGATGCCGGCATCGATACTGCCCACGCCGACCTGCGGCGCATTTTGTGGCGCAACGCCCGCGAAATTGCCGGCAATGGCCTCGACGACGATAACGACGGCTACGTGGACGACGTGCACGGCTGGAACTACCTGGGCGGGGCCGACGGCCGCAACATCAACCTCGAAACGCTCGAAGACACCCGCCTGCTGGCCCAGCTGCAACCCAAGTACCTGGGTAAGAGCCGCGCCGCCCTGCCCGCCGCCCAGCGCCCCGAGTACGACCTCTATCTAAAAGTAAAGAAGAGCTACGACGCCAAGGTGAAGGAAAACACCGACCGCCTGAAGCAGTACGGCCAAGTGTACGCCGACAATGCCCAGGTCGCCGATCTGGTCCGCCTCAACCTAGGCGTGGAGCGCCTCGATACGGCCACGCTGCGCAACCCGCCTACTTCCGACCCCAAAATGCGCCAGCTCACCGGCCAGCTCTACCAGATGCTGCTGCCCACCGGTTTCGCGTCGCTGGATGATATTCTGGCCGAGATGAAGAACGGCCTCAAGGAAACCCAGGACCAGCTCGACTACGGCCTCAACCTCAAGTTCAACCCCCGCCCCATCGTGGGCGACGACCCCGCCAACGCCGGCCAGCGCAACTACGGCAACCCCGACGTAGCCGGACCCGACCCCCTGCACGGCACCCACGTGGCCGGCATCATCGGGGCCGACCGCACCAACGCGGCCGGCATCCTGGGCATCGCGCCTGACGTCCGGATTATGGCCGTGCGGGCCGTGCCCGACGGCGACGAGCGCGACAAGGACGTGGCCAACGCCATCCGCTTCGCCGCCGACCACGGCGCCAGCATCATCAACATGAGCTTCGGCAAGTACTACTCGCCCCAGCGCCCCGCCGTGGAAGAGGCTATTCGCTACGCCGACAGCAAGGGCGTACTGCTAATTCATTCGGCCGGCAACGAAAACAACGACCTCGACAAAACCCTCCAATACCCGGCCCCGGTGTTCAGCAATGGCCAGCGCATTCCGAACCTGATTACGGTGGGCGCATCCTCGCGCGACAACGACGCCGGCCTGGCCGCCGAGTTCTCCAACTTCGGCAAAACCCAGGTCGATGTGTTCGCGCCCGGCAACCAGATTTACTCCACCCTGCCCGGGGGCCGCTACGGCAACCTGAGTGGCACAAGCATGGCCGCCCCGGTGGTTACGGGCATCGCGGCTACGCTCAAAAGCTATTTCCCCCAGCTCACGGCCGCCGACCTCAAGCGCATCATTCTGGCCTCGGCCCAGCCCCTGCACACCAAAGTGCGCCAGCCCGGCGGCACCAAGCTGGTCGATTTCGCCGACCTCTCCAACACCGGCGGCATCGTGAATCTCTACCGCGCCGTGCAGCTGGCTCAGCAAAGCACGCCGGCTGTGAAGTGATTAGGGAGCAAGAGGGCGGGTAAAAAAGAACGTCATTCTGAGCGGAGCCGAAGAATCTCTACCGTAATGCTAATTCTAACGCTGAGGGTTATCTATTACGGTAGAGATCCTTCGTCCCGTTCTGAATGACGTTCTATCTTACCCATCTTTAACCCGCTCTGCCCCCTACTCTACCTATGCTGATTCCGCAACTGCTGTTCCTGCGCAAGCTCCAGGGCTCCGACGATTCGCCGCCGCCACGCCAGCGCCGGCCAGTTCCCGGCCGCCGCACGGCCCGCGACCGGCGCTGGTGGCGGCGGCAGGTAGTGAGTGTGCTGCTGCTGGCGGCGGGCGTGTTCTCGGCCGGTTTCGGGCTTGAAAGCTTCCTGCTGCCCGGCGGCTTTCTGGACGGGGGCGTAACCGGCGTGTCGCTGCTGCTGCGGCAGGTGTTCGGGTTGCACTTGTCAGTCCTGATTGTGGTGCTCAACGTGCCGTTCATGATTATGGCCGGCCAGCAGCTGGGCCGGGGCGTGGCGATGCGGACGCTGCTGGCCGTGCTGGCCCTGGCGCTGGTACTGGCCACCGTGCATTTTCCGATTGTGACGCACGACAAGCTCCTGATTTCCGTGTTTGGGGGCTTTTTTCTCGGGGCCGGTATCGGGCTGGCCATGCGCGGGGGCGGCGTGCTCGACGGCACCGAAATCATGGCCATCTACCTGAGCCGTAAAACCAGCCTCTCGGTCGGCGACATTGTGCTGGTTTTCAACATCGTAATTTTCGGCGTAGCTGCCTACGTGCTATCGGTCGAAACGGCCCTGTACTCCATTTTGGCCTACCTCTCGGCGGCCAAAACCATCGACTTTGTCATTGATGGCATTGAGGAATACACCGGCGTCACCATCGTATCGGGCCGCTCGGAGGCCATCCGGCGCATGATTACCGAAAAGCTGGGCCGCGGGGCCACCGTGTACAACGGCAAGCGTGGCTACGGCACCCGCGGCGCCCAGCCCCAACCCGTCGATATCGTGTTCACCGTCATCACCCGCCTCGAACTCGCCCAGCTCCGGGCCGAAGTCGAGCTAATCGACCGCCAGGCCTTTATGGTCATGCACAGCGTGAAAGACACCAAAGGCGGCATGATCAAGAAGCGGCCATTGCACTAAGGGCTGGTTGTTGGTTGTCAGTGGCCACTGACAACCGGCAACTGATATCTTTGCCTCATGGCTGCTCCCCTCCTGCTCACCGACCTCTACATTTACCCTGTAAAATCGCTCGGCGGCATCCGCCTCACGGAGGCTGTGGTAGAACCCCGGGGCCTGCGCCACGACCGCCGCTGGCTGATCGTGGATGAACGCAACCGGTTCATGACCCAGCGGCAGACCGCGGCCATGGCTCACCTGAAAGTAGCACCCGCCCACAACGGCTTCCTGCTCAGCCATCAGGAGCGGCCCGATATGCTGCCGCTGTACGTGCCGTTTGCGGGCACACCGGAAAAAACACTCTTTGTCACCATCTGGGACGATATGGTGTTCGCTTGGCGGGCCCAGCCCGAGTGCGACGAATGGCTGTCGGAGGTGCTGGGCCAATCGTGCAAGCTGGTGTACATGTCGGATATGGTGCGCCGCGACGTAGAGCCCGACTACAACCCCGAGGGCCAGCTGGTCAGCTTCGCCGACGGCTACCCCTTCCTGCTCATCGGTCAGGAATCGTTGGCCGAGCTGAACGGCCGCCTGACCGAGCAAGTAGGCATGGACCGTTTCCGACCCAACCTCGTATTCAGCGGCGGCGCGGCTTTCGCCGAAGATGACTGGGCCGAATTCACCATCGGCAGGGTAGCCTTCCGGGCCGTGCGGGCCTGTGGGCGCTGCATACTAACCACCATCGACCAAACCACGGCCCAGAAAAACCCCACCGGGGAGCCGCTGCGCACCTTAGCCGCCTACCGCAACCAGGATGGCAAAGCCATGTTCGGCCAGAACGTAACCACTACCGCTGCTGCCGGTCCGGTGCGCGTGGGCGACACGGTAACGGTAAGCAGCTACAAGGCTTAGTGGAATCGTTGCGGCATAGCCTAGCTGGGTGGTTGCAGTAACTAGAAATGCTGATTCCACGGTACACCGGGCGTTTTCTCGGCTTAAACCTTTTTTAATATATCTATTAGTGTGCTAGCGTTTTGCCAGGCTGCAAAAATACGATACCTTTGAAAAAACAATATCATCCCGGATAATACATATACTTTTTCGGGAGTTGTTGTTGCCTGCTCTCTTTTCTCATTATGCCTCTGCCTTCGCCTATTCGCCGCCTGCTGCTACTTGCGGCATTGGTATTGCTGGCCACGGCGAGCCGGGCCGCAGGCAACCCGCAACTAGAGCAACTCCAGCAGGTCTGGAATAGCTTACTGCACCACTACGTCACGGCCGAGGGCCGCGTGGATTATGAGGCCCTGCTCGATGCTGACGATGACCAGCTGCGGGGTTATCTGCTAAGCTTGCGCAAAGTGCAGCCTGCCGCCACCTGGACGCCCGATGAAACCAAGGCCTTCTGGCTTAACACCTACAACGCCGCTGCTACCTACCTAGTACTGGAATATTACCCCGTTGCCAGCATCAACGATATCCGCGTCAAAACCGTCGGTGGTTACGAGTCGGCTTGGGAAACGGTGGCCGTGAACGTGGGTGGTCGCAACTATTCGCTCAACCAGATTGAGCGGGAAATGCTGCGCGACCAGTTCCACGACCCGCGCATACACTTCGCCCTCACCTACGGCGCGGCAGCGGCGGCCCCGTTGCGGGCCGAGGCGTATGAGGGTAGCCAACTCAACCGCCAGCTCGACGAGCAGACCCGCCACTTTCTCAACGATTCGGCCCTCAACCAACTCAGCCCCCAGCAAATCCGCCTTTCGGATTTGTTTCGGGCCTACGCGCCCGAGTTCGGGTCGGAACCCGAGCTGCTGGCCTTTATCAACCGCTACGCCCACGCGCCGGTACTGCCTGCTGCGACTATCGATTATCTCTCCTTCAACTGGGCGCTCAACAACCGGAGCACGCTCAGCAGTACGCAGGCCCTGAGAGCCAAGAAGTAGCCGGGGCGGCCAACTCCGGCCCGCGCTGCCCCGTACCGCTGAGCGGTACGGGGCTTTTTATGCCCCTCCGGTTTTCCGCCTGCCCTATGAATCTCGCTCTCGTTCTCGCTTTTCTGCGCGACCTCGCCGCCCACAACCACAAAGCCTGGATGGACGAGCACCGCCCCCGCTACTACGCGGCCCGCACCGAATACACGGCCCTGGTAGCCGAGCTGCTGAGATTGGCAGCGGCCGACCTCGAACCGGGTTTGCGCGGCCTGCGCCCCGCCGACCTGATGTTTCGCATCAACAAAAACGACCGTTCCCAGCTCGACCCCGAGCCGTACAAGCGCAACATGGGCGCCGGCTTTAAGCCCGGCGGGCGGCACAGCGCCCGGGCCGGCTACTTCGTGGCCGTGCAGCCCGGCGGCGGCACCTACGTGGGCGCCGGCTACCGGCGGCCCGCCCCAGAGGAGTTGGCCCGCATTCGCCAAGAAATTCATTACAGCGGGCCCACCTTTCACGCCCTGCGGCAGAACGCAACGCTACTCCATCACTTCCCCGCTGGCCTCGACCAGTCGCAAGCCCTGAGAACGGCCCCTAAAGGCTACCTCCGCACCGACCCCGACATCGAGTGGCTGCGCCTGAAAAGCTTCTTCGTCTGGCAGCACTTTCCCGACGCCGATGTGGTGCGGCCCGACTTCGCGGCCCGCGTGCTCGAAGCCTGGCAAGCGGCTAGGCCACTGGTTGCGTTTCTGAACCATGCCCTGGAATAAGGTAAAAATCAACGAAAACAGGCCTAAACCAAAGCCCGGCAGATTGCCACTTACTTTGATTTAGGCCTGCTTTTTCGCGTATTCCTACTAGAATAGCCCAAATAACGTGCTATTGATTTTCTCGATGATGACACTCAGGTCCTCGGGGTTATTCACGTAATCGAGGTTATTGACGTCGACGATGAGCAGCTTGCCGTGGCTATAACCGCGAATCCACTCCTCGTAATGCTCGTTGAGGTGCTTGAGGTAATCGATCTTGATATTGTTCTCGTAGTCACGGTTGCGGCGCTCGATTTGCTGCACCAGCTTGGGCAGATCGGCCCGCAGGTAGAGCAACAGGTCGGGCGGGTCTACCATGCTGATCATCGACTCGAACAAGCCCAGGTAGTTCTGGTAATCACGCTCACTCATCAGGCCCGACTGGCTGAGGTTGGCCGCGAAAATGTGGGCATCCTCGTAAATCGTGCGGTCCTGAATGACGCCTTTGTTGGTCTTTTGGATCTGTTTGATCAGCTGCGTCTGGCGGAAGCGGCTGTTGAGAAAATACACCTGCAAGTGGAAGGCCCACCGTGGCATATCGTCGTAGAAATCCTTCAGATAGGGGTTGTGGTCTACATCTTCGAGGAAGACTTCCCAGTTGAAATGATGGGCCAGCTTGTTGGCCAGCGTGGTTTTGCCGGCCCCGATGTTGCCGACGATTGCAATGTGCATAAGTGAGGGGCGAAAAAGCAGAGCCCCAAAAATAGCAGTTCCCGGCCGAACCCAACACAGCCTCAGGCTACCCGTTGTTTTATGTAATTCGTTATCTGTACATTACAACTCTAATCCTCACGCCATGAACAATCTGTCCCTTGTTCCTCTAGGCTCCCTGACCGACACCAACGGCAAGCCGCTCGTGGATATCCAGCACTCGCCCGAACGCGGTTTGGTTTATGTGCAATGGTTTGGCAACCTAACCAGCCGCGAAGTAGTTCAGGTGGCGCGCAGCTACCTCGACATCCAGACCAAGCTCCACAACCCACTCCTACTCAATGACAAACGCCTGGCAACCGGCGACTGGAGCGAGGCGATGGAATGGCTGGAATATGAGTGGCTGCCCGCATGTATACACGCGGGGCTGCGCACCATAGCCTACGTTTTCTCCCCCGATATGCACAACCAGCTGGCCAGCTTGGATTTCTATGAGCGGGTGCAGCAGCATCTGCACCTTAAGCTATTCTACGACATGCCCGCAGCTCTGCAGTGGCTGCAGCAACGGAGCCAGTCTTCTGCCTCTGGCTTTGAGGCAATGGACACTTCTACGTAAAGGCAACCTATAATACGCCACTCAAAGCATCGGCCTCGCCGCCCCAATTATACCAGGGCGGCGGGGCCGATGCTTTGAGCGACCAGTCATCAGGCAAATCACTCGCGGATGGCATCCTTCACGTCGCGGGCTTTTTCCAGGGTTCGGAATTCGCCCTGCAAGGTGCGGATGCGCAGACGTTCCTCCAGCGAAAGGTCAGTGCGAACCTGCTCATAGCGGGCATTCAGACGGCTGAGCACGTCGCTGGCGGCAACCCACTCCGTCTGCGACCAGCCTTTTTTCTCGGTTCGCATGGTTTCTACCAAGCGCAGGTACAAGTCGGGTAAGTCGGTAGCGCGCACCCGGCTGATGTTCACTTTTTGCCCCAGCATCCGGTCCTGGGCCTGAGCGGCAGTGGGTTGCTGGCGGGCCGTGGCCTCCAGGCTATCCTGGCGGGCGGCCCACTGCTCGTAGCGGGTTTTCTGGGTTTTGTATTCCCGTTTGCCATCGGCGCTCAAGCTGTCCACGGCTTGGTCGAGGCGGCGGCTCTGGCGGTCGAACTCCGACGATATTTTGGGCAGTTCGCGGCGGGTGGCCACAGTAGCCCGCTCGACCTGCGTGCCGACCCAGCTGCTGAAGTCGCTCAGTGTACGTTCGAGGCTGTCATTAGGGCGGGTCGTTTGCTGGGCCGTGGCGGGGGCCGCTAGCAATAGGCCCATAGGCAGTAGCAGCGCGGAGAAGGCCATCATTTTCATAGGAACGGAAGTTAGGTCGGGGTGAAAAAGGAACTGAGGGCTGTATAGGGTTAGCCCCAGCAGCCGGTTGGATGAGGCAATTTCCGGCCCAAAACGGCTAAGTGAGCCTAAAGGGTTCGGTTTTGCCGCGAATTATGCCGTTTTTTGCCCGCTATGTCAGTTTCTGCCGCCGCTCCCGCGCACATCCAGCCCGCCACCTCCGCCGATATTCCGACTATTCTGGAGCTGGCCGAAGCCACCTGGGAGCCCACCTACCGCTTCATCATTTCGCGCGAACAACTGGAATACATGTACCGCGTGATTTACACGGCGGCCTCCCTAGAGCGGCAGATGAGCGAGCAGGGCCACCGGTTTCTGCTCGTGTACGTGGCGGGTCAGGCCTGCGGTTACGCCTCTTTTTCGACCCAGGATGAGCCGGGCTTTTATAAGCTACACAAGATTTACGTGTTACCCTCGCACCAGGGCCAGGGCTTGGGCCAGCAGCTCATTGGGGCCGTCGAGCAGGCCGTGCGCGAAGCCGGCGGCCACATGCTCGACCTGAACGTGAACCGCCACAATCCCGCCCTGGCCTTTTATGAGCACTTGGGCTTCCAACGCCACCACGAAGAGGATATTGCCATCGGCCCCTACTGGATGAACGACTACGTGATGCGGAAGGAAGTAAGAGGTGAGAGGTGAGAGGTGAGAGGTGAGAGGTGAGAGGTGAGAGGTGAGAGGTGAGAGGTGAGAGGTGAGAGGTGAGAGGTGAGAGGTGAGAGGTGAAGTACTAGCTCGTAGCGGGCAGGTTGCGGGGGATAGCACTTTTCTTCTGCCTAATTTACCGCCTCATTCACGCATTCACCGAGTCACTCATTCACTGTACATGGCTACTAAACTCACTGTTCTCAGCAACGGCTCCCTCCGGGTAGAGGGTACCGATTTCGAACTCGTTGATGCCCAGGGCAACACCTACGGCCTCGGCGGCCGCGAGCGGATCAGCATCTGCCGCTGCGGCCTATCGGCCAACAAGCCTTACTGCGACGGTTCGCACAAAGGCCACTTCGAGCACGACGCCACCGCCTTCGATTTGCCCGCCCCCGGAACGGCCCCGGCAAAGCCGACCCCACCGCCCGCCACCCCCGATCAGCCCTTGGGCTAAATCTAGCGCATTGCCAAAAAACGAGAAATGCCCCCGTTACATCAGTAGCGGGGGCATTTCTCGTTCAATGCAGTGCGGACCCAACAGCTGAATCCGTTATCGACTAACCGCAGGGCCTAGCTTAGAACAGCGAGTTCACGAACTCGACGTACTCCTGGCGGGCTTCGTCCTGGCCTTTACCGCGCAGGCCATTCCAGGCGTCGTATTTGGCAATGGCTTTAAAGTCGAAGCCCCCGGGCCGGTCGCCGGAAATGTCGCCTTCGCTGCCCTGCTTGTAGAGGGCGTAGAGTTTGAGCAAGGTCGTGTTATCGGGCTTGGTAGGCAATTCTTTGCTGCGGGCGGCGGCGGCTTCAAATTCTTGGGGAGTGGCCATAAGTTGCTGGAGGTGAATAGGAGGAATGGAATGAGTGAGGGAAGCCCGAAGCACTGTCAGGCTTCCAGATTCCCTCGGCAAAAGGTACGGATTGCGGACGAAATAGTCGGCTTGCAGCGTTTATTTTGCGCGTATCTTCCAGGCACCGACCCATCTTTTCGCCTCACTTTCCTGCTCCTTATGCTCAAACCGCTCCTCACTAGCCTGCTATTCGGCGGCGCCTTGCTATCGGCTCCGGCCGCCGTAGCCCAAAAAACCTACCTGCACTGCGGCCGCTTGCTCGATATGCGCTCCGACCGCGCCCAGCCGGCCATGACGCTGGTAGTAGAAAACGGCCGCATTCTGGCTGTCGAGAAGGGCTACGCCACCCCCAGCGGCCCCCAAGACCAGGTTATCGACCTCAAGAACCGCACCGTGCTGCCCGGCCTCATCGACTGCCACGTGCACCTGGAGGGCGAAACCAGCAAGGAGGAGTACCTGCGCGAGTTCACCCAGAACCCCGCCGACGTGGCGTTCGGTTCGCTCGACCACGCCCGCAAAACCCTGCTGGCCGGCTTCACTACGGTGCGCGATTTGGGCGGCTCGGGTGTGAACGTGGCGTTGCGCAACGCCATCAACCAGGGGAAGGTGGTGGGGCCGCGCATTTTCACGGCCCGCAAGGCCATATCGGGCACTGGCGGCCACATGGACCCCACCAACGGCTACCGCCTCGACCTGATGGGCGTGCCCGGCCCGGCCGACGGCGTTATTAATAGCCCCGACGAAGCCCGGCAGGCCGTGCGCGAGCAGTACAAGCGCGGCGCCGACCTCATTAAAATTGCCAGCACCGGCGGCGTGCTCAGCGTGGCCAAAGACGGCTCGGCCGCCCAGATGACAGAGGCCGAAATAAGGGCCGTGGTGGAAACGGCGCGGGATTTGGGCCTGGCCGTAGCCTGCCACGCCCACGGGGCCGAGGGCATGAAGCGGGCCATTCGGGCGGGCGTAACCAGCATCGAGCACGGGACGCTCATGGACGACGAAACGATGAAGCTGATGGTGAAAAACGGCACTTGGTACGTTCCCACCATCACGGCCGGCAAATCGGTGGCCGACTCGGCCAAAATCCCAAACTACTACCCCGCCCTCGTCACGCCCAAAGCCCTGGCCATCGGCCCCAAGTTGCAGGGCACCTTCGGGCGGGCCTACAAGGCGGGCGTTAAAATCGCCTTCGGCACCGATGCGGCTGTGTTTCGCCACGGCGTGAACGCGCTGGAATTCCGCTATATGGTGGAGGCCGGCATGCCGCCTATAGCTGCCCTACGGTCGGCTACCGTATCGGCCGCCGAGCTACTGGGCCAGACGGCTAACCTGGGCACGCTGGAGCCAGGTAAGCTGGCTGACGTGGTGGCCGTGGAGGGCGACCCGGTGCAGGATATCGAGGCCATGCAACGGGTGCGCTTCGTGATGAAGCAGGGTACGGTGTACCAGAATAAGTAATGATATGAACACGGGATACACCTGTTCCCGAGAGCCTGATAATTGCTTTCTAAGCAAGCATGTCTTGCATCGAAGCGTTAATTCCTCCTACCCAAAACCTACCTGGTGAATAGCAATGGCCTATTTGAAAAATAATTAGCGGTTAATGAACTTTTTTACAATAACTAGGCACGGTTGTAGCCCTGGCTATATATGCCGTTTCTATTTAAATATCGGGCAGCTGATTCGAACGGGTTCTTCTCACCTTTTTACTATCGCCTATTATGAAATGCTACCTTATTGGTGGGGCCGCGGCCCTGTTGTTCATCGCCAGTGCTGGCCAGGCCCAGCAGTTACCCCGTGAGCCCGAAGCGCAATACCCCGAGCGCCCACGTGGCCAGGACCGATTCGATAATGCACGCACCTCCCAGCCTAACGCCGACCCGTTCCCGCACTACCGCTCCAGCCTCGGCCTGGAGATGGGGTGGGGCGCCCCTTATGGCTTAGGCGTTATATACGCCTACAATGTGTCGCCGGCCTTCGATGTGAATGTGGGCGCCGGCATCGGAGTGGGAGCCAAAATTGGAGTTGGTGCCCGCTATTACTTCCGGCCCGATCATGCGTTTACACCTTATGTGGGCGTGAACCTGGTACGCACCGGCCGGCTCGAAAACGTAAACGTGGATCTGAATGGCGAAGAAGCCATTTATTCGATGAGCCCGAGCGCCGTAGCACACCTGCGGGGCGGTATTCGCTGGCAGCCGGGCCGTATTGGCCTGCTGGGCACGGTGGGCTACGGCTCGCGCCTCACCGGCGACCCCGTCACCTACGATCCGGCGTACTACCCAAGCCCAAGCCTGCGCGACCTTGTACAGACCATCAGCCCCGGAGGAGTGGAGTTTTCGGTCGGAATGGTTATTGGCTTAGGAAGATAAATCACTAGTGAACAATACTTAGCCGCTATTCAGGATCATTACGTTAGACGGTACTACTAGCTTATAACTATGCTAAAAATCCCGACGGCCTTTGCGGCTGCCGGGATTTTTAGCATAGTTGACTTTACTGTTAATTCTCTCTAATTCTGACGAAAGACACTTTGTTATTAACTTACCAAACAAGACGTTAATCTAATCGGTGGAGCAGGTTGAGCTGCATTAAGGCCTCCGTGTTGGGAGGCTAGCCTAGCAACCAACTACCTTTTCAGGGCCTTTTTGGGCGAAATAAGCATCAATTTCAAGTTTAGGCGCACCACGTCGCCCATGCCCCGGCAGCGGCTGAACTGCTTGGTGCCGTGGTGGCGGTTGAGCTCATGCTTGAGCTGGTTGACTTTCTCGCGGGTCGAAATGGTGTCGCGGCGCAGGCAGTCGATGAGGTCTTTGAGGCGGTGGCGCTCCGAGCGGGCCCGCCGGCCCATCAGGGTGCGCTCCTCGGCCTGGTACTGGCGGATAGTTTCGGGCTTGAGTAGCCGGCTGCAGAGCTGCACGATTTTGCGGTTGTCTTTGAAGAACTGGGGCAGGTACATGTTCTTCTTGCCCTCGTAGCACTGCTGGTCGAAGTCGATGGCCCGTACCCGGTACTGCTCATCCTCGAAGTCAAGCGTCACGTCAATCACGTAATTGTAAGCCCGCATATCGCCCAGCAGCCGGGCGAAGCACCGCTCGTTGAATTTCACGAACTCCTTGGCAATGCGTACCTGATTGAGATGAGGCCGCGAGAGGTGATGCAGAATAAACGCATCGCCCGGGATGCCGGCAATGTGCTCCTCGATAAGCGTGGGGCCATAGAGCATATAGTTGATGCTGTTGGGCGAGAGAATGTGCTCCAGCTCCAGCCCATAGACCCGTGAGGCATCGGCCTTTTTCACGTAGAAGTAATCGTAGTTATCGTTGAGCTGGTTGACGATGCGCACCCGAAATGGCTGGCTGTTGCCGAAGCGGCAGTAGTCGATACGGTCGGCAATGAGGTGCTCGGTATACGATAAGTCGCCGGCGGTTTTGAGCAACGCGTACACTTCGGCCAGTCCCTCGCTCAGTTCCCGCAGGGCGTTGGGCTCGTAGTACACCGTTTCCCAGAGCGAGTCGTTGCCCTGGCGGTCGAGGAGCGGGAAGGCGCCGGTGAAGCGGGCTAGGTCGGAATAGGTAACCGGCAGGCGGGTTTCGCGGTCGTATTCGAGTAGGTAGTTGCGCAGCAACTCGCCAACGGGGTACGTAATTTTCTTTTTCGAGATGAGCGTCACGGGCGGGCGGAGGTAAGGGCGAAAGAGGGGCGGCAGGGGTTGTTGCATCATACGCCCTTCCGGCGGCTTTCGCCGGAAATACCTGCCTGCGGGCGCTATGTAGCTGTTCTATTGTATCTTCGCTAGCGGCCATCTTGCGGCCCGGGCTCCCTCATGAAAAAACTCCTACTCACCCTCTCTATCGTGCTGTTATGCCCGGTGCTGTCGCCGGGCTGGGGCACATTTACGCACCGCACCATCACGCAGCTGGCCGTTTATTCGCTGCCCCCGGCCATGCGTAATTACTACTACCGCCACCTGCCGGAACTCGTGAACCGCAGCGTGGGCGACGAGTCCCGCGACCAAGACCCGGCAGAGGCACCCAAGCACTTCATCCAGATGGACCACTACGGCACGGACCCCTTCGGCATCATGCCCAAGGAGTGGGAAAAGGCCGTGGCCAAGTACACAGCCGACACGCTGCGCAAGTACGGTACGCTACCTTGGGCCATCATCGAAACCCAGGGTAAGCTCACGGCCGCCTTCCGCGACGGCGACAGCACAGCTATCCTGAGCCTGTCGGCCGACTTGAGCCACTACGCGGCCGATGCCTACGTGCCGCTGCGTACCACCGAGAACTACAATGGCCAGCTCAGCAAGCAGGAAGGGCTGCTGGCGCTTTGGGAAAGCAAGCTACCCGAGCGGTTTATTGGCAAGTACAAGCTCCACAACGAACCGGGCCGCTACCAGAAAGATGCGCTTTCCGACGTCTGGCAGGTGGTGCAGGAGTCGTACGGCTTTTTGGGTGCCACCTTCGATTTTGAGGAGGACGTGACCCGCAACTACACGCCCCAAACCAAGTACGTATTCAGCCACAAATACGGGCGCACCCAGCGGGCCTACTCCGACGACTTTGCTGCTTCCTACCACGAAAAAGTAGGCGGTATGGTGGCCTTCCGGATGAAGCTGGCCCCGACGTTGGTGGCCTCGATGTGGATGACGGCCTGGAAAGAGGCCGGCTCGCCTAACCTCGACAAGCTGCTGAAGCGCCCGTTTTCGAAAGCCGATAAGGACAAGCTCGACAACGAACTGAGCGCCTGGAAGGAAAACGTGCTCGTAGACCAGAAAAACCTGCTGGCCCTGGAGCCCATGAAGGCCGAAGCCCGCCGCGACCTTATCAATGCGGCCCGCGAAATGCCCACCTTCTCGGCCGATATGGAGGCGAAAAAGACAGTAGCCCCGGCCGCAACGCCGGTGGCGGCCGCGCCGACGCCGGCTCCGGCCGCGCCCACCAAAGTCAAGACTAAAGTGAAGCCCGCCGACGGACCCGCTACCAAAGAAAAAGCCAAGCCTGCCAAGGCCAAGAAGAAGGCCGACGACAGCTGGGGCTCCCCCGCCGGTTCGGGCTGGTAGCCATAGGCACCGCGGCCAGTTCGGCTTTCGGTTTTTACCTTTAAGGGGCAGCGCGGCCATAGGGCCGAGCTGCCCCTTTTTCGTTTTCCGACTCCCTGCCCACCTTTTGCTATGAAGTTTCGATTTCTTTGCCTGCCGCTGCTGCCCCTGTTGGCGTTGGCGCTACCCGCCTGTAACCAGCAGCCGTCCGAAGATACTGCCGCCACGCCCCCCCCGCCGCCCCCAGTGCCCGGCCCCGACCTGATGGCGCTGGCCGATTCGAACGCCGCCCGGCTGCTGCTGGCCTACGGCCGCCAGTACCCCGGCCACGAGGTGCTGCTGCAAACCCGGCTGGGCAACATGCGCATCCGCCTCTACGACGATACGCCCATCCACACGGCCAATTTCCTGCTGCTGGCCCGCAAGGGGGTGTTCGACGAGTCGGTGTTTAACCGGGTGGTGAAGGGGCTGGTTGTGCAGGGCGGGGGCTCGGAGCGGCGCACCATTGCCCTGCACAGCTACCGGCTGCCGCCCGAAATCCGACCCGGGCACTTCCATAAGCGCGGGGCCCTGGCCATGGCCCGCTACGATGGCGAAATGAACCCCGACCGGCTCTCTTCTAACAATGATTTCTACATTGTGCAGGGCGAGAAAATGCCGCCCGCTCAGGCCCGGGCCAACGCCGGCCGGCCCCTTACTCCCGATCAGGTGCAAACCTATGCCACCCTGGGCGGCGTCCCGGGCCTCGACGGCCAGTACACCGTATTCGGCGAGGTGGTAGAAGGCCTCGACGTTATCGACAAAATAGCCAACGAGCCCGTGGGCACCGATAACTGGCCCACCACCGACGTAGACATTAAAGTAAAAGTGCTGAGGTAAGGTAAAATGGGGCAGTGGTGATTGAGAGCATCAAAAAGTGTGGGGCACTTGGGCTAAGCGGCCATCTGCATCGGTTCCGCTGGCACTGACCGAAAGCCCGGATACTGCTGTCGGAAACAGTCTTCCCATTCCTCGTTGAGCACCTTGGTGCGGGCCTGTACGAGCAGATGCGCGCCCTTTTTGGTCCACTGCATCTGCTGTCGCTTCACCATTCGCTTGGCCAGCACCTGGTTCACGGCCGACTCCACAAAGCCCGTAGACACCCGTTCGCCGTAGTGATGCCGCTCGGAGTAGTCCACGATGAAGCTGCTGTTTTGCTCTACATACGTCTGGAAATCAGCAATTAATCTGCTCAACGGCTTCAGCTTACCATATTTCTTGGCCACCAGCGGGTCGTCTTGATGCGTGGCCAGGATATCGTCCAGATCCCTGATTTTTTCCACCGCTCGTTCCGCGTTGCCGTGCCAGAGGTGCCACTTGATGCTATGCAAACGGTCCTGCAGCGCTTTGCCACCGGCCGCATCGACCTGGACCACGCCCAGCGCGTACTGCCGCAGTACCGTCAGGCGCATGGTCAGGTGAAACCAGTCCAGGATGTGGGTGGACTCCGCACTCAGGTAGCTGGTCAGCGACCGCAGCACCGCGGCGCCGTCCGTGAAAAATTCCACTGCTTGATTGGCCTGCAGCCCCTGCGAACGCAGCACCTCGAACACCCGTCGGCGCGGCTTGGCATCGACCTCCTGCACGAAACCGAAGCATTTGGCAGCCCCTTCGGCGGGAATGCTTTTGCCCGCAATCACCTCGAAACAGCCTTTTTTATGCCAGTGCCGGACGTAGCCACCGTCGAGGCCGACCACCAGCGGGTGGGGCGGGCACGGCAAGGCCTCGCGGTCGCGCTGGCAAACGCCGTGAAAAGGGGCCACTTCCTGCGGCAGCTGCCGTTCCTGCGCCTCGACCACGGCGTGCAGGTGCTGCTGGATGGTCGTGCCTGTGAGCTTCGCACTCAGGGGCAGCACGTCGTGGAGCAAATCGGCCGTTTTCTGGTAGGGAATCAGGCTGGCCCACTTGGTTTCCAGGTACAGCAACTCCGGCGTCACGTGCTGCGGAAACAGGTGCTGCAGGGGACTGAAGGTCTTCGGTCCGGCCTCGGTGGGTGGCAAGTAGTAGCGCGGGCTATCGACCGTGACGTTGCCGAATAAGGTTTTCAACTGGAGCGGGTAGCTGCCTTTCTTGCGCAACCCGCTGGGCTGGTGCGCCTGCAGGTGCGTCGTTATCTGCTGCCCAATCATCGTTTGCTGAATGCGCTGCAGCAGCTCCTTCGATTCGGCCAGCGTTAGGCCCACGCTAGCTAAGCTCAGGTCCTCCCGGCTCCAGGTGAACACGTCTTCGAGCAGGGGCTCTTCGCCTTCCGACAGGCACGCCACCAATTGTAGTTTGAAGTTCATGACATCAAGGGATTTAAGGATTACAGCAAGGCCTTCACTTTACGAACCGTGTTGATGGCCACGTCGCACAGCTTTGCCGTTTTGCGCACGCTCAGGCCCGCGCGCAGCTGCCGGGCGACGGCGGCATACTTTTTCAGAAAGACGGCTTTGTCTTCCTTCGCGCCCACCGGGCGGCCAATCGTGACGCCTTGCCGCCGCGCCTCGTCCATGCCCGAGAGGATGCGCTCGCGCAGGGTCTCGCGCTCCAGGCGGGCAAATTCGGCCAGCAGCGTGAACATGAACTGGGCGACGGGATTACGTTTGCCGTTTTTGAGCGTTTCAATCCCAAAGTTTTGGACGTAGATACTGACGCCCAGCTGCGTCAACTCCTCGACGATTTGCAGCACTTCCACGGTGGAGCGGCCCAAACGCGAGACTTCGCTCACCAATACTTTCTGGATGGCGCCCCGGCGGCTCAGTTCCAGCAACTGCTGGATGCCCTCCCGATCCTGATTCCGTTTGGCGCCGCTAATCTTCTCCGAAATCTCGGCCACCACCTGCACGGCCTGACTCTGGGCCACAGCGCGCAGGTCCTCCACCTGCCGCTGGTAGTCCTGCTCCTTTTTGGAGACGCGCACGAAAATAACGGCCTGTTGCATGGCGCAAAGCTACCTGGGCTGTATCAAGAAAACCACTTGGTTTTCTTGATACAAATTTCAGGAGATTAAATCCGCGAAGAAATAGTCGTAACCGCCCTGCGAAAGTAGAAAATCGGGATTACCCTTTAGTTGATACAGTTTGGCTAGTTTCTGGTTAACCTGGTCTTTGTCGAAGTGTTCCGGCCGATAGGTCCAGAACCAGGTCGGTACGTCGTCCTCTCGGATATCCTCGCCGGCCAGTAAACGGTCATGCGCTTCGTAGGCCCAGCTGAACTGGTCGAGCGTGCGCTGGTCATAGCCGCGGGGGCCGCCCACTTCTTCCGGCGGGCAGGCGCGGCGGCCACTCAGACACACCGGCCCGGTGGGGACTGCTGTTGCAGGCAGCACTTTCTCGACCCGTACCTGGTGCTGCCAGTAGTCACCGAAGTCATAGGTATAGGTGAACTTATCATTGACCCGCCACGGGAAATCGCCCAAGTGGACTCGCCGGGCGTCATCGGCGTACCATGTGCCGCCTGCGTAGCTCAGGCCGTAGTCCTTGCCCCACAAGTGAAAGCAGTGCAGGTGCCAGTTCTCCCAGCCCATCGCTACCTGGAAAATATGATGCAGCTCGGCCAGGGTAGTGTCGCCCCGCACCAACACGCGCCGGCTGATTTGCGGGCTGATGCCGAGCAGATGAATCTTTAGTTGGTAGCCCCCAGCTAGGCGGTCAGGAGTGGAAGCAGCAGGTGGTTGGGTCATGGTCTTTGCCGACAGCTACGGCTTCCCAAGGTAGCCGGAGAAGCGGCCTCCCCCAACTGCCCCACACTTTTTGATGCTCTCGTGGTGATTTGATGCCTTGAGGGCCCTAAAGCTGTTTACGAAGTCAAAAGAACGTCAAGTTGAACGATTGCTACGAAGCGGTGCAGATGCTTCGACAGGCTCAACATGACAGTATGATTGATTCCAAGTATGTTGTAAACTGCTGCCCTACGGTGTAATTCAGCCGCCAGAATACCACCGCCCTATTTCATCACCTCGCTTTCCCGCCGGATGCGGATGAGGTGCGTATGCTGCACATCGCCGGGCTGCTCCTGCATCAGCTCCAGGGCTTCGGCGCGGGTGTAAGTCAGGGCCTTATCGGTGAAGAAGCCGGCGGCACTGACGTCGGCCTGCGGGTCGGTTGACTCCTGGCGGGCGGGCAGCAAATCGACCGATTTCGGGCCGGCTTTACTAACGCGGTAGAAGAAGTAGCGCTCCTCCAAGCTACCGGCTGGCTGGTAGGCCACCACGTACACATCGCCCCGGCGGGGGCTGCGGATTTTCTGTACCAGGGCCGTATCGGGGGCGGTAAGTGGCGAGGCCGAAGCGGGCGTATCGGTGGAAGAAGCTGGTGGGGCGGGCATGGCGGCGGCGGGCGGCGGCATGCTGGCCGTCCCCGTGGCGGGGGTGTCGGGCCGGCAGCCCACTGTGGCGGCCAATAGCAACCCTAATCCTAGAGTTCGAGCGAAAGAAAGCATACGTAAGGGCAAGGCGAGGTTGCCGTAAGTACGCGATTTACCGGCAACTGACCCGAAAACGGAAGCACTTGAGCACAAAAAAGCGGCCCGCAAAGATGCGGGCCGCTTTTTTGTGCTTCAGGCAGGTAAACCTACCAGATGCGGGCCCGGTCGGTTTCGGCGCGCATCATTTTGGCGTTTTCCTTGCAGCCGAAGGCCTCAAAGAACTCGGGCATGTTCATGAGCGGCCCCACGGTGCGGTACTGGGCCGGGGAGTGCGGGTCAGTCATAACTTGCTGGCGCAGATACTCGGGGCGGGCATTGGTGCGCCATACCTGCGCCCAGGCCAGGAAGAAGCGCTGCTCGGGCGTGAAGCCGTCGTACTTGGGCACGTTTTTACCAGCGTTGGCTTTCTGCAGAGCCGAGTAAGCCAGGGCCAGCCCACCGAAGTCGGCCAGGTTTTCGCCCATGGTCAGCTTGCCGTTCACGTACACCGAATCGAGGGGTGAGAAGGCCGAATACTGCTTGTCGACCATGTCGGCGCGCTGCTGGAACTTGTCGGCGTCCTCCTTGGTCCACCAGTCGCGCAGGTTGCCCTGGGCGTCGTACTGGCGGCCCTGGTCGTCGAAGCCGTGGGTGATTTCGTGACCGATAACCGCGCCCATGCCACCGTAATTCACGGCGTCGTCGGCGTTCGGGTCGAAGAAGGGTGGCTGCATAATGCCGGCCGGGAACACGATTTCGTTCATGCTCGGGTTGTAGTAGGCATTCACCGTGGGCGGCGTCATGCCCCACTCCTGGCGGTCAATCGGCTTGCCGAACTTGCTCACGTTATCCTTGGCTTCCCACTCGCGGGACGCCAGCACGTTCTGCAGGTACGAATCGCGCGAGATATTGAGGGCCGAATAATCCTTCCACTTATCAGGATAACCGATTTTAACGGTGAAGGCAGCCAGCTTCTTCAGGGCCTCCGTTTTGGTAGTGGCGCTCATCCAGTCGAGTTGCTGAATGTGCTCGCCCATGGCCGCCTTAATGTTGCTCACCATCACCAGGGCCTTCGCCTTGGTATCGGGGGTGAAGGCTTTCTCGACGTATACCTGCCCGAAAGCCTCGCCCAACGCGCCGTCGGTCGAGCGCAACATGCGCTTCCAGCGGGGCTGCTGGCGCTTGGCGCCGGTCAGGATCTGGGAGAAGCGGAACTGCTCGTCGCCGTAGGCCTTGGGCAGCGCCGAAGCAACCGACGACACCAGATGCCAGCGCATGTAGGTTTTGAGGTCGTTCACCGACGCCGTTTTCATGACGCTGTTTAGCTCCTTGAAAAACTCAGGCTGTCCCACAATCACCTGCTGAGCCGCGCCCAGGCCTATGGCTTTGAGGCTGGCGGGCAGGGCGAGGTTGGGGTACTGCTTGTTGGCCTCCACTACCGTCATTTTGTGGTAGTTGGCCTGCGGGTCGCGCAGAGCCACGCGGCTCTTGCTGGCCTTGGCCAGCTTGGTTTCGAGCGCCAGCACGGCGGCGGCATTTTTGGCGGCCGTGCTCTCGTTGTCGCCCAACATCTTAAAGGTGTTGGTCAGGTAGGTCGTGTAAGCCGTCCGGATGCCTTTCGAGCGGGCATCGTCCTTGAGGTAGTAGTCACGGTCGGGCAGGCTCAGGCCGCCCTGGCCCAGGTTCACGGCGTACTCGTCGCTCTTCTTCTCATCCTGGCCCACGTACTCGTTGAAGAACGCGCCGGTCTGGATGCGGGCCTGGTGGGGCAGCTCGGCCTGCACATCGCGCAGGGTTTTGAGCTTGCTGATGCGGTCGAGCTCGGGCTGCAGGTACTTGAGGCCCGCCCGCTCAATGCCCATCGAGTCCATGGCTGAGGCGTAGAAGTCGCCCACTTTCTGGGCGTTCGAGCCCTTGGCGGCAGAAGTGTTGGCCGCCGACTCGTCGAGAATCTGACGCATAACGGCGTTGTTCTTGTCGGATAGCTCGTTGAAGGAGCCCCAGCGCACCTCGGCGTCCGGGATGGGGTTGTTTTTGAGCCAGTTACCCGAGGCAAACTCAAAGAAATCGTTGCAGGGGTCGGCCGACCGGTTCACGTTGGCCACGTTCAGGCCGGTACCCGTGGGGTCGGCAGCCATCATGGGCGCGGCATCGGTGGTAGTCGACTCTGCGGTGGGCATAGCCGGCTTGCTCGAAGCACAGCTGGCCAGCGACAGGCCGGCCGCAGCCACCGCAGCTAATGTCAGGTTGTTATTTCTTTTCATAAAACAGGAGGAAAGGTGGACGTGTGGGAAAGTAAATCTACCAAATAAGGGGCAAATCGTTTTTCAGTGAATCACTACTAACGCAAGGCATGGCGTACAACGGGCTACCCAAGCATTGGACGGACAACAATTTCGCGGGGGCGGCGCCGCCCGGAACTCACCACTGTTCTAACCGCCCCGGCTCCCGGTCAGCATTCCCGGGGGCCACCGGTTTTGTGGTGCTACCTCCCCGCGCGGCTGCGTAACTTGCGGGCCTGATGCCCTTGTACAACCGTCGCCCCGAGCCGGGCCTTTCTTCCCCTTCCTCGTCGCCTACTGGGGCGGCTTTGCCCCCCGCCGCGCTGCCGCTCAGCGAGTTGCTGGCCCGGGTGCGCCAGACGCTGAGTGAGCGGTTCGCCGACTCCTACTGGGTGGTAGCCGAAATCTCCGACCTCACGCTGCCCCGCACCGTGGGGGCGCACTGCTACCTCACCCTCACCGACCAGCACACCACCGCCCGCGGGGCCACGCTCAAGGCCCAGGCCCGGGCCACCATCTGGAGCCAGCGCTACCAGCAGCTGGCAACGGCGTTCGAGCAGCAAACCGGCCTCACGTTGCGGCCGGGGCTCAAAATTATGCTCCGGGTGCAGATCAAGTTCCACGAGCAGTACGGCCTGAGCCTCGATGTACTGGCCCTCGACCCCACGTACACCGTGGGCGATTTGGCCCGGCAGCGGCTTGAAACGCTACGCCGCTTGGCCGCCGACGACCTGCTGGAGCGGCAGCGGCGGCTGGCGCTGCCCCTGGGGGTGCAGCGGGTGGCGGTTATTTCGTCGGCCACGGCGGCGGGCTGGCAGGATTTCGTGCAGCAGCTTCAGGAAGCGCCCTACGATTTCGCGCTGACGCTGTTTCCGGCCACCATGCAGGGCGAGGGGGCTCCGGCCAGCATCCGGGCCGCCCTCGACGCCATCCGGCCCCGCCGGGCCCAGTTCGAGGCCGTGGTTATTATCCGGGGCGGGGGCTCGAAGGCCGATTTGCTGGCTTTTGATGATTTCGGGCTGGCGGCGGCCGTGGGGGCGTTTCCGCTGCCCGTGCTCACGGGCATCGGCCACGAGCGCGACGAGGCCGTCATCGACCTGACCGCCCACCTGGCCCTGAAAACGCCGACCGCCGTGGCTGCCTACCTCATCGAACGGCTGGCGCGCCTCGAAGCGGCGTTGGAAGGCTACGGGGGCCGCATCCGGGAAATGGCCCAGCAGCAGGTGCAGGCGGCGGCGGCCCAGCTGCGGCGCCGCCTGCGCTTGGCCCAGCGCGCCGTGCAGAGCCAGCTCCAGGACCACCGCGAGGCGCTGCATGAGCGCATCAGGGCGGCGGCTACCGCGCCCCGGGCCCAGCTGCGCCAGCAAGAGCAGTTGCTGGGGCGGCGACGACACCAGCTGCACCGGGCCGCCCGCCACGCCCTGCGCCAGCACG
>NZ_NIRR01000015.1 GCF_002204745.1 Hymenobacter amundsenii
CGCGGCCTGGGTCGAGCGGCTCTCGCCCGCCAGACGCAGCGCCTCAGCGCGGAAGGCGGCATCATAACGCCGACGTTTAGGAGGTTGGGGGCTGTCCTTTCATGACATTCGAAAGATAAGACCCTATTCTGTCCACATTTACCTGACCACCTCACTTTCTCCCTGTGGTATTACCGCTATTCTAACAACTCTGCTGCTCCTGCCGGACTCGCCGCGCCGCCTACGAACACGCGCTCCGTCAGCCGCGAAGCCACCAGGGCAAACAGTGTGACGTTCACGGCCATCAGGCCCACGAAAAACCAGTAGTAATCGGCTCCCTGGAAGCGGGCGAAAAAGCCGCCGCCGGCAATGCTGCTGTTCATCAAGGCCAGAAAGAAGTTGCCGCCCGCGATGGTGAGCAGCCATAACGAGGTGGTGAAGCTTTTGAGGGCCGGGGGCGCGTGGGTGTAGGCGTACTCCAGGCCCGTGACGGCCACCATGAGCGTGCCGCCGGCCACCACGAAGTAGGCCAGCACCTGCCACCACACCGAAGGACTGCCGCCCGCGTCGAGGCTGCGCTGAATACCGGCAATAACCACCATCGAGATGGCCACGAACACCATGCCCGCACCCATGCGCCGCAACGGCGTAGCCCGCAGCCCGCGCCGCTCCAGGGCCGGGTAGATGCGGTAGGTGAGCAGCGGGTTGAGGCCGATGCCGAACACGATGCCCAGAATCTGGAGCTGCTCGGGCCGCGGGGCGTAGCCGGGCCACAGCTCCCGGTTCAGGTGGGCCGCCTGCAACACCCACTCCGACACGCTCTGGTCATAAAGCGCCCAGACCACCGGAATGAACAGAAATACCACACCCACCCGGCGCAGGGCCGCCCGGCCCTCACCGGCCCCGAGCGTCTGACGCAGACCCGCCCGCAGGCCGGTGGGCGGCACCCGCACGTAGTGCCGCCGCCCCAGCCAGAACGTGAGGGCAGCCGCGCCCATCAGCAGCCCCGGCACCCCGAACGCCACGGCCGCCCCGTAGCGGGCATACAACTCCGGAATGAAAAACGTGGACAGAGCCGCGCCCACATCGATGCTGAGCTGAAACCAGCCGTAGGCTTTGGGCAGCAAATGGGCGTTGGCGGGGCCGAACTGGTCGCCCAAGTTAGCCGTGACGCTCGATTTAATGCCGCCCATGCCCACGGCCACTACCAGCAAGCCCAGCCGAAAGCCGACCAGCTCATCATGAAAAGCGGCCAGCAGTGCGTGCCCGCCGCAGTAGAGCACCGAGAGCCAGAGAATGACGCGGTATTTGCCCAGCACCCAATCGGCCAGCAGCGCGCCCACCACCGGCAGCGCGTAGCCCAGGGCCGCGAACGAATGCACCAAGTCGTTGGCCCGGGCCTCGGCGGCGGCCGTCAGGGCCGGGTTGTGGGCGGGGTTGAAGAACTGAGCCACCAGAAACGTGGGCAGAATGGCCCGCATGCCATAGTAGCTGAACCGCTCGGCCACCTCGTTGCCGATAATAAAGGGCACGGCTTTCGGAAAGGCGGCAGTTGCGGTGGGCGCGGCAGTAGGCGGCATCGGAGCGGGGTTGGCAGTTAACGGCGGTCAGATGAGCAAGCTAACATTCCGGGACTTAAGCGCCAGGGGCAAGCTGCCTACGGCACGACCACCAGCCGTTGCACCGTGGTGCGCTTCCCCGACTGCACCCGCACCAGGTAGGTGCCGGCGGGCCAGGAGCTGGTGTCGAGCTGGTAGCGGGAGCCGCTGAAGGTGGCCTGCTGGCGGAGCTGGCCGCGCAGGTCGAATACGGTAACGGCGGTGCGGCCGGCCGGATCGGCTACCACCACCTGGGCCTGCTGGCGGGCAGGGTTGGGGTAGAGCTGGGCCGAAAGCTGGCGGGCCGTTTGGGTGCTGGTAACGGTTTGGGGCGTGAGGCGCAACAGCCAGGTGGCATTGGCGCTCAAGGCCCTAAGGGTCGTGGGCTGCCAATTGCTGAAACCGCCCTGGGCATCGAGCGTGAGCGTGCCGGCCGTTTGGCCCGAATACAGCTCCGTTACCAAGTAACTACCGGCAGGCAGAGAGGAAAGCGGCAACGAAAGCGTCGGCTGACTGATGGCACTGCCGCCTAGGTTGGCGGCTACCACGACAGCCTCCGTACCGTACACGCGGGTGTAGCTCAGCAGGCTGGTGCCGGTGGTGGTTACGGGCAGCAGGTAGCCCTTGCGCAGGGTTTCGTGGGTGGTGCGCAGAGCAATCAGCTTTTTGTAGTGGTTGAGCAGCGAAGCCGGGTCGGCGGCCTGGGTGGCCACGTTGAACTGGGCGTAGTTGCTGTTGAGGCCGCGCCAGGGCGTGCCGGTGCTGAAACCGGCGTTGGTACCCGCCGTCCACTGCATGGGCTTGCGCTTTTCCTCATCGGTCCCGCTGCCGAGCAGGCCCACTTCCTCGCCGTAGTACAGGAAGGGCACGCCGGGCATGGAGAGGTAGAGGGCGGCCGCCTGCTTCATGCGGGCCAGGTTGCCGCCGAGCTGGCCCAGCACCCGGTTCTGGTCGTGGTTGGTGAGGAAGGTGGCGTACTGGAGCTTGGGGTAGGTGGCGTCTACCAGCTGCAGCTGGCTGCGCAGCCCGGCCGCGCTACCCGAGCTAACCCCATTCACGATGGCTTCAGCCAGATCGAATTCGAAGCACACGTCCAGCCGGTCGTTGGTCACGTAGGGCAGCACGGCCGGGGTTTTCGACCAAGCCTCGCCCACAGTAAAGGCGTTGGCGTTGGCCTGCTTCACTACTCCATTGAACTCGTGAAGCAGGTCGAGGGTAGCAGGGGTGTCTTCCAGGGTCGGGCCGTTTTCATCGAGGTATTTCACGGCGTCGAGGCGGTAGCCGTCTACGCCCTTGTTCAGCCAGAAGCGGGTGGCGTCCCACATGGTCTTTTTCAGGTCGGGGTTGTTCCAGTTAAGGTCGGGCATGCCGCTCCAGAAAACACCGTAGTAGTAGCTGCCATTGCGCGGGTGCCATACTGTCGGCTGGCCCCAGGGCCCGGAGTAGCCCGGGTTGGTGGCCGACCACCGGTACCAGTCGCGGTAGGGGCTAGTGGCGCTGCTGGCCGCCTGGGTAAACCAGGGGTGCTGCTCGGAAGAATGATTCAGCACCAGATCAATAATTACTTTGATGCCCCGGGCGTGGGCGGCGGCCATGAACGCCTCAAACTCGGCCATCGTGCCGTAGTCGGGCTCGGTGGCCTGGTAGTTGGTCACGTCGTAGCCGTGGTAGCTCGGCGACTCCATCATGGGCATCAGCCACAGGGCCGTTACGCCCAGGTCGGTGGTGGTGGCCGGGTCGCCGTCGTTGAGGTAGTCGAGCTTCTGCATCAGGCCCTTGAAGTCGCCCTTGCCGTCGCCGTTGCTGTCGTAGAAGCTGCGCACGAACACCTCGTAAAACACCGCGTCGTTCCACCAGTGGGTAGCATAATTGGTGGGCGAAGCTCCGCAGCTGGCGCAGCTGCTGAAGCATACCGGCCCGACCACGTTGGCATCCTGCAGGGCATCGACGGTGCGGTTACGGTTGCCGCTGCCATCATCCTGGCCGCAGGCGGCCGGCACGATTTCGGCCCCGGCCCAGGTGTCGCCATTGATAAACTTGTACTGGAAGCGGCCGGGGGCGGGCAGCTGTACTTCGGCTTCGTACACGCCGTCGGCGTTGTCGTCGGTGAGCTTGGTGGCGGCCGGGTCCCAGTCGGTGGCATAGCCGGCCAGGGCCTGGAAGTTGCCGGCCACATGGATTCCGGCGGCCGAAACCGTCTGGCCCTGCATGTTTACTACAAAGCGCAGGCGGGTAGCACAGCCGTTGAAGGCAATAGCCGGCAGGCGCAAGGCCGCGGAGCCCACCGTCACCATGCGGTTGTAGTTGCCGCCGCCGTCGTCCTGGCCGCAGGTAGCCGGCACGGGCTCGGCCCCGCCCCAGGCGTTGCCATTAATGAATTTGTAGCGGTAGGTGCCGGACGGTATGTTCACCGTCAGCTCGTATACTTTATCCCCGTCGGGGTCGGTAAGGGCCGTTGTGGCCGGGTCCCAGTCGGTGGGGAAACCGGCGGCACGCTGGAAGGTGCCCGCCACGTGCACCCCGGTGGCCGGAACGGTCTGCTGGCGCATATCGACCCGAAACGTGAGCGGCGTGGCGCGGAGGCTGAGGGCCCCGGTCAGCAGCGCCAGAAGAAGTACGAGTTGTTTCATGCGGGAGAGAATGATTCGGGAACCAGGGACCAAGATAGAGCCCCCGGGTTGCCTTGCCCGATGCTGTCAACCGCTAATAGTGCCGGTACTTCCGAATCAGCCGAAAAAAAGCCCGCCGACACATCAGCGTCGGCGGGCCTGGAGTTGATGAAGCTGTTTAGAAACGCTGTGGTATTAATGAGCTCGTCATGCTTCGGCATGACGTTTTTTTGGCTTTCTAAACAACTTCGATAACAAACGGGCAACCTACCGTTGCGCCGAACCTTCGGGCTTCAGTGTGCGGCCGAGCCACTCAAAAAACACCCGGTTCCAGAGCACCGCGTTCTGGGGCTTGGAAATCCAGTGGCCCTCGTTGGGGAAGTACAGGAAACGGCTCGGGATGCCGCGCAGCTGGGCCGTGCCGAAGGCCTCCATGCCCTGGCCCTCGGGCACCCGGAAATCCTTGGCACCGTGGATGACCAGGATGGGCGTATCCCAGTTCTGGGCGAACTGCTGGGGGTTGAACTCGGTGTAGCTCTTGTTGAGCGGTGTCTCCCAGGGCGCACCGCCGATGTCGTGTTTGGCGAAGAACATTTCCTCGGTGCTGGGGTACCAGCTGGTGAGGTTGTAGAGGCCGGCGTGGGCGATGAACGTTTTGAAACGGCCCTCGTGCTTGCCGGCCAGTTGGTACACCGAGTAGCCACCGTAGCTGGCGCCCACGCAGCCGCGCCGGTCCTTGTCCACGTAGGGCTCCTTGCTCACGGCGTCAATGGCCGAGATGTAGTCGCGGATGGGCTGGCCGCCCCAGTCGCCCGAAATGCTGTTGTTCCACTCGGTGCCGAAGCCGGGCAGGCCGCGGCGGTTGGGCGCCACCACAATGTAGCCCTGGGCCGCCATAAGCTGGAAATTCCAGCGGAAGGAGAAGCTCTGTGAAATCGGGCTCTGGGGGCCGCCCTGGCAATACAGTAGGGTTGGGTACTTCTTGGCCGGGTCGAAATCGGGTGGGAAGGTTACGTACACCTGCATCTGCTTGCCATCGGTGGTGGTCACCATCCGCGACTCCAGCCGGCCGGTTTTCACGCCCGCCAGTTCCTGCTGATTGATGTTGGTGAGCACTGTTTCGCGGCCCGATTTCAGGTCCACGCGCACGAGGTCGGCGGGCGTGGCCTGGGTGGTTTTGTTCACGATAACCGCGTCCTTGCCCGCCAGCTCGAATCCGTTGTAGTTGAACGCGCCCTTGGTTAGCTGCTTCACCTTGCCGCCTTTGGCGGGCACTGAGAAGATCTGCTGGGTGCCGGCCAAGGCGCTGGCGAAATAGATGCTTTTACCATCGGCGCTCCAGCGCAGGTTGCCGGCCGCCTGCTCCGAGCTGGCCGTTATGTCCTGGCGCTTCTTGGTCTTGAAATCATACACCACAATGCCGTTACGGTCCGACTCGAAGCCGGGCGTGGCCATGCTCAGCCAAGCAATCTGGGAGCCGTCGGGCGAGAAAACCGGCTCGGTGTCGTAGCCGCCCAGGCCTTCGCTCAGGTTGCGTGTCTGGCCCGTGCGGATGTCGTAGAGGTAGATGTCGGAGTTGGTGCTTTCGGCTTCGGCCTTGCCCGTAAGCTTGCGCGAGGTGTAGGCCAGCTCGTAGCCGTCGGGCGAAAATGCCAGCTGCTCGGAGCCACCAAACGGCTGCAACGGCGCATCAAACTTCTCACCAGCCATCACGTCCTTGCCGCTCCCCACGGGCTTGCCATCGGCTCCCACGGGCTGGAAGTAGACGTGCGACACCTTGAAATCATCCCAGCTACTCCAGTGGCGGTAGTTGAGGTCGTCGATGATTTTGGCGTCGGCCTTGGGCAGGTCGGGGTACCAATCCTGCACCGATTTGCCCACTTTCACGTCCTGGGTGTAGAGCATGAAGTTGCCTTTGGGGGCGAACTTGAGGTTGGCCACGCC
The DNA here is from genome assembly GCF_002204745.1 of Hymenobacter amundsenii. GTDB lineage: Bacteria > Bacteroidota > Bacteroidia > Cytophagales > Hymenobacteraceae > Hymenobacter > Hymenobacter amundsenii. The sequence continues at coordinate 6,131 of NZ_NIRR01000015.1, forward strand.
TTCCTCGGCCCCAAAGCTGCTCAGCTGCTGCTTACCCGAGCCGTCGGCGTTCATCACGTACAGCTGATCCGAGCCGGCTTCGGCGCTCATAAACGTCAGCTTGCCATCGGCGCGCCAGTTGAGCGTGTTTTCCGACGTGGCCGGCGTATTGGTGAGCTGCCGGGCCACGCCGCCGCCGGCCGGCACCAGCCAGATATCCGACTGGCCTTTGTTGTCGGCCAGCGAATAGCGCGTGATGGTGTAGGCCACCGTTTTCTGGTCCGGCGACACCTGCATTTCGCCCAGGCGGCCAAGTTTCATCAGCAGTTCGGGCGTGTAGGTATTCTGGGCCGCGGCCGCCAACGGTAGCAGGAGTAGGGCAGTTAAAATCGGTTTGTGCATCATGGGAATTTCGGGTGGAAACGGAGGGCAAGATAACCAAGACTCGGTGCTGAACCCAAAACGGCGTAGGGGCGGGGCATGTCCCCACCCGCCATTCGCGCTACCAAAACGGTTCTGTTCAGACGGTTCTGTTCAACGGCGGGCGGGGACAAGCCCCGCACCCTACGCCGTTCTGGGTTCAGCACCGAGACTCCCGGTGTAACGTCTCTGCAATCATTCTACCTTGCACCCATGTCCGATTTTCGACTGCGCGTTTTTCAGGCCGTGGCCCGGCACCTGAGCTTTACCAAGGCGGCCCAGGAGCTCTACATCAGCCAGCCCGCCGTAACCAAGCACGTGCGGGAGCTGGAAACGACCTACGGCCAGCGCCTGTTTGAGCGGCGCGCGGGCCGCGTGAGCCTCACCGACGCCGGCCACCTGTTGCTGGCCCACGCCGATGAAGTGGCGCAACTCCACGCCCAACTCACCGATCAGCTTCAGGAGCTGCACGGCGAGGCCGCCGGCCGTCTGCGCCTGGGAGCCAGCACCACCCTGGCCCAGTACGAGCTGCCGGCGCTGCTGCCCGGTTTCCAGCGCCGCTATCCGCGCCTGGAGCTCACGCTGCTCAACGCCAACTCCGAGCAGATTGCCGAGGCGTTGCTGCAGGGGCGGCTCGACTTGGGGTTCGTGGAGGGGCGGGCTAAGAGCCGCGACCTGCACTACGAGCCCCTGCTGGCCGACGAGCTGGTGGCTGTGCGCCGGGCCACGCCCGCCGGTCCGCCCGCCGTGCCGCTGCCGCTGGCCGAGGCCCTGGCCCACCCGCTGGTGCTGCGCGAGCGGGGCTCGGGCACGCTGGAGGTGCTGGAATTCGCGCTCCGGGAGCAGAAAATCAAGCTGGCCAACCTGCGCGTGGCCTTCTACTTCGATAACACCGAAGCCATCAAAACCTACCTCGAAGCGGCTCCCGATGCCCTGGGCTTCGTGTCGCGCCGGGCCCTGACGCGGGAGCTGGCGGCGGGGCTGCTGGAGGAAGTACCGGTGGCCGGACTGCGCCTGCCCCGACAATTCGAGGCCCTTTGGGTGCAGGGCCAGCCCCTAACCAAGCCCGCCGAACGGTTCCTGCGCTTCGTGCAGCAGCAGTATAACCTGAAGGAATAGCCGATAACTATTTTAGATTATCCATCGGGGTGGGGCGGCCGTACTTTTGGGTGCTGATTTTCTGCCCCCTTGCATGCCCGCTGCCCCAACTGCTCCCCTTGTTTCTGCCGCTCCAACCCTGGGGTCCAACCCGCCACCGGCCCCCGCAAACTGGCTACCGAAAGTGGTGTTCGGGTTGCTGCTGGTCTTCTGCCTCACGCCCTGGGCCTCGCCACCGGTAGCGCTGGCCCTGGGTTTGGTGCTGGCCCAAACAGTAGGCAACCCCTTCCAGGCCTTCACCAAAAAATATACGGCCAAGCTGCTGCAATACTCGGTTATCGGGCTGGGCTTCGGCCTGAACGCCCACGCGGCGGTGCAGGCCGGGCGGCAGGGCCTGTTGTTCACGGTAGCCTCCATTTTTGGCACGCTGGCGCTGGGCTACGTGGTGGGGCGCTGGCTGAAGCTGGGCCGGGTGGTCACGCACCTGATTTCCTGCGGCACCGCCATCTGCGGGGGCTCGGCCATTGCCGCCGTGGGCCCGGTAGTGGGGGCCAAAGATGAGGAAATGTCGGTGGCCCTGGGTACGGTGTTCGTGCTGAATGCAGTGGCCCTGTTCGCCTTCCCGCCCATTGGCCACGCGCTGGCCATGACGCAACAACAGTTCGGCCTTTGGTGCGCCATTGCCATTCACGATACCTCCTCGGTGGTGGGCGCGGCGGCCGCCTACGGCTCCGAGGCGCTGGGCGTGGCTACCACCATCAAGCTGGCCCGCGCCCTCTGGATTATTCCGGTGGCCCTGGGCACGGCGTATTTCTTCAAGCAGAAAGACGTAAAGGTGAAGCTGCCCTGGTTTATTCTGGGCTTCATCGGGGCCATGCTGCTCAACACCTACGTGCCCGCCACCCGGCTCGTGGGCCCCTGGCTGGTGCAGGCGGCCCGGCTGGGGCTCGTGGTCACGCTGTTTTTCATTGGAGCGGGCCTGTCGCTCAAAACTATCAAATCAGTTGGCCCCCGCCCGTTCGCGCTGGGCGTGCTGCTGTGGCTGGTGATTTCGAGCGTGTCGCTGTACGTGATTGTGTCTGTATAACAGATAGGGGCGGAGAAGCTATTTAGAAAGTCAAAAGAACGTCATGCTGAGCGCAGCCGAAGCATCTCTACCGCTTCGTAGCAGTCGTTCGACGAAGCGGTAGAGATGCTTCGGCTGCGCTCAGCATGACGTGTCTTTAACCGGCAACCAACAACTGGCAACTAACAACTGACAGCCAACCGCGTATCTTTGCGGGGTTCAACTACCCCTGCCGTTACTTATGCGCCAGCTCGCCATCATTCCCAACCCGCACGCCAAAATCACGCTTTTCAGCTGGAATGGGAAGTACCTCATCAAGCTCGAAAAAGGCTCGTTGGAGCAAACCTATAAGGTAAGCGAGCTGGACCTGACCGGCGAAGAAGATATCCACCGGCTGCTCGACGAGGAGTTCGTGCAGGCCGCCGTGGCCCGTTTTGCGGCCATGAGCCAGGATCTGCAGGCTGCTTTCGACCGCCACGACCTGTAAACTGCTTTTTTTCCGATGCTTTCAACTTCCAACCTCATGCGTTTTCTGCTTGCGCTGCTGCTCCTGCTGCCAGTATCCACTGTGATGCGGGCCCAGCTCTACGAGGCCCGCACGGGCAGCGTCAATTTTGAGCGCCGTGAGCGCGACGCCGTAAAGGTGGAAATCGAGGCCTCGGCCAACTGGACCCGCGATTTCTGGCAGAGCTGGCTTAAGGACACCTACAACATCAAGCTCAAGGGCGATGGGGTGTTTGGCGTGGGTAAAAAAGACAACCTCACGGCCAAGCAGGTCCCCATGTCGAACGTGACGGGCAAGCTGCTCGACCTCTATTCGACCATCATTGCCCCGTCCGATACGGTGTCGGAGCTGTCGGTGTGGGCCGCCACCGGGCCCGATGCCTTCTTGGCCGCTTCTACCAGCGAGTTCAGCGCCCTGCGCACCATGGTGCAGAGCTTCGGCGCCGCCGCCCGCCTGAAAGCCTACCGCGAGCAGATTGTCGAGTCGGAAAAGGAGCTGGCCGCCGCAAGCAAAGACAAGGATAAGCTCGAAAAGGAGCGCCTCAGTCTGGCTAGCAATACCAAGTCGAACCTTGAGAAAATCGAGGATCTGCATAAGCAAAACGCCGATAACAAGCTCAAATCGGCCGAAGACTCGGTGAAGCTGCTAGATAATGCCCGCCTGCTGGAACTGCGGCAGGCCCAGCTGGAGCGCCGCCGCGCCCGCCTCACCAACCTCGACCGCAAATAACCTTCGCTATTCACGCACCCGCTGCTCTGCCTTATGGAAAAAGACCCTTCCCCCCTTGACACCCTGCGCCAACTGAAGGAGTGGCTGGATGCTGGTACCATTACCCCGGAGGAGTTCCAGACCCTGAAGCAAAAGCTCGTTTTCGCCGATACCACGCCGCCCCGCGCCCCCGAACCGCCCGCTCCGGAGCCGTTTGAGGTAGCGCTGCCCACGGTGCCGGAACCCATGCCACCCCTCCCGGAGCCGCCCACCGCCGCCAGCCCGAAAACCTGGCCGTCCTTGCTGCCCCTGACTCCCGTGCCGCCACCTGCCGCTGCAGTGCCCCCGGCCCCCGAGCCTACCACCATTGCGCCTGTCGAATTCGCGCCGCTGCTGCCGCCCATCACTCACGCCCCGGCGGCCGAGGTGCCGGTAACCCCGGCCCCGCCCGCTACTGCCGAAGCGCCATTCTCACACCCCTTCGAAGCTGGCCGCCCCGCCGCCTCGCCCGGCCCGGCCGACTCGTTTCTGCCCCCGGTGCCGCCCGCCGCGGATGCCGATTCCGTCGAATACGTGGAGGATGATGCCTATACTGCACCGCCCAAAAGCTCCCTGACCACGGTGCTGGTGGTGGGTGGCATCGTGCTGCTACTGGCTTTGGTGGTGTATCTGATGACGGATAACCGCGACTCGGAGCGCCTGACCAGCGCCACCCGCACCGCCGCCGACTCGGTGGCCGTTCGTCCCGACGAAGGCCCGCAAACTGAGCAGATCGAGCTGCCGCCCATTGCCGCGCCCGAAACTATCCGCGTTGAGCCGGTGGCGCCGCCGGTAGCTGCTCCTCCGGCTTCCGACACAGCCACGATGGCTGCTCCCACACCCGAAGCTCCACCCGCCGCTGCACCCGCGCCGGCCGAAGCGCCCGCAGTTTCGGAGAATGAGGCAAAAACCCGCGTCGAAGGAGCTTTGCGGCGCTATTATGCCGATTTGCAGGCGGCACCCTTCACGGCCACGGCCCACTTTGCGCCCCAGGTCGAGCGGTTTTACCTGATGCGTAACACGAGCCCGGCCGCCATCAGCGCCGAGCTGGAGCGCAGCCACTTTCCCGAGTTTCTGGAGGGCCAGACGACCATCCAGCCCGGCAGCCTGCAGGTGAGCCCCGCGGTGGCCGACGGCTCGCGGGTGGTTACCTATGTGGAGAACAGCACGGCTCTGCGCCAGTCGCTCCAGAAGCGCCAGCAAACTGCCGCCCAGGTGCGCGTGCGCTTCGATAAGAACTTCAAGATTGTGTATCTGCGCCAGGAAAAACTGCTCGAAAATAACTTCACCGACTAAGCTCGGAGGAGGCGTACTGTGAGCACGCAAAGCACCTTACTCTATGCGCAACCACCTACTCTTATTCACTTCCGTGGCCCTGCTTGGCCTCAGCTCCTGCCTGAAAATCATCAAGCCAAGCAAGGATTTTGGCCAATACGAAACGCCCGTTGCGCCCGATTACGGCCAGCCGGCCAGTTGGGCTGCCCTGCCCACCCGCCGCGATTCGGCCGATGCGGTGCCGCGCAATACGCCATTCCGCGACCAGCAGGCCACGGCCGCGGCCGACGTATTCTTCGTGCACCCGACTACGTACTACTGGCGCAAGCAGTGGAACGCCAGCCTGGCCAACAACCGGCTCAACCAGTTCACCGACGACGACGTGATTCGGAATCAGGCCTCCGCGTTCAACGCCGCGGCCCGGGTATACGCGCCCCGCTACCGCCAGGCCACGCTCTATAGCTTCTTCGTGGATGACCAGAGCACCAATGGCCAGAAAGCCCTCGATCTGGCTTACAGTGACGTGAAAGCGGCTTTTCAATACTACCTCGACCACTACAACCAGGGCCGGCCCATCATCATCGCGGGCCACAGCCAGGGCACCGTGCATGCCACCCACCTGCTGCACGAGTTCTTCGATAACAACCCCGCGCTCCGCCAGCGCCTCGTAGCCGCCTACCTCATCGGCTTCAAAGTGAAAACCGACGAGTACCAAACCCTGCGGCCCTGCGCCGACTCCACCCAAACCGGCTGCTACGTGGCCTGGAACACGGTGGCCTGGGGCAACGACTACCCGCCTTTCCAGAACGGCGTGGCCGTGAACCCCCTCACCTGGACCCTCGACACCCTCGCCGCGCCCGCTGCCCTCAACCGCGGCGGCGTCGGGCAGGATTTCAACCGGCTCGATGTGGGCGTAGTCGATGCCAAAATTCACCAAGGGCTACTGTGGGTGCATCCGCCCAAGCCCTCGGGCTACCCGCGTTTCCTGCTGCCCGGCCAACCCCAGCTCTGGCATTCCTTCCACATCGCCGATTACGGCCTATTCTACGCCAACATCCGCCAAAACGCCGTAGCGCGGGTGCGGGCCTGGCAGGGGCGGGCGGGCAATAATCAGTCTACACTTTCTAACAGTTGCTGGTCAAAAACCTTTCGGTAATGGCTGATATCTAACTATTGGGTTCGAAACCCTAAAATGATTCAGACCTCCCCAAAACGCTTCTTCATTAAAACCGATAAAGTCTGTGGCGGCAGCTAATGCAAAGTTGTGGAGTTGATAAGCTACGGCTCCAGAATAATAACTGTGTTGCGCAAATTGCTCGACGCTACGCTCGGGTTGAGATGGAGTCGGAGCAGTTCTGATATCAATCAGAAACTGGTACAGCAAGTACCGATAGGCATTCTTTCTATTCTCATCCATACCCAAAGAACCATAGAAAAGGCCCCGCCGGCAAATTGCCAGCGGGGCCTTTTCAAATTCTGAACGGAAAGCTAACGGCTAAAAGCTGTCAGCCACTAGCTCCCAAAGACCTAGCCTACAATAGCTACGCGCTTGAAGTCGGAAACCGTCAGGCCCTTACTCGTCTTGTCGAGTAGCTGGGCGATGGTCATCGAGCTGTCCTTCACGAATTCCTGGTTGAGCAGGGTGTTCTCTTTGTAGAACTTGTTGAGCTTTCCCTGGGCAATTTTCTCCAGCATGGCTTCGGGCTTGCCGTCGGCGCGGGCCTGCTCCTTACCAATCTCGATTTCGCGCTCAATGGTAGCCGAATCCACGCCGTCCTTATCGAGGGCAACGGGCTTCATGGCAACAATTTGCATGGCCACGTCGCGGCCCACGGTAGCAACGTCGGCACCGCCTACGTTCTTCATGGCCACCAGTACGCCCTTCTTGTTGTCGGAGTGGATGTAGGAGGCCACTTTCTCGGCCGTGATGTTCTCGTAAGCTGTTACCACCAGCTTCTCGCCGATTTTGCCCATCAGGTCGGTGATGTGGTCTTGCAACGGACGGTCATCCTCCTGCTTGGCAGCCAGCAGCTCCTCTTTAGTGGCGGCGTCGGTTTTAACGGCCGTGGCCAGAATGCGCTGGGCCAACTCCTTGAAATCGGGAACCTTCGATACCGGCTCGGTTTCGCAAGCCAGCGATACGAGCTTGCCGTTGGTGCCATCCTCGCTTACGGCGGCCAGCACCACGCCTTCCGACGTTTCGTTGTCCGAACGCTTGTCAGCGATTTTCTGGCCCTGCTTGCGCAGCAAGTCGCGGGCAACCTCGAAGTCGCCATCGGCTTCTACGAGGGCTTTTTTGCAATCCATCATGCCTGCACCAGTCATGGTGCGGAGCTTGTTCACGTCAGCGGCGGTAATTGCGGCCATTTGTTTCTAGGAGTTAGGAGCTAAAAGCTAGGAGTCAGAATCGCAAAGGATAAAGCCCGGAGCTAAAAGCTGGGTGTTGAAATTAGATAAAGGAGAAAAGAAGCAGCAAGAAAGAGGTATTAAGTAGAAGCAAAAAAGTCAGGAGCCAGGAGCTAGAATTGGCCAGTCGGTTTCCCTCTGATTCTATCTCCTAGCTCCTGACTACTAGCTTCTACGAAGTCGCCTATTCTTCGGCGTCCAGCTTTTCCTTGATGCCTTCTTCTTCGGCTTGCTTCTTGTCGGCGTCCTCTTTGTCAACCTTGCGCTCCGACAAACCTTCTTCAATAGCCTTACCCATGATGCCCACGATGAGCTGGATAGACTTCGAGGCGTCGTCGTTGGCTGGAATCGGGAACTGAACCGACTCGGGGTTGGAGTTGGTGTCGCAGATAGCGAATACCGGGATACCCAATTTCTGGGCTTCCTTTACGGCAATGTGCTCACGCTTCACGTCAATCACGAACAGGGCCGAAGGCAAGCGGCTCAGGTCGGCAATGCCACCGAGCACCCGCTCCAGCTTCTCCCGCTCGCGCGACAGCATCAGCCGCTCGCGCTTAGCGAGGGCCGCGAAAGCCGTGTTTTCCTTCACCATCTTGTCGATAGTGCTCATCTTCTTCAGCGACTTGCGAACGGTGGTGAAGTTGGTGAGCAGACCACCCAACCACCGATCGGTGATGTAGGGCATGTGCAGGCGCTTAGCCTCCTCGGTCACAATTTCCTGGGCCTGCTTCTTGGTAGCCACGAACATGATCTTACGGCCGCTCTTCGCGATGTTGCGAATAGCAGACGTCGCGTGTTCGAGCGAAGCCAGGGTTTTGTTCAGGTCAATGATGTGGATGCCGTTCTTCTCCATGAAGATGTACGGAGCCATTTTGGGGTCCCACTTGCGGGTGAGGTGACCAAAATGCGAACCGGCGTCCAGCAATTCTTTATAAGTGGTAGTCTGGGCCATGATAGGGTTCCTCTGGAAGATTAGCGTTTCGAGAACTGGAACGAACGACGAGCCTTACGCTTACCGAATTTCTTACGTTCCACCATGCGCGGGTCGCGGGTCAGGAAGCCTTCCTTCTTCAGGGCGGGCCGAACCTCAGCGTTTTCACCCACGAGGGCTTTGGAGATGGCCAGGCGGATGGCTTCGGCCTGGGCCGAAATGCCACCACCGCGCACGTTCACCTTGATGTCGTACTGGCCGACTTGCTCGACCGTCGCCAAAGGCTGGTTCACGATGTTTTCCAGGAGTTCGTTGCCGAAATAGGCTTTCATTTCCCGGCCGTTGATAGTGATATTCCCTTGCCCGGCCTGCATGTAAATGCGGGCCACCGAGGTTTTTCTTCTACCAGAGGTATTGGAGATTTCCATTAAGTGAAGAGTTAGAGAAAAAAGGAGCCGGTTTGCGGCTTACAGATGCGAGAAAGAAACGGTTTTAGGCTGCTGCGCCTCGTGCGGGTGCTCGGTGCCAGCGTACACGAACAGGTTACGGAATTGCTCCGCGCCCAGCCGGTTGCCCTGCAGCATACCACGTACGGCGTGCTCGATCACGCGGGTCGAGTTCTTGGCTTTCTTGTCGCGCAGGTTGATGCGCTTCTGTCCGCCGGGATAGCCCGAGTGCGTTACGTAGATTTTGTCGGTCATCTTCTTGCCCGTTACCCGCAGGTTGTCCGAGTTGATGACGATGACATTGTCGCCACAGTCCGAGTTGGGCGTGAAGGAGGGCTTGTGCTTGCCACGCAGAATGTTGGCAACCTGGCTGCACAACCGACCCAAATTGGCGTCGGCGGCGTCAACCACAACCCAGCCCTTGTTGGCGTTGGCTTTGTTGACGGACACCGTCTTGAAGCTCAGATGATCCATTGGGAGGAGGATAAACGTTTGAAAATGAAGAAGAAGCCGAACACAGTTCGGGGAAAACGGACACAAAGTTACCGCCTTTCGGCGAATATTCAAACCAAGAGCTTAATAATTGTCTGGCAGGCAGTTGGAAAGGAGGGTCTAGGTGGCCGAGCAATGCAACAGAAAGACGGTCTTTCTGCATTTTCATCTCCTAGAGGTACTGCCGCATATTTTCCACCAGCACCCGAAAGTCCTTGGGGTAGGGGGCTTCTACCGTCACCGGCTCGCCATTGAGGCGGGCGAAGGTGAGTTGGGCGGCGTGCAGGGCGAAACGCTTGATGAATGGTTGCTCCTCTTCGCCCTGCTTCACATTGAACTTCTTCTTGAGCGTGGATAGGAAGAAATCGTCGCCGCCGTACATGCTGTCGCCCACGATGGGGGCCTGCAAATAGGCCAGGTGCAGCCGAATCTGGTGCATGCGGCCCGTAATGGGCTGGCATTCGAGTAGCGTGTGGCGGGCGAAGGGCTCCAGCGTGCGCACCAGCGTCACGGCCGGCTTGCCCTTGTAGGCCAGCCGGGCCTTGCCCTTGGTGGTAGTTTCGATGCTTCGGTCGACGCGCAGGCCGTCGTAGTGATGCACGCCCCAGGCCACGGCGTGGTACACCTTACGCACCTGCCGGTCTTCGAACTGCATGGCCAGGTGGCGGTAGGCAGCTGGGTTTTTGGCCAGCGCCAGCGCCCCACTGGTTTCCTTATCGAGGCGGTGGCAGGCTTGGATGTCGTCGTGGTGCTCGCGGGCCAGGCGCAGAATATTAGGGGCCCCGCCAAACCGCTCGTCGAGCGTGGCCAGGAACGGGGGCTTGTTGATGACGATGAAATCTTCGTCTTCGAACAGAATCAGGTCGTTGAAATCAGGCAGCTTCATAGAAGCCGTAAAGGTAGGGGTTAGCGCGGTGGCAAGGGAGGAGAGGCGAGAAGTGGGAGGTGAGTGGGGAATGTCATGCTGAACGAAGGCGGAGCCGCAGTCGAAGCATGACGCCCTGTTAGGCCCAACCTCCCGTATCGTTTCTCACTTCTCACTTCTCACTTCTCACTTCCACCTTGGGCCGGGGAAGCTTGAACTCCAGCGTTGTGCCCTGGCCCAACTCGCTGCGTACGCGGATAGTGGACTTGTGGGCCTCCACAATGTGCTTGCTGATGGCCAGCCCCAGACCCGAGCCGCCTGCCGCCCGCGACTCGCGGGTGCGGCTCTTATCGATGCGGTAAAACCGCTCAAAAATGCGGTTCTGGTGCTGCTTCGGGATTCCCTCGCCGTCGTCCTGCACGCTAATGCGCACGTTTTTGCCCGTGGGCTGGAGGCTGACGCGCACGTGGCCCTGCTCGCGGCCATACTTAATGGCGTTGTCGATTAGGTTGATGAGGACTTGGCGGATGCGGTTGCGGTCGGCCAGTACGCGCACGGGGCCGGCGGGCGTACCGGGGGCCGGTTCAAGCAGCTCCAGATGCACCTGGCGCTGGGCGGCCTTTAACTCCAATTGCTCGAAAATGTCGCGCACCAGCTGGGCCAGGTCGAAGGGCTGACGACGCATGCGCAGCACGCCTTTTTCGAGCTGAGAAATAGTTACCAGATCCTGCACAAGCGTGTCGAGGGCGTCGAGGCTGGTGGCGGCTTTGCGCAGGAACTTGCGGCGCGTCCCGGCATCCATACCGTTGCCCTCTTCTTCTTCATCGAGCACGGTGTGTACGAAGCCCTGGGCGGCGAAAATGGGCGTTTTTAGCTCGTGCGACACATCGGCCAGAAACTCGCGGCGCAACTCCTGCAACCGCCGTAGCTCATCGATTTCCTGCTGTTTGCGCAGGGCCATATCCAGAATTTCGTCGCGCATACGCTTGAGCGGCTCGGGCCGGAACAAAAACTTGCTCGACATACGCCGGAACTCCTTGCGCTTGATGTGCTCCAGCCCCTCGTAAATGTTGTTGACTTCCCGGAAAATCAGCGCCTCAAACATCAGGTAAAGTAGCAGGAAGCACGCGGCTATGGTAATGCCCGCCGCCAGCACGCCCTGTTGCAACGGCAGGGTAGGCGCGATGAAGACCAGCGCCGTGAGCACCGTAGCCACCAGCACCGACAGCAGCACGGCAATACTGCGGGACGAGAAATTTAAACGCATAGGAGTAGTGCAGTAGTGAGCAGTTGAACTGGCGAGGTGTGGCCGACTGAACCCGGCGGTGCTGTAGGGGCAACAAGGCCCTGTTGAACATCACTCACCACCCCCTCCTCATTTCACCACCTCACCTGGAGCGGATTTCAAGTTCCTGTGCTGCCTCGTTCTCGCGTCACGCCTCACCCCCCGGCCTCCTACGCCGCTTGATGCGCGGAATGAAAAAGGAGACGGGGAGCCAGCCGATTACTGCTGGTACACGAACCTGAAATGCGCTCTAATTGTCCGTGTTAAACTTGTAGCCCACGCCCTTAATAGTCTGGATGTGGTGGTCGCCCACTTTCTCGCGGACCTTGCGCACGTGCACGTCCACGGTGCGAACCAGCACGAACACGTCGTTGCCCCAGATATTCTGCAGCAACTCGTCGCGCCCGAATACTTTGTGGGGCGAGGCCGCCAGAAAGGCCAGCAGCTCGAATTCTTTCTTAGGAAGCGAGATTTTGCGCCCCTCCTGGTACACGGCAAAGCCCGTGCGGTCGATGGTGAGGCCGTTGATTTCGATAGTGTCCGATACCTGTTGAGGGTCTTTGTCGCGGCGCACGAAGGCGGCCAGGCGGCCGAGCAGCGCCCGGGGCTTAATGGGCTTGGCGATGAAGTCGTCGGCCCCGGCTTCGAAGGCGGCTACTTCCGAGAATTCCTCAGCCCGGGCCGTTAAGAAAATAATGTACGTGTCCTTGAATTTGGGCAGCTCGCGCAGCTGGCGGCAGGCGGCAATACCGTCGAGGTGGGGCATCATCACATCGAGCAGGATGATGTCGGGGCCGAATCCGGGGGCCATCTCCACGGCTTGGCGGCCGTCTGCGGCGCTGGCTACCTCGTAGCCCTCCTTGCGCAGGTTGTACTCAAGCAGTTCCACGATGTCCGGGTCGTCATCGACCACCAGAATCTTGTAGGCGTTAGGATGGGCAGGTTGTTGCACGAAACGGGGCGGTTTAGGGTAAAAAAGAAGGCGCGACGATAAAAGTACGCCCGGCCGGCGGGCGCGGCGTGTTACGTTTTCATTACCGGGGCTGCGGGGAGCCGCGCACCAGGCGTCGGGCATGCGTAAGGAAAGTAAAAATGAGGAAGAGTTAGGCCAAAAAGAAAGGCGGCTCCTATCGGAACCGCCTCGTCATTACTTCATCGTTGGGCTATCAAGTTGAGCCGGTTTCGCAGCCCTTTATATTTATAGAGGTCTACTTTTACCGACCCTACAAACATTTCGGCCTGAATTAGTACCGGAATCTTGTTCTGGTCGTCGGACAAATACACCGACACGGCATTTTCGCCATTGAAGATCTTATTGACGGGCATTTTGGGTACCAGCCGGATTGCGCGGATAGTACCGGCCTTGGTAGTCACGGTTTCGCGGCCCTTATAGGTGACGTCCATGCTGAATACGTCGCCGTCGAAGAATCCCTGCACCCGGATAACCTCTCCCGGGCGGCGCTGATCGTAGTTGATGGTGCGCAGGTAATAGAAGCCACTGACGATGTCCTGCACGTTGTTGGGCACCTTGAAGCTGCCGCGTTTCATGTCGTTCTTGTCTTTTTTGTAGCTCTCCACATCGGCCATATCGCGGATATGGTCGAAGTCCACGGTTTCGCGCTTGCGGTAGCTTTTCTCCTCAATATTGCGGAAAAACCGCTGGGGCAGAATGCTGGTGGTATCAACGTAGGAGCGCCAAGTGTCGCGGATGCGCAGGAAGTAGTCGAACGAGCCGGTGGTGCGGCCCGTCACGGTGGCCCGGTAACAGGGCCGGTCGTTCACGCGGTGCACGTCATCGTCGAGCTCAATAGTTGCTTCGGCGGCATTGATGAGGCCGTAGTGCACTTTATACTGTAAGGTTTCGCCCCGTTCAAAGCTATTGTTGCCCAAAGAACGAGTCGGGTTATCAACCGGGCCGAAAGCAGCTAAGCCGATAAATAACAAGCAGAATAAAACGGGGAACAGTAGCCAGCGGCGGATAATCATGGGGGAGCGAAGAACAGTGAACTACCCGTTATCTTCTCAAATGCGGTGCCAGTAAAGATACTCGGTTTCCGCCAAGCCCAAAAATGGCGCCGATGAATTGGCTCTTTAAAGGGCAGCTCAACATGTCTGATCGGGTGATGGCCAAACAAAAAAGCTCCCCCGATCAACGGAGGAGCTTTCAATGCAAGAGGCGTAAGCCGCTAGCTTATTCTTCGATTTCAACTGGTTCTACCGTTTCTTCGGCGTCTACGGTGCGGTCCTCATCGAGGGCAGCCAGGGCCTCCTCAGGGTTGCCCTTCACCTTGGCCCGAATCTGGGCTTCGATTTTGTCGGCCAACTCGGGGTTGTCCTGCAGAATGGTTTTCACGCCCTCGCGGCCCTGGCCGAGGCGGTTGCCATCGTAGCTGAACCACGAGCCCGACTTGGCAATAATGCCCATGTCAACGCCCAGGTCCAGAATCTCACCTACTTTGGAAATGCCTTCGCCATAAATGATGTCGAACTCAATCACTTTGAAAGGCGGAGCGACCTTGTTTTTGGCCACCTTCACCTTGGTACGGTTACCAGTGATGTTGTCCTTATCCTCCTTGATCTGGCCGATGCGGCGAATATCGAGGCGTACCGAGGCGTAGAACTTGAGGGCGTTACCACCGGTAGTGGTTTCGGGCGAACCGAACATCACGCCGATTTTCTCGCGCAGCTGGTTGATGAAGATGCAGCAGCAGCCGGTTTTGTTGATGGTGCCGGTGAGCTTCCGCAATGCCTGCGACATCAGGCGGGCGTGCAGACCTACTTTCGAGTCGCCCATGTCGCCTTCCAGTTCGCCTTTCGGCACGAGGGCAGCCACGGAGTCAATTACGATGATGTCGATGGCACCGCTGGAAATCAGCTGGTCGGCGATTTCGAGGGCCTGCTCACCGTTGTCGGGCTGAGCAATCAGTAGGTTGGCCGTGTCGATGCCGAGCTTACGGGCGTATACCGGATCGAAGGCGTGCTCCGCGTCGATGAAGGCCGCAATGCCGCCCTTCTTCTGGGCTTCGGCAATGCAGTGCATAGTGAGCGTGGTTTTACCCGACGACTCGGGGCCGTAAATTTCGACCACGCGACCTTTGGGCAAACCGCCCACGCCAAGCGCGATATCGAGGCCGAGCGAGCCGGTGCTGATAACTTCAATGTCCTGCAGCACCCGGCTGTTGTCGAGCTTCATGACAGTACCCTTGCCATAGCTCTTGTCGAGCTTATCGAGGGTGAGTTGAAGCGCTTTGAGCTTTTCCGCTTGCGAATTAGACTCTTTTTTGTCAGCTTTTTCAGCCTTGTCGGAGTTTGCAGCCATTAGAAGGGGGGTAAATAGAATTGCTTAGGTTTGGTGAATGTAAGCGTTTTGGCCAGCCCATGCAACCTGTGAAGGGGCGTTTCAGGGCCGGCTCATGGTAACGCCGCCGGGCTATATTTTGTGCCCACAATGCTAAAGAAATTCGTTGAATTCTGAAGTTTTTTTTCGTGCTAAATTTTTTAGAAATCCGGTCGGTTTTTAGAATCCTGATACTGACTGTGCTAGCGTGGGTAGGTACCTCGTCGGTGGGCTGGGCGCAGCTAGACAACCGCGCATTTTTGTACCGCGCACCGATGGGCCCCGCCTACGAGCACCAGTTGCGGGTAGAAGTGCAGGGGTTGCTTTTCAACAAAGACAACGAGTACTTCAACAGCATCGACCCAGGTCTGACTTATTACGGGGCCCAACTGGCCCCGCGGCTGGTGTACTACCCGGCCGGTAACCTGCGGCTGGAAGCGGGCGTGTTCCTGTGGAAGAACTACGGCACGACTCCGTTGCGGCAGGTGCGGCCGCTGTTTACGCTTAAGTATCGCCAGGGGCCGCATACGCTGCTGTTCGGCAACCTGGAAGGCAACCTGCACCACGGCTACATCGAGCCAATGTTCGATTTTGAGCGCCTTATCACGAACCGGCTGGAAGAGGGCACGCAATACCAACTCCAGACGCCTCGCATTACGCTGGATGCTTGGGTGAACTGGGTCCGGCAGCAGTACCGGTTCAGCAATTTCCAAGAAGAAGTGGCCGGGGGCTTAACGGCCGAGCACCGGCTGCTGGCCGACTCGGCGGGGTGGGTGGTAGCGCTGCCGTTTCAGTTTACGGGTACCCACCGGGGCGGACAGATTGATACCATCGACACGCCGTTGCAGACCTTGTTCAACGTGGCCACCGGGCTGCGGCTGCGGCGCGGGCTCACCTCGCGGCTGGTAAGCGCGGTGCATTTCGACGGCTACGTCACCTACTTTAATGACTACTCCTTTACCGAAGCGCTGCCTTTTCGCAGCGGTACGGGCCTGTACCTAAATGCAGGGGCCGATACGCGGTTTTCCAATCTGCAACTGGCTTACTGGAGCGGCAACGGCTACATTTCACCGCTCGGGGGGCGGCTTTATCAGTCTGTTTCTGCGTCGCCAGTCGAACCCAACTATACCGAGCGGCAGCGGCAACTCCTGATTCTGCGGGTGCTGCGCGACTACCAACTGCCGGGAAATGTGGTGCTCACCACCCGCTTCGAACCGCTCTACGACCTCAACAATGGCTTGTTCGACTTCTCGTTTGCGCTCTATCTGAATTTCAACCAGAGCTTCCTTCTTTCTAAACTCCGCCCCAGCCGCTAACGCCGATGGTAGTGGTGGCCTTCAGTAGAAAGATTGTTTCTGAGTAACGGGCGAAGGAGGCGTCTCACCTGGTAGCTCCCTGATAACTTGGGGCAACTGCCGATGCCGCAGGCCCCATCTCGTTATGGCGCTGGCGCTGCGGTATCTCTCCTCAAGATATAATAGAGCACGTGCGGGGTGCCGCCCAGCACCCGGCGCAACCAGGGGCGCGGGCGGGGGGGCAAAGGCTCGAACCCCACGGCCTCCGCTACGGCAGAGCTGCGGGGGTTGTCGGCGAGGCAGCGGATGAGGAGGCGCTCGGCCCGCAACTCTTCGGAGCCAAAGGCCACGGCCGCCGCCAGTGCCTCGCGGGCGTAGCCCTGGCCCTCGGCGGCCGTAGCCAGGTAGTAGCCGATTTCGAGGGTGATGGGGGCGGCCCAGTTAGGCTTGAGGCTGATGTCGCCTAGGTATTCGCCGCTCTGGCCGTGCCAGATGCCGAGCACGTACAGGCGGCCCAAGTGCCAGTCGTGATGGAACTGGGTAAGCAACCGGCTGGCGGCGGCTAGCGTGGGCGTAGTCGCGACCCGGGCCGGGAACGAGGGGCGTAACCGAGCCTGATCGGTGTGCAGCAGCTGAAAAAAGGCGGGGGCATCGGGGGGCTGGTAGGGACGGAGCAGCAGGCGCGGGGTGAGCCGAGGCGTGTCGGGTGGAGCAGGACGAGCGGCGGCAGTAGACATGCTGGGAGAATAGGAGCGGGCAAAAGCGGCAGAAACAGCGAACATTGGATTAGCAAGCGTAGCAGCGTAACCCCGAGCTACGAATTCTACGTGGGTTGGCAGCAGATTGGTCGGTAGTGTCTTCCGGTGGCCCTTGCCACCTTTGCTCTCGTGAGTTCTCCCGAAGACCTAGCATAACTGGTTAACACGGTTTAAAGTATACCCGGCTTCGGATATGGAGCGAATGGCTACCTATTACGTCTTGGCTGGCCGCTTCTGCCAAACAGAAAAGCCACCCCGGCCGAGGTGGCTTTTCTGTTTGGCAATGAAATCAGTGCCCCCAAGAACGGCGAAGCTAAGTCCGCACGAATGCTTGCTTCTAGCTTGCGAGCTGCAGTCCTACACCCGAGCGTGACTGGGGCGGGCTGCCGAGGGCGTGCTGGTTGCGCATTACGTTTATCTGCCGGGCGGCCTCGTTGAAGTATTCGAGCCGGCGGATAAGCATTTCCTTGGTCAGCACCCGGCCTTCCGGAGTCCGCATTATGGCCTTCTTATCGGCCAGAATACGCTGCATCAAGGCCTCGTTGTGGGCTTCGTGGCTCTGGAATTGCGCTAAGAACTCGCGCACCTGCTCGCGGGGTGCCAGGTTGTCGGAGAGGCGGAACTGGCCGCCACCCTGGTTGAGCACCTCGCTCAGCACATACACTTCCAGCGGCAACGACACGTTCAGGGCCGTCGTGCTGATGTTGAGGCCCGCGTCGAGGCCGCTGAGGATGATTTCGAGGTTGCGCTCGAACTGCTGGTAGTAACCGGCTGCTTCCATGGTGGGGTCTTAGGAGTTAGGGACTTAGGGCTTAGATGACGTGCTAGGAATTGTAAAGGCTATAGCGATAGAATGTCAGCTAAGCCCTAAGTCCCTAACCCCTTAGTTAAAGTAGTTCTTTTACTAGCTGATCTACCGTGATGCCTTCGGCTTCGGCTTTGAAGTTGCGTACGAGGCGGTGGCGCAGGATGGGCAGAGCCACCGCTTGCACGTCCTCGATGTCGGGCGAGTACTTGCCATGGATGAGGGCGTGGCACTTGGCGCCCACAATCAAGTGCTGGGAGGCCCGGGGGCCGGCGCCCCACTCCAGCAGCTGGGTGGCGCGGGCGGCGGCGCGGGCCGTGTTAGGCCGGGTCTTGTGCACGAGGCTCACGGCGTATTCCACCACGTTGTCGGCTACCGGCACCCGGCGCACCAACTGCTGGAAAGCCTGAATTTCGTCGGCGTGCAATATCTTGTTTACCGTGGCTTTGTGGTTGGACGTCGTGTTTTTCACGATTTGCAGCTCCGCCTCGTAGCTAGGGTAGTCCAACTCAATATTGAACATGAACCGGTCGAGCTGGGCTTCCGGCAGCGGGTAGGTGCCTTCCTGCTCGATGGGGTTCTGGGTGGCCAGCACGAAAAACGGGCGGGGCAGCGTGTAGCGCTTGCCGGCCACCGTCACGGCGTACTCCTGCATGCTTTCGAGCAGGGCGGCCTGGGTTTTGGGTGGCGTACGGTTGATTTCGTCGGCCAGCACGATGTTGGCGAAAATCGGCCCCGGCACAAAGTGGAAATCCCGGTCCTTGTTGAGCGTTTCCGAACCCACGATGTCGGAAGGCATCAGGTCGGGTGTGAACTGAACCCGGTTGAACGATAAATCCAGCGAGTCGGCAATGGTTTGGATGAGCAGGGTTTTGGCCAGTCCGGGCACGCCCACCAGCAGGCAGTGGCCCTGCGAAAAAACGGCCGTCAGTACCAGTTCCACTACGTCTTCCTGCCCAATAATGACTTTGCCGATTTCCTGGCGCAGCTTCTGGTAGGCGGCGGCCAGCGCGTCGGCGGCTTCTTTATCGGAGGCGAAGGGCATTCTACGGAAGTGAGAGGTGATAAGCGAGAAGTGAGACTTTCGGGCCGGTATGCCAGGGTAAAAAGCAGAGGGAGAAAACGCGCCATCAGAACGTGGTCTCACCTCTCACTTCCCGTATCTCACTGCTAAAACTCTAATTAATCGAATTCAGCAGCTGGCAACCAGCGTACTCGGGGTCAACTTCGAGGTACACGGTGCCGCGGTTGAGGGCAAACCAGGCGTCGAGGGCTTTGTTTTTCTTCTGGTTGAGGGCAGCGGCGGCAATCTTCTGGTAATCGTCGGCTAAGTTGGCTTGGTGGGGCGGGCTGTTCGATTTGAGCCAGAGGATCCGCACGGCGTCCTTGCCATCTTCGGTACGGTAGGGCAAGGGGGGCGTAATGCTGCCCACCTTCATGGTGTCGATGGTGAAGAAGATGGCCGGGTCGATCTGGTCGAGGGGCAGGTAAGTGCTGGCGTCGCGGCGGTTCTGGAGCAGGCCGCCGTTGCCGCTCGTGAGCTTATCGTCGGAATTGTCTTTGGCAGCCTTTGCGAAAGTCAGCGTGTCGGCCATCACTTTCAGGCGCAGTTTAGCTAGCTGCAGAGAGGCCTCGTTGGTGTCGGTCGTACCGGTTTCGGGCTTCAGCAGAATGTGACGGGTGCTGTACGAATCGCCCTTGCGCTCGATAAGCTGAATAACGTGAAAGCCGAACTGCGACTCCACGACCGGCGAAATGCCACCTGGCTCCAGGCGCAACGCGGCGGCCTCGTACTCGGGCACCAGCTCACGGCGCTTGAAGAAGCCCAGGTAGCCGCCTTCCACGGCCGAGCCGGGGTCCTGCGAATACTGCTTGGCCAGGGTGGCGAAATCTTCGCCGGCCACAATACGGGCCCGCAGCTCGTTGAGCTTGGCCTGGGTGGCCAGCTTCACTTTGTTATTGACTTGGGCAATTTTCACAATCTGACCTACTTCCACCTCGGTAGAGTAATAGGGCAGGCTGTCTTTGGGCATGCGGCTGAAGTACTGGCGCACCTCGCGGGGCGTCACCGATACTTTGCCGGCAATCTGGTCCTGCATTTTCTGCTGAATCAGCTGCTCCTTCACCTGCCCGCGCAGGTCGTCTTTGATCTGTTTGAGCGGCTTGCTGTAGTATTCTTCCAGTTTCTGCTCCGAGCCAATTTGCTGCACGAAGTAGGCCATGCGGCGCTCCAACTCACTTTTTACCTGCGAATCCTCCACTACCACCGAGTCGGTTTCGGCCTTGGCCAGCAGCAGCTTGTTGAGGGCCAGGCTTTGCAGGATTTTGCATTTAGTGTCGGGTGGCAGGGGCTTGCCCTCGGCCCGGGCTACTTCCTGGCCGTAAATGGTTTCCAGGTCCGACTTCAGCACGATTTGGTTGTCGACTTTGGCAATGATGCCGTCGACCATTGTGCGCCCCACGGGCCGGCCCATGCCCAGTTGGCCGTAGCTCACCGTAACCGAACCGACCAGTAACACGGCGCTCAACAGCACCTTCTGGACTGGTACTCGCAAAAAATCAATCATGGAATCTGGTTCTAATGCCCGCCCCGGCAGTGTGCGCGGGCTGGGTCCGACGAATGGCATAACGCCAAAAGACGCCCGTAAATTTCGTTATAAATCCTTTCTCTGGCAAAAACCGTCAGCTTACCCCATTTTGGGTCGCTGTTGCTGCCAGGAGCCGGATTCGGGCCACCGCGTTGCATGAGTAGAGGCGAGGCGTAAGAAAGAACGTCATTCTGAGCATGTGGCGCATCAAGCCAGGGATGAAGAATCTCGCGTGCTGGCGTTGCAACACCAACCAAACGGCAGGATTGCCATTGCACGTGGGATTCTCCATCTCTGGCTTGATGCGCCCATGCTCAGAATGAGGTTATTTACTGCCAATCAACCACCTACTTCGTTACCAGCTTGTCTACCTCGGCTTGGTTTATCGTTACCGGGTACTGCGTGCGGAGCTGGTTGAGCCACTCCTTCTCCAGGTAGTTCTGGTAGTCGGAAGTTGCCTGGCCGCGGGTATCGGCCAGCGTTTTGGGGCCAGCGGGCAGCACTTTGTCCACGATAATGGTGTAGTAGCGTCCTTCGGCTTCGGTAGTATACGAACCCGGGCCACTGGCCATGAATTGGTCTACGGCTTTGCTTTCGCCCTGCTGGAAGTTGCGTTGCTGAATCTGCACGGCCAGCGGGTTCTTCTCGTTCAAGGATTCTTCGAGCGCAGCCGGATTGGTGCTCATGACCGTCAGCTGGGCATCGGCGGCGGCGGGCTTGCCAGCGGCCGTGCGCATCTGGTTGGCCGATACCCCCAGGGCCGTTAGGTACTTTAGTACGCTGGCATTGCGGCGGGCCACCAAGCTGGCAGATTCGCCGCGCTTGGTGCGGGCCGTAATAGTCAGCATCAGGGCCGGATCAATGCTGAGGCGGTTGGCCAGCTCTTCGAGGGCGGCCCGGCCGGCGGGCTCGATGTCGGCGGTGCCGGCCCGGAAGCTCACGCTCGTGGGCATACCCCGGCGCACCGGGTAGCTACCGGCCCGCAGCTGCTGCTGGGCTCGGGTGCGCAGTTCGGGCGAAGCTGCGCTGATAACGGTGGCCTGCACCCGCGGGCCCCACTGGTACTGCGCCTGGTTATCGGCAAAGAACTTCTGCAGACCCACGGTGTCCTCCACGGCTTTGGTCCAGACTTTCTCGTCCATGAGCTGGAAGAGCAGGATACCGTCGCGGTACTCCTTCACCAGCATGCGGTAGTCCTCGTACTTGGTTTCCAGGTTGGCTTTCTCGAACTCGGTCAGGCTCTGGTCCACGTATTGGTCGTAGAGCTGCTGCATGGCAAAGCGGGGTTCCGCACTGGGTCGGGGCCGCTGGTTCTGCTGGGCGAACGTCAGGAAGTCCTTTACCAGGTAGGGCTTGCCCTGAATGGTGAACAGGGTGGAATAGTCGGTGGTCGTTTTGCTGGCCTTCGTGCTGGCTACTGGGGCGGCGTAGGCGAAGCGGCCCTGCACCAGCGCCGTATCAGCCTTGGCGAGGGCGTAGTCCTTTACGGCTTGATTTTCCACGAAATTGTTCTCCCGGCGCACCCGCTTGAGAAAGGCGGTGCGGTTGAGCTCCGAGCGCGAATCCTTAGATACTTTGCTCTTGAGCGTGGGCTCCATGGCCTCAAAGGTGGGCACAGGCTGCTTTTCGAGCAGCTTGATGATGTGCCAACCGTAGGGCGTCTGCACGGGCGGGGCCAGGTCGCCGGGGTTCTGGAGCTTGAACGCAGCTTCCTCGAAAGAGGGAATCATGCGGCCGGTACCGAAAGCGGGCAGCTCGCCGCCGTTAGGAGCCGAGCCGGCATCTTCCGAAAACTGCCCTACCAGCTTGTCCCAGTTCTCGTTGCGGCGGCTGAGGCGGGCGTAGAGCTCGTCAATCTTCTTTTTAGCCGTCACTGAATCGGCGGCCGGCATGCCGGGCGTGGCCCGAATCATGAGGTGGGCCACTTTCATTTCGCCCTGAGCTGGGCGCACCTCATTTACTTTAATGAGGTGGTAGCCGAAGCGGGTGCGTACCGGCTGCGACACCTGCCCGGCGGGTGTAGAATAAGCGGCCGTTTCGAAGGGGTACACCATCTGCATGGCCGTGAAGTAGCCCAACGAGCCACCGTTGTCGCGGGCCGAAGGGTCTTCGGAGGTCTGGCGGGCCACTTGGCCGAAGTCTTCGCCGCCGCTTGTCACGCGTTGGCGCAGGGCCATTGCCTTTTCGTAAGCGGCCAGCGTGTCTTTCGGGGCGGCGTCGGGCGCCACCCGGATGAGGATGTGAGCGGCGCTGATTTCCTTGCTCAGCCGGTCATAGGCTTCGCGCACCAGCTGGTCGGTAACGCTTTTTTCCGTCAGATAGGGCTGGGCCAGCTGCTGCTTGTAGCCCTCTAACTCCTGGCGAAAAGCCTGGGTGGTATCGAGGCCCCGCTGCTCGGCGGCCAGCACCTTGAGCTTGAAGTTGGTGTAGAGGTCGAGGTATTCCTGCACGCTGGCCCGGGTGCCGAACTGGGTATCCGCGCTATTGTTTTTACGGTACACGTAGGCAAATTCCGCGGCCGGTACGGGCGTAGTGCCCAGGGTTTCGACGATGGCCTTCGGGGCGGAAGCAGTGGTGGATTTGGTGGCTTGGCACCCGGCCAGCAGGGCGGCCGCGGCGGTGCCGGCAAACAAAAGGCGTTGGTGCATACGGAAGAGAAGGGGTCAACTATAGGCCAAATAACGGCGATGAACGAGCAGCGGTCTGCTCACCCAACGTTGGCGGTTACAATTTTACGGATTTTTTTCCGGGCACCGACCCCAAAGGCGGTCTGGAGGGAGCACAAAAAGAGCACCCCGAAATGGAGTGCTCCTGGCAATGGTAATAGCGGTGGTGTCAGGCCAAGTACTTGTAGAGGCGGCAGACGTTGTGGGCCCCGCGGGTGGTGTATTCTACCCGGTCCATGATGCGGTTAACAAGCATCATGCCCATGCCGCCCTTCTTGCCCACACGCACGTATTCGCGCAAATCAGGCTCTTGGTAGCTATTGGGTGAGTAGGAAATAAGATTAGTATCCTCAATTTCAATTTCAAACTCCTGTCGGTGCACGGCTAAGCGCAGGTCCAGAAACTGCGATTCATCTTCCTTGTTACCATGAATAATAAGGTTGGCTACCACTTCATCCACAGCCAGCACAATCTGGTTGATGAGTATATCTGAGAACTGCTGTTCGGCTAAAAATTCGCTCACAAAATCCCGTACCACCTTTAGGTTGTGGCGAGTACAGCTAATGCGGAGCGTATGTTTCATGTCCTCTGGTTGCGGTGTGGCCCCACTCAAACGGCCACGGCGTCGGCCTCCGATGGCACAATCGTCATCAGCGAATCGAGGCCCAGAATTTCAAATACGTTGTGCACTTTCTCCTGCATGTTGAAAAACACCAGCTTTACGTCAGCGTCCTGAAACGTCTGCAAGTGAGAGATGAACACGCCGAGTCCGGCAGAGGAAATGTAGTTGAGCTGCTGGCAGTCGATAAGAATTTTCTGGTTTTTCAGAATTTCGGGCTTGCCCAATTCCGTGTCGAGCACAACAGAGGAGCTGGCATCCAGCTCGCCGTTGAGCACGAGCGTGAGGGTAGTGTCGGTGGCGTGTTGCGTTATTTTCATGGCTAGGTGCTACGCTAAAGCGCAGCTTCGGGTTGGGCCGACTTGAATTTAATTACCAGCAGCGTCTGGTCATCGTGCATGGGCTGGCCCTTACTGAACTCGTGCAAATCGGCCAGAATGTGGGCTTTAATCTGTTCGGCATCAAGGTAATATGACTGCTCGAGCATTCGAAGCAGGCGGTCTTCGCCGTACTCATCCTGGGCGGCGTCACGGGCTTCTACAATGCCGTCGGTATAGATAACCATCACGTCGCCAGGATTGTAATCGTAGAACTGGTTCTTGATGTGCTTCTCGTAGCCGTCGTGGCGGATGATGCCCAGACCCAGGCCGGCCGTCTGGAAGTAGGATACTTCCTCCTTAATGGAATGGTAGTAAAGCGTGTGGCAATGGCCGGCGCGGGCAAACACGAATCCGCCGTGCTCATAATCAATGATGTAGAGCGAAGCCGTAATAAAGGCCGACTTTTCGAGGCAGCGGCCGAGCGCGTCGTTGGCCTGGGCCATAAATCGGCTGGGCACCGGGTACTTTTCCCGCTCGTTTCGGGCCAGTGGGTTTTCCTGCATGAGGGCATGGAAAATTCCCTTCATCTGGGCCACGTGGAAGGCCGCCGTCACGCCCTTGCCCGATACGTCGCCAATGAGCACGGCCAGCCGCCGCCCGGGGAGGTGCAGAAAGTCATAGAAGTCGCCCCCTACTTCCGTGGCTGATACGGCGTAGGAGCTGATTTCAAACCAGTTGTCGATGGGCAGGTTCTTCGGAATCAGGCTGTCCTGCACGGCCGAGGCAATCTTGAGTTCGTCCTGCACCCGCTGGGTATGCATAGAGGCCTGAATGAGCAGCAGGTTTTCGATGCTGAGCACCGTCTGGCTGGCGAACGTCTGCAGGATGCTGAGGTTCTCGCGGTCGAAGGCTTGGGTGTGTTCCTTGAGCAGGTAAATATTACCGTAATGGCGCTTGCTCGAACTCAGCGGCATCACCATCAATGAGCCAAAGGGCAACGCCAGCTTCCGGAAACTACTGGCCCCAAGTTCATTATTGAGGTATTCAAGATCAAGCAGCTGCATGTGGGACAGTTGCTGGCGGATAGCCTCGCCTTGGTCGGGTTGCAGCTGAAAGCGCGGTTCAAAGCCGGGGTCGCGGGCATCGGTCAGGTGCAGCCAAGCGGCATCGGCCTGCACCGTCTGGATGGCCGAATCGAAGAACATGCTGTACACTTCTCCCTCGGTCTGACCTCGCTGAATGAGTTGGGTGAGGCGCTGGAGGCTTAGTATCTCCTCGCGCTTCTGCTCAAACACGCCTGCTGTGGGCAAGTTGAACAGCGTCACTAGCAGGCCCATCAGGGCGTAGAAGCCGGCAAAGAACGCGTTGAGCAACAGGAAGGCGTTCTGAGTGGCGGGCCCGACCAGCCGGAAGGCGGGGCGGGTGTAGAGGAAGTAGGCCACAAACACCCCCATCACCACAATGATGGCTAGTTGAAACAACACGACGCCTAATTTCTGGCGGCGGTTGAGGAAGGCCACCCATTTCTGGCGGCCACTCAGGTAGGCGCCGTAAGCCGCCAACACGCCCAGTAGGGCTGAAGCCAAGCCCATTGGCGGCGTCCAGGGCAACAGCCGCAGCAGCAGAGTGGCCCCGAGTAGTACCTCAAACCACACCCACTGCCGCCGGAGCCGCTCGTTGGAGCGGAACAGGACCAGGGCCCGCCAAGCGTAGTTGGTATGTGCTAGCAGCAGCACAAACAGGCCCACGTTGAGGGTGTAGAACACGGTGTAAAGTACGGAGCCAGTGCCTTGGCCTGGGCCCGACACGAGTTGGACCAACTGATGCACTCCCACCCCGGCCACCGCCCATAATGCCGGCCTGAGCAGCAACTGGCGCAGCAGACCGGTGAAATCGATGCCCTGCAACCGTTCGGGAGCTGCCCGCTCGCGCATGAATACGGCCACGATGAACATGGCCTGCAACACCAGCAGCAGCCAGCCGGGGGGGGCGATACGGCCGCCCGTAAGTTCCGGGTGGGCGTACAGTAAAGTGCCCCCCAACAACCCCATCCAGCTCAGGACGGCAAAAAAAGACAGGAAGGGGCACAGCTTCCGGGGAAATGACATGCAGTGAATAGGAAAGAAACAGCCAGAGCAAGCAGCCGAACGGAGGGACAAGATACGGGCCGGACCGGGAATCGGCCAACTGTAGCCGACGAAGTGCTCGTGAGGCAGCAAATAAGCTCAAACTTACCAAGCTGGTAGGGCGCCGGTTGGTAGGCCCCGCCGACCTATTAGTAGCCGGCCGTAACGGTTAGCACGACTAGCTGCGCCGGGATATTTTAGTTGCGAAAAACGCACTAACCCAGTCAGGGTAGTGCGTTTTTCGCCTGTTATCTACGCCCCATCAATAGAGCAGAAAGCCTTGAAAGAAAAAGGCTAGCGGCTGCTGTAGTTCGGTGCCTCGCGGGTAATCTGCACGTCGTGGGGGTGCGACTCGCGCAGGCCGGCCCCAGTGATGCGCACGAAGCGGGCCTCGTGCAGGGCCTCGATGGTGGCGGCGCCGCAGTAGCCCATGCCGGCCCGCAGACCGCCCGTGAGTTGGTACAGCACTTCGGCCGCCAGTCCTTTGTAAGGTACCCGGCCCACGATACCCTCAGGTACGAGCTTTTTCACGTCGTCCTCGGCATCCTGGAAATAGCGGTCCTTACTTCCTTCCTCCATGGCCTCCACCGAGCCCATGCCGCGGTAGCTTTTGTACTTGCGGCCCTCAAACAGGGTCATTTCACCGGGGGCTTCTTCGGTGCCCGCCAGCAGCGAGCCAACCATTACGGTGCTGGCACCGGCCGCCAGAGCCTTCACCACGTCGCCGGAATACTTGATGCCGCCATCGGCAATAATCGGGACGCCGGTGCCCTCCAGGCCCCGGGCCGCTTCGAGTACGGCCGAAAGCTGGGGTACGCCAATGCCGGCGATGATGCGGGTGGTGCAGATGCTGCCTGGCCCCACGCCCACCTTCACGGCGTCGGCGCCGGCGTCGGCTAAAGCGCGGGCGCCTTCGGCGGTGGCCACGTTGCCTGCTATTACTTCGAGGTCGGGAAACTGCTGCTTGAGGTTGCGCACGGCGTCGAGCACGCCTTTACTATGGCCGTGGGCGGTATCTACGCTCACTACGTCTACGCCGGCTTCTACCAGGGCGGCCACGCGTTCCATCAGGTCGGCTGTTACGCCCACGGCGGCGCCTACCATCAGGCGGCCCTGCTCGTCTTTGCAGGCGTTGGGCGTGCGGCGGCGCTTACGAATGTCTTTATAGGTGATGAGGCCCACCAAGCGGCCTTCCATATCGATAACGGGCAGCTTTTCGACTTTGGAATCCTGCAGAATGTCTTCGGCGGCGGCTAGCTCGGTGCCGGCCTTGGCCGTAACGAGCGGCGTGGCGGTCATTACCTCCGTTACCGGCCGGCTCATGTCTTTCTCGAAGCGCAGGTCGCGGTTGGTAAGGATGCCCTTGAGGCGGCGCTGCTCGTCGATGATGGGGATACCGCCGATGTTGTTGTCGCGCATCAGCTTGCGGGCATCGGCCAAGGTGGCGGTTTCGGCCAGCGTGAAGGGGTCGAGAATCATGCCGCTCTCGGAGCGTTTCACGCGGCGCACGAGCTCGGCCTGGGCCTTGATGCTCATATTCTTGTGGATGATACCGATGCCGCCTTCCTGGGCCAGGGCAATGGCCATTTCGGCCTCGGTCACGGTATCCATGGCCGCCGACACGAACGGCAACTGGATTCGGATGTTGCGAGTGAGCTGGGTGCCAGTGTTGGCGTCGCGGGGCAGTACTTCCGAATAACCGGGCAGCAGCAGGACGTCGTCGTAGGTGAGGGCCTCGAAGGCAATTTTGGCGGCGTGGTCGGCCATGGCAACAAGTGGATTAGGTGCTACTTATTGCCGGACAAAGCTACGGCGGAAACTTGGCTTTCGGGTTATGCCCACGCGGGGTTTTATAGAAATTCAGCCTAGTTGGTTCCGCTACGCCTGGGTACTGCCAATACGGTAGGGCCCGCACCAGCAAGCAGGGCATGATACCACTTGCACATTACAGCCAGGGCCTCCACCTGCCAATCTAAAGCCAGTCCGGATATGATGCGCCAACTCATTATCGCTTCATTGTCAATAAGTGAGTACTTACTCATTAATAAGAACGAAAATTAAATTATTCCGATGGGCAGTAGTTATTCCCTGCTCATTGCTCACAGCTGCAAAGCAACAGCACCAGACTGCTTGGTGGTGCTATGTAACTGGCCCTCATTGAGCAGGCCGGCTTGGTGCTGCTAGCGGGGGCCTCGTACTGGTCTACCAATAGCACAGTGCATAAAGGTGTCAGGCGTGCTGTTAATCGACTATGCGCAAAGCAAAAGGGTTGCGAGTGCAGGCTTAGTCGGGCGGGAGAGGAGAGGCTGGGGCAACGTGTTTTTTAAAAGGACTTCATACCCGCTTCATGTAGTGGGAACTTGTTTTGTGCCAGTCAACCACAAACCAACTGGCGTGGAGCAACTGTATTTTTCCTTGAATTCATCGTGCCAGCCCCGCAGACTGGCCGTTTGGCTAGCACCTGGAATGGATTAATAGAATGACTGTCAAGGCACTAAGCTTGAAATAGCCGCCTGGCAGGCATCCAGACATAAATACAATGTGCTTTCTGGTAAGCTGGAGCCTTATTCGGCTCCTGGGAATTTCCGCTAAGCAGCCATCACCAACTGCCCCTCGGGGCAATCCCGTTTTTTTATGAAAAGAGTGCTCCTGAGCCTGTGTATCCTAGCCAACTTTACTGGCTGCTCGAAAGAGAAAGAAGAGAAGGAAGAAGTGATAAAGCTGGTTGTAACTAGCCCCTTAACTACCGATACCACCATCACCAAAGAGTACGTGGCCCAGATTCACTCCATCCAGCACATCGAGATGCGGGCGCTGGAGAAAGGCTACCTCCAGAAGATTTTTGTGGACGAGGGCCAGACCGTGCACAAGGGCCAGTCGATGTTCCAGATCATGCCCATGGTGTACCAAGCCGACCTGAAAAAGTCGCAGGCCGAGGCCAATTACGTGGGCATTGAGTACCGTACCACCAAGAGCCTGGCCGATAGCAACATTGTATCGAAGAACGAGCTGGCCCTGGCCCGGGCTAAGTACGACAAGGCCAAGGCCGACGTGTCGCTGGCCAACACGCACCTGCAGTTCACGACCATCAAAGCCCCCTTCGACGGCATCATGGACCACTTCCAGGGCCGGCTGGGCAGCCTGGTGGATGAGGGCGACTTACTGACCACGCTTTCCGATAACAGTAAAATGTGGGTGTACTTCAACGTGCCCGAGGCCGAGTACCTGACTTATAAGTCGATGGCTAAGGCGGACCGCCAAACGGAAGTGGGCCTGAAAATGGCCAACAACGAGGTGTTCAAGTTCCCGGGCGTGGTACAGACTATTGAGGCCGACTTCAACAACGAAACCGGCAACATCGCCTTCCGGGCCACTTTCCCGAACCCCAACGCTCTATTGCGCAACGGCGAAACCGGCAATGTGCTCATGACCGTGCCCCTCAAGCACGTGCTGCTGATTCCGCAGAAGGCCACATTCGAGATTCTGGAGAAGAAGTACGTCTACACAGTCGATAAGAACAAGGTAGTGCACCAGCGCGAAATCACCATCGGCTCCGAAATGCCCGACCTCTACGTCATCACGAAGGGCCTGACGGGCAACGAGAAAATCCTGCTCGAAGGCCTGCGCAAAGTGCAGGATGGCGACAAAATCGACTTCACCTATGAAGCCCCCCGCACGGTGCTACCGAAGCTGAAGGTGTACTCGGAGTAGCTTTTTTTAAGCTGTTGGCTGATAGCTATTAGCTGCTAGCTTTTCGGCAAACGAAGCTAATACCACCAGTTCGAAGGACAGATTATGCCCGGCATTCAGTCAGAACGAAAGCTAACAGCTAATAGCTAACAGCTTAGTAAAAAAACCTATGTTCAGTAAATTCCTTCGTCGGCCCGTATTTGCCATCGTTATTTCGGTGGTGATCATCCTCATGGGTGTGCTGGCCATCAATACGCTGCCTACCTCGCAGTTTCCGGAAATTTCGCCTCCCATGGTCATGGTGAGCGCGGCCTATCCGGGCGCGAGTGCCAAGGTGCTCACCGAATCGGTCCTGATTCCGCTGGAACAGGCCGTGAACGGCGTACCGGGCATGAAATATATGACCTCCGACGCCGTGAGTGCCGGCGAGGCCAACATCCAGATCGTGTTCAACCTGGGTACCGACCCTGACCAGGCGGTGGTAAACGTGAACACGCGCATTGCGCAGGTGCTCAACCGCTTGCCGGTGCTCGTGCAGCGCGAAGGCATCATCGTCAACCGCGTGGTGCCCAACATGCTCATGTATGTGAACTTGTACAGCAAGGACAAGAACACCGACATGAAGTACCTCTTCAACTTCGCCGGCGTGAACATGCTGCCCGAGCTGCAGCGCCTGAGCGGCATCGGCCGGGCCAACATCCTGGGTAGCCGCCAGTACGCCATGCGCATCTGGCTCAAACCCGACCGCATGCGGGCCTACAACATCTCGGTCGATGACGTGATGAAGTCGCTCGACGAGCAGAGCGTGATTGGCTCGCCGGGCCGGATCGGCCGCTCTGACGGGCAGCGGGCCGAAGCGCTGGAATATGTGCTCACCTACCAAGGCCGCTTCAACGATGTGGAGCAGTACAAGAACGTAATTCTGAAGGCCAACGCCGACGGCGAAATCCTGCACCTCAAGGACGTGGCCAATGTGGAGCTGGGCTCGGAGTTCTATGATATCTACTCCAACCTGAATGAGTTTCCGTCGGCGGCCATCGTGCTCAAGCAAACCTACGGCTCCAATGCCAAGGACGTAATTAAGGAGGTGAAGGCCAAGCTGGAGGAGCTGAAGAAAACCAGCTTTCCGCCCGGTATGGACTACAAAATCAGCTACGACGTGTCGAACTTCCTCGACGCCTCGATTGAAAACGTCATCGACACGCTGCGCGACGCCTTTATTCTGGTGGCCCTGGTGGTGTTCCTGTTCCTGGGCGACTGGCGCTCGACGCTGATTCCGATTCTGGCCGTGCCCGTGTCGCTGGTCGGCTCGTTCATCGCCATGCAGGCGTTCGGGCTCACGATTAACATGATTACGCTCTTTGCCCTGGTGCTCTCAATTGGCATCGTGGTCGATGACGCCATTGTGGTGGTGGAAGCGGTGCACGCCAAGATGGAGGAAAAGCACCTCTCGCCCTACCACGCCGTGCGCGAGGTGCTGGGCGAAATCAGCGGCGCCATCATCGCCATTACTATCCTGATGACGGCCGTGTTCATTCCGGTGTCGTTTATGAGCGGGCCGGTGGGCATTTTCTACCGGCAGTTCTCCATTACCATGGCCACGGCCATCGTGATTTCGGGCCTCGTAGCCCTTACGCTCACGCCGGTGCTCTGCGCCATGATTCTGAAGAACAACCACGGCCAGACCAAGCCCAAGTCGCCGATGCAACGGTTCTTCGATGCCTTTAACCGGATGTTCGAGCGGTTTACGGGCCGCTACACCAACTTGCTGGAGCGTATCGTGGACCGCCGCCTCGTGACATTCGCCCTGCTGATAGCCTTCGGCATCGGCATCTTCGGCATCACGGCCAAGCTGCCCTCGGGCTTTATTCCGAGCGAAGACCAGGGCCTGATTTACGCCATCATCCAGACCCCGCCCGGCTCGACGTTGGAGCGCACCAACGCCATTTCCCACGACTTGCAGCAGTTAGCCAAGAACGTGCCCGGCATCGCCAACATTTCCACGCTGGCCGGTTACGAGGTGCTTACCGAGGGCCGCGGCTCCAACGCCGGTACCTGCCTGATCGACCTCAAGCCCTGGGACGAACGCAAGGAATCGGTGGCCGAAATCATTGAGGCGCTGGAGAAAAAGGCGCAGAAGATTCCGGGCGCGACCATCGAGTTCTTCGAGCCGCCGGCCGTGCCGGGCTACGGCGCGGCGGGTGGTTTCCAGCTCCAACTGCTCGATAAAACCAACTCGGGCGACTACAAGGCCCTGGAAAAAGTAAACAAGGAGTTCATGGGGGAGCTGCGCAAGCGCAAAGAGCTGGCCGGCCTGTTCACCTTCTTCTCGGCCGACTACCCCCAGTACGAGCTGCAGATCGACAACCAGCGGGCCATGCAGAAAGGCGTGAGCATCGGCAACGCCATGAACACGCTCAGCATCATGGTAGGCTCGACCTACGAGCTGGGCTTCATCAAGTACCAGCGCTTTTTCAAGGTATACGTGCAGGCCTCGCCCGAATACCGGCGCCTGCCCGAAGACATCCTGAACATGTGGGCTAAGAATGATAAGGGCGAGATGGTGCCGTTTTCGGCCTTCATGAAAATTGTGAAGAGCCAGGGCGCCAACGAAATCAACCGCTACAACATGTACACCACGGCCTCCATCCGGGGTGGCTCGGCGGCCGGCTACAGCAGCGGCGAAGCCATTAAGGCGGTGCAAGAGGTAGCAGCCAAAACCCTGCCCCGGGGCTACGACATCGACTGGGGCGGCTTGTCGAAAGACGAAGTATCGCGCGGCAACGAGGCCGTTATCATCTTCGGGGTGGTGCTGCTGTTCGTGTACCTGGTGCTGGCGGCCCAATACGAGAGCTTCCTGCTGCCGCTGGCCGTTATTTTCTCGCTGCCGGCCGGCATTTTCGGCTCCTTTTTGCTCCTCAAGCTCCTGGGCCTGGCCAACGACATCTACGCCCAGGTGGGCCTCGTGATGCTGGTGGGTCTGCTAGGCAAGAACGCGGTCCTGATCGTGGAATTCGCGGTGCAGAAGCACGAAGAGGGCATGAGCGTCCGCGAGGCGGCCATCGAAGGCGCCAAAGTGCGTTTCCGCCCGATTCTGATGACCTCCTTCGCCTTTATCGCGGGTCTGATTCCGCTGGTGCTGGCTACCGGCGCGGGCGCCATCGGCAACCGTACCATTGGCACTTCGGCCTTGGGCGGCATGCTGTTCGGCACCGTGTTCGGCGTCATTATCGTGCCCGGGCTTTACTACATCTTCGGTACCATAGCCGCCGGCCGCAAGCTGATTCAGGACGAATACGAAATGCCGCTGACTGAGAGCATCGAGCCGCACCTTCCTTCTTTAGTAACGGATCAAATCAAGCAGCATGCTTAAGAGACGCATTTATCAATGCCTGGGCGTAGCCTGCTTATCGCTCGCGTTCGGGGCCTGCAAAACCCCGGAACTGGTGGTAAAAAACGCCGACCAGACCGTCCCGACCACCTACGCCAACGCCCTCACGTCGGACTCGACCAACACGGCCCGGGTGCGCTGGCAGGAATTCTTCACCGACCCCAACCTGCAGGGCCTTATCACGACGGCCCTGCAAAACAACCAGGAGCTGAACATCACGCTCCAGGAAATCGAAATTGCCCGTAATGAAGTCCGGTTCCGCAAGGGCGCCTACCTGCCCTCGGTGGGCTTCGGCGGCCGGGCGGGGCTGGAGAAAGTGGGGCGCTACACGTTGCAGGGCGCCACGGAGGAAAACGTGGATATCCGCCCAGCGCGGAATACGCCTGACCCGTTGCCCAACTTTGAGCTAGGTGCGGTGGCGAGCTGGGAAGTCGATATCTGGCACAAGCTGCGCAACGAGAAAAAGGCCGCCGCCCGGCGCTACCTGGCTACCGTAGAGGGCCGGAACTTCACCGTAACCAACCTGATTGCCGAGCTGGCCAACGCCTACTACGAGCTGCTGGCCCTCGACAATCAGCTGGCCATTGTGCAGCAGAATATCGAAATCCAGAACAACGCGCTGCGCATTGTGCGGCTGCAAAAGGAGGCTGCCCGGGCTACCGAGCTGGCCGTGCAGCGCTTCGAGGCCCAAGTGCAGAACACGACGGCCCGCCAGTACAACATTCAGCAGCGGATTATCGAAACCGAGAACCGCATTAACTTCCTGGTTGGCCGTTACCCGCAGCCGGTGGCCCGTAACCCGGAGACGTTCAACGACCTGCTGCCCCGGCTGGTGCAGAATGGGGTTCCGCCCCAGCTACTGAGCAATCGCCCCGACATCCGGCAGGCCGAGCAGAACCTGGCTGCGGCCAAGCTCGACGTGCTGGCGGCGCGGGCTAATTTCTACCCCTCGCTCAATATCTCGGCCGCCGCGGGCCTGCAGGCCTTCCGTCCCGGCTTGCTGCTCTCCACGCCCCAGTCGATGCTCTACTCGCTGGCGGGCGACCTGACCGGTCCGATCATCAACAAAAACGCCATCAAGGCCACGTATTACAGCGCCAACGCCCGCCAGACCCAGGCCGTGTACCAGTACGAGCGCACGGTGCTTAATGCCTATATCGAGGTGGCCAATCAGCTATCCAGCATCAGCAACCTAGCCAACAGCTACGAGGCGAAGCGCAAAGAAGTGCAGGCCCTGAACCAGTCCATCAGCATTTCCAACAGCCTCTTCCGCTCGGCCCGCGCCGATTACACCGAAGTGCTCTTCACCCAGCGCGACGCATTAGAGTCGAAGTTTGACCTGATCGAAACCAAAATGCGGCAACTCAACGCCACCGTAAACGTGTACCAGGCCTTGGGCGGCGGCTGGCAGTAAGCCCCGCGCCAATCCCCTTTCCGGGCTATGAAAAAAAGTGCCGCTCTTTTTGGGCGGCGTTTTTTGCAGGGTAGGAATAGGTAGCGCTCGGGCCGCTTCGGGAAAGGCTGAATCAAGCGGCTTCTAAACAATGTGTTAAGCATCGGGTTCTATGGATCATCAATCAATAACACCCTAAATTCTTTCCATATGAAAATGACCGCAGCAAAAACCTCCCTTCGCGTACTGCCTACCTGTTTTGTGGCTCTGGCCCTGGCTTTCGGCACTGCGAGTTGCGCTAACAACACGCCCGACACCGCCACCACCGAGCCCGCGATGGATACTGAAATGCCTGCCACCGACCCAGCCATGGCTCCAGATGCTGGCATGGATGATACGAGCGGAAAAAACCTAGCTGAAAACGCCACTGCCGTGCCTCAGATGAGCACACTTACGGCCGCCCTGCAAGCCGCCGGCCTCGCCGATAAGGCCTCTAGCGGCGGCCCCTATACAGTATTCGCGCCAACCAACGAAGCATTCGATGCGCTGCCCGCCGGTACGCTAACCGACTTGCTCAAGCCCGAGAACAAGAGCAAGCTGGTCGATATTCTGACCTACCACGTGGTGCCTGGCAGCATGATGGCCGCCGACCTGACGGATGGCCAGGAGCTGACTACCATCGAGGGTAAAAAACTGAAAGTAAGCGTTAGCGGCGGCACCGTAACGGTGAACGGAGCCAGTGTTTTGAAGGCCGATGTGAAGTCGAGCAACGGCGTGACCCATGTAATTGACAAAGTGTTGCTGCCCCAGTAGCCAACATCGGAAATAAGTAAGAGCGCCACCACGTAGCAACTACGTGGTGGCGCTTTTTTTTATTGGCTGGTCTTCTGTGCCCGCTCTACAGTCGAACGTGGGCCCCCGAGTTCGGGACGCGCATGCAATGGTTCTTCACAAGACGAATTGTGAATGCCCCGTTTCACTTTCGCAAAACCGCCGTTTTAAAACCCCCGGTCCCGTTCGGCAGTTATACCACCCAGCCGCGCACTTAGCTGCGGCTACGTTTCATTTCAACAGACACAACGTTTATGGCAACTACTAAAAACTGGTTCATTACCGGCGTTAGCTCCGGATTTGGCGCTTCGCTGGCCGATTTGCTCCTCGAAAAAGGCGACAAAGTGGCCGCAACTTTCCGCAAACAGGCCCAGGCCGATGAGTTCACGAAAAAAGCCAACGGCCAGGGCCACGGTTTCGTGATGGAAGTAACCGACGAAGCCCAGGTAAAGAAGGCCATTGCCGATGCTATCAGCCAGCTCGGCCACCTCGACGTGATTGTGAACAACGCGGGCTACGGCTCGTTGGGCAGCATTGAGGAAATCGACGCCGAGGAAGTCCACCGCCAGTTCGACGTGAACGTGTTCGGGCCTCTGCACGTGCTGCGGGCCGTATTGCCTCACCTGCGCGAGCGGAAAAGCGGCCACGTGCTCAACATCACCAGCATCGGGGGACTGAAAACCTTCCCTGGCGTGGGCGTCTATAACGCCAGCAAGTTCGCCCTCGAAGCCATCGGCGAAAGCCTGGCCCAGCAGGTGAAACCCCTCGGCATCAAGGTCACGAATATCGAGCCCAGCGGCTTCCGCACCGAGTGGGCCGGCAGCTCGGCCACCTATGTCGATACCAATATCGAGGACTACCGCAGCACGGTGGGCGAGAACCTGAAGGGTATCCAGAGCTACAGCGGCAACCAGCCCGGCGACCCCGACCGCGCCGCCCAGATCATGTACGACCTCGTGCATTCCGACAACCCACCCCTGCACCTGCCCTTGGGCAAAGCGGCCGTGAAAGGCGCCCGCGAGAAGTTCACCGGCCTGCTCGAAGAATTGGCCACTGTGGCCGAGACCGGCGATTCGGCCGATTTCCCTTCGTAGTAATTGAGGGCTTAGGGTCTTAGTTCTTATGAAAAGAACGTCATTCAGAGCGAAGCGAATAGGTCACCTCCAGTAGCCATGTAGTTATAACCCCGCGAAGCCATTTCGTTGGATACGGCGTCGCGCAGCATCGTTTTAAACAGCAAATCGTTAAGGAAATAGGTGTTGTTCTGCTCGTTCTGAACTTGCGAGGCCCAAGAGTAGGTTTTGTAAGCCGAAAAATCGGGCTGGTTGGTGGCGTTGTTTATATAGCCCGGTACGTTGGTCGTACTGCCCCGCTCATCGGCTCCTACGGTTACGGCTTGTTTGGTTTCGCTACAGCCGGCCATGAGCATGGTCACGCTCAGGGCCAGGATTAGATGCTTGAAGTTCATAAGAAGAGTGCTAAAAGAGTGATAAAATCAATTTACACTATATTCTTACGCATCAATCTATCAATACGTTACCATTTTTTTACCCGCTCCTTCAGAACCCAAGCCTACTCGGGTGAGGTAGTGGGCCTCTGCAAATAATTGATACAGTTGGGCTTAAACCCGTTTTTTCAGACTCCACTCCAATTTTGGTCGTCGGGCGGAGAGGACTCTACGTTGGTACATCTGCGGCCACGAAAAGGCGCGAATTATGCACAGCAAAGACTACATCTCTCCTTCTACGCCCAGCCCAAAGAGCGCAAAATCGTACTTCACGGGGTCGAGCGGGTCAAAGGTGCGCAGGTGGGCAGTGAGCTCCTCGGCGGCCAGCCAGTCGACCTGCTTGCGTTGGAGCAGGCCCAGGCGGCGGCCTACGCGCTCCACATGCACGTCGCAGGGGCAGATGAGGTCGGCGGGTGAGAGGCGCGTCCAGAAGCCGAAATCGACGCCGTGCTCATCTTGGCGCACCATCCAGCGCAGGTACATATTGAGGCGCTTGCAGGCCGAGCCGCGGGCGGGCGTGGCCACGTGCTTGCGGGTGCGCTGGGGCGCGTCGTCGAGGCTGAAAAACAGGGTGTGGAAATTCTCCAGGCGCTGTTTCTGGGTGGCGCCGTGCGTAAAAGCATCTTCCAGCGACGCGTGTTGCCCGTAGTACCAGCGCAGCCAGTGCACGAAATACAGCAGGTCGGTGTCGCAGAACGTGCGGTGGCAGAAGCCCAGCAGCCGCTTCAGGTCGTCGTCGTGGTGCTGGGTGATAAACTGATGGGGCGCGTTGTCCATGCGGGCCAGCAGCTCCCGGCACTTGCTGATGATGGTAGGCCGCCGCCCCCAGGCCAGCACCGCCGCAAACAACCCGCTGATTTCCACATCGGCCCGCGCCGCGAACTGGTGCGGAATGCTGATGGGGTCGAGGGCAATAAAGCCGGGCTGGTCGTAATGCCGGTATTTGTCGTCGAGCAGCGCCCGCATCTGCGCGTGGTTCATGCGGTCAATGAGTGAGTTGGTGAATGAGTGAATGAGGAAGTCGGCAGGTGAGTGCATTGTGCTGTCATCCTATGCGGAATACCGAGGATAACAGAACGGTTCACTCACCTAGTCACTCATTCACCGTTACGGTACGTAGCTGGTTTCGACGCGGAAACGCTGGTCGGGGGTAGCCAGGCGCTGCACGGCGCGCTTGGAGAGGCGGATGAGGATGCTGGTGTTTTCGCCCGTATCGGGCAGGCGACCGATAACGCGCACGTACACCGCCTGACCATTCATGATGTTGCGCACCTCCATGATGGTGCGACCGGGGCCGTTTTATGCAGGGCCAAGTACTTGTCGGAAGCATCGGTGGGGATGACCGTGGCCAGGCCGCTTTCCGAGACCCGGCGCACAATTTCGTTGGCCCGGGCCGGGGGGGCTTCTTTCTCATCCGGTTCGGCTGTTACGGCCGGCGAGTTGGCTTCGTCGCGAGCTTTGTCGCGGGCTGCATCGCGCTCGGCCGCTTTCTCGCGGGCCGTTGGGCGGGCTGGAGCGGTGGCCACTGGCGCCGGCGGACCAGCCGCGCCGGTAGCGGGCGCCGCAATAATTACCACGTCGCCCACCTTCACGTTGTAATCGGTTTCGAAGCTGTTGAGGCGGGCCAGTTCGGCGGGCGTCGTCTGGAAGCGGCGGGCAATGGCGTAGAGCGTCATGCCGGGCGTTACCTTGTACACCCGGTTGCCGTTGGCATCGGTGGATAGCGCGCGCACGGCGGCGGTGGCGGGCGCGGCCACCGTTACGGGAGCCGCCGGCCGGGCCGGGGCGGGCGTGAGCACGACCCGGGTACGAGGCACGAGCACGATCTGGCCCAGAATCAGCTGGCCCTTCTGGCCCGAATTGGCCTCCACGATTTCCTCGACGGGCACCTTATAGCGGCGCGAGAGGCCATAGAGAGTTTCGCCAGCCGTGACGCGATGGCGAATGAGCATTTTATTGTTGCGGTACTCGACCCCGATAGAATCGGGCAGGGCTACCGGCGCGGGGGCCGCCCACGCGCAAAAGCCGGAGAAAACAAGGGCGACGGTCAGCAGCGGAAATCGGGACATCATAAGCAGCAGGCAAGAAAAACAGCGGCCAGCTGGCCCCGGCGCGGCCGAACCAGCCTGACTACAGGCGGTCGAAAGTTACGGATTTGATGCTAAGCAGTCGTGTACCGGAACTAAAATGATGAGCCAACGGGAGGCTAGCCGGCGAAGTACTGCCTGTTTTTATTGTTTTTTTGCGCTCTTCACCTCCTCACCCCCTGCTTATGCTCGCTATTGGTATTATTCCGGCCCGTTATGCCTCCACCCGCCTGCCCGGTAAACCGCTGGTCGATTTGGGAGGCCAGACCATGATTGAGCGCGTGGTCAGGCAGGCCCAAAAGTCGAGCTTGAGCCGGGTAGTGGTGGCCACCGACGACGAGCGGATTCTGGCCCACGTGCGCGGATTCGGGGGTGAGGCCGTGCTCACCGACCCCGACCATCCTAGCGGCACCGACCGGGTCCGCGATGCTTATGAGCAGTTGGGCATCGTGGCCGACTGCATCGTGAACATCCAAGGCGATGAGCCCTTCATTCATCCCAGCCAGATTGATGCCCTGGTGCAGCTCTTTGCCGCGCCCGAGCCACCGGCGCTGGCCACGCTGGTCAAGCCCGTCGTCAGCGAAGAGGAGCTCTTCAGCCCCCACCTGCCCAAAGTGGTGCTCGACGGCCGGGGCCGGGCCCTGTATTTCAGCCGCCACCCCCTGCCCTACCAGCGCCAGCACCCCGAAAGCGAGTGGCTGGCCCACCACCGCTACCTGCGCCACATCGGCCTCTACGCCTACCGCCCCGACGTACTGCGCGCCATCACCCAGCTCCCGCCCTCACCCCTGGAGTTGGCCGAAAGCCTCGAACAGCTCCGCTGGCTCGAAGCCGGCTACGCCATCCAGACCGCTGAAACGACGCTCCAAACGCTGGGCATCGATACCCCGGAAGATGTAGAACGGGCGCTGCGCTTGATTAAGAATTAGAGATTCGCGCTACAGGTTCTCATTATTCCTAAAGCACAAAGAATGGCCGTTGAACGACTCCCAAACGGGGTGTTCAACGGCCATTCTTCATTTCTAACTCCCTTCTACTTCTCTACCACGCTGATGGCGTAGCCGCCACCGGGGGCGCAGTACTGGCTAAGTTTGGATTTGCTCGTGACCGTGAGCTTGCGGATGGCGTAGGCCTGGGGATTGGTTTCGTAGTGGGCGCCCTTGCCGTCGGCGTAGATGGTGGCCTCGTACTTTTTACCGGGTTTCAGGAAGTCGAACTTGATGGTACTAGTGCGGCCCTGCTCGTCGCAGGTGCTGCCCACAAACCAGTTGCCGGTACCCTTGCCTTTGCGGGCGATGGTGATATAGTCGCCGGGCTCGGCTTCGAGCACGTGGGTATCGTCCCAGTCCACGGGTACGTCTTCGATAAACTGGAAGGCGTCGAGGAACTTGTTGTAGGTTTCGGGCAGGTCGGCGGCCATTTGCAGGGGGCTGTACATGGTGACGTACAGGGCCAGCTGCCGGGCCAGGGTGCTGTGCACGAAGGACGTATTCTTAGGGTTGTAGGCGCTGATGCGGGTCTGGAAAATGCCCGGCGTGTAGTCCATCGGCCCGCCAATGAGGCGGGTGAAGGGCAGGATGGTGGTGTGGTCGGCGTTGTTGCCGCCGAAAGCCTCGTACTCGGTACCCCGGGCGGCCTCATTGCCGATCAGGTTGGGGTAGGTGCGGGCCAGGCCGGTGGGGCGCACGGCCTCGTGGGCATTCACCATGATGCGGTGCTTGGCCGCCTCCGTGATGGCGTAGAGGTAGTGGTTGTTCATCCACTGGCCGTAGTGGTACTCGCCCAAAGGCAGAATATCGCCCACGTAGCCGCTTTTCACGGCATTGTAGCCGTACTTGTTCATCAGCTGGTAGGCGGGCTCCATAAACCGCTCGTAGTTGCGCGACGACCCGCTGGTTTCGTGGTGCATGATTATGTTGACGCCTTTGGCGTGGGCGTAGCGGTTGAGCTCTTCGATGTCGAAATCGGGGTAGGGCGTTACGAAGTCGAACACGTACTCCTTGTGCTTGCCGAACCAGTCTTCCCAGCCGGTATTCCAGCCTTCCACCAGCACAGCATCCAGTTTGTGCTGGGCCGCGAAGTCGATGTACTCCTTCACGTGGGCCGTGTTGGCGGCGTGGGTGCCGTTGGGCTTCACTTTGGAGTAGTCGATGGAGTCCAGCTTGATGTTCTCCATGTCGGTGTACGACCACGAGCTTTTGCCCGTAATCATCTCCCACCACACGCCCACGTACTTCACGGGCTTAATCCAGCTGGTATCCTTGTATTTGGTGGGCTCGTTGAGGTTGAGTACCATCTTGGATTCGAGGATGGCCCCGGCCCGGTCGCTGACGATTACCGTGCGCCAGGGCGAGGTGCTGGGCGTTTGGAGGTTGCCCTTGTTGCCCTCAGCGTCGGGTGTGAGGTGGGCGTTGAGGATGAAGTTCTGATCATCCAAATCCAGCGAGAGAGTGGAATAATCAATCAGCGCGGCCTCGTGGATGTTAATATACACGCCATCGGGGCGCTTGAGCATGAGCGGGGTCTGCACACCGGTGGGCGAAAACGTGTGCTGCGAGGCGTTATCGGTGACCGACTGCTTCATCAGCCCGCGCACCTGCGAGAGGTTCGACGTGACGGTGCTGTACTCCTGGGTGTCGTAGTCGCCGGGTAGCCAGAAGGCCTTGTGGTCGCCGGCTAGGGCAAACTGAGTTTTCTCTTCCTTCACCACGAAATAGCCCAGCTCGGGCTGGCGCGGAAACTCGTAGCGGAAGCCCAGACCATCATCGAACAGCCGGAACCGCACCAGCATCACGCGCTTGGTAGCGGGCTGGGTAAGCGTAACAGCCAGCTCATTGTAGTGGTTGCGGATGGTTTTCACCTCGCCCCAAACCGGGTTCCAGCTCTCATCGATGGATTTGCGCACGGCGCTGGTCTGCACGAAGCCGTTGGTGAGGCTGGGCGTGTTCTTGAGCTCTAGGCCCAGCTGGCTGGTTTTGAGAACCGGCTTGCCTTTGTAAACGAGGCTGTAGGTGGGCGCACCGTCGGGGGTGAGGTTTACGCTGAGCGTGAACTGCTTGTCGGGCGACTGCAGTTCTTCGGCCCGGGCCAGCGTGGCCATGGTCCAGAACAGCGTTAGGAGCAGCAGCAGGCCGCGACCGGACCGCGACGAGGTATTGAGAGGGAACATAAACGAAGAGTGGAATTGGAAGGAGATGAAAGCAAAGCGGCCGGGCACGCCGGCCGCCGCAAGTTGGGGACGCCAGAACGGGCCGGCTACCTTT
The DNA here is from genome assembly GCF_002204745.1 of Hymenobacter amundsenii. GTDB lineage: Bacteria > Bacteroidota > Bacteroidia > Cytophagales > Hymenobacteraceae > Hymenobacter > Hymenobacter amundsenii. The sequence continues at coordinate 48,322 of NZ_NIRR01000015.1, forward strand.
CCGTTACCCGGTTCCCGCACGGTGTTGACCAATATAGCCACTCAAAACCGCTACTGCTGATCCGGAGCTCAGCCGGCGGCCCTGGGCTCGGGAGCATCGGCGGCTTCGGCGGGCGACTCCTGCTGGCGGGCCTGGCGCTGCACGTGGTGCTCGGCGGCGGCGCGGTGCTCGTCCTTCATCTCGCGGGAGAGGAAGTAGTTAAGGGCCGTCCGGATAACGGCAATGGCCCCGAGCTTGCCAATCTGCTCCCAGCTTGGCGCAATGGTAGTGGAGAGAATATCGGCCCCCAACTGAAACTCCAGGGCCAGGGCCAGGTAGCGGGCCAGCGTGAGCCGGATGGCCGTAAAATCGGCCGTTCGGCGCGAGGCCAAGGCTTTGGCGAACAGGTAGCCCCCCACCAGAATACCCAGCACAATAATGCCCGCCCCTACCGCCTCGGCGCCCAGCTTCAGCCAGAGCACCACGTGCACCACGGCCTCCTCGACCTGGGTGTAGGTATCGGAAACATGCGGCAGCATAACGTCAGGCATCGGTAGCGGGCGAGGTGGGAGAAATAGGGTCGATGGCCCCGCGTTGCGGGGCCGAGGCCGGCGTCAGGCGACCCAGCAGGTAACCGGACCCGCGTTGGAGCAGCACCAAAACTACCACCAAACCCACCGCCAGTCCAAACAGCAGCAGATTCCCCTCGCCCTCACCAGCCCGGAACGCAAAGCTCAGGGCCGTGCCCACGGCCGGCGGGTGCATCACGTTCAGCAGTACCATGAGCCCGATAGTCAGCACCATCGCCAGGGCCGCCGCTGCGTAACCGGACCCCAGCAGCGCATGCAGGCTATAACCGATACCCGCCGCGCTCAGCTGGCTGATGATGAGCGTGCGGGTGCTGTTGGTGCGGTGGGTGGGGTCGAGGTAGATTAAAAAGGCGCTGGAAGCCAGCGAGGCGAACAGCAGCCGCTGGTTGCTGAGCAACTCCAGCAGCCACAGCATCACGAGCACCGTGAGGGTGGGCAGCAGGGCCAGCAGCAGTTCTGCTTTATTGGATAGCCGGGAGCGGGTCATTGCTTGGTTTTCAGGTTGGAATTACCCGCCGGCTTTCTTGGCTTTGTAGCCTTTTTCGAGCAGCAATGCCAGCACTTTGTCGCGGAAGTCGCCCTGGATAATGACCTCGCCATCCTTGGCGTTGCCACCAACGCCACAGCGGGTTTTGAGCAGCTTACCCAACGCCTGCAAATCGGCATCCTGGCCCACAAAGCCCGTAACAAGCGTCACTTGCTTGCCCCCGCGCGACTTCTTATCGAGCTGCACGCGCAGGTTTTGTTGCTGGGGCGGCAGCGTGGCGGTGGTGGCAGCGGTGGGTTCATCGTAGCTGAATTCGGGATTCGTGGAGTACACCACACCCTGGCGGCTGTTTTTCATGATTAGGGATTAGGGATTAGGGATTAGGGATTAGGGATTAGGGAAAATACGAATGTCATGCCTCATCTGGCGTCCGCGCAGCCGAAGCATCTCTACCGCAATGCTATTCATATTGATAGCAACTTCGACTCCGCCTCCGGCTGCGCTCAGCATGACAGTCGTATTTTCCACCGCTCATCAACTCACTCGCCCCTACACCGCTACTTCCAAAGTCAGCGGCTTCAGTTCCACCTCAAATTCGGTGCGTCGGCCACGTAGTCGCCATCAACGTGGAAGCCCAGCGGAGCGGCGGCCCGCACGCGGATATGGCGGCTGCGGTGGAACTGCGCCCCGCCCGAGGTAGGCAGCGTACCCAAAGCCAGCCCCACTCCTACCCGCACGGCCCGCCAAATGGGTAGCGCGTCAATCAGGCACAGGTCGAGCAGGCCGTCCTGGATGTTGGCGCGGGGCGCGATGTAGGCGTTATTGCCATATTGGGCGGCATTGGCAAAGGCCAGCACGTAGCAGTGGGTATCGAGCAGGGCCTGGTTTTCCAGCTCCACCTGCACGGCCGTAGGCTGATAGCGGCGGTACTCGCGCAGGGCCACTTTCACGTAGGTGCTCAGGCCCCGGGTGCCAGCTTGGGCAAACATCTTGCTCACATGGGCATCAAACCCCAGCCCGGCCGTGCAAAAAAACCAGTGCCCATTAATGCGGCCCGCGTCGATGCGCTGGAAATCGGGGTGGCAGGCCCGCTGCACGGCGGCCGGCAAACCAAGCGGCACGTGCAGGTGCCGGGCCAGCCCGTTGCCCGATCCCCGGGGCACGATGCCCAGCGCCGCGCCGGTGCCCAGCAGCCCCCGAGCCACCTCGTTCACCGTGCCGTCGCCGCCCACGGCCACCACCACCCGGCAACCCGCGGCGGCGGCCTCGCGGGCCAATTGCTCGGCGTGGCCAGCGTATTGCGTGGGCATAATGTCGAACTCGGCCCCGGCGGCCGCAGCATGCTCGGCAATCAGGGCCGGCACGTTCTGGCTCCGGTCGGTGCCGGACGTAGGGTTAAGGATAAAGCAGATGCGCATTCTTTTGAGGAGCTAGAAGTCAGGAGCTAGGAGATAGAATGCAATAGTCAATAGTTGGAAGATGGAACAGCTTGATGCTGCCGAAAACTGAAACAAAGAACGTCATCCCAAGCGAAGTGCGGCAACTTTCCCCAGCAGTCCGAATAAACGTTCTACGGTAAAAAGGTCCTTCCTTCGTCAGGATGACGTTCTTAATTCTAGCTACTAGCTTCTCAAGAATTACATTTTATCGCCCAGCATCTTGATGAGGTCGGCGGTACGGGAGCTGTAGCCAGCCTCGTTGTCATACCAGCCTACCACTTTCACCAGTGTACCGTTGGCCGAGGTCAACTCCGAATCGAAGATGCAGCTGTGGGGGTTACCGATGATGTCGGCGCTAACCAATGGGTCGGTGCTGTACTCCAGGATACCCTTCATCTCGCCTTCGGCCGCCTTTTTAATGGCCGCGTTGATTTCCTCAGCCGTGGCCTCGCGCTTGAGCAGCACGGTCAGGTCGGTGGTCGAGCCATCCGGAACTGGCACGCGCATGGCGATACCGTCGAGCTTACCCTTCAGCTCGGGCAGCACCAGGCCTACGGCTTTGGCAGCACCAGTGCTGGTCGGGATGATGCTCAGGGCGGCGGCGCGGGCGCGGCGCAGGTCCGAGTGAGGCGAATCCTGCAGGCTCTGGTCGGAGGTGTAGGCGTGCACCGTCGTGATGAAGCCCTTCTCGATGCCGAACGTATCGTTGAGCACCTTGGCCATTGGGGCCAGGCAGTTGGTCGTGCAGCTGGCGTTCGAGATAATCGTCTCGTCGCCGGTCAGGATATCCTCGTTTACGCCCAGTACTACCGTCGGGATGTTTCCTTTGGCGGGAGCCGAAATAACTACCTTTTTAGCACCAGCAGTGATGTGCTGGCCGGCACCGGCCTCATCAACGAAGCGGCCCGTGCTTTCGAGCACGATGTCCACGCCCATGTCGCCCCAAGGCAACAGCTTAGGGTCGCGCTCGGCCAACGCCACAATGCGCTTGCCGTTCACGGTCAGGCTGTCGTCGTCGTGCTCCACAGTACCCTGGAAACGGCCGTGTACGGAGTCGTACTTGAGCAGGTGGGCCAGGGTTTTATTGTCGGTCAGGTCGTTGATTGCCACGACTTCCACGTTGTCGCGCGAGAGCAGCGCCTTGAACGTGAGGCGGCCAATGCGCCCGAAACCGTTGATGGCAACTTTGATTTTAGCCATAGTTGTAGGGGGATGGGATGGGTTGTCGGCCGCGGGCGGCCGGAGTGAAAACACAGAGCGAAGGTAGCGCCATACGCGTTGATACCCAAATCGGGGCCTAAATGTGCACCACCGCCCAGCACGGTAGGGCCGCCGAAGCTAGTCGGAGCACTGGAATCACAAATATTTGACCTTGAAAATCAGCTTATTCATTCCCAAGCCGGTTTTTTTTCAAAAACAGCGCTTGTCCCAAACAACTGGCTTCCTATCTTTGCAGCACCAAAACGCACCGCGGCCTGCTTATCTGGTCCGTTCGTCTAGGGGTTAGGACAGTAGATTTTCATTCTACCAACAGGGGTTCGATTCCCCTACGGACTACTCCGCCGCCTTCGTTTTGGCTACCGCTTGAAAACCCGCTCCGTACTATTACGGAGCGGGTTTTCGCTTTTCCGGCCTAGCCGCGTACCTTGCCCCGATGCACCCGTTGCGCGCCTATATCCACCGTTTCGTGCCCCTCACCGACGCCGAGTGGGCTCCACTGGCCGCCGCCCTGCGGCCACGCCAGTTACGGCGCAAGGAGCTGTTCGTGAGGCAGGGCGCGCCCTCGGCGGAGCTGGCCCTGGTGCTGGCCGGTAGCTGCCGCCTGTTCTACACCCGCCCCGATGGCGAGGAGCGCACCACTTACTTCTTCTTTGAAAACCACTTACTGGGCGACTACCACAGCTGCCTGACCGGCCAGCCCAGCGCGTTTGGCATCGAAGCCCTGGGCCCGACCGAGCTGCTGACATTTCCGTACGCCTTGCTGCGCGGGCTCTACGACGAGTTCCCGGCCTACGAGCGGTTTGGGCGGTTGCTGGCCGAGTACCACCTGCTGGGTACCGATGCCCGCCTGGCCGAGCTGCTGCTGCTGAGCCCCGAGCAGCGCTACCAGGCCCTGCTGGCCAGCCACAAAACCAAGATTCTGGAGCGTATTCCGCAACACTACATTGCCTCCTATCTGGGCGTTACGCCGGTGTCGTTGAGCCGCATCCGGGCGCGGGTGCAGGGCCACGACGGCCGTATTTCTTAGCATTTGTTAACGATTTGGGCACCGCGCGGGCCGGACCTTTGGGGTGTTGTTTCACTCCTCATTTGCCACTCCATGAAAACGCTGCTCAAACTCGAAGAACTGGCCGAACTGCTAGTGGCCACCCTGGTTTTCGCCCACCTCCCCTACCCCTGGTGGCAGCTGCCGGCCCTATTCCTGCTGCCCGATTTGGGCATGCTGGGCTACCTGGCTGGCCCGCGCCTGGGGGCTTTCACCTACAATCTGCTCCACCACAAAGCCCTGGCCCTGGTGGTGAGCACGGCCGGCTGGGCGCTGGGCCAGCCCCTGCTGCTGCTGGCCGGCACGGTGCTACTTTTCCACTCCGCCTTCGACCGGCTGCTGGGCTACGGCCTCAAATACGCCACCGGCTTCCGGCACACGCACCTGGGTATGGTTGGCCGTGCCGAACCAGGCATTTTGGCCGGGCCAGGCAGCGGCTATCAGGAAGCGAATTGATGCCCTCCCGCCGGTTTGTGTCGTAAGTTGAGGGTTCGACTACTATACCGCAACCGCATGCCTCGCACTATTATCGTTTCCAACCGCCTGCCTACCAAAGTTTTACGCACCAACGACACCCTTACGTTCCATGCCAGCGAAGGCGGGCTGGCCACGGGGTTGGGTTCTATTTTCCGCCAGGAGGGTAACGTGTGGGTGGGCTGGCCGGGCTTGTTTGTGGATGACGAGCAGGAGGAGGGCTACGTGCGCGAGCAGTTGCGCCAAGACCGTATGGTACCCGTAATGCTGACCGAAGCCGAAATCCGCGATTACTACGAGGGCTTCAGCAACTCCACCCTCTGGCCCACTTTCCACTACTTCCCGCAATTTGCTGAGTACGAGCAGAGCCATTGGGATGCCTACGTGGCCGTGAACGAGAAATTCTGCGCCGCCGTGCTCGAACAGGCCGGCCCCGACGACACCATTTGGGTGCACGACTACCAGTTGCTGCTGCTGCCGGCCATGCTTCGGGCAGCCCGGCCGGGAGCCACTATCGGCTTCTTCCTGCATATCCCGTTTCCGTCGTACGAGCTGATTCGGGTGCTGCCTTGGGCGCGAGAACTGATGGAGGGCATACTGGGGGCCGACCTGATTGGCTTCCACACCTTCGGCTTCATGCGCCACTTCCTGAGCTCCGTGTCGCATCTGCTAGGCTTCACGGCCCAGAACGGCCGCCTCGAAGCCGGCGACCGGACCATTCTGGTGGATACCTTCCCGATGGGGATTGATTACGAACGGTACGTGGCTGCCGCAGCTTCCGACAGTGCCCGTCAACACGAGGCCAATTATCGGGAGGCGCTGGGCGACATCCGCGCGATTCTCTCCATCGACCGGCTCGACTACTCCAAAGGCATTGCCCAGCGGCTGCGGGCCTTCGAGCTGCTGTTGCAACGCTATTCCGAGTGGCGCGGGCAGGTGAGCCTGATTATGGTGGTAGTGCCCTCCCGCGACCAGGTTGCCCAGTACGCGGCCCTCAAGGAGGAAATCGACGAACTGGTGGGCCGCATCAACGCGGCTTACCGCACCATGAGCTGGACGCCGATCCACTATTTCTACCGCGCCTTCCCGCTCGATGAGTTGGCAGCACTTTACCGCCTGGCCGAAGTGGGCCTCGTAACCCCTATGCGCGACGGCATGAACCTGGTGGCCAAGGAGTTTGTGGCCAGCAAGGCCGATGAGCGTGGGGTGCTCATTTTGAGCGAGCGGGCTGGCGCGGCCCGCGAATTGTCCGATGCCCTGCTCATCAACCCCACCGATACCAGCCAGCTGGCCGAGGCCATGCACGATGCGCTGGTGATGCCCGAAGCCGAGCAGATCCGCCGGATGCGGGCCATGCGCCAGCTCGTGCGCCAGTACACCGTGTTTGCCTGGACCGACCTGTTCATGAACCGCCTAGCCTACAGCAAAAACCAACAGCACTCCCTCGATACCGAAATGCTCTCCCCCGACGTTACCACGCAACTGCTGGCCGATTACCGCGCCGCCGACCATCGCCTGCTGCTGCTCGACTACGACGGCACGCTCAGTCCCTTCCACGACGACCCCCAACAGGCGGGCCCCGACGAGGAACTGCTGCAGTTGCTACGCGCCCTCACCGATATTCCTGAGAACCGGGTTATCATCATCAGTGGCCGCGACCGGAAAACCATGGAAGCCTGGTTGGGGCACTTGCCGGTTGATTTCATCCTCGAACACGGCGTTTGGCTGCGCCCTCACGGCGAGGATTGGCGGTTGTTCCAACCCCTCAACAACGACTGGAAAGACGAAATCCGGACCGTTCTGGATTTGTACGTGGCTCGCACGGCCGGCTCATTTATCGAGGAAAAAGACTTTTCGCTGGTCTGGCACTTCCGCCGGGCCGACGCCCAGCTCGGTGCCATGCGGGCCCGGGAGCTCATGAATCACCTCACTTTCATCACCTCCAATGCCAATTTGCAGGTCATGGAGGGTAATAAGGTAATTGAAATCAAGACGGCCGGCATCAATAAAGGCACCGCCGCCGCCCGCTGGCTGGCCACCTACCCGGCCGATTTCACCTTCGCCATCGGCGACGACCGCACCGACGAAGACACCTTCCGGGCCATGCCACCCGAAGCCTACACCATCAAAGTCGGCCCCGCCCCCCGCTCCCTGGCCCGCTACCACGTAACCGGCCCCACCGACGTACACGAGCTGCTGCGGCAGATGCTGAAGTAGGATTTAGAGAGAAATAAAAACGTCATTCTGAGCGAAGGCGCAGTCGTAATCGAAGAATCTCTACTGTAATAGTATTCCTGCTGTTAGGAGTTACCACTACGGTAGAGATTCTTCGATTACGACTGCGCCTTCGCTCAGAATGACGTTCCTTTTCTAAGTCGCCAAGCTGCCTTAAAACAACCTACACGAAGTTCGGGCGGTCCAGCTTTTTGGCGATGCGGTAGGCGGCATTCACCAAACCCACGTGACTGTAGGCTTGGGGGAAATTGCCCCATTGGGAGCCGGTTTTGGCGTCTACGTCTTCGCTCAGCAGGCCTAAGTGGTTGGAGTAGGTGAGCAACTGCTCGAACTCGTCGATGGCCTCCTGTACCCGGCCCACGCAGGCTAGGGCCTCCACGAACCAGAAGGAGCAGATGAGGAACGTAGTTTCGGGCGTACCGAAGTCGTCGGCGTGGCGGTAGCGGTAGAAGAGGCCCTCGGGTGTTTTCAGCTCCTTTTCCAGGGCCACGAGGTGGCGTGCGGCCCGCTCGGAAGCCGGGTCGAGGTAGCACATCATAATCAGCTGGATGGTGCTGGCATCGAGGTGGGGCGAGCCGATGGCGTTGGTGTACGCCTCGCGCTCCTCACTAAAGCACTGCTCGATGCGCTCGGTGGCGGCCTCGTTGAGGCGGTTGGCCAGCGCCTCCATGTCGGCGTTACCGAGGGCCTGGGCCATTTTGCGGGCGGCGTGGCTGCCGGCCCAGTGAAACAGGTAGGTGTAGCAATGGCGCTGGGCCAGGTTGCGGAACTCCCAGAGGCCGGCGTCGGGCTGGTCCATGGTGGCCTCAATCAGCCGCAAAGCCTCGTACACCAGTTTTTCGGGGTTGCGCTGCTCCGGGTTCACGAAGCGGCTGTCGACGTAAAGCGGCAGCAGCGCCACCAGCACCTGGCCGTACACGTCGTTCTGCACGTGGGTGTAGGCGTCGTTGCCAATGCGCACGGGCTGGTTGCCCAGGTAGCCAGCCAGCGGCAACTCCTCTTCTACCAGCTGCGAAGCGCCACTGATGCCGTACAGGGGCTGGTACTTGCCCTGGATGCTGCTCGAAATATTGGCGATGTAGTGGAAATAGCGCTCCAGCTCCTCGAAGTGGCCAATGTTGTTGAAGGCCGTGAGCGTGTAGAACGTGTCGCGCATCCAGCAGTAGCGGTAGTCCCAGTTGCGGGTGCTACCGGGCGCTTCGGGCAGACTGGTGGTGCTGGCCGCAATAATGGCTCCCGTATCCTCGTACTGGTGCACCTTAAGGGCCAGCGCCGACCGGATAACGGCCTCCTGGTGGAAGTTGCTGATGCTGGTGCTCTTCACCCACTTGCGCCAGTACTCCACCGTGGAGCGCAGAAACTGCTCGACGGTGCTTTCCAGCGGCGCTTCGAGCGGGGCCCCGTAGGTGAGCACGAGGTACTTGGTTTCGTTGAGCACGAAGGCCTCCTCATCGAGCACGTAGGTGAGCGGGATGTTGGTGGTGAGGCGGATTTCCTCCTCCATGCCCAAAAAGGCAATGTGGTTGGAGCTGCGGCGGCGGCTCAGTTGCTGGCGGCCATAGTCGGCCACCGGGCGGCAGGCTACTTTTATCCGGGGGGTGCCATCCAGCGGCTCCACCTTGCGAATAAACATGAGGGGCTTGTAGTACCGCTCGTACTGGGAAAAGCGCGGGGCAAAGTCCGTGACGCGGTAGCTGCCTTCGGCCGTGGTAATTTCGGTGGCCAGCACGTTGGTGTTAGTCAGGTAATACTGCCGGCTCTGGAAGCCGCCCTCGGTAGCGGGCCGGATGCTGTACTCGCCGCCCTTCTCCTCATCGAGCAAAGCGCCAAACACAAAGCTGCTATCGAAACGGGGCCAGCAGAGCCAGCGCACGGCCGTATCGGTGCCAATCAGGCCCAAGAAGGCGCAGTTACCGATCAGGCCCATATCATAGGTGTGTTTCATCATAGGTCAATAAGTCAGAAGGAGAGAAAGTAGGTTGACGGGGAAGCACCTCGAATTGTCGTAGCTGCATGTCGTTCTGAGCGGCGCAAAGGCCCTGATGACAAAGTAGTCAGACGATGGTTGCTTGCATACCAAGGTCTTTGCGCCGCTCAAGGCAACATACGCTTAGCTCGCTGCGCATTCAACTGTGTTTACCGTTTTCGGGCGGCGCAAGTTACCGTGCCCGGCCGTTCAGCTTAACGAAGGCACTTGGTTTACTCCGCCATTTGCAAAATAATCTTCCTGATTATGTTCCAGTTATCGGCTTTTTACATTTTTTTACCCCCACCCACTTGCCTCGAATCAATTGGCCCGTATCTTTGCACCACCAAAACGGAAAAACGCTTCCGCTTTTATATGGTCCGTTCGTCTAGGGGTTAGGACAGTAGATTTTCATTCTACCAACAGGGGTTCGATTCCCCTACGGACTACTTTACCCGGAACATAACCGCTCCGAAACGCTTTTAAAAAGACCTCTTCGCAACTCGCGGAGAGGTCTTTTGCGTTTAGCCCTCCGCAACCCAGCCGTCCGCCACCTCAACCGGACTTCGCGGACTCATTTTACCAACTCAGCATGCAACCGAAAGCCTTTCGCGCTTTTCGCAGCCGCAACTACCGTTACTTCTTTGCTGGGCAAGCATTGTCGCTGTTGGGTACTTGGATGCAGAAAACGGCCGTCAGTTGGGTCGTGTACACCCAAACCCAGTCCAAGCTGATGCTGGGCGTGAGCGTGTTTGCCACCCTGTTTCCGTCGGCCCTGTTCTCATTGGCGGGCGGCGTCGTGTCCGACCGCTACAACCGCTACCGGGTGCTGCTGCTTACGCAGGTGCTCTCGTTGGTGCAGGCGGCCCTGCTGGCCCTGACGGTGTACCTGCAACAGGATGCGGTGTGGGCCATCATCGGTCTGAGCGCCGTGCTGGGCATGATTAACGGCTTTGATGTGCCCGCCCGGCAGGCGCTGGTCTACGGGCTGGTCGAGGACAAGGCCGACGTGCCCAACGCGGTGGCCCTGAACTCCTCGATGGTGAACTTGGCCAAGCTGCTGGGGCCGGCCATCGCGGGTTTTGCGCTGGAGCGGCTGGGCGCGGCGGCCTGCTTCGGGTTGAATGCAGTGAGTTTCGTGGCCGTTATTGGGTCGTTGCTGGCCCTGCGGCTTCCGGTTTATAAGGCCCGGGTGGTTACCCAAAACGTATTCGACGAACTGGCCGAGGGCTTCCGCTACGTGCGCCGGACGCCCGCCATCCGCTTTACTATGCTGATGATGGGCCTCGTGAGTCTGTTGGCCCTCCCCTTCACAACCCTGCTACCGGTGTACGCCAAGGATATTTTTCACGGCACGGCTACCACGTTCGGTCTGCTCGACGGGGCGGTGGGCCTGGGCGGCTTCATCGGGGCGCTATTTCTGGCTTCGCTCAAGCCCGGCACCAATCTAAACAAGATCCTGACCGTGAACACCTTTGTGTTCGGCGCGGGGCTGCTGCTGCTTGCCTACACCACGTGGTACGCGCTGGCGTTGGTGTTTCTGGCAGTAGCCGCGTTTGGCATGATGTCGCAGATGACCATCAACCTCACGCTGTTGCAAACCAGCGTCCGGCCCGATCTGCGGGGCCGCGTCATCAGTATCTACGTGTTGGTATTTACGGCGGGGCTGCCGTTGGGCAGCTTGCTGGTCGGGGCCGTATCGCACCAGATTGGGGTTCAGCCCACGGTGCTGGCCGAAGGCGTGCTGGCCCTGGGTATCGGGTTGCTGTACCTGCGCGAGCTGCGCCGCAACAAACCGCTGCCCCCCACCCTGCCCGTCGCGGCCGAGCCGGCGGCTGTAGCAGCGGTAACAGCCTGAGGGGCCTTACCGGTAGTCTACTCCGCCCTTATCTTATTTTTCTGGGGTCGGAAACTGGTTTTCGGCTAGAGCGGCGGCTACCTTTGCGGCGCGGTTTGGGCGGTGTTTTAATTAGCACTACGTCGAACCGCGAAGGGCTGCCGGTGGGTCGGGAGCCGTTTTTCTGCTTGCTGTGTTGTACTATTTTGGATTTCGGAGACTTCGCACCCTGCTGGCGCTGGTGCCACTCCTGCTTTTCTCGGCCCTGGCCGCCCGGGCCCAGCGCCCGCCCCTGCTGCGCGAACTGAGCCTGCGCACCGACACCACCACCTACTACCTGAGCCGCAACACGGTAACGGTGCAGGAGGAACCCCACTTCTACTTTTACTACCGCCCCGGCGACGATACGGCCGAATTGCGGGCTACCCCCGCCGACCCTTCGGCCGGTACCCTCAGCCTGCAACGCTCCGCCGACTTCACGCTGCTCGACTCACTGACGCCGGTGGCGGGCGGCCAGTACTACCGGGCCAAACTGCGCTTCACCAACTTGGCCGACGTCCGCTTCCTGAGCCTGACGTTCCGGCAGGCAGCCCCCGATTCGGCCGGGGCGCGGGTGCAGACGGTGCGGCTGCTGCCCGTATCGCGCACCACCCTAGAGCTGCGCCCCACCGATACGGACCTGTTCGTGGGGGAGGAAAAAGTGTTCGAGCTGAGCAGCAACAACCCCAAGAACATCCGCCTGAGCCCCGAATGGACCCACGGCCAGGACATTGATTACCGTTTCGATCAGGAGAAAGGCGTGCTGCGTCTGCATGTGCTAGCCAACGCGCCCGGCAACCGGGTGCTCACGCTGCGGCCCCAGACCGAACGGCCCTTCCTCACCGATAACAACCGCCGCGTAACGTACGCCCTGCCGCCGCTACGCCAGGAGTTCACCGTTAAAAGCTCGCGGCTGCGGTTTCTGAGCGTCGATAAGAAGGAAATTACACTCGATGAGGATTCGCGGCGCAAGGGCGTGGAGCTGATTCTTGACAACGGCCGCACTTTCGATTTGCGGCATACCTACCGCATCGAGGACCAGGAGGAAGCCGGCGGGGCTCTGATTGCCGAGGTATTTACCCGCCAGTACCTGACCAACGACCGGGTGCTGTGCTGGCTGCGCGTCTACAACACTCACCGCCAGGCCGACAGCTACCTATACATCAAGGAAAACGACCAGGCCAAGTACATCACCAACTTCAACATCTCGCCCCAGACCACCGTAACGGCCCTGAGCGTGCGGCACCGGGGCGGCGACTGGACCAGCTCGAACACCGTGAACCCGGGCGAAACCGTGGATGTGCGCCTCGAAGGCGTATCGCTGCTGCGGGGCCGCTTCCACTTCGAAGACGTGCGCGTGGTGCCTTCCGATTCGAGCGTACGCTCGGATGCCGCCGTAGTCTACCGGGTGCAAGTACCAATTGGCATCGATAAGAAGCGCGTGGCCATCGACAACGCCGGCCAGCCCACCGATTTCGCGCTGACTGTGCGCGAGTTCCAGCGCCCCCACCCCCTCGATTTCGTGGGTGTAACCTTCGGCGAAACCGTGCGGCCCGTTACTCGCCTCAACGGCCCAATTTTGTACGACCGCACCATCCGCGACGTAGTATTCAGCTTCAATGCGGGGGCCATCGACTCCGAGCGGCAACTCTACGGCAAGCAGCACCTCACGTTCGAAATCCGCACCCAGAACGCCAAGGGCGACCTGATTGAGATGCGCACCATTGATAACGTGGTCGTCTGCCCCGACGGCAGCTCAGTGCGCGCGGCCTTCTACCAGGACAAGCAGTGCCAGGTGGGCAACCTGAGCCTCAACAACCTGCTAAGCGCCCGCAAAACCTATGACCTCGACGACTGGAGTAAAATCATCGTCACCATCAAGCACACCCAGGCCCAGTACCAGGAACCCGGCTTCACGCAGCGGCTGGAGCTGGTGCTCCAGCGCCGCGTGAAGTTCGATATCGACGTGAGCTTCCCGGCGGGCCTGCTCACCAAGCAGCTCGGCGGCGGCGAGGCCAACAACTACACGGCCTTCAGCGGCATCAGCCTGGCCACGCTGGCTCAGTTCAGCTTCTATAACCCCAACAAAATCAATAAGCTGCGCCCTTATAAAGTGGGCGCGGGCTTTGTTGCCCTCAATGCTTTCAACCTGAACTCCAACGCCAACGCCGCCCGCGACCTGGGCCTGGTAGTTCTGGGCTCGGTCTACCCCACCCGCTCCGACGCCAAGCTTACCTTCCCGCTCTACCTGGGTGCCGGTTACCTCGTGAACAAGGGCAAGCTGTTCTTCCTGTTCGGTCCCGGCATCGGCATCAGGCTGTAGTGTTGCAGGGGCCTGGTTTGCCCGCCAAGCACCTGATTTACATCACGTAGAAATCCGTATCGGGCGCCGTTACATGGCGCACGGCCTCGTGGTCGCCAATCATTTGTTTCAAGTTGCGCTCGATGGTTTGGGAGATGATGGTCATGGGGGTATCGGTGGGCTTGTCCTCGAAGGGGTCCTGCAGGTGGATGGCCATGCGCTCGATCAGGAAGAAAGCCGTGGAGATGGCCAGCACGATCAACACCTCCATGACGCCGAACACGGTGAGTAGCGCGAAGGGCAACAGCATCACGAAGAAAAACAAGCAGTAGTGCGTGTATAGCGAGTAGGTTACCGGGAACACAGTACTCTTGATTCGCTCACACTTGCCCATCGAATCGGTCAGCTTGGTCAGCGTCTGGTCGATTTCTACCTGCTGGTAGCTGTTGAGCCAGCCCTGTTGCAGGCCGTAGCGCAAATCTTGGGCGTGGAGCTGCAGCAGGGCGTTAGGCACGTTTTCGTGCGTCGTGATGAACTTCAGCTCCCGCGCCGACAGGTAGGGCCGGAGTACTTCCAGGTCCATCTTCTTGCGCAGGGACATGCCCAGCGCGTAGGGCCAGGCAATCTGGCGGTTGGTTATCCGGGCCTGCCAGCTTTGTACTTCTTCCGATTCGTAAGGAGTTTCCGAGAAGCTGAGCACCTGCCGTACCAGGCTCCGGGAATCGTTGACGACGGCCCCCCATACAATGCGCGCCTCCCACCACCGGTCGTAGGCCTGGTTGGACTTAAAGGCCAGCAGCAGCGACAGTACCGTACCCATAATCATGGGCACACTCAGCGGAATGTCAATTTTGATCAGATGAATATACCGGTCTTCCAGGGCGATGAGGCCGGCATAAATGACGACAAAGAGCAATTCCGTTTTTATTCCTTTAAGAATGTAACGCAACGGAATATTGGTTCTCAACAGCATGGGCAAACAATAAAGGCAGAAAATGGCGGTGATTCGAGTGGGGTCGGGCGGGCCGCGAAAGCCTGCACGGAATCCAATCGGCGCACCCGACCGAAACTATCCGGGCCCGACTTAGGTACTCGCCGGTTGGGGCCACGGCATAGCAGTAACGTGCTACTAGCCGTAAGGATTCGGCCGACCGCCAGTATGGCACGCCGTATTTAGAAGAAAGCCCGTTTTCAGCATGATAAAACCTTCCACCCGGCTCGCGGCTTTTCCTCCGATTCTTTCTTCCCTGATTTTATGAAAATCCTTTTCGCTTACCTGCGGCACTACCGTGGGCTGCTGGTGCTGGCCTTGCTGCTGGCCGCTATCAACCAGGTTTTTTCCCTACTCGACCCTTATATTTTCCGGCAGATTATTGACCGGCACGTGGTGACAGCTGGGACCAACGTGCTTGAAAACGGGTTCTGGACCTTCCTGATGGGCGGGGCCGGCCTACTGATTCTGCAGGCTATGGGCGTGGCCATGGTGAGCCGCATCGCCAAGAACTTCCAGGATTACTACACCAACGTCATCACCCAGCGCCTCGGAGCCGAGCTCTACTCCGACGGCCTGCGCCATTCCCTGGAATTGCCCTACCAAGTGTTCGAAGACCAGCGTTCGGGCGAAACCCTGGGTAAGCTCCAGAAGGTGCGCACCGACGTGGAGAAGCTCATTCAGAGCTTCGTCAACATCCTGTTTATCTCACTGGTGGGCATCGTGTTCGTGACCTGGTACGCCCTGAGCGTGTACTGGCCCATTGCGGTGGTGTACTTCCTCACCATCCCGCTGCTGGGCTCCCTGAGCCTGTTCCTGAGCAAGCGCATCAAGGTGATTCAGAAGACGATTGTGGCCGAAACCACGGCCTTGGCCGGCTCCACCACCGAGAGCCTGCGCAACATCGAGCTGATTAAAAGCCTCGGGCTGGCCCAGCAGGAAACCCTGCGCCTGAACGCCACGACCGAGAAAATCCTGAAACTGGAGCTGCGCAAGGTGCGGTATCTGCGGTCCTTGTCGTTCATTCAGGGCACGTTCGTTAACCTGATGCGCAACGTGATTCTGCTCATGCTGCTGTTTCTGGTGGTGCGCCAGACCATTTCGGTGGGCGAGTTCTTCTCGTTCTTCATTTACTCGTTCGCCATTTTCGGGCCGCTCCAGGAGATGGGCACCATCATCAACGTGTACCGCGAAACCGAGGCCTCGCTGGCCAACTACCAGCAGATTCTCGATACGCCCAAGGAGCTCAAGCCGGCCCATCCCAGAGTCATCGACCAGATCGAAACGCTGGAATTCGACGACGTGCATTTCCAGCACCTCACGGCCAGCACCCCGGCCCTGGCCGGCATTAGCTTCCGCACCAAGCTGGGCGAAACCATTGCCTTCGTGGGGCCTTCGGGCTCGGGCAAAACCACCCTGGTAAAGCTGCTGGTGGGCCTCTACCCGCCCGCCGCCGGCCAGATTCTCTACAACGGCATCTCCGGCCCCGAACTCGACCTGGACACGCTGCGGGAGCAAATCGGATTCGTGACCCAGGACACCCAGCTGTTCGCCGGTACCATCCGCGAAAACCTGCGCTTCGTGGCCCCCAACGCCACCGACGCGCAGTGCCTCGAAGCCCTGCGCCAGGCGGCGGCTGACTCGCTGCTCGCCCGCGCCCCACTGGGCCTCGACACGGTAATCGGCGAAGGCGGCGTGAAGGTTTCGGGCGGCGAAAAGCAGCGCTTAAGCATTGCGAGGGCCCTGCTGCGCCACCCCACCCTGCTCGTGTTCGATGAGGCCACGTCGGCTCTCGACTCGCTCACGGAGGAGGAAATCAGCCAGACGGTGCGCGAGTTATCGGGTTCGCGCCAGCACATCACCATCCTCATCGCCCACCGCCTGAGCACCATCCTGCACGCCGACCGCATCTTCGTGCTCGAACGCGGCCACGTGGCCGAAGCCGGCCGCCACACCGAGCTGCTAGAGCAGCGCGGCCTCTACTATGCCATGTGGCGCCAGCAAATCGGCGAACGGCCATTGGCGGCGGTGACTCAGTGATAGTAAAGCTGTTTAGAAAGTCCATAGCACGTCATGCTTAATCTGGCATCCGCTTGTCGAAGCGTTTCTACCGCTTCGTTGAACGACTGCTACGAAATGGTAGAGATGCTTCGGCTGCGCTCTGCTTCGCTCAGCATGACGTGCTATGGACTTTCTAAACAGCTTCCATGCATCGGCCCAGTACCACCTTGCACTGGTAGCCCGTTCGCTAGTCCGGCAATTTACCGCCGCCCTTCAGCGTTAGACTCAGGCCAGCTTCCAGGTTTTTTGGTGCTTGCCGGAATGTAGTTGCGGGGCTTGCTGTTTTCCAATAGCTCAACCTTCGCATTGCCCAGCCAAAATGGCTCGTATTGCCTTAGCAACCGGCCAATTCAGGCGTTAGGGCAGCATTCCGGCAAGGTAGTTGCCTTGTTTTACGCGCACTATAGAGGACTTATTCATGACTGATCCACGCTTTTTCCGCCGCTTTGCCGGGCTACTGCTGGCCGGGTGGCTTTTGCTGGCCGGCTCCGCCGAAGCTCAATCCGGCGGCCAGCGCGACGTACTGCGCGAAATCACCGACGTTGTCGGCCTTAAGCCCCGGTTTCAGCTGCGGGCCACCAATGAAGTGCAGAACGCGGCCGCCGTGGTCTATGGCGGTCAGCGCTACCTGCTCTACAACCCGCAGTTCGTAACCGCCGTGAACCGGGCCGGCCGCACCGACTGGGCTGGCATCAGCATTCTGGCCCACGAAATGGGGCATCACCTCAATGGCCACACCTTGCGCGCGGGCGGCTCGAACCCCACCGACGAGCTGGAAGCCGACGAGTTTTCGGGCTTCGTGCTGCGCAAGATGGGTGCCAGTATGGCCCAGGCTCAGGCCGGCATGGCCATCGTATCCGACGAGCAGGCCTCTCCAACCCATCCGGGCCGCCAGACCCGCCTCACGGCTATCGGGCAGGGCTGGCAGCGCGCCAGCCAGCAGATTGTGGCCAGCACCCGTGGAACTGCCCCTTCGGCCGAGCCGGCCATGCTGGCCAGCCGCCCCGCCCCGGCCCCCGTGCGCCAGGTAGCAACCCGCCTGACCGCACCGGTGAGCATGCTGGGCAAAATCACGTTCCGCAGCAACCCCAACGAAGATTTCTACGTGACGAGCCGCTTGAGCGTGGTTCATCTCGGCCGCGATGAGCAGACGGCCGAGGTAGTCGGCCGCCTCACCCGCTCCGAGAGCATCACCTACCCCTACGTTCTCATCGACAGCCAGCAGCGCCGCCTCTACATCAGCCGCTCGGGTGACATTTTCGACACCCAGGGCCGCCAGGTAGCCCTGCTCACGGACCCATCGTAGTTTAGAAGTGAGAAAAGGAACGTCGTGCTGAAGAAGGAAGCATCTCGCATGCTGATGTTGCAGTATTGATTTGACGTTCTCTCGTATAACGGCCGGTTTCCCGCGGGGGAAGCCGGCCGTTTATCTTTGGGCTCATTTACTGCTTTCTCTTCGATGCCGATTTACCCTTTTCTATTGGTTGATGCCTTTACTGATACGGCCCTGGGTGGTAACCCCTGCGCCGTGGTGCTCGATGCCGACGACCTTAGCCCCGACCAGATGCAACGCTTGGCCCGGGAGTTCAACCAGTCGGAAACGGCTTTTGTGCGCCGCTCGGCAGTAGCCGAGTTCGGGGTGCGCTACTTTACGCCGGGCGAAGAAATCCCCCTCGCCGGCCACCCCACCATCGCCACCCTCACGGCCCTGCTGCACATTGGCCGCCTGGCCCGCCCCACCGGCCGCCCCCACGACCTGCACCTGGAGTTGCTCCACGGCCCCGTCGCCATCCGGGTTTCGCCCGCCGAAACCGGTCAGCCGCACTTTATCCGCATGACCCAGCGCCGCCCCGAGTTCGGGCCTTTGCACGAGCCGGCCGAGGTGCTGCCCCTGTTCGGCCTCACGCCCGCCGACCTGCTGCCCGGCGCCGTCATCCAGACCGTGAGCACCGGCACGCCGCAGCTCATGGTTCCGTTGCGTGACGCAGCCACGTTGCGCCGGGCCCATTTGCCTGATCCAGCCGCCCTGAATGCCTACCGCCAGGCCAGCGGGTTTTTCAGTTCCCACCTGTTCTGCCTCGAAGGGGCCACGCCGGCCGGCACCACTTTCGCCCGCCACCTGTGCACCCCACCCGACCTACCCGAAGACCCGGTCACGGGCTCGGCCACTGGCGGCATGGCCGCCTACCTCTGGCACTACGGCCTACTTTCTAACCCCGAATTCGTGGCCGAGCAGGGCCACTGGATGGGCCGGCCGGGCACAGTGCAGGTAGCGGTGCAGGGCCCGCCCGAGGCCATCGAGGCGGTGCACATCGGCGGCCAGGGCGTGGTAGTGGTGCAGGGCGAACTGCGGCTTTGAAGTGGGAAGTTAAGGGCGCTGGCCGGTTGTAGAGGCGGGCCTTGTCCCCGCCCGCCGTTGAATGGCTTGCATTGGAGTTGTTCAACGGCCTGTAATGAAATCGTTCAACGGCGGGCTGGAGCAAGCCCAGCCCCTACAAAATCCCCCTCATGCCCGAATTACCCGAAGTTGAAACCTACCGCCGCTTCCTGGATGAATTGGTAGTGGGCCAGACGATTACCGCTTTCGAAGTGCTCGACGCCCACATACTGGGCCTGCCCGAAGACACGCTGCGGCAGGCCTTGGTCGGCCGCACGATTACCGGCACCAGCCGGCTAGGCAAGAACTGCTTTCTATTGCTTGATGACGGCCGCGCTTTCGTGCTGCACTTCGGTATGAGCGGCGACATTGGAGCCTACCGCGACGCAGCCGACACGCCCCGCTTCACCCGTGTGGCACTGCACCTCGCCGATTCGGGGTTGCGGGTGGCCTTCATCGACCCACGCAAGTTTGGGCGCCTCCGGCTGGCCGAAAGCGTAGCCGCCTACCAGCAGGCCAAAAAGCTCGGCCCCGATGCCCTGGAACTCACGGTAGCCGAGCTGACCGCTAAGCTGGCCAAGCGCAAAACCCTAATCAAGCCCCTGCTCCTCGACCAGCACCTCACGGCCGGCCTGGGCAACTGGATTGTGGACGAGGTGCTGTTCCAGGCCAAAATCCACCCCGAGCGCATTGCCAACACGCTGACCGCGGCCGAAGTGAAACGCCTGCACGCCGCTATTCAGCTGGTCCTCACCACGGCCATTGCCCAGGAGGCCACCTACCGGAACTTTCCGGCCGGCTTCCTCATCCACGCCCGCGAGTGGGATGAGTCTGCCACGCCCGGCACCGATGCCCACCAGTTCTGCCCCCGCCACCCGCGCACACTCATCGAGAAGCAATACGTGGGCGGCCGGGCCACCTACTTTTGCCCCAAGTGCCAGGTATTGGAGTCAATGAAGTAGGTGTTCAATTTGGTCGACACTGCTGACCCTCGTTTTTCTAAGGGGCACCTAACCTATTCACCCAGCTCGTTGTTCTTCTCCGCAGCTTTTTGGGTGAGTGTAGTGAGCCACGACTGGCTGAGGGCCGACTGGCTTTCGTAGCCGAAGCGACGCTCATCGCCCATGAATTCGGCTGGGCCGGGCAGGGCGCGGTTGAGCCAGCTGAGCACGTTGGCAGTGGTGCCGGGCAGCAGGCCGTGGAAGGCGGCGAGCAGCTTGGCGGGCAGGCTCAGGATAACTTCGGCCTCGCCGCGGCGGCAGGCATTCCAGATTTCACGGCCCGCCCGCTCGGCGTTCATCGACACGGCCGGCAGCGAGTCGGCAATGCTGAAAGCGGCGTACTCCTGCTCGTGCTGGCCCTTGACGATGGCATTGCGGGGACTGCCAGTACGCAGCAGCCCGGGGCAGACGGTGGTAACCTTGATGCCGTGCTCCAACAGCTCGGCTCGAAAACCTTCGGAAAGGCCCACCAGCGCGAATTTGCCGGCGCTGTAAGGCACCAGATGCGGCACGGCCACCTTGCCGCCCACCGAGGCAATGTTCACGATGCGGCCCTCGCCCCGGCGGCGCATATCGGGCAGCACGGCTTGCATGGCGTGCAGCGGAGCCCAAAAGTGCACATTGAGCGACTCCTCGTAGTCGCGGATTTCCATGTGGTCGAGCGGCCCGGCCACGATAACGCCGGCGTTGTTGATGAGCACATCGATACTGCCGAACTGCTGCTGGACTTTGGCCACCATGGCGCGCACTTCGTTGGCGTTGGTGAGGTCGTGGGCCAGGGCCAGCACCTGGGCCCCGCCCTGGGCCAGCTCTTGGCGGGCACGTTCGAGCTCCTGGGCATCGCGGGCACAGATGGCCACGCGGGCACCCTCGGCTACGGCCTGGCGGGCCAGAATCAAACCCAATCCGCGCGAGCCGCCCGTGATGAGCACTGTGCGGCCGGCCAGCTCGTAGCTGCCGCGGCGGTTGGCGTAGAGGGTGGCGGCCAGTAGGGCGGCGGCGCTGGCGGCGGCCACGAGCCAGGAGTTGCGGGTATCAGTTTTCATAAGCGGTTGGAATAGCGAGGGGATAATAAGCTGTAAGGGATTCGGGGCCTAAAGGTTGCCGGCCGGGCCGGCAGCAACGTAGTTTTTTGGCAATTCCGGGAATATAACCGCCTCCTGAAACGTTGCAGACAGCAGTTGCCTAAAAACTGGCATCATCTTTACTACCCCGCCCTCCTGCCCGGGGGCCTTACCTTTGCCCCACCACCTATCCGGCCTCAGCCGCCGGCTTTCTTCGTTCCGTCTTCTTCTGCTTATGAAAGCGCTTTTGTTCGCCGCCCTGCTCACCCTCACCGCCGCCCCCGCCCTGCAGGCCCAGACCGCCGCCCGCCGCTCAGTCAGGTAGGGGCCAAATTTCTTCCAGGGGGTGGTCAGGGCGTTGGCTTCGGCCAGCCGCAGTTGTTCGTGCGTCATAAAAAGAATCGGGCCGGCCACCGGCCGCCGGTTCAGGAAACCAAAAATCGGGCCCTGTTAAGCCGGCAAAGATACTGGGTTAC
The DNA here is from genome assembly GCF_002204745.1 of Hymenobacter amundsenii. Taxonomy (GTDB): domain Bacteria; phylum Bacteroidota; class Bacteroidia; order Cytophagales; family Hymenobacteraceae; genus Hymenobacter; species Hymenobacter amundsenii. The sequence goes on from NZ_NIRR01000015.1 coordinate 69,906, forward strand.
CGGTTACCCGCTATTGAGGAGCCGGCAACCGGGTAACTGAACACTGATATTACTGGTTGCAGCTCACTGAAAGCCTACTTATATTTCCCTATATATTACGGCCCGCCCACTAACCTGCTATTAAGCTATCCATGAAAGTATTCTTCCTTTTCCTGCTCCTGTTTATTGCAACTGGCCCCGCAACGCGGGCGCAGGCCTGCCGGCAAGTCGAAATTGCAGTTACGCCAGTGCAAAAAAAGGTACTGCGGGAATACATTACGCAGTGCCGCCGGGGTCGGTATTTTGTGGAAGACAAAGGCTTGGTGAAGTTGGTGGCCTACCAGAATGCCGCCGGGCAGCAAGTCTGGCAGCTGGTAGCCTTGATTGACGACCGGTATCAGGCCAACCCAGCAACGGCCTACAGCCTGTTTGGCAACGATGTAATCCTGGTATACCAAGCCGATAGCCTGGGGAATATTAGTGAGCGGCCGGCCCCCGACAAACAGGCCGCCAACGCCATTCTGACGCCTATTGTGGCCAGCCGCACCTACCGGCAACCGCTGATTACCGAGAGCTTCGTAGACGTGCCCAAGGCTGACGGCGGCACGCGGAAAGTACCGACCCGAACTGTAATTGGTGGCAACTATTGGAACAGCCAGAAAATTCTGTTCTACCCGGATGGCACATATAAAGTCCTCATCGGGGTATAATCGCACCTGCCACTACAGCCACCAGTTTCCCTTACTCCGCCAGCTCCGTCATCGGCCCGTTGTACTCGGGATGCTCGGGCACCTCACCGCTTGGCAAGGCCCAAGTGTCCTGGGGTTCCAATGGCAGCGCCAGCAGGCGGGGCACGGTCTGGCCGGCCGGGTCGGCGAAAGCGGGCACGCCGATGGTAAGGTCCTGCTGGGGCACGTTGAGGCGCAGGGTGCGGTGGAGCCGGTCCCAGAGCGTAAGCACGACGCCGAAGTTGCTCTGGGTTTCGCGGTCGACCATGGAGTGGTGGATGCCGTGGGCGCGGGGCGTGACCATGAACGGGGCCAGGCGGCGCTCCAACTCGTAGGGCAGCGCCAGGTTGGTATGGTGGAAGGCAGTGCAGGCTTCAAACACCACCTCGAAGCCCAGAGCCGTGGAACCGCGCACGCCCATTAAGGCGGCAATGCCGGCCCGGTACGGGATACTGGCCAGCATCTCGCCGAAATGAAACCGCCAGGCCGTGGTCAGGTCCATGTCGAGGTCGGAGTGGTGGACGCGGTGGAAGCGCCAGAGCAGCGGCGAGTGCAGCAGCCGGTGCCAGGAATAACCCAAGTAGTCGAGCAGCAGCACTTCGGCCAGCGTACGGGCTGGCTCGGGCAGGCGCGAGAGGGGCGTGCGGTACGGGGCCATGAGGTTGCCCAGACCCACCATGGCGGGCAGCAGTGTAAGGCGCATGGCGGGCAGCGAGGGCGCGGCCACCAGCACGTTGCGTACCCACCGTTCGGTGCGGGGCCGGGTGCGCTTGCGCAGTGGCTTGCGGGTTTCAAACAGCAGCAGGCCCAGGCCCACGACGGCCAGGATGGGGGTTGCGTATTTATCGAACCGCTTGAGCAGCGGGTGAGAGGCAGGAAACAGGTTCATCAGCTGTCAGTTGTCAGATACGAGAAAACAAAGAACGTCATTCAGAGCATGCTGCGCTTAGAGCAGCATGCTCTGAATGACGTTTGACTGACAACTGACAACCGACAACTGGCCATCAACCCCTCGCAACCAGCAACTGAATCCGTACCTTTGCGGGTGCTTATGCTCTTTTTCGGTCTTCCCATCTTCCAGCTGACCCCACCCTGAGGCCGGGTCTTCAGCTTGTCCGCCGCCGCTCCTGACTCCAGGGGCTGGCGGCTTTTCTTTGGCCTTTTTCACCCGCATTTATGCAACAAGTCCTGCACTACTTCACGCAGTATAAAGTCAATTATAAAAACGAAATTCTTTCGGGCCTAACGGTGGCCCTGGCCCTGATTCCGGAGGCCGTGGCCTTTTCCATTATTGCCGGTGTGCCCCCGCTGGTAGGTTTGTACGCCGCCTTCATGATGGGCCTCGTGACCTCGGTGCTGGGCGGGCGGCCGGGCATGATTTCGGGCGCAACCGGGGCCGTGGCCGTGGTGCTGGTGGCCCTGGCCAAAACGCACGGGGTCGAGTACATTTTCGCCACCGTTATCCTGGCCGGCCTGCTGCAGGTGCTGGCGGGCGTGCTGCGGCTGGGTAAGTTTATCCGGCTGGTGCCCCACTCCGTCATGTTTGGCTTCGTCAATGGCCTGGCCATCATCATCTTCCTCTCCCAGCTGGTCCAGTTTCAGGCCATTGGGGCCGATGGGGCGTTGCATTGGCTGACGGGAACGGCCCTGCTGACGATGGCGGGGCTGGTGGGCCTCACCATTGCCATCATCGTGGCGCTGCCGCGCCTGACGAAGGTGGTGCCGGCTTCGCTGACGGCCATTCTGGTGGTCTCGGCGCTGGTTATCGGGTTCGGCATCAACACTAAAACGGTGGGCGATATTGCTTCCATTCAGGGCGGCTTCCCTCCTTTCCACATCCCGAGCGTGCCGTTCACGCTGGGCACGCTGGGACTGATATTTCCTTACGCTGCCATCGTGGCCGGGGTGGGCCTGATTGAGAGCCTGCTAACGTTGAACCTGATCGACGAAATCACCGAAACCCGGGGCCGCAGCAACAAGGAGTGCGTGGCCCAGGGTACGGCTAACATCCTGTCGGGCCTGTTTTCGGGCATGGGTGGCTGCGCCATGATCGGGCAAAGCCTCATCAACATCTCCTCCGGGGCCCGGGCCCGCCTCTCGGGCATGGTGGCCTCCATTATGCTGCTGGTGTTCATCATGTTCGGCGCTTCGCTGATTGAACAGGTGCCGATGGCCGCCCTTACCGGCCTCATGATTATGGTTTCGGTGGGTACTTTCGAGTGGGCTTCGCTGAAAACGTTTGGCAAAATGCCGGTTTCCGACCTCGTCGTGATGATTCTGGTGACCCTGATTACGGTGGTGCTCCACAACCTGGCCCTGGCCGTGCTCATTGGGGTGGTTATCGCGGCGCTGGTGTTTGCCTGGGAAAACGCCCGCCGCATCCGGGCCCGCAAGCACCTCGACGAGGCCGGCGTGAAGCACTACGAAATCTTCGGACCGCTGTTCTTCGGCTCGGTGCAGGCCTTCGGTGAGAAATTCGACGTAGCCGACGACCCCACCGAAGTCATCATGACTTCCGCGAAAGCCGGGTCACTGATATGTCGGCCATCGAGGCCCTCAACAAGCTTACCGAGCGTTACCACCGCCTGGGCAAAACCGTGCACCTGCGCCATCTCAGCCCCGACTGCCGCCACCTGCTCCAACGCGCCGACTCGCTCATTGACGTGAACATCCTGGAAGATCCCACCTATCACGTCGCAGGTGCCGATTTAATGTATTGAGCTGTAGCGCGAAGCTCCCGCCGTTCTGCGTGAGCTCGAAAGCAGCAGCCGACTGCCGCTCCGACAGAAAAGGACCTTATCCCGCAAGCGCAGCCATTATAATGGCCTGCTTCAGCGAGATAAGGTTCTTTTTCTGTCAGGAAGATGGTTTACGTTGGCCCGTCAGATACCAGTGGCTTTACTCGTAGAAATTGCGCAGCCGGCGCATGCTCGTGAGCACCACCCAGTCGCCGAGGCGGGGGAAGTTGCCGTGGACGATGGCAATGAGCCAGCCCAGGGCTGAAATAACGGTGCGCTGCCGCCGCTTGCGAATGTGACGCAGGATGATGGCGGCTACCTCGGTCTGGGTTTTCTGCCAACGGGGCTTGCGGTAGGCAATGGGCACGGGCTGGCCCGCGGCATCGAGCACGCGCTTGTCCTCATCGTTTTCGGTGAACCCGATGTGAACCACCCCAAAGTGGACGCCGGTACCATCAAGCTCCAAACGCAGGGTGTGAGCCAGGTTGGTGAGGGCCGCCTTGCCAGCGCAGTAGGCCGAGCCGCTGGGCATCCCGTTCAGAGCCGAAATCGAGGAAATAAACGTGACGCTGCCCTGGCTTTCGAGCAGGTGAGGCAGGGCAGCCTTGAGCGGAAACACGGCCCCGTACACGTTGCTGTCGAGCACTTGCCGGAACACGTCGGGGCTCATGTCGAGAAAATAGGCCCGCTGCGAGATGCTGGCGTTAGCCACCAGAATATCGAGGCGGCCAAACTCACCGATGGCCGTTTCTACCAGTGCTTCGCAGGCGTCATAATCCGTTACGTCGGCTACGCGGGCGGCCACGGTGGCCCCGGCCGCTTCGAGCTGCTGGCGGGTGGCTTCGAGCCGGTCGGCGCGGCGGCCGTTGAGCACCACGGCGGCTCCGGCGGCGCATAGGGCCCGGGCCGTTTCGCGGCCAATGCCCGACTCGGACCCCGTAACAATGGCCACCCGCCCAGCCAGCGGCCCCACCGTGGGCAGGGGCCGGCGCACAATGGGCGCGGCAACTGCTTCAGCGGCCGTCGAAGCGGCCGTAATGCGTTCAGGAACTTGGGTAACTACCATTGATCAGGATTCCATTGCGGCCGGAGCCGGATGTGCTGCAAACATACGGGTTAAACATACCGCTGGGCTTTAAACCAGGCAAAAGCTTCGGTTACAGCTTGGGCCACAGGTGTCTGCGGAAGGCCCAGTTCCTGCCGGGCCTTATCGGGCCGGAAGTAATGCCCATCGTTGGCCACGGCCGTCATGGCGGCGTTCAGGCGGCCCGGCCGACCCGTCAGGCGGGCCTGCCAACTGCTGATGGCCCCGTAGAGCTGGGCCGCTCCGGCCGGGATGGGCCAGCGCGGCGGGGCCACGCCCAGCAGCCCGGCAATGAGTTGGAAAGCCTCGCGGTAGCTCAGGTTTTCATTGCCCAGAATATACGACTCTCCTACCCGACCCTGGCTAAGGGCATTCACGGTGGCCGTGGCCACGTCGCGGACGTGCACGTAATTTTTGCCGCCGGGCGGGTAGCCGGGCACGTTGCCCCGGTAAATTTCCAGCAGCAATGCCCCGGAAGTCGGTTTCACATCGTCGGGGCCCAGCATGAAGGTGGGGTGGACCAGCACGGCCGGCAGCTGCTCGCGGGCCACGGCGGCCAGCACGAGGTCGGTGGCGGCGCGCTTGCTGTCCATGTAATCGAGGCCGTAGCGGGCGCCGGCGTAGGGGCGGGTTTCGTCGCCGGGGTTTTCCTGGGTTCCGAAGCCGAAAACGTTGGCCGTGCCCACGTACACCAGTCGTTTCACGCCCGCCTGCCGGGCCAGGGCCAGCACGGTTTCGGTGCCGCCCAGGTTCGCGGCCCACAATGCCGGGTCGCGGGCTGGGTTCACGCTGGCCAGCGCGGCGGCATGAATCATGCCTCCGCAGCCGTCGGCCGCCCCGGCCAGGGTGGCGGGCTGGGTCAGGTCGCCCTCCCGATACTCTACGTTCCAGGCAGCCGGAAACGGGGGCGGCGTTCCGGGCCGCACCAGCGCCCGCACGGCGTGGCCGCGCCGATGCAGCTCGGCCACCAAATGGCGCCCCAGAAACCCGTTGGCCCCGGTAACGAGGGTTGGTTTTTGGGTATCGGTGGTCAGTGAATGGTTGGTGCCTGACATACTGATGTGGAGAACTATTTTCTAAGGCTAACGGCCTAGCTCCCCTGCTTTGATAGGAAGGGCTGGGGGTGGTTGATTATATTGGGACGGTTATTAAAGCTGGTTTTTAGCTGACGTTCTAAGGCCATCAACTATCCCCAGCCCACACTCGCTTTAAGCGCTACATTTTCCAAAGAGGGCAGCTAGGTTCTAGCTCCTTCCGAACACAGGCCAAAAACCACCCGCCAACAACCACCCGCTACCGATGCTTAATCATGGCCTTATAAGTGCGGCCGATGCGGGCGGGCTCCACTTTCATAAAGTATAGCGCGAAGGCCGTGAGGTTGGCTAGCTGCACCCGCAGCCAGCCGTTGTGCTCGTACTTGCGGGCCGATACCATTACGCTCTGGGGCACAATAAGGAAGCGTGCCACCCGGCGGATACGCTGGATAATCTCGAAGTCTTCCATCACCACAAACCGTTCGTTGAAGCCACCCAGCCGCTCGAACAAGGCGCGGGTAATGAACAGCGTCTGGTCGCCGCCCCGGCTCATGAGGCCCTTGAACCGGGTGCCGTAGCTGTTGATGCGCAGCAGCGGGTGAGCCGAATCGAAACGGAAGCGGTAGCAGCCGGCCTCGTAGCCCGCTGCCACGGCCTGCCCGATGGTAGTCACGTAATCGGGGTGGATACCGACGTCGGCATGCACGAAGTACAGGGAGTCGCCGCTGGCGTGGGCGGCGCCGTGGTTCATTTGGGCGGCGCGGCCGGGCCGGGAACCCAGCAGCACCGTGGCCCCGGCAGCTTCGGCCAGGGCCGCAGTACCGTCGGTGCTTTGGGCATCTACCACCAGAATTTCTATGGCGTCGGCCGGGCCGAAATCGCGCAGCTGTTGCACCAGTTGGGCAATGTGCGGGGCCTCGTTGTAGGTGGGAATGATGATGCTAAGAAACATGGAAAGCAGAACTGGGCGCGCAATTTGCGCAATTTCCGGCAGGCCGGACCGCTACGGCGCAACGCCTGTGGCGGTCAGGGAGGTTGTTTAGCCTCTGCCCAGCCCCAGAACGCGGTTTATCCCGTACGATATGCAAGGGGTGCAGAGTTTGGTTCGGCCGGCGAATCCGGGACCCGGTGCGGCGCGTTAATTGCAGCAGCGGTTACCGGGCCCCGCGTTTTTGCCGTATGCCCCAACAACTTGCCAGCTACCACAACTGGCGAAACCGTTTCCTTTTTCCCCTCACTTCGCATGAATTTTTTCCGTCCTTTTCTTCTGACGCTGGTTTCCGCCACCACCCTCACCGCCACGGCCTGCGACGGCCCGGCCCGCACCACCAGTACCGCCACGGCCCCGACTGCCCCAGTTGCGGCCATTACTCCCACGGCTACAGTCGCCGCTGCTCCAGATTCAGCCGGGCCTGTTGCTGTTGCTGCCGAAACGCCCGTAACGGCCGCAGCTTCGGCCCCAGCGGCGGCGGTTAAGCCAGCGGCGCGGGCCAAAGCGGTTGCCGTTACTCCAGTTGCCTCTGCCGTTTCAGCCTCGCCGGTGGTGGCTCCGACCGCGGCTGCTCCGGCCGCCGCGTTCAGCCACGCCGCCTTCGATAAGCTGCTGAAAAAGTATGTAAACAGCCAGGGCCGCGTGAATTACAAGGGCTTCAAGAGCGAGGAAAAGGCGTTTAACGACTACCTGGCCCAGCTCAGCAAGAACCCGCCGACGGCCGCCGACAGCAAGGCCGAGCAGATGGCCTTCTGGATCAACGCCTACAATGCCTACACCATCCGCCTGATTCTCGACAACTACCCGCTCAAGAGCATCAAGGATATCGGGGAGCCCTGGAAGAAGGTATTTTTCAGCATCGGTGGCGAGAAGATGAGCCTCGATAACATCGAGCACGGCATCCTGCGCAAGAAATTCAACGACCCGCGCATCCACTTTGCCCTGGTGTGCGCCTCCATCTCGTGCCCGCCCCTGCGCCCCGAGGCCTACAGCGCCGCCCGCCTCAGCGCCCAGCTCGACGACCAGGCCCGCGACTTCCTCAACAACCCCGGCAAAAACAAGCTCACGGCCTCCAGCGCCCAGCTTTCCAGCTACTTCGACTGGTACAAGGACGACTGGAACCAGAACGGCCAGTCGGTGGTAAAGTGGGTGAACAAGTACGCGAAAACCAAAATCGACAGCAACACGAAAATCAGTTTCATGGACTACAACTGGAACCTGAACGAGCAGTAAACCTTTTTTAACCAGCGCGACGAAGAACGGGTAGGGTGCGGGGCAAGCCCCGCACCTTACCCGTTCTTCGATGTGAGACCGAACTGTTGCCAAAGAAACCGTCTGCTTTCGAATGAAACACCTTTTACTCCTGCTTTTACTGCCCATCTTCAGCCAGGCCCAAACGCCCGAAACGCGGCGCTACGCCATTGAGGTAGCGGGCCTGCGGGTAGGCACCATGACGGCAACGCGCCAGTTGCCCACGCCCGCCAACCCCGAAACCATCAGCACGCTCACCAGCGACGTGCAGGTGGATATTCTGTTCTATCACCTCGTCATCTATTACAAGGTGACCAACTACATGCGCGGGGGCCAGTTGCGTTTGTCTACCGTGGATGCGCGCACCAACCAGGGCAACTTTTCGTCGCGCACCGAGTGGAAAAACGACCATTACGACATTGTGGCCAACCAGTACAAATACAAGTATAAGGCCACCGAAACCAAGCCCATCCGCTACACAGTAACCGACATGTTTTTCGGGGAACCCACCGGCCAGAACCGGGCGTTTGCGGAGTATTTCGGGGATTTTTTCGTAGTCAAACCTGGCAAGCCCAACCGCTACCAGGCCATCCGCGACGGCCGCGAAGACGAGTACCAGTACCAGAATGGCCAGCTGGTTACGCTCATCAAGAAGAACCCGCTCAAGAACTTCATTATCCGGTTACTGTAGACCGCAGCGCCGCTCCACTGCCAGCCAAAAGCCCGGATTTTATCCGGCTAAAAAGCCGCTGCCGCGTAGTCCGGTGGCGGCTTTTTGCGTATTCGGAGCCCATGCCTACCCGGCGCACCTTCGTCGCTGGCCGCCGCCACTGCGGTAGCCGGCCTTTTCCCTACTCTTTCCGCCATGCCCGCTACCTCCCCCCGCCCCAAGTTGCTGCTGTTCGACGTGAACGAAACCCTGCTCGATCTGGGCAAGCTACAACAGGCCGTTAATCAGGATTTTAAGTCCGAATTTGCCTTCAAGCAGTGGTTTTCGCTGCTGCTACAGTACTCGCTCGTCGATACCACCACGGCCAACTACCACGATTTCGGCCAGATTGGCGATGCGGCCCTCGATATGCTGGCCCAGGCCTTAGGCCAGCAGGCCCGCCCCAAAGCCCGCAAAAAGGAACTGCTCCAACTCATCACCGAGCTGCCCCCCCACCCCGATGTGGTACCGGGCCTCAAAGCCTTCCAGCAGGCCGGTTTCCGGCTCGCCACCCTCACCAACTCGCCCCCGAGCACGCTGCAGAAACAGATGAAATACGCCGGCCTCACCGACTACTTCGAGGAGCTGTGCAGCATCGACAGCCTCAAACGCTACAAGCCCCACCCCGACACCTACCTCACCACCTGCCAGGCCCTGGGCGTGGCCCCGGCCGATTCGATGCTGGTGGCCGCCCACGGCTGGGACACGGCCGGGGCCCTACTGGCGGGCTTACAAGCCGCTTTCGTAGCCCGTCCCGGCCAGCAACAGTACCCGCTGGCCCCTGCCCCCACCCTGGTCGGCACCACGCTGGAAGATATTGCCCGGCAGTTGGTTAGCGTTTAGCAAAGAACCGTCATGCTGAGCGAAGCGGAGCGTAGTCGAAGCATCTCTACCGCAATACTGATTCTGACACTAAGGTTGCCATTGCAGTAAAGATGCTTCGACTACGCTCCGCTTCGCTCAGCATGACTGTCTTTTTCTCCTCCCCTGACAACTACAGCTTGTACGCTACATCCAGCCCCAATTGCATTAGCGGGGTGATTTCCTGATGGTCCACGATCAGCTTCTGGTTGATGCGGGCGGCCACCGGGTAGGGGTACACTTTATCGAAGATGGCACCGATGCCCAGGCCGCTGGTATTGGCCAGAATCAGCTCCTGAATTAGCTCGCCGGCGCCGGGAGCCACCATGGCGCCACCCAGAATCCGGCGTTTCTGGCCGGGGATGGGGAGCAGGTTTTTCTCGATGAACAGCAGCAGCCGGCCGTAGCGGTGCTCATCAACCACAGCCCGGTCGTCGTCGGCGAAGTCGGTTTCCCACCGCTCGTAGCTCGTGCTCGCTTTTTTAGCTCGGGCTCGTCGAGGCCGAAGTGGGCTACTTCGGGGTCGGTGAACGTGACCCAGGAGAAGTGGTCGTAGTCAAGTTGCTTCTTGATTGGCGAGAAGAAGTTGAACACCAGCAGGCGCATGTGCAGCTCGGCCCCGTGGCTGAATTTGAGCGAGTTGGCCGCGTCGCCGGCCACCACAATATCGGGGTTGGTGGTAGTCAGGTGCTCATCGAGCTTAATGTGGCCATCCTCATCGACCTCAATGCCGGCCTTCTCCAGCTGCAAGCCCTCGAAGCGCACCTCCCGCCCGATGGCCACATAGCCAATATCGAAATCGAGCCCAAACTCGGCCCCTTCCTTGGGCTGCACACGGGCGTGGGTGGCACTGCTGAAGCTGACTACTTCAGCGTTGCAGTGGATGGTGAGGCCCTCGGCCCGCAACCGCTCCTCCAGCACTTGGCTGATGGTGGCATCCTCGTGCTCCAGCAGCCGCGGGCCGTGGTGCACGATGGTTACCTGGGAGCCGAGGCGCTGCATGGCCTGGCCCAGCTCCACGCTGTTGGGGCCGCCACCCACCACTAGCAGCCGCGCGGGCAAGTGGCGCAAATCCCAGACGTGCTGGTTGTCGTAGAGCTGCACCCGCTCCGCCCCGGGAAGCTGCAGCTGCTTCGGACGCGAGCCGGTAGCCACGGCCAGCTTGCGCCCCCGGTAGGTTCGCCCGTTGATTTCGACCTCGTGCTCGCCTACGAATTTCGGCGTCCCGATTTCCACCGTTACGCCCTGTTCGCGCAGGTAGTCGGGGTTTTCGTGGTGGCGGATGATGGCCTGGCGGCTCTGCACGTAATCCATGACCTGGGCCATATCGGCCGCGCCGCTTACCTGCAGGCCGAACTGAGTGGCCTGCCGGGCCTGGTGCACCTGCCGCGAAGCATGGATGAGAGCCTTGCTGGGCACGCAGCCGTGGTTGAGGCAGTCGCCGCCCACATCTTGGGCGGTGCGGTCAATCAGCAGCACCCGCATATCGGCCTTGGCCATAAACAGGGCCAGCCCCAGCCCAGCCGAGCCGGCCCCGAGCACAATCAGGTCAAAATCAGCTTCCTTTTTCGTCATAAGGATACTTTACGGGCAAGCGTTGTCGGCGGGTTGTGCGGGTGGCGTTGGGCCTGGTATGCGCCTCACCCCCTAGCCCCCTCTCCGAAAAAGGAGAGGGGGAACCAGATGCTAAATTTTAGTCTAGTGGTGGCGGCTTTAGTTCTAAAACTAAAAGCTAGTCCCCCTCTTCTTTTTCGGAGAGGGGGCTAGGGGGTGAGGCGCATGCCAGGCCAACGCTGAACGCCCAAGTCGAAACCTCACTTGCGCTTGCGTTTCGCCCCGGTTTCCCCCGTGAAAATGTTCTTCGGAATCATGGCGTGCACGCCCTTGGTGCCGTCGACGAGCTGGGTGATTTCCATATCGGCGGCCACGCTGGCCAGCATGTAGGCGTCGTCGTGGCTGAGGTGCTTGGTGGTCATCAGGAAGTCGAGCATCTCGCGCAGAGCAATTTTGGTGGCCTTGGTCAGGTCCTCGTCGGTGCCCATCGTGAGGTAGTGGGTGGGCGTTTCGGCCCGGGGCCAGGTCAGGTGCAGGTCTTTGCGCACGATGAACTCCAGCTCCCCGGTCAACGACGTTTCCAGGGCCGTAATATCGACTTCGCCGTTGCCCTGGCCGGCGTGCCCGTCGCCCACCTCAAACAGCGCGCCCGCCACGTGCACCGGAATGAAGAGCGTGGTGCCGGCTACCAGCTCCTTATTGTCGAGGTTGCCGGCGTGGATGCCGGGCGGGGCACTGTTGATGCGGCCGGCCGCGGGCGGTGGGGCCACGCCCATGCTCCCAAAGAACGGCCGCAGCGGAATATCGATGCCCGGGGCGAAACGGGCCAGCATCTTCTGCTTGTCGAGCGGGATGATGCGCATGCGGGCGTAGCCGAAATCCTCAGGCAGAAAGCCGCTGGTGGGCCCGAAGGCGTTGTAGGCGTACGGTATGGCCAGCTCCACCTTATGGATGCGTACTTCGAGCACGTCGCCGGCTTCGGCCCCGGCCACGTAAATCGGGCCCGTCAGGATGTGCCCGCCGGGCCCCTTGTTGCTGACGGTCTGGTAAATCGCGCGCAGGGCCGGCTCCACCTGGTCGGGGGCCACGCCGGCTCCTTCGAGTTTGGTGGGGCTGGAGGTGATGAGCGTGCTAACCCGCACCCGGTCGCCGGAGTTGATGCGCAGGACAGGCGTGGCGGCGGCATCATAAAAGCCCCAGGCCACGGTGGTGGGCGAGGCGTCGAGTTGGTGGGTAACGGGCCGGGCGGGCGCGGTCTGGGCCCGCAGGCCAGTGGTTGGGGCCAAGCCGAGGGCCGCTATGGGCAGCAGGAAGTAGCGTAGTTTCATGGGGAGCAGGGAGTTTGGCTAAAGGCGCGGCCCACCGCCAGCAGGTTGCGCGGCTGTAGCGCGAAGCTCCAGCTTCGCGTACCGTTAAACGATGATTGAACAGGTAGGGTGCGAGGCTTGTCCCCGCCCGCCGGTGAACGGACCGGGGCCAAATCGTTGAACGGCGGGCGGGGGCGGGGGCAAGCCCCGCCCCTACGTCTCGCCTCTAAATAACTACTTTGCGGGCTCCTACCCTGCTCCCTTCTTCATGTCCCGCATTCTTCCCACCATCGTGCTGGCGCAGTTCGGCTGCACCTCGCTCTGGTTTGCCGGCAACGCCGTGGCCCCCGAACTGGCCGCCCGGTTTGGGTTGCCGCCGGGCTTCGTGGCCGTGCTTACCAGCGCCGTGCAGCTGGGTTTTATTGGGGGCACGCTCACGTTTGCGCTGCTGGCCGTGGCCGACCGATTTTCGCCTTCTCGGGTGTTTTTCGTGAGTGCCCTGCTGGCGGCGGGCTGCAACCTGGCCCTCAACGCCCCCGGCCTCGGGGCCGACGGGCTGCTGGCCTGCCGCTTCCTGACGGGCTTTTTCCTGGCCGGCATCTACCCGGTGGGCATGAAAATCGCGGCCGATTACTACGCGGCCGGGCTGGGCCGCTCGCTGGGGTTTCTGGTGGGGGCGCTGGTGCTGGGCACGGCCTTTCCGCACCTGCTGCGGGGCCTGAGCGCGGCCCTGCCCTGGCAAACCGTAACCACCGCCACCTCGGCGCTGGCGGCGCTGGGCGGCCTGGCCATGCTGGCGCTGGTGCCCGACGGCCCCCCACCGCCGCCCCGGCCTGCGCCTGCGCCCCGCCGCCCTGCTCGACGGTTTCCGCGAGCCCGGGTTTCGGGCGGCGGCGCTGGGCTACTTCGGGCACATGTGGGAGCTATACACGTTCTGGGCCTTCGTGCCAATGATGCTGACGGTGTGGCGGGCGGCGCACCCGGCGGCAGACGATGCCAACGGACCGCTGCTGGCCTTCAGTATTCTGGCGGTGGGGGCGGTGGGGTGCGTGGGCGCGGGGCTGCGTGGCCCAGCCGGCGCGGGGCCCGGGCGGTGGCGGCCGGAGCGCTGGTGCTCTCGGGGGCCTGCTGCCTGCTCTCGCCGCTGGTGCTGGGCGGGGCCGGACCGTGGTGGCTGGGACCGGCGTTTCTGGGCTTCTGGGGCCTGGTGGTAGTGGCCGACTCGCCACTGCTCTCGACGCTGGTGGCCCAGCAGGCCCCACCCGCCAGCCGGGGCACGGCCCTCACGCTGGTTACCTGCCTGGGGTTCGCCCTCACCATTGCCAGCCTGCAATTCACCAGCTGGCTGGCCACCCACGTGCCTGCGCCCTACGTGTACCTACCGCTGGCGCTGGGGCCGCTGCTGGGGCTGTGGGGGTTGCTTGGGCGGGGACGGGTGATAGTAGGAGTTAAGGTAGCTTCAGAATGAATGTATTAGTTATAAGATATTGGCTAACAGTAGCTAGATTGCGCTATTTAGTAGAGTACTGCTAGCGAATTGCCGCCACTGGCTGTCTTATATGAATGACATCACTGTAGATTTATAGCCAGTACTAAAGACAGACGAAAAAAATAAAACTCATAAATATGATTTTCCCAAAAGCAAAAAAGATAGCCAAAGAACTTGATTGGCACAGGACAAATAATGCTGTATTTGGGATTTACAAAGGCCTCTTTTTTAACGTTGGTGACGGCAGTTTGTTAAGTAATCCTCAATACAAGTATATAACTGTTACAGCCGATAACTTAACCGCAGATCAAAAACTTCAAATTAAAACAGAACTGGATAACAACAAGAAACTTTTAAAATTTTCCCATTTTGAAATTAATAACAATAGTGTATTCATTCAGTATTTCGAAAACCTGACGTACACTAAGGTCACAACGGTTTATTTATTGTTTGATTTTTTTGTTGATTTGTTCAAAAAAATCAACATTAAAGAGAATACAAATTGCCATAATTGCGAGATAACAGACAATCTAAGATACTATGATCTTAATGATAGTGGCACCATACTTTGCAATCCATGTTTCCAAGAGACAGAGAATATTTATTATGAAATTGAAAGAGAAAATCTTTCAGAAGAGAAAAATTATCTAACAGGGTTTTTAGGCTCTCTGTTCTTCTCAATTCCAGGAATCGTAGCTTGGGTGTTAGTTGCCTTATACTTAGACACACTTGCTTCTGCTATGGCAATTGTAATAGCCTTTCTTGGCATTAAAGGATATGAGTATTTCAAAGGAAGACACGGAAAACTAACTAAATATATAATTGTTCTTACCAATATAATAAGTATAATAATTGCAAATATAGCCACAGTCATTGGGTTGCTGATGAACGAAGGGTTAACAGTAAGTCAATCTTTTGGTGAATTAGAAATAAACGAATCTGCAAATGATTTACTTTTTGAAAATACAATGATTTCATTTTTATTGGCTTTATTTATTTGGATTTGGCTTTTATTTATTCTTAAAGACAATAAATTAACAATAAAGCTTGCAGATAAATTTTAAGATTTGATGTTCTATACAATACTTTTTCATAATAATAATAATGCAAAAATCATTAAAATCGATAATATTTGTAACGCAAAACGCCCTGCAGCCTTTCGGCTGCGGGGCGTTTTGCGTTGCGGGAAGCGGCAAGCGTTACAGCATCTTATCGAGCATGATGGGCAGGCCGCGGACGCTTTGAAGCCGCAATCCGTATCTTCCCCTCATGGATATCAAAGCCCTCATCACTATTGACCCTGACATTCTGGGCGGGCAGCCGGTGTTTGCCGGAACGCGGGTGCCGGTGGAGTCGCTGTTCGACCATCTGGAGGCTGGCGTGCCGCTGGATGAGTTTCTGGACGATTTCCCGACGGTGAGCCGGGAGCAGGCGGTGGCGCTGCTGGAAGTGGCAAACCGGCTGCTGACTTCCCGTAACATAGCGCAACTATATGAAGCTGCTGCTTGATGAGAATCTGCCGAAGCGGCTCCGGCAGGATTTTCCCGAACATGAGGTCTTCACCGTGCGCGACAAGGACTGGAACGGCATCAAGAACGGGGAGCTGCTGAAACTAATGGTGGCCGATGGCTTCGATGCGCTGCTCACATTTGACAAGAATTTGCAGCATCAGCAGAATTTCGCCAAGTACACGCTAACCGTGTTCGTGCTTACGGCTACAATTAATCAGTACCGAGTTTTAACTGCCCTTTCTCCTCAAATAAATGCGCGTCTGGCTGGTGCTGAGTGGCCGGTGGGGCCGGTAATAATCCGGGCTGATTAATACAGTCTTCGCAACGAAGCGGTAGAGATGTTTCGACAAAGGCCCCGCCCTCGCTAAGCATGACGTGCTGTTGCGCCATTCAACACACAAAACCGCCCCGCGACCTTTCGGCCACGGGGCGGTTTTGCATTACGGAAAGCGGCAACAGTTACAGCAGCTTGTCGGGCATAATGGGCAGGTCGCGGACGCGCTTGCCGGTGGCGTGGAAGACGGCGTTGGCAATGGCGGCCGCTACGCCGGGTTACTTGGGCAGCGAGGTGCTGGCCCCCGTGAGAGTTTCGCCGAGTTGAAGCAGCTTGGTTCTGATTTCTTCGTCCACGTCCTCGTCGGCGGCTCTGGTGGCAAGCTGCCCCAGGGCGTCGAGCGTGTGGGCAATATTGGCGCTATCGTTGGTGCTGATGTAGTCTTTCAGGTTCTTCAACTCCAGGGAAATTTCGCCCTGGCTACCGGGACCGTTCAGGTCGAGCATCCCAATCCAGCTATCAATCTGGTTGGCAGCTGGTGCGGCGGTGAGGCCGCCTTTAACGGCGTTGATGGCATCGTCGAGCGACTGGCCGGCAGAGGAAGGATTGTTGGAAGTTGACATATCAGATTGGGTTAGTGAAAGAACCCTATAGTTTACTGCTGCTGATTCGGAAAGGTTAGGCAAAATCACCCTTCCGCCCTCCCTGAGAGCACAGCGCCAATCCGTTAGCCCCCTGCATCATCCTTCTGCCCACAAAAAAACCGCCCCGCGACCTTACGGTTGCGGGGCGGTTTTGCATTGCCTGAAGTGGCGGCTGTTACAGCAGCTTGTCGAGCAGGATGGGCAGGTCGCGGACGCGCTTGCCGGTGGCGTGGAAAACAGCGTTGGCAATGGCGGCCGTTACCCCGAGCATGCCCACTTCGCCGATGCCCTTCACGCCCAGCGGGTTTACGATGTCGTCGTCTTCGTGCACAAAGATGACGTCGATGTGGGGAATATCGGCGTTGACGGGGATGTGGTACTCGGCGAAGTTGTGGTTCACGTAACGGCCGAACTTATGGTCCATGATGGTTTCTTCCATCAGGGCCATGCCCAGGCCCCACACCACCGAGCCCAGCACCTGCGAGCGGGCCGTTTTCTGGTTGAGAATGCGGCCGGCGGCCACGGCACTCACCACCCGCGTCACCTTAATGGTGCCCAGGTCCTCGTCTACCTCCACTTCGGCGAAGGCCACGTTGTGGGAGTGCAGCGAGTAGGGCTGTTGCTTGGCCATGTTGGGTTGGGCCGAGCTATCGGCTTCAAGCTGGGTTTCGCCGCTGGCTTGCAGCACGTCGCGCAGCACCACGGCCTGGTCGTGGTCGAGGCGCAGGCGCAGCTGGCCGTTCACGAACTCCACGTCGTCATACTTGGCGCCCTTCAGGGGCGAGTCGGCGGGTTTCTGGGCCAGCTTGAGGATTTTCTCGCCCAGCGCGTCGCAGGCATCTTTCACGGCCGTGCCCACCGAGGCGGCGGTCCAGGAGCCGCCCTGGATGGGGGCTTCGGGCTGGTCGGTGTCGCCCAGCTCGAACGTAACGGCCTCCAGGGGCAGGCCCAGGGTTTCGGCCGCAATCTGGGTCATGATGGTGTAGGTGCCGGTGCCGTTTTCGCCGGTGCCGCTGCGCACCGTCAGCTTGCCATCAGCCGATATAATGGCCTTGGCCGCCGACTTTTTCTGGGCGGCATCCCAGACGCCCCCACCCATGCCCATGCCCACCAGCTTGCCGTTGGCGCGCATCGAGCGGGGCTCCTGGGAGCGGGTTTCCCAGCCAAATTTCGCGGCGGCCTGCTGGTAGCACTCGCGCAGCTTCTTGCTCGAAAAGGGCTTGTCCACGTTCTGGTCGCGGTCGGCGTAGTTGCGCAGCCGGAATTCGAGCGGGTCGAGGCCGGCGGCGTAGGCCATTTCGTCCATGGCAACCTCCAGGCCCACGTTGCCCGAGGCCGCACCCGGCGCCCGCATATCCTGGGGCGAGTAAATGTCGAGTTTGGCCAGCTCGTAGCCCAGCTTCACGTTCTCGCACTGATACAGCATGCCCGACCAGTTGACGATGTTCTCGGTATAGTCCTCGAACTGCGAGGTTTCGTGCAGGGCGTGATGTTGTAACGAGGCCAGGGTGCCGTCGGGGTTGGTACCCATCTTCAGCAGCTGCAGCGTGTTGGGCCGGTGACCAATGCTGAACATCTGCTGGCGCGTGAGCGTGACGCGCACCGAGCGTTTGAGCTCCAGCGAAGCCAGCACGGCCATAAACACCGAGTACTGGGGCCGCAGCCCGGCGCCGAAACCGCCGCCCATAAACTGGTTCACGACCCGGCAATCTTCCTTTTTAAGGCCGAACACGCTGGTCAGGTAGTTCTGGACGTTGAAGACACCCTGGGTTTTGTCGTATGCAGTTATTTTGCCGTCGCCGCGCCACTCCACGGTCGTCGTGAACAGCTCCATGGGGTTGTGGTGCTGGGCCCCGTGGGCGTACTCGGCCTCGATGCTGTGGGTGGCATTCGCCAGAGCTTTATCGGGGTTGCCGCGGGGGGGCGGTGGCGGCTGGAAACCGGCCTTGCCTTTGCCCGGCACGAACCCTTCGGTGCGCTTGGCTTCCAGGTTGGTTTCGTGGGCCTCCTGCTCGTAGTCGATACGCAGCAAAGCGGCGGCGTAGCGGGCCAGCTCGAATGTATCGGCCACCACCAGGGCGATAGGCTGCTGATTGAAGGTGATATCGGGCGCGTGCAGGGGCCGGAAGGGTGAGCCGCCGGGGGCAATCTGGTCTTTATAGCTCTTATCGAGCCAGGCCAGATGCGGCACGTTCTCGTGTGAAAACACCTCCAGCACGCCCGGCAAGGCGCGCACCTCATCGGCATGAATTTTCAGGATTTTGCCCTTGGCGATAGGGCTGCTCACCACGTAGCCGTAGGCCAGGTCGGGCACGTTAAATTCGCCCGAGTAGTGCGCCGCGCCCGCTACTTTCAGCGGCCCGTCTACGCGGTTGGGGGCTTTGCCGATATGGTTGGTCTGGGTCATGATTCTTGATTTAAGCTGTTAGCTATTAGCTGATGGCTGTTAGCTTTCTGACTGATTAACAATCTAGTAGCAGTCTTACCGGAATGAAACTGCGGTTTTGCCTGCCGTCTACCTCACCCCCGGCCCTACTGGCCGCCCAAGTAAACGTCGCCGGCCACCTGCTGGCCTTCGGCGGCCTGCTTGAGGGCCCGCACGATGGCCCGGCGGGCCAGCTCAATCTTGAAATCGTTGGAGCCCCGGCCCACGGCGTTGGCCACCACATGGGCGGCCACGCGGCCGAAGGTTTCGGCGGTGGCGGGCTGCCCCTTCAGTAGCTGCTCGGCCGATTGGTCGCGCCAAGGCTTGTGGGCCACGCCGCCCAGGGCCAGGCGGGCCTCCGTGATGGTGTCGCCGTCCATTTCCAGCCCTACCGCCACGCTTACCAGGGCGAAGGCGTAGGAATGCCTGTCCCGGAGCTTGAGGTAGGCGAAGTGCTTGGCGAAGCCTTTTTCCGGCAAATCGAGTGAGGTAATCAACTCGCCTTCGGTTAGGGTATTATCCAGTTCGGGTTGGTCGCCGGGCAGGCGGTGGAAGTCCTCGAAGGCAATGCTTCGCTCGCCGTGGGGGCCGCTCACGCGCACGGTGGGCGCGAGGGCTGCCAGGGCTACGCACATATCCGAGGGGTGGGTGGCAATGCAGGCCTCACTGGTGCCCAGGATGCCACATACCCGGTTGAAGCCCCCAATAGCTGAGCAGCCCGAGCCCGGCTCCCGCTTGTTGCAGGGCGTGGCAATGTCATAGAAATAGTAGCAACGGGTGCGCTGCATGAGGTTGCCGCCGTTGGTAGCCGCGTTGCGCAGCTGGGGCGAGGCGCCCGCCAGAATAGCCTGGTTCAGCACCGGATACCGCGCCTTCACCTGTTCGTTCCAGGCGGTATCGGAGTTGGTGGCCGTGGCCCCGAGGCGCAGGCCGCCATTGGGCAGGTCTTCAATTTTGGAAAGCGGCAGCTTGGCCACGTTGACCAGATGCGCGGGCTGCTCCACGTTCATCTTCATCAGGTCAATCAGGTTGGTGCCGCCGCCCACGTAGGCCGAGCCGTCGTGGCCGGCCTTGTCGCGCACCGCATCGGCCACATCGGTGGCCCGGGAGTAGGTGAAAGGATACATTTCTTAGAAGTGAGATATGAGAGGTGAGAAGTAAGACGGGGCGTGGGAAGAAGCGACTACGGCGAGGCCGAAGGTCTAACCTCTCACTTCTCCTGTCTCCCTTCTGAGTCAACAACTTCTTTCACCGCGTCGAGAATACCAACGTAGGCACCGCAGCGGCAGAGGTTACCGCTCATCAGTTCCTTGATTTCGGCTTCGGAGTGGGCGCGACCCTCGTTGAGCAGGCCCTGGGCCGAGCAAATCTGGCCGGGGGTGCAGTAGCCGCACTGGAAAGCGTCGTGGTCGACGAAGGCCTGTTGCAGCGGGCTGAGGTTGTCGGGGGTACCCAGACCCTCAATGGTCGTAATGTCATCGTCCTCGTGCATCACGGCCAGCGTAAGGCAGCTGTTGATGCGGCGGCCGTTCACGAGCACCGTGCAGGCGCCGCACTGGCCATGGTCACAGCCCTTTTTGGTGCCCGTAAGGTGGGCGTACTCGCGCAGGGCGTCGAGCAGGCTGGTCCAGGGCGCGAGCTGCAGGGTTTGGGTTTGGCCGTTGATGGTCAGGCGCACCGGGCTGGTGGGCACCGGCGCGGGCAGGCCACCGCTGGCGGGGGCGCTGGTAAGTAGTTGCGACATAAGAAAAGAATAGAAGTGGTGGTGGAGCGGCAAGCGCTTGACAATGCCGATGCGCTGTTCTGGTGTACGCCCGCAGCTAGAGTAGCGTTATGCTTAAAGCCACATTCCCCCGCCACCCAAACCAACGAAGCAAGCGGCTAGCCGATTAGCCTGTCCGACTTGCGCCGTTGTGCGTAGTTTAGCAGCCGTATTGTATAGCCAAGTCTGTTTCCGTGAAATATCTACTCTTTCTATTGCTGGCGGCCCTTGGTGCCGCTGCCCCGGCCCGGGCCACCCCTATTCTGCAGGTTCACCTGCAAATCGAGCCGGCAACGCACACCTTCACCTGCCGCTACCGCTTCACCCTGCCCGCTTCCGATACGACATCGGTAGTGCGGCTGAACCTGAGTAGCCGCTTTAAGCTGCAACCAGTACTAGCCCCACGGGCTGAACAGGCACGCGCTGTGCCAGTGGTGTATGCGGGCGATTCGCTCCAGCAGATTCAGGTTCGCTACGCCCCCAACCCGCGCCAAAGCCGCTACATTGAGTTGGTCTATGCGGGTAGCATCAGTGAGACGAATTATACCAACCACGTAGCTTTTCTCAGCGGCCACAGCAACTGGCTGCCCTTCCGCCCCCTCCAGGAGTACGAGGTGCTGCCTTACCAGTTAGTGGTGCGGGTGCCGCCCGGTTACCAGGTTCGCAGCACCTCCCCGCCCAGCCAGCAAAAGGCTGGGCGCTGGACCTTTCGAGGCACAACCAGCGCCATCGAACTCACGGCCTTTGTGGCCAAGCAGTTCTATCCGGTCGTAGCCGCTACCGGCCCGGCCATTACGCTGCTTAAAACCGGCAGCCCGCCGGCCCGGCCCGATTCGGTCATGCTACGGCAGGCGGAAGCCGTTGCGGCGTTCTACAACCGCACTATCGGACGGCTGGATTCCATTGCCCGGTTCACCGTTTTCCTGCCCGGCACCAACAGCGAAGCGTACGGGCTGCTGGACAACGCCACCGTTATCACGTACGATGATTTTGATGTGGCGAAAACGGAAGACCTGCTGGTTATGGCCCACGAAATCAGCCATAAGTGGTGGGCCTACGGTTCCTTCCATGATGAAACCGACTGGCTTAACGAAGCCTTTGCCACCTATTCCAGCCTGCTTTACCTGCAAGCCAGCGGCGACGAAGCGAGCTACCAGAAGGAGCTTAGCCGCCTCGCGCAAACCACTCCTGGCACCCCACCGCTTTGGGGTTTCGACCGCTACGCGCACGAGTACCCCATGCACCGCCGCGTGATTTACAACAAGGGCACCGGCATCCTGCACGCGTTGCGCACCCGCATCGGCACCGAGCAGTTCGTGGCCCTGCTGGCCCAATCCGCCGCCCAGAAAACCAGCACCACCACGGATTTCCTGCAACTGGTGAAGCAGATAGCCGGGCCGGAAACCAGCGCTTGGCTACTGGCAGAGCTGAAGCGGTAAGTATCACTTGGCCCATAACGCAAAACCGCCGCCCGCTACCCGACCATAAGCAGGTCGCGGCAACGAGCGGCGGTTTTACTGAAGTATTAGCGGCCGCTACGCGCCCTTGGATGCCAGAATATCGAGCATTTCTACGGCCGGGGCCGAAGCGAACAGCTCAGGAGCCTGGGCAAACAGGGCCTCGGCCACCTTACCGCTCAAATGGGCCTTGCGGCCGGACTCATCGGCAAACGTATCGAAAATACCGAAGGTCGAAGGGCCCATCTGCACGCCGTACCAGGTGGCGGTATCGGGCTCCTGCTCCACCAGCGCCAAGCCGCCGCGCAGAAAATCGGCCACTTCCTGCTCTTTGCCGGGCTTGGCTTCGAGACGTACGAACAATCCTACTTTTACCATAAGAGTGGGGCTTAAAAGGGTAGACCTGTAGGACCGGCTCGATAGTAGAAGGTTTTGGGCGCTGCCTTTCGGCCTCCTGCTTTCGAGGGGCCAAAAGGCAGCGCCCGTTAGGTAGGCTAGCGTATAATCAGCCGCTTATATGGCATTAACTCATTCATAAATAGCTTTTTAAAAACCTATCTTACCAGAAAGACGGCCATCCCCCGCTCTCCAGACTTGGTGGAAAGAGCAAGCAAGTCCAGCAGTTCCGGGTACCCGAAGCTGAGCCTTAATCCCTGGAAAACATGAACACGCCCGTACTCCTGCGCCCCTACCTGCTGCTGCTGTGTCTGCTGGCCGCCGTTCTATATGGCTGCAACTCTTCCGAGGATGCTGCTGCGCCCGTCCCGGAGCCGTTACCGAAAGTGCTCGTCTTCTACAAAACGGCCGGGTTCTCTCACCCTTCTATCCCAGATGCCATTACGGCCCTCCGGCAGTTGGGGGCGGCCAACCGCTTCGGGGTAGACACGACCAAGGTGGCGGCCAACTTCACCCCGGCCGTTTTGGCCAAGTACAAAGCGGTTATTTTTCTGAGCACTACCGGCGACGTACTCAATGAGGTGCAGCAGCAGGCCTTTGAGCAGTACATTGGCGCCGGCAACGGGTTCGTCGGGATTCATGCCGCCACCGATACTGAGTATGACTGGCCCTGGTACAACGGCTTGGTGGGCGCTTACTTCAACGGCCACCCCGCCATCCAGCCGGCCACGTTGAACGTGGTGGATAAGAACCACGACGCCACGGCCTCCCTGCCCGACCAGTGGCAGCGGACGGATGAGTGGTATAATTTCCGGGACCTGTCGGCCGATGTGCGGGTATTGCTGACGCTGGATGAGCGCAGCTACTCGGGCGGTATGCATGGCAACGACCACCCCATTGCCTGGTATCACGGCTACCGGAGCGGGCGTGCTTTCTACACGGCCGGCGGCCACACCACCGAAAGTTACCAGGAGCCGCTCTTTAGGCAGCATCTGCTGGGCGGTATCCAGTACGCCGCTGGCCTCTCGAAGCGGGTGCTAGAGCCTGTTATGGACTAGTGGCTCGGAAAACGCCTTTTGCCAGCAAGAGTGTCGCAAAGGCCAGGAAGTGAAATTGCTGCATGGTCAGGGCTAGGC
>NZ_NIRR01000128.1 GCF_002204745.1 Hymenobacter amundsenii
GCGAAAGGCCATAGATAAACGGGGGCAAACCCGTGCGACTAGACATCGGGCAATGAAGATGCGAAGTAATACAGATTACCGGTAAATAGGTATACCAGGTTTTTGGTCGGATGGCTAACGGCTCCGCCCGTGAGGGACAAACCAACAGGTGCCAACCTTGTTATTCTGCGCTCCCCACCGTTTTTGTGAACATATGAATCATTTCCAGTCACTTCCCGCAATAAGGGCAGGTTGAGGCCTCCCTCCGAAACGCGTCCGGCATGGTGTGTTGCC
>NZ_NIRR01000129.1 GCF_002204745.1 Hymenobacter amundsenii
GCACCGTCATACTCGTGGCCTTTGATGGGGGGGGTGAAGAAATCCAGTTTGCCACCCGGTTGGGAGCCTTTTATAATGAAGGCTCTTAGGTCGTCTGAAGGCAATATGGCCAAGGGTGGAATACACACCAGGCTTTATTTGGGCACCGTCATACTCGTGGCCTTTGATGGGGGGGGTGAAGAAATCCAGTTTGCCACCCGGTTGGGAGCCTTTTATAATGAAGGCTCTTAGGTCGTCTGAA
>NZ_NIRR01000130.1 GCF_002204745.1 Hymenobacter amundsenii
ACTGTAACGCCGGGCCAACGGCCAGGGGCGGCAAGGCCACGTTGGTCCAGGTATTTCCTTCGACTCCGCGTCTCGAACTCCCTCGCGCAGTCCGCATTCGCCGATCTGGGGTTGAGCTACTGTAACGCCGGGCCAACGGCCAGGGGCGGCAAGGCCACGTTGGTCCAGGTATTTCCTTCGACTCCGCGTCTCGAACTCCCTCGCGCAGTCCGCATTC
>NZ_NIRR01000131.1 GCF_002204745.1 Hymenobacter amundsenii
CTGACTTACGGAAGCCGAACGCACCGTTTTTCCGTGAGGGCCCGGGAAAGCGTTCAGGCGGCCCGACGCCCCAGAAAACCAGCATAGTTCACTGTTGCCCGGCAGCGCATCTGACTTACGGAAGCCGAACGCACCGTTTTTCCGTGAGGGCCCGGGAAAGCGTTCAGGCGGCCCGACGCCCCAGAAAACCAGCATAGTTCACTGTTGCC
>NZ_NIRR01000016.1 GCF_002204745.1 Hymenobacter amundsenii
GCAGCTGCTCGTGGTGGCGGCCGGTGGCGTCGGGCACCAGCACCTCCACCGCCTGGCCCAGCAGCGCGGCCGGCGCGTAGCCGAATAGCTGCCCCGCCAACTCGTTGGCCGACACCATCAGCCCCGCTTTGTCGCAGACGATGATGCCGATGGTGGCGTTGGTGCTGATGCGGCAGGGGGTGGAACTATGGCGCCAGCAGGGCCTGCCGGAAGGGGAGTTTATTGTGGTCCAGTTGCTGGCCCGGCTCGCCCCACCCCCAACGGTATAGGCAACCAAGCCAGCACCCTGAACGCGCGAAACGGGCTGGTTTACAATAAATTCTGCGTATTTTCCCTCACCCCAAGGATACCGCAGCAGGGCTGACTATTGTCCATCAGTGGGTCTTTTTTAGTTACTGCCACAATGCGCCTGTATCACCTTGTATATCATAGCCAGGCGCTGATGCCCTTTGAGTAGCCTGCGTTGCGGGCTTTGCTGGAACAGTCCCGCATTTTCTACCGCGAAAACCAGCTAACGGGGCTGCTGCTGCACACGCCCGATAGGCAGAGTTTATGCAGCTACTGGAAGGCGAGAAGGAAGTGGTACAGGCACTTTACTACGGCCAGATCGTAACCAATATGCGCCACCACTGCTGCCAGGTGCTGAGCGCTGGAGCCTCCACTGCCCACAGTTTTGCCAACTGGAGCATGGGCTTCCGGGTGACCAGCGCCGCCGAGCTGCAGGTGCTGCTGGCCAGTACACCGGCCGGGGCCGGGGCTCCTGCCGCGCCGCCCCAGCTGTACCCCGGGCTACTGAAGCTGCTGCTGGATTTTGTGACGTAGCACGAAGACAAGCCGGAGGGCTATTGATAAGTCTTAGGCGGCCAACTGCAGGGCTGCAACTGGCCCGGCGGTTTACCAGCCTTGATGCTGATGACGGATATCATCCGATGAGGTAATCCTTATCATGGCACAGACGGGCATTCTGGGGGAATTTTGTACCGATCCAATTTCCGCTTGCCCCCATAAGCCCCCAGCTCATGACCACCACCTCGCACCTGACTTCTGCCCCGCATCCGGCAGCGCCATTTCTGGTCGGGCAGCCTGCACGATCAGGACATTGAAGTGCAGGTGCGCTACGGCCGCGCCACGCTCACCGGCACCGTGGACACCTGGCCCGAGCGCCAGCAGGCCGCCCTCGAAGTCTACGAGGCCGGCGCCCGCGACGTGAACAACCACCTGCGCGTGCCAGACCCGGCGGAAACCGCCACTTCCAAGCCGCTGACCACTGAACCCGAGGCGCTGCCCGCCGACGCGCACCACTAGCGGTTGCCAGTTGCCAGTGTCCGGTTGCCAGTCCAGGAGCTCCAGGGCTGAAGCCCTGGGCTGATTAGCGCTTCGATTAACCGCATAATGTCGTTTCTCCCCCTTTTTTCTTCCCGGCTTATGGCTTCCCCCCTCGTTGTACTGACCGATTTTCATGCCGTCACTAACCGTGCGCTGTCGTATGCCGCCGGGCTGGCGGAGCCCCTGCAGGCGAAACTCGTGCTGCTGCACGCCCGCTACGATGCACTGCTGGCCCCACTCGACGACGATCTGCCTTACGCGCCCCTCAACGACCAGGCCACCGACCGGGCACTGCAACGGTTGGCCAATGCGCAGCCCGTGCCCACCCTGGTCGAGGTGTCGGAGCGGGAGCTGCCCGAAGCCGTGCGCGCCGCCGTGCTCCACCACCACCCCCTGCTGCTGGTGCTGGGCCAGCCCGGCGGGGCCAGTACGCCCGCGGAAGTGCTGACCAGCACGGCCGAAACGCTGCTCAGCACCGTGCCCTACCCCTTGCTGCTGCTGCCGGCCCTCGGCGACTGGCAGGCCGCTCCGCCCCGCCGCCTGCTGCTGGCCGTGGATGGGCAGCCGTTCGTGCTGCACCAGTACCAGGATGTGCTCCGGCAGCTGCTGGGTGTGGCTGACGGCACGCTGGCCGTGGTGCGGGTAGCCGACAGCAGCCACGGCCGTCTGGGAGTAGATGCCATCCTGCGCACCGTGGCCACCCACGACCTGACGGATGAACTGGCCCCCGAGCTGCTCTCCGAGGTCGATAATATCTCGGTAGTGGGTGGGGTGCTGGCCGAAGCCGCCCGCCAGCACACCGACCTGCTGGTTGTGGTGGCCCGCCGCCACAGCCTGCTGGGCCGCCTGTTTCACCGCAGCGTCACGGCCCAGCTCATCGAGCAAAGCCCCATTCCGCTGCTCGTACTGCCCGCCCAGGACTAATCACCTCTTTCTCAGCTATGTGCCATGAATCCTTCCTTTGTTGTGCTGGTTAACCTTTCGGCAGCGGCGGAGCAGGCGGCCCGCTACGCCGCCGTGCTGGGCGCGCCGCTGCACGTGCACCTGGAACTGGTGAATGTGTATCAGGCCCCCCTGCTCTCCTCCGAGCTGGCATTTGTCCCGATGCCCTACTTTCCCCAAATGCAGACCGAGGCGGCCGAAGCGCTGCAGGAACTGGCCCACCGCCTGCCCGCATCGGCCGAAGCAACGATGCTGACGGCCGCCATGCCCGATGCCGTGCAGGAGGCTATTGCGCGCTACCACCCGCTGCTGCTGGCCATGAGCCTGAGCCCCGAGCACGACGTACTCGATTATTTGCTGCACAACCACGTGCTGCCCGTCTTGCGGGCCACCCACCGGCCGCTGCTGCTGGTGCCCGAAACCAGCCTACCTACCGGCCTGCCGCGCCGCGTGCTGGTGGCTGTCGATGGGGAGTACTTCGCCCTCAATGCCCCCGCCCTGGCCCTGGCCCCGCTGCTGGCGAGCTGGGGGGCAGCGTTTTCGGTGGTGCACGTCCGGCCCACTTCGAGCGGGCCCGAGCGGTCGGGCGACTATGAGCAGCTTGGCGGGCCACTCCGCAAACTGCTGCCGACGGCCGAGCCGTTGGCGCTGCACGACGATGCTGGCAACAACTCAGCGGCCGGAGTACTAGCGGCCCTGGCCGAAACGCAGGCTGATTTGCTGATTCTGCTTGCCCGCCCCCGCAGCTTTCTGGGCCGGCTGTTTCATGGCAGCGTTACGGCGCAGGTGCTACGCGGCTGCCCCGTACCCGTGCTGCTGCTACCCGCCGAGGCCCCGGATCAGCCCGACTACCTGCCCCGCATGAGCTGACAAGCGGCGGCGCCACCGGCATGGGTGCTGAATAGCTCATGGTAGACATCGGCACGTACAGGATGAGCAGGTCCGGGCCCATCATCAGGACCACGGCCCAGCTGGCGGAAGCAACACACGGCAAAGGCTATTGTCGGCCTGGTAGCTGCGCCGTTTAGCCACTTCCCCCAATAACGAGGCCGAGGCGCTGTAACTGGCTAATTCCACTGATTTAGGCCTGAGCGGAGCCATCCATACCCGCAACCTGGAGCGCGGCGTGCTATTGGCCCGCCAGATCGAAACGGGCATGGTGCACGTGAACGACCAGACCGTGAACGACCAACCCAACGCAATTCTCGGGGGCGAGCGGGGTTCGATTATGGGCCGGTTTGGCGGCGAATGGGTGATGGAAAGAATACCCCTGGTGCAGTGTTACCGTGCAGCACGAACCCCGCGAATACCCCATCTAACCCACCAACCTACAGCACCAAACGGCAAACGGCCTCCCCGAAATTCGGGGAGGCGTTTCGTGGCGGAGTAAGTCTCAGTCAGCAGAGCAGTTAAATCAACTCCGTGATTTCGCGCACGCCAATCGGCCGCTCGCGGGTAAAGCCTTCGCCGTACTGCGCTCCAATGAGGTGGCCGAACTCGCGGGCCCGGGCCTCCATGAAGTCGCTGAACGCCGGCGTAGAGAGGTAAGTGGCTGGCTCCTGGCTGTTGGGGTCGTGAAACTGGGTTTTGTAGGCCTGGATGGACTCCCACTTCTTGGGCCAGTGGGCCGTGATATCAACCACGAAGTCGGCCGGAATCTGGCGGTCTTGGATGTAGTGGTACACTACCCGGGGGCGCCAGGCGGCCTGGGGTTGGCCATCGTCGCCGAGAGTTTCAATCATGCGCAGGCCCGACAGGAAGCAGGCTTCGGTGGCCAGTTGCGCGCCCCGGCCGTGGTCGGGGTGCCGGTCGTGGATGGCGTTGCAAAGCACGACGTCGGGCTGGTAGCGGCGTAGGGCGGCCACCAGCACCAGCTGGTGCTCCCGGTCGTTGCGGAAAAAGCCGTCGGCCATGCCCAGGTTCTCGCGGGCATCGAGGCCCAGGATGCGGCTGGCTCGCTCCGACTCCTCGGCCCGGGTCTGGGGCGTGCCGCGGGTGCCCAACTCGCCCCGGGTAAAATCGACGATGCCAATTTTCTTGCCCGCCGCCGCCGCCGCCAGCAGCGTGCCGGAGCAAGACATTTCTACATCATCGGGGTGGGCCCCGAAGGCCAGAATATCAAGTTTCATTTGGTTGAGGGGTTGGCTGGGCAAACGGAAGCCTATTTGATGCGCAGGGTGCGGCCAATGCGTAGGGTGCTGACGTTGCCGTTGAGGCGACGGATCTGGGCCTGTGACACGCCATACTTCTGAGAAATTTCCGACAACGTATCGCCGCTACGGATTTTGTGCGACACGATGCGCCGGGCCTGGGTGGGCTTGCTCCGGCTGCTACTGCTGCTGCTGCCCGCGCCCGGCACGCTGCCGCCCCGGTACTTAAGCGACTTGCTGTAGTACGCAAACAGCCCCGACGTGATTTGGAAGTTATCCTTGATGAGGTGGTAGTCGGGAAAGTCGTAGAGCTTCTCGGGGTCGATGGGGTTGCCTTCGTAGCGCACCTCGAAGTGCAGGTGCGAACCGCTACTGCGGCCCGTGCTGCCGCCGTAACCAATCAACTCCCCCGCTTTCACGAAGGTGCCGGGCGTTACTACCGCCTTCTGCATGTGGCCGTAGAGCGTTTCAATGCCGTTGTAGTGGCGCACCAGCACGTAGTTGCCGTAGCCCGAGCCGTCCCACTTTACCAGGCGCACCACGCCATCGAAGGCCGTTTTAACCGAGTCGCCGGTTTCCAGGTCAAGGTCGGTGCCGTAGTGCCAGCGGTAGCCCCGGAAACCGAAGTCGGAGGTGATGGGCGTGGCGTTGAGCGGCATTTTAGCGTAGCGCTGCTTCTCGGGTTCAATGAGCCGCAGGTTGAGCGTATCCTGGATGCGGCGGCCATCGACGCGGTACGGGTTGATGTTCTGAGTATCCCAGATGGCATAGTAGCCAGCCACCTGAATCCAGCTCGAATCAATCTGCACCTCCTCCTTCATCTCCACAATGTGCTGCTCGCCTTCATTGAGAGAGGTGGTGTCCTCGCTCACAATGGAGAGCTTTTTGGCCGGATTGAAGAAGATGGACTTGGCCGCTTCGGAATTATCGTCGGGCAACTCCTCGGTTTCGATGAGCACCGTCGTGTCGGGCCGCACGTAACGGATGGTGGGCGACTTGATGCGGAAAAAGTCTTTCCGCTTGTCAGGCGAGCCGGCCTTCGCCTTGGTCTGGGGCACTTTACGCCGCTGCGCCAGCAACTGGCCGGGCAAGCTCAGCAGCCCGATCAGTAGTAGCGGTAGCAGCCAGTATTTAACAAAATTGAGCAAGGGCAAGGAAATTAATGAGTGAATGCGTGAGTAAGCGAATGAGTGGATGCAGCGGCAGATTCAACGTCCTACTGAACCGGCTGGTATACTCGGTATAGCCCGCCAATTCACTCATTCACTCATTCACTCATTCACCGCGGCTAATGGTCGCCGAGGGCAGCGAGGTAGCGTTCGGCATCGAGGGCCGCCATGCAGCCGGTACCAGCGGCCGTTACGGCCTGGCGGTAGGTGTAGTCCTGCACGTCGCCGCAGGCAAATACCCCATCGATGTTGGTTTTGCTCGTGCCGGGCAGGGTTTTGAGGTAGCCCTGCTCGTCGTGGTGCAGGTAAGGCTGGAAAATTTTAGAGTTGGGATCATGGCCGATAGCCACGAAGAAGCCTTCCACAGCCAGCTCGCGGGTAGTGCCTTCCAACAAGTTTTTCACCCGCACCCCGTCCACGGCGTGCTCGCCCAGAATTTCGTCGGTTACCGTGTTCCAGAGCACCTCAATCTTGGGGTTGTCGAGCACCCGCTTCTGCATGATTTTAGAAGCCTTCATTTCGCCCTTGCGCACAATCATGTACACCTTCGAGCACAGGTTGGCCAGGTAAGTAGCCTCCTCAGCGGCCGTATCTCCGGCCCCCACAATAGCCACGTCCTTGCCCCGGTAGAAAAACCCGTCGCAGACGGCGCAGGCCGATACACCCGAGCCGTTCAGGCGCTGCTCGGAGGGCAGCCCCAGCCATTTGGCCGACGCTCCGGT
Organism: Hymenobacter amundsenii; assembly: GCF_002204745.1. Taxonomy (GTDB): domain Bacteria; phylum Bacteroidota; class Bacteroidia; order Cytophagales; family Hymenobacteraceae; genus Hymenobacter; species Hymenobacter amundsenii. Next base: position 6,310 of record NZ_NIRR01000016.1, read on the forward strand.
GGCAATAATCACGGTGTCGGCCGTCAGGGACAGGCTTTCATCGATAGTAATCTGGCGCGGGTGGCTCTCGAAGTCAACGGCCGTGGCAATGCCGTACCGGATGTCGGTACCAAACCGCTCAGCCTGCTTCTTGAGGTCCTCCATCATCTCGGGGCCCATTACGCCGTCGGGGTAGCCGGGGAAGTTCTCCACGTCGTTGGTGATGGTGAGCTGGCCACCGGGCTGCAAGCCCTGGTACATCACAGGCGCAAGGCCTGCCCGCGAAGCGTAAATGGCGGCGGTGTAACCGGCCGGGCCGGAACCAATAATCAGGCACTTGATGTGCTCAGGAGTTGTATTTGCCATAAGTTGGAAGGCAGCAGCAGGACCAGGCCTGCGCCGGGAGAAATTAGGTTTGGGGCTACAAAGGTAACAAGTGCGGGCCGTTGCGCCGGCAGAGGTTGGCAGCGCCTTTCGGTTGCCGCTCTAGACGGCACCAAGCACCTTCAACCATTACCTAAGCAAATGGTCCAAAGTGCTATAGACCACTCAAGTTGTCAACCAGCCTTATTATCAACAAAAAACCCCAACCAAAGGTCAGGGTTTGTTGCCGGGGAGTAGAATAAACTACCCCAGATATGGTTTCAGGGCCTTACTGCGGGAAGTGTGGCGCAAACGGCGGATGGCTTTTTCCTTGATCTGGCGAACCCGCTCGCGGGTCAGGTTGAACTTCTCACCGATTTCCTCCAGCGTGAGCGAGTGCTCTCCGTTCAGGCCAAAGTAAAGCGTGATAACGTCGGCTTCGCGCTTAGTGAGCGTGCTCAGGGCGCGCTGCACTTCCTTGCGGAGCGAGTCGTTCATGAGGCCCGTGTCGGGGCTCTCTTCGTCCTCGTTTTCGAGCACGTCGAGCAGGCGGTTTTCCTCGCCCTGCACAAACGGAGCGTCCACCGAAACATGGCGACCCGAAATCTTGAGCGTATCGACTACTTCGGAGGTGGTCAGTTCAAGTACTTCGGCAATTTCCTCGGGCGAGGGTTCCCGCTCGAACTTCTGCTCCAGCTCCGAGAACGACTTGCTGATTTTGTTCAGTGAGCCCACCCGGTTCAGGGGCAAACGCACGATGCGCGACTGCTCGGCCAAGGCTTGCAGAATCGACTGGCGAATCCACCAAACGGCGTAGGAGATGAACTTAAAGCCCCGGGTTTCGTCGAAACGCTTGGCGGCTTTGATCAAGCCGAGGTTGCCCTCGTTAATCAGGTCACCGAGGCTCAAGCCCTGGTTCTGGTATTGCTTGGCCACCGACACCACGAAGCGCAGGTTGGCTTTAGTGAGTTTTTCCAGCGCCAGCTGGTCGCCTGCCTTAATGCGTTGCGCCAGCGTTACCTCCTCGTCGGGGGTCAGCAGGTCCACCTTACCAATCTCCTGGAGGTATTTATCCAGCGACTGGCTTTCGCGGTTGGTGATCTGCTTGCTGATTTTTAGCTGTCTCATTGCGGGCGCGAGAGAGTGAAGTTATGAATGCTCTGGTTACTTGACATCGATTACAGTCCGCGAGATGCGGAGGCGAACCCTAGACGGGTACCGGGCTCAGTTGAATACAACGGCCCGATACCCGCGAAAGTTCGAAATCCCGGACCTTAGGCGGCGCCGTTAGAGTCGGCGGTACGCTCGGGCTTCGCCAGCAGTACCTTCCGCGACAACCGGTATTTACCCGTTTTCTTGTCGATGTCGAGCAGCTTCACGTCAATCTCCTGCCCTACTTCCAGCACGCCTTCCAGCGAGGCAAGGCGCTCATGGGCAACCTCCGAAATGTGCAACAAGCCGTCTTTGCCCGGCATGATTTCCACGAACGCGCCGTAGGGCTGAATGCTGCGCACCTTGCCTTTGTAGGTTTCACCGATTTCCGGCGTAGCGGCAATGGCATTGATGCGGTCAATAGCGGCCTGCATGTCTTCCTGGTTGGAAGCGTAGATGCTCACGTGGCCCTTCTCGTCCTTCTCCTCAATGATTACCGTGGCGTTGGTATCCTTCTGGATCTGCTGGATGACTTTGCCACCGGGTCCGATTACGGCGCCGATATACTCTTTGTCGATCAGCATTTTGTGTGAGCGGGGCGTGTGCGGCTTCAACTCGGCCGCCGTCTCGGCAATGGTCTTGGCCATTTCGCCCAGAATGTGCAGACGACCTTCGCGGGCCTGGTGCAAAGCGGCCGTCATAATCTCGGCGCTCAGGCCCTGGATTTTGATGTCCATCTGGCAAGCCACGATACCTTTTTCGGTGCCGGTTACTTTGAAGTCCATGTCACCGAGGTGGTCCTCATCGCCCAGGATATCCGAAAGCACAGCGTATTCGCCGGTTTCCTTGTCCTGCACGAGGCCCATGGCAATACCCGAAACGGCAGCCCGGATCGGAATACCGGCGTCCATCAGCGCCATCGAGCCGGCGCACACCGTGGCCATCGACGACGAGCCGTTCGACTCCAGAATATCCGACACGATGCGGACGGTGTAGGGGTTCTCGTCGTCGGAAGGCATTACCTTCTTCAGCGAGCGTTGGGCCAAATTGCCGTGGCCGATTTCGCGACGGCCGGGGCCGCGGTTGGGCTTCACCTCGCCGGTCGAGAAGGCCGGGAAGTTGTAGTGCAGCATGAATTTGCTGTAGCCCGACGTCATGGCCGTGTCGATAATCTGCTCGTCGAGCTTGGTGCCGAGGGCAACCGTGGTCAGCGACTGGGTTTCGCCGCGGGTGAACAACGCCGAGCCGTGGGCACCGGGCAGGTAGTTCACTTCGCTCCAGATAGGGCGAATCTGGGTCAGGGCGCGGCCATCGAGGCGGGTGCGCTCCTTGATCATCATGTCGCGGATGCCTTTCTTCTCCGCCGAAGCATAGTAGCGGCTGAACATTTTCTGGTCGAGCTCGGGATTCTCTTCGAGCAGCTTCTCCAGCAACGGCTTCTTGATGGCACCGAAAGCCTCCTTGCGGCCGGCCTTGCTGGTGTTGCCCGATTTAGCCACGTCGTAGGCGCCCTGGTATACGGCGTCCATCACGCGCTGCTTTAGCTCGTCGTTCTCGACATACTTAGGGTAGTCGCGCTTTACCTTCGACTTCTCCACCTCGGCGGCCAGCTCCTGCTGGGCCTTCACCTGCAGCTTGATGGCTTCGTGGGCGTAGGCAATGGCTTCTACCATTTCCTCCTCGGTCACTTCGTCCATTTCGCCTTCCACCATGGCCACCGAATCAGCGGTAGCACCTACAATCAGGTCGATGTCGGCACGGGCGATGTCGGCGGTGAGGGGGTTGATTTGCAGCTTACCGTCGATGCGGGCCACGCGAACCTCCGAGATGGGGCCGGCAAACGGGATATCCGAAATCGAGAGAGCAGCCGAAGCGGCCAAAGCAGCCAGGGCGTCAGGCTGCACGGTTTTATCAGCCGAAATCAGGGTAATCATCACCTGCACCTCGTAGTGATAGTCCTTAGGGAACATCGGGCGCAGGATGCGGTCTACAATGCGGCACACCAGGATTTCCTGGTCCGAGAGGCGACCTTCGCGCCGCTGGAACGAGCCGGGAATGTTGCCGGCACCACCAAATTTCTCCTGGTAATCTACTGACAGAGGCAGGAAGTCCACTTCACCGCGGGAGCTGGGCTGCGATACAACTGTGGCTAGCAGCATGGCGTCGCCAAGGCGCACCACTACGGCGCCGTCAGCGAATTTGGCCAGCTTGCCGGTTTCGAGGGAAATCTGCCGACCGTCGGGCAGGGTGATGTGCTTGGTAATGGCGTGATAGTTGGGCATCGGGGGTGCTTTAAGGGAAAGCGTGCAGCGGGCGAGCAGCCAAAAAAACCGGGCCGGCAAGGCGCCGGTTTTGCTCTGGAAGAAAAGGAGTCAAGAAAGGAACCGCGGAACGGCCGAAATGATGCGGCCAGTGGCGGACAAAAAAAGAGCAGGGAACCTTTCGCTTAAGAAAGGCTCCCTGCTCTCGGACGAGGCAATTACTTGCGCAAGCCCAGTTCTTTGATGATAGCGCGGTAGCGGTTGATGTCACGCTGCATGAGGTAATCCAGCATGCTGCGGCGCTTACCTACCAGTTTGAGCAGGCCCAAACGGGTGGAGAAGTCCTTCTTGTTCACCTTCAGGTGCTCGGTCAGGTCCAAAATGCGTTGGGTAAAGAGCGCAATTTGCGACTCGGCCGAACCGGTGTCTTTGGAGGTCTTCTGAAGGCTGTTTTTCTCGAAAATAGCCTGTTTTGCTTCGGTGGTCAGTTGCATCGGCAGATAGGTTTCCCCGTCTTTGATTAAAAATGAAAAAAATCACCCCGCACCTCGGGGTGGGTGCAAAGGTAGTGATTTAATGCGGGGGAATGACGAGCAACGTTAGAAATGAGTGTCATCCCACATATTCCCTTGCACTCACGTTACACTGCCTTCTTATAGCCGCGTCGGGGCCAGCGTAACCATCGGGGCACCAACTGGCCCCAGTTAATGTCGAGCAGCCCGGAATCGTGGCGGGCTTGATAGAGAAACAGCAGTCCTATCGGCAGTAACACGGCCGCCGATAGCCACATGCCCACTCCTACCGGCATTATCAACTCGCGGCCGTACTTCTCCCCCATAATGGAGAATACGTAGTAGATGATGAAGAACACGATGGACACCAGAATCGGCACGCCCAATCCTCCCTTCTTGATAATGGCCCCCAGCGGCGCCCCAATCAGGAACATAAGTAGAATGGCAGCCGACTGGGTGTACTTGCGGTAGGTTTCGATGCGGTAGTTGGCCGTTTCCTTGTTGAGGTTGGTCAGCCGCTCGTTGGTGGTGGTGAGGAAGGAGCGCACGTTGCGGGCGCGGTTAGCGGCCTGCTGGGCAATGAGGTAGTTGTCGGGCTGAAGGCGGCTGGGTGGCACTACCCAGCTTTGCACCCGGTGCAGGGCAGCTTGGCCCGTGGTATCGAAGTGCAGGTAGGAATAGTAAGGTGTGAGTTGCTGCAACACCTGCCCGCGCTCCTGCGTCAGGCGGCGATGCAGCGAGTCGGTGGTGTGGCTCAACTGCCCCAGATTGAGCATCATTTTGTTGGTATTGAAGAGCTCCTTCTTGGTGCGGTCGAGGCCAAATGATTTCAGCGAAAAGGTAATCAGGTTGCGGTCGAAATTTTGCCGGATAAAGCTCGCCCCCGAGGTATTCTGGGTGTTAGGCTGCTCAGTATACGAGCGGCCCCGAAACAGCTCCAGGCCCAGGTACTGCCCCCCAAAGCGGGTGAACATGCGGCCCGAATCGGCCAGAATTACGGTGCTGCCGCCCCGGCCACCCGTATGGTCATAAATCATCACGCCCCGAAGAATGTCGCCGTTTTCGCCCTGCTTCTCATTCACCTTAATCGTGAAACCCGGAATGCCGTTATAAAACACGTTTTCCCGGATATCAAGCGCCAGCTTTTGCTGGCGCACGTCCCAGAGCAAGCTATAGGCCTCCAGATTGGCCAGCGGCACGATGGTGTTATTGAACCAAAAGGCCCCGCCGGCCAGCAACAGGCTCACCAACAGCACCGGACGCAGAATGCGGGTAAGCGAGATACCCGCCGTTTTGATGGCCGTTAGCTCGTGGTGCTCGCCCAACGTACCAAAAGTCATCAGCGAAGACAGCAGTACGGCCAGTGGCAGCGAAATCGGCACAATCAGCACGCTGAAATAGAACAGCAGCTGCAGGATTACGCCTAGGCCAAGGTCTTTGCCCACCAAGTCGTCCATGTATTTCATCATGAACTGCATGAGGAAGATGAACTGCACCACTGCGAAAGTGAGCAGGAACGGCCCGGCAAAAGCCTGCAAAATCAGTTTATCGAGTTTTTTCATAGCAAAACCCAGCCCCGCTCCTGTTGGGCAGGCTGGTTAACACGCGAAGGCGGGAAGCAGACACAGAACGAAGGTACGGCTCGTTTCGCGTCTGCTTCCCGCCTTCGCGTGTTCACATTATCTAGCCCCCTACCTGTTCCCGCAGCTTTTGCATCATGCTTTCCCACATTTCCTGCAATTCCTCGTTGTCGGTTTCTTCCGAATAATCTACCACCCGCAGGTAAACTTCCTGGGTTAGTTGCGACTCTTCAATTTGAAAGTCGAGGTAGTTGGCATCAGTTATAGGCTGGCGCTTATCATCGAGAAAAGAAAACCGCGCAGAACGGTTCGTGCGGTGCGAGGTCATTTCGGCATAGTGCGGCTGGCCGTCCCATACAAAATTGAAAAGCTGTGCGCTTTCCACTTCAACGCGCTGGCAAAACCATTGTTCGAGGCCAGAGGCCGTAGCCAGATAGGGATATAGGATTTTAGGGGAAGCGTTAATGGGAAATTCGACCGAAAAACGATGTTTGTGACGCGTTGCAGAAAGAGGCATAAGCAGTACAGAGTAAAGAATTTAACGAAGGTACCGAACTGGCAAACCCCTCTGGCAGCGAATATACACGGGTTTTTTTTGCCGCAACACTTGCAACACTTCAAAACTTGTGCCTACATTTGCACCACCAAAACAGGGCGGGATAGCTCAGTTGGTTAGAGCACAGGATTCATAACCCTGAGGTCACGAGTTCAACTCTCGTTCCCGCTACGTCGAAAACCGCGTCAGATACCCTTCTGGCGCGGTTTTTTTGTGCGCCAAAGGCCCGCACGTCTCAACGGTGGCCCCACAACAGCGTTGGCTGTGCCGATGCCCCCGCTAACCGACTACTATGGCGCATTGGTCTAAAATACTTGTGCGTTGGCCGAGAGTTTGGCTAATTCGCTTCTATGCGTCAGGAATTCAAAACCTCAGCCGGCACGACCTTTCTCCTTACCGAGTTCGACCGCGAAAACAACTGGATATACAACAATTGGCAGGGACAGCTGACTATGGAGTCCATCATGGAGGGCTCCCAAGGTATTCTGGAGATACTGCAGCAAACCAGCTGCCCCTACATGCTCACCGACAACCGCCAGCTGCTCGGCTCCTGGAAACAGGCTAACAACTGGCTTGAGCAGGTGTGGGTACCACAAGCGCTGGCTGCGGGCATGACCTATTACGCCCACATCAGCGCTCCGGGCGTTTTTGGCTTGGCTTCAGCCGAAGACATGCACCTCCGCGTGGGCTCCCATACCCAGATGTACCTGTTCGAAAATGCTGAAGAAGCTACCACTTGGTTACGGCACATGCAGCAGGCCGAAGCAGGAAAGCCAATGTGAGAAGTGAGCTATTGCCATAATGAAGGCATGGTCATTAGAAACGCAAAAAAGCGGCTGCCCCTTTCGGAGCAGCCGCTTTTTTATGCAACGAACAGGGTTCGTTACTTGATCTTCTCCACGATGCCTTTGAAAGCAGCGGGGTGGTTGAGGGCGAGGTCAGCCAATACTTTGCGGTTGAGTTCGATGCCAGCCTTCTTGAGGCCACCCATGAACTGCGAGTACGACAAGCCATGCTCCCGGGCGCCAGCGTTGATACGCTGAATCCAGAGGGCTCGGAACTCACGCTTCTTTACTTTCCGGTCGCGGTAAGCATAGAGCAAGCCTTTCTCTACGGCGTTCTTGGCAACAGTCCATACGTTTTTGCGACGGCCATAATAGCCTTTCGCCAAACGCATGATTTTTTTCCGACGGTGGCGCGAGGCCGCGTGGTTGACACTTCTTGGCATAACCTGGGTTATTTTTGGCGGCCGGCGGCGGACTTTACTGCCGCAGCTTAGGTTCCTACCGGACGCCTGGTTTTGGGGAATTAAAAACTAAAAACTCCAAGTCGAAAATCAGTCGTGGTAGCGCAATTCGCCTAACTCTTGATATTCAGACTCCTCATTTTTAATTAGAGATTAAGCATGTCCTTTACGCGGTTCATGTCGGCCGAGCTAACCAGCGTCACGTGCGTAAGATTACGCTTCTGCTTGGTAGTTTTCTTGGTCAAGATGTGGCTCTTGTAGGCGTGCTTACGCTTGATTTTGCCCGTGCCGGTCAGCGTGAAACGCTTCTTGGCGCCGGACTTGGTCTTCATTTTCGGCATTGTGGTGGTAATGAAAGGGTGAAAAATGCGGCGGTCGGCTGCCTAGGGCCGGTGCGCCAGCTCAAAAAAGTCGGGACCGAAGCCCCGGACAGTGCGTTATTCAGCAGCCTCGTCGGCTGGGTTGGCTTCCGCAGTTACTGCCTCTTTCTCCTTCGGAGCTACTTTGTCGGCAGCTTTGGCTTTATCGGCCGGCTTGGCCTTGTCGGCCTCCTTCGGAGCCACCTTTTTAGGCGGGGCAATTACTTTGGGCGCCAGGTACAGGAACATGCGCTTGCCTTCCAGCTTGGGCAGTTGCTCCACTTTACCAAGGTCTTCGAGGGCCTGAGCAAACTTGAGCAGCAGGATTTCCCCCCGCTCCTTGAAGACGATGCTCCGACCTACGAAGTGCACGTAAGCCTTAATTTTGGCTCCCTCCTTCAGGAATTCCTGGGCATGCTTGAGTTTGAAGGCGAAATCGTGGTCGTCGGTGTTGGGGCCGAACCGGATTTCCTTGATGACCACTTTGGTTTGCTTGGCCTTCAACTCACGGGTTTTCTTCTTCTGCTCGTACTTGAATTTCGAGTAGTCGATAACCCGGCACACGGGGGGGGTGGCCGTCGGCGAAATCTCCACCAAATCCAGGTTTTGCTCCTGCGCCATGCGCCGGGCCTGTTCGATGGGATAAATGCCTTGCTCCACGTTGTCGCCAACGAGGCGGACATCACGGGCCGAAATCTTGTGATTGATTTTGAACGGCTCCTCGACTTGGGCGCGAGGGATATAACGGCGGTTGGGGGTAGCTATGGCAGTTTCTCCTTAAGGTGAAAGTCGATTTTGACTAGAACTGATATGACACTGGGCGGACCCGATGCGTTCAGCTAGCGGGCAAATATCCGCCATTTTTTCCAAATCCTCAACAAAGACTATATAAAAAACGGCCTTGGCGGCCATAATTATCCCGTTGCTTGCCTCCTACCCCACCCTTAGGGGCAGCACCAAGTCTGAAATTAGCCCTGTCAAATGCACTTCGTCTTCAACCCAAAACCCCCGACGCAACTAATACGCCGGGGGTCAGATATCACTCAACAGCTTACTAAAATCCTGGTTGACTGCGGGTTAAATTCCGCTTTCAGCGACACTGTTGGCTTAAACCGTGGTGCCATCCATCATGGCTGCTACTTGGGTCTGGAAGCTCTGGATGAAGGCATCAATGGGCATGGAGCCCACATCGCCCTCACCATGCTTGCGCACCGACACAATGCCGTTTTCCTGCTCCTTCTCGCCCACGATGAGCATGTAGGGCACTTTCGATACCTCCGCGTCGCGGATTTTACGGCCGATTTTCTCGTCGCGGTGGTCAACGGTGCCGCGTAGCTCCGCGCCCATGAGCCGGTCGTACACCTGCTGGGCGTAGTCGTGGTACTTCTCCGAAATGGGCAACACGGCGAATTGCTCGGGCGAGAGCCAGAGCGGGAAGTTGCCGGCGCAGTGCTCGATGAGCACAGCCACGAACCGCTCCAACGAGCCGAACGGGGCCCGGTGAATCATGACAGGGCGCTGGCGGGAATTGTCGGAGGCGACGTACTCCAGATCGAAGCGCTCGGGCAGATTGTAGTCAACCTGCACCGTGCCCAACTGCCACTTGCGGCCCAGGGCGTCGCGTACCATGAAGTCGAGCTTGGGGCCATAGAAGGCCGCCTCGCCCAACTCCGTTACAGTGCTCAGTCCCTTCTCGGCCGCCGCCTCGATAATGGCCTGTTCGGCGCGGGCCCAGTTCTCATCGGAACCGATGTACTTGGTCTTGTTCTCGGGGTCGCGCAGGGAAATCTGGGCCGTGAAATCCTCGAATCCCAGCGCCCGGAACACGTAGAGAACCAGATCAATAACCTTGGTGAATTCTTCCTTTACTTGATCGGGGCGGCAGAAGATATGAGCGTCGTCCTGGGTGAAGCCGCGCACCCGCGTCAGGCCGTGCAGTTCGCCGCTTTGCTCGTAGCGGTACACCGTGCCGAACTCGGCCAAGCGCACGGGTAGGTCGCGGTAGCTGCGGGGCTTGGTCTTGTAAATTTCGCAGTGATGGGGGCAGTTCATGGGCTTGAGGAAGAACTCCTCGCCCGGGTTTGGCGTCTTGATGGGCTGAAACGAATCGGCGCCATATTTCTCGTAGTGGCCGCTGGTAACGTACAGTTCCTTGGAGCCGATGTGGGGCGTAACGACGGGCTGGTAGCCGGCCTTCATCTGGGCCCGGCGCAGGAACTGCTCCAGCTTCTCGCGCAGCATCGTGCCTTTGGGCAGCCACAGCGGTAGCCCCGCTCCTACCTTATCGGAAAAAGCAAATAGCTCCAGCTCCTTGCCCAGCTTGCGGTGGTCGCGGCGCTTAGCTTCCTCCAGCTTTTCGAGGTACTCGGTCAGCTCCTTGGCCTTCGGGAACGTGATGCCGTAGATGCGCGTGAGCTGCTTGTTCTTCTCGTCGCCGCGCCAGTAGGCCCCGGCCACGTTGAGCAGCTTCACGGCCTTGATATTGGCGGTATCGGGTAGATGGGGGCCGCGGCAGAGGTCTACGAAGTTGCCCTGCTGGTAGAACGTGATGGAACCGTCTTCGAGGCGTTCCAGCAAGTCCAGCTTGTAAGGGTCGGCTTTCTCGGTGAAGTAGGCCACGGCTTCGGCCTTCGGCACGGCGCGGCGCTCGAACTTGCTTTTCTGGCGGGCCAACTCCAGCATTTTCTTCTCGATTTCCGGGAAGTCTTCGCTGGAAATCGTGCGGCCTTCGCCCAAATCGATGTCGTAGTAGAAGCCGTTTTCGATGGCCGGACCGATGCCCAGCTTCACGCCGGGGTACAGCGCTTCGAGGGCTTCGGCCAGCACATGGGCCGAAGAGTGCCAGAAAGCTGTTTTGCCATCGGCATCGTTCCAGGTCAGGATGGCCACCTGGGCGTCCTGTTCGATGGGGCGGTGCAGGTCGCGCACTTCGCCGTCGACGCGCACGCCCACGGCGTTGCGAGCCAGGCCTTCGCTGATGGAGGCGGCGACATCGTGGCCCGTGGCGCCATCTACAAACTGGCGCACCGAACCGTCGGGGAGGGTGATATTCAACATAAAAAAAGGAGGGCTAATGGCTATACAAACAGCCGTGAAGGCGCAAGTTAAGGCGAATGAGTGAATGAGTGACTCGGAGCATGAGTGAACGAAGCTCTTTATCGACGCTCAGTAAGCGGAATGTTCGGGTTAATAGAACCATTCACTCATTCACCGAGTCACTCATTCACTCTAAAGCCCCGGGCGGCGCAGGATAAGCGGCTCTATCGCCTCGATGGGCGCGGGGCGCGGGGTTTCGTTGACAATGACCCCGCGGGAGCGGTTACCTACTTTCCAGACTTTATAGCGCCAATGACGGTTGCCGGGGTTGGCGGCTAGCAGCAGGCGGTACTGGTCGGTGGCTTCGGCCCAGCGGCCCAGGCTTTCGAGGCTTTCACCCAGCATGGCACGGGCCTCGGGCAGCGCGGGCGCACGGCGCAAAGCCCGTTGCAGGTGGGGCACGGCGGTGGCGTACTGGCGGCTTTGGTAGGCATTCAGGCCCAGCTGGTAGTCGGCCTGGTAGTAGGTGGAGTCGAGCTGTACGGTGCGGGCATAAACGCGGCGGGCGCTATCGGGCTGGTTGCGCAACTCGAACTGGCGGCCGTAGTCAAACCAAAGTGCGCCGTTGGTGGGTTCGAGCTTCAGGCCCCGGGCGGCATAATCGGCGGCCCGTTCGGGTTGGCGGTTGGCGTTGAGCAGAAAGGCTAGCTGGTGCAGGATTTCGGGTGCGCGGGGGCTGCGGGCCAGCGCGGCTCGTAGGTAGTCGAGGGCCTGGGTTGTATCCTGCAAGCCCTCGAAGGCCAAGCCTTTGTAAAAAAGCGCCGCCGCTAAGTCGGGCTCCTGCTGCAAAACCCGGTCGAGTTGGTCCAGCGCGTCCTGGTAGCGGCGCGAGGCCAGGTGAGTTTCGCCCACCAGCAGGTTGAGTTCGGGCGAGGCGTAGCCCCGGCGGGCCGCTTCGTCGGCGGCGGCCAGGGCGGGTTTGATGAATCCCTGGGCCCGCAGGGCGCGGGCCTTGGTGAAGTAGAATTGCCCCGGCGCATCGTCGAACACCAAGGCCTGATTGATGTCGCGCAGGGCAGCATCGATTTGGCCGGCATCGAGGCGGAAGGCGGCCCGGCGGGCATAGAGCGAGGCGTTGCCGGGCTGGCGGGCAATGGCTCCGTCGAGCTCATCGGCCTGAATGCGTGGGCCGCTAGCCACGGTTTGCAGGTCGATCATGGTGTCGGGCTGCTCCTCGGGTGCTTGCGAGCAACCGCTGGCCAGCAACCCGACCAACAATAATCCTCCCCACTCAAAACGCAAAACAGCCACGGCCAATAGTCAGAAAATTCAAGTACCAAAGATATGCCTTCCGGCCTTGCCGGCCTCAGAGCTCATTAATGAGGCGCTGCAGTTGCCGGCGCTTGCGGCGGTTGAGCTGTTCGAGCAGCCGCTCGCAACGGCGGCTCATGACCAGCTCGTCGGCCGTAACGGGTGTAATTCCGAGGGCGGCCTGGAGTACGGCGGTGGCGCGGGTTTCCTGGCTGCGGTTAAGGTAAACCCGCGCCAAGTCATAAGCGTGCTCGATGCGCTGGGGAGCGAGTTCGTAGGCCTTGCGCAACGACTCGACGGCCAGCAGCGTGCTGCCCCCCACCGGCATACCGCCCAGAAACAGCTTGCTGTAGAGCCGTTCCGGCAGGCTGTAATGGTCGACGCGGTATTGCCAGCGGCCTAGTAGCTGCCAAGCTTCGGCCCAGTCGGGGCGCAGCTCAGTGGCCCGGTACGCGTGGGGGCGCAGTTCGCGGTAGGCCAGCAAACGGCTGCGCAAGGGCAGCAGCGGGGCCAGGGTAGCCAGCGCCAGACCAGCGGCGTAGTGCGCCTCCGCTCCGTCGGGACATACTGTCAGGGCTGTTTTGGCGTAGAGGCGGGCGGCGGCCAGGTAAGCCAGCTTGCGGGTTTCGTCGGTGTAGCGGCTACCGATACGCACGCTCAGCACGGCCGCTTCCCACAGCGCCGCGTACGTGGCCGGGTCTTTGGCCAGTACCCGCTCGTACTTGCCCAGCGCCTCCGATTCGTGATAGTCGGCCTGCAGGCGGCGGGCCTCAGCCAGCAGCCGGGCCACCGCTGGGGTGGGCGCCGGAGCCGGGCAGCCAGGCGTGGCCAAAGCAGTTTTGGGTGGTTTGCCAACCGCTTTGGAAGCTGACTTGGCTGCTTGGCTGCCGCTCGATTGCGCTAGGGCTGCCCCCGCGCTCAACAGCCCTATTCCCAGGAGGAGCAGGCGGAAGACTGGAAGCAGCGAAGTGAGCATAAGTGGGAGCAGTGGAGCAACAAGCGGGCAGCAGCAGCAGTAGCCCGGCCGGCGCAAAGTTGGCCAATCCGGCGGAACAACACGTGGGGAGGATGAAGGCTGGCCTTCATCCTCCCCACGTGTTGTTCCGCTTCTTCCTGCTAAAATAGCTTGAGCTGCGACTTGGGCGATTTGAGCACGGCCTGGGCCTGAGCCACCTCCTCATCGGAGATATCGAAGTCGTCGGTGCGGTCGGGCAACGGCTCGTGGGGCGCGGCCGGGGCGGCAGGCGCAGAGCGCGGGATGGTGGCGGGACCCGCTTTCTTCTTGGCCGATTTGCGCTCGGGCTCGGGGCCTTCGTCGGTAGTTAGGGTGAGGGCGTGGATTTTATAGTAGTTGAGCTTATTGCCCAGCGCTTTCCACCCTTTTACGTCGATAAACTCGTGGAGGAGCAGGCTTTCGGTTTCCTTATCGGCCTTTTTGTCCCGCTGCAGCTTGATGCTCACGGCCGGTTCCGGATGCGCCGTGGCCGTTAGCAGCTTGGTGCCCTTGGTTTCGGGCAGGAAGGTGAAGCGCTTATCAAGGGTACTGGTTTCAACCCGGAAACGCTTTACGTAATGCGTTTTCGACTCCCCTTCCAGATACACCGCGCTCAGCACGGTATCGGTATCGAACTTGCGCAGCAGCAGCATATTGGCCATGTCGAAGTGCAGGGCCAGATCGGGCGACTGCAAATCGTAGCTGCCGTCCTTGAATACGCGCAGCAGGGTGTCGTCGGTGTCGAAGGTGCCCAGGTAGCGGCCGTGGCCATCGGTATTGAGGCGGCCCACCACGTTGTCGAAAAACATTTCCCGGCCGCCCAGCGTGGAGTCGCCGAGAGCTTTCTGGGTGATTTTCTTGATGGACTGCTTGGTGACGATATTGCCCATCGAGCCCTTACCCTTGATGGCCAGCTCGGCAAAATCGAAATCGAACTGCTTCACCCGGGCCGCCGCTTTGTCGGCGAGCTGGATGCCTACAATTTCTGACTCCGAGTTGGGGTTGGCCGTCAGGTAGAGCGTTTTGGTGCCCTTGGTGCCCTTGGTCAGGTCGTAAACTTTATCGCGGGTGATGCTCGTAACCAAAAACCGCTTGGCGAAGCTGATGCCGGAGGTGCCGTCCTGGTAAATCATGTTGTACACCAGCCGGTCGTCGTTTTTGTTGTACACGCCGGCGTGCAGAATGTCCTTGCCGACGAAGGTTTTCTCGGCGATGCGCGTGACGACGAACGTGCCGTCGCGGCGGATGGCGATGATGTCGTCGAGGTCGGAACAGTCGGTGACGGCCACCGCTTTTTCGTCCTTCTTAAGGCCGTAGCCCACAAAGCCATCGGCGTAGTTTACGTAGAGCTTCTGGTTGGCCACGGCTACTTTCTGGGCCGTTACTACCGAGAAAGCCCGCAGCTGGGTGCGCCGCTCCCGATTTACGCCGTACTTTTTCAGCAGGCCCTCGAAGTAGTTAATGGCGTAGCGCGTAAGGTTGGCCAAGTGGTCGGCCACTTCGGCCAACTCAGCTTCGAGGCGGGCAATCAGCTCATCGGCCTTGAAACCGTCGAACTTGCTGATGCGCTTGATGCGGATTTCGGTCAGCCGCGTGAGGTCGTCCTCGCTGATGGCGCGGGCCAGCACGATGCGGGTGTCGTTGGCCTTCTCCTTCTCCCCTGCTACCCGCGTGAACTTCTTCAGGCCAGCTTCAATTGTTAGCAGGATGTCGTCCCAGGTTTCGCACTCCTCGATCTTACGATAAATACGGTTTTCGATGAAAATCTTCTCCAGCGAAGCCGAGTGCCACTTTTCGCCCAGCTCCTCCTGCCGAATCTCCAGCTCCCGCTCCAGCAGCCGAACCGTTTTCTGGGTGCTTAGGCGCAGCATGTCCTCCACAGCCACGAAGCGTGGCTTATCCTCAATAATAACGCAGGTGTTGGGCGAGATGCTGATTTCGCAGTCGGTGAAGGCATAGAGCGCGTCCATCGTCAGGTCGGGGCTCACGCCGGGCGGCAGGTGCACCTGCACCTCCACCTCGGCGGCCGTATTATCGACCACCTTCTTGATCTTGATTTTGTTGGCTTCGGACGCCTTCACGATGCTTTCCATCAGCGCCGTGGTAGTGGTGCCGTACGGAATGTCGCGGATGACGAGCATGGTTTTGTCGGCCTTCTCGATGGTGGCCCGCAGCCGGATTTTGCCGCCCCGCTGCCCGCTTTGGTAGTTACTCACGTCGGCCAGGCCGCCGGTCGAGAAGTCGGGAAACAGCTGAAACTCCTTGCCCTTGAGCACCGCCACGCTGGCCTGGCACAACTCCCGGAAGTTGTGGGGCATAATCTTAGTGCTCAACCCCACGGCAATGCCTTCCACGCCCTGGGCCAGCAGCAGCGGGAACTTCACGGGCAGCGTGGTGGGCTCGCGCTTGCGGCCGTCGTAGCTCATCTGCCACTCCGTAATGTCGGGGTTGAACACCACCTCCAGCGCGAATTTGCTCAGGCGGGCCTCGATGTAGCGAGGCGCGGCCGCCGAGTCGCCGGTGCGGATGTCGCCCCAGTTACCCTGGGTTTCAATCAGCAGGTCTTTCTGGCCCAGGTTCACCATGGCGTCGCCGATGCTGGCGTCGCCGTGGGGGTGGTACTGCATGGTCTGGCCGATGACGTTGGCTACTTTGTTGAAGCGGCCGTCGTCCATCTCCTTCATGGCGTGCATGATGCGGCGCTGCACGGGCTTCAAGCCGTCCTCAATGGCGGGCACGGCCCGCTCCAGAATCACGTAGGAGGCATAATCCAAGAACCAGTTCTGGTACATGCCGCGCACCGTGGCCACGTCATGGATGGTTTCGCCAGGCGCAAATTTGGCCTCCTCCTCTTCTTCCGCCGACAGCTCGTCTTCGGGAATGGCTTCCGCCTCAATAATGGCCTCCACATCGGCCCCGGACTCGGCCAAGACTGCGGTGGGTTCCACCGATTCATCGGCCCCGGTGGATGAGGCAGCCCCGCCTAGGTCTACCGAGTCGCCGGCCGCATAATGGCCGTCGGAATCAAGTGTGTGCTGAGGGGCTTGGAAGTTCGTTTCTTCGGACATACAGGGTGTGGCTCCAGGCCACGGTTATTTGTTCTTGTACCACTCTCCGGCGCGGGCAACCGCCGCTTCAGAGGAAATTTGCATTCTGTTTGGCCTACGCCAAATCCTCTTCCGGCACCTCGGCTACGGGCAGCACATCGGAGGTAATCAGGTCTTTTTCCAGGCGCAGGTTGTCAATAATGAATTCCTGGCGTGCGGGCGTGTTCTTGCCCATGTAATAGGTTAAAATCTGCTGCACCGAGCGTTCGGCCTGCAGAATGACGGGTTCGAGCTTGATGTTTTCGCCGATGAATTTGCCGAACTCATCGGGGCTGATTTCACCCAGGCCCTTGAAGCGCGTGACTTCGGGGTTGCGGCCGAGCTGGCGCATGGCGGCCTGCTTCTCGCCTTCGTTATAGCAGTAAATGGTCGTTTTCTTGTTGCGTACCCGAAACAGCGGCGTTTCCAGAATGTACACGTGGCCGTTGCGCACCAAATCGGGGAAGAACTGCAAAAAGAAGGTGAGCAGCAGCAACCGGATGTGCATGCCATCCACGTCGGCATCGGTGGCAATTACCACGCGGTTGTAGCGCAGGTTTTCGATTCCCTCCTCGATGTTGAGCGCGTGCTGGAGCAGGTTGAGCTCCTCGTTTTCGTACACGATTTTCTTCTTCAGCCCGAAGCAGTTCAGCGGCTTACCGCGCAAACTGAACACGGCCTCCGTCTGCACGTTGCGACTCTTGGTGATGGAGCCGGAGGCCGAGTCGCCCTCGGTGATGAACAGGGTCGTTTGGGCCTCCTCTTCGTGCTTACCGTCGCCGAGGTGGAATCGGCAGTCGCGGAGCTTGCGGTTGTGCAGGTTGGCCTTTTTGGCCCGCTGGTTGGCCAGTTTCTTCACCCCGGCCATGTCCTTACGCTCCCGCTCGCTTTGCTCGATGCGCTTTTTAAGCGCCTCCGCAATACCCGGGTTCTTATGCAAGTAATTGTCGAGGTGCTCCTTAATGAAATCGAGGATAAAGCCGCGTACCGTAGGGCCGTCGGGGCCCATGTTCATGGAGCCCAGCTTGGTTTTGGTCTGGCTCTCGAATACGGGCTCCTGTACCCGCACCGAAATGGCGGCTATAACTGAGGCCCGCACGTCGGAGGCATCGTAATCCTTCTTATAGAACTCACGTAGCGTTTTCACGATGGCCTCGCGAAAGGCCGCCAGATGGGTGCCGCCCTGGGTGGTATACTGCCCGTTCACGAAGCTGTAGTATTCTTCGCCGTAGTCGTTGCCGTGGGTGAGGGCTAGTTCGATATCCTCGCCCTTGAGGTGGATAATGGGGTAGCGCAGGGTCTCGGGGTCGGCCTTGCGGGAGAGCAGGTCGAGCAGGCCGTGCTCGGAGTAGTACTTCTGGCCGTTGAAGTGGATGGTTAGGCCGGCATTGAGGTAAACGTAGTTCCAGATCTGATTTTCGAGGTATTCGGGGTAAAATTTATAGTTCTTGAAAATCGAATCGTCGGGCTGGAACACCATGAGGGTGCCGTTGCGCTGGCTGGTTTTCTGAGGCTTGGCATCACTCGTGAGCATACCCTGCGAGAACTCGGCCGACTTCATCAGCCCGTCGCGCACGCTCTGCACCAGAAAGTAATTGCTGAGCGCGTTAACCGCTTTGGTGCCCACCCCGTTTAAGCCCACAGACTTCTGAAAGACTTTGCTGTCGTACTTGCCGCCCGTGTTAATCTTGCTTACTACGTCCACCACTTTGCCCAACGGAATACCCCGGCCGTAGTCGCGCACCTGCACCTTATCCTCCGAAATCTTGATTTCGATGGTGCGGCCGTGGCCCATTACGTGCTCGTCGATGGAGTTATCGATAACTTCCTTTACCAGCACATAGATGCCGTCGTCGTAAGCCGAGCCGTCGCCGAGCTTGCCGATGTACATGCCGGGCCGGAGCCGGATGTGCTCACGCCAGTCGAGGGAGCGGATGCTGTCTTCGGTGTAGCCGTGGGTGGCAACGGATATCTGTTCTTCAGCCATCAGGAGAATGCGCGAATCAAAGGAGAAGGTAAAATAACGCAGAAAACTGTCCTTTTCCGCGAGCTTATTTCGCTAGTAAAGTTAGCAAATTCCTTTTTTTCAACCTAACTCCATTGTCGTTCGTTCCGACAAACGCTGCAGGACGCCGCTTACAATTCTTTTTTCGACTCAACATCTCCCAACCATATTAGCAAAATGATTACTCCTGCCGCTCAACATCACCTGCCCCCCACCGGCCATAAGCCCACGCCCGAAGTCCGGCAGACGTCCTTCATCCAGTTTTCCCTCTTCATGCTGGGGGCCGTGCTGCTGGTTTACACCCTGCACAAGCTCGACGCCATTTTGCTGCCGCTGCTGTTTTCGGCGCTGTTCACGCTGCTGCTACTACCCATCTGCCGGTGGCTGGAAAACCGCCGTGTGCCGCGCATTCTGGCCATCATCCTGTGTCTGCTGCTGCTGTTGGCCGTGTTCGCCGGTATTATCGTGGCTTTCGGCTCCCAGCTCACCCAGTTTCAGAGTGAGTTGCCCAAGCTGCAAACCAAGCTATTAGAGTTTTTCCGTGACGGCCAGGAGTGGGCGCAGCTTAAATTCGGCTACACGCCCATGAGCGTTGATGACCTAAAGGATGCCACGCTCAAGGCCGTTAAGAAGTCGGGCGGCTCTTACCTGGGCACGACCCTGCTCACCACTACGGCGGTTCTAAGCAATCTGGCGCAGGTGCTGATTTACATTTTCTGTCTGCTGCTTTACCGCGACCATTTGCGCCAGTTCATGTTCCGCTTCGTGGCCCCCGACAAGCGCACAACCGTTCTGCATACTGTAGATAACATCCAGACCGTCGTGCAGGCCTACATTTCGGGTTTGTTGAAGGTAATTGTCATCGTGTCTATTCTCAACGGCATCGGGCTGTTGGTGCTGGGGGTGAAGTTTGCCATCTTCTTCGCCATTTTCGCCTCGGTGCTGGCCGTTATTCCTTATATCGGCATCCTGATCGGGGCCACTGTGCCAGCCATTGTTACGCTGGTTGAAACCGGCTCGCCGGTGCAAGCAGCTTTGGTGGTAGGCGTATTTGTGATCGTGCAGTTTCTGGAAGGCAACTTCATTACACCCATGATTACGGGCTCGCAGGTGAGCATCAACCCGCTGGCCGCCATTCTGGCCCTGATTCTGGGCAACGAGCTGTGGGGAACACCCGGCATGATTCTGAGCATTCCGCTGATGGCCGTAATCAAAGTGGTGCTCGACGCCAACAAAACGACCGAGCCCTGGGGCTTCTTGCTCGGCGACACGGCCGATGGCGACGATTCGACCAAGTCAGAAGGCGACCAGCCGGGAGGCCTGCACCGGCTCTGGAACCGAATGCTGGGCCGTTCCGAGGAATAACAAGCGCCGCAAGCCGCCGGAACTGACCTCAATTTTACACGCAACCCGACCGGGGCACCCAGCGGTATAAGGACAGAGCTGCTGCCCACTGCGGCAGCCTTCTTTTTACCTTAAAACATCTTCTCATGGCACTTATCACTGGCGAAACCGCCCGCGCTTACAACGACCTCGTAGAAATCAATAAAACGGCCGCTAAAGGCTACCAGGAGGCCGCCGAGGGCGTTGCCAACCCTGACCTGAAAGCCAAGCTGAGCCAGTTCAGCCAGCAGCGGGCCCAATTCGCTTCCGAGTTGAGCACGCACGCCCAGCAGTTCGGCATCAACCCCGAGCAGGAAGGCACTGTGGAAGGCGCCCTCACCGATGCTGCTGCCGCTGTTCACCGGGGCTGGATCAACATCAAGTCGGCCATTACGGGCCAGGACGATTCGGCCATTCTGGGCGAGTGCGAAACGGGCGACTCCACGGCCCTGAGCAGCTACGAAACGGCCCTGAAGTCGAATGAACTGCCCACCGAAGCCCGCAGCGTTATTGAGAAGCAGCACGGCGAAATTCTGTCAACCAAAAACTGGATTACCGGCCAGAAGGGCCGCTAAGCTTTTCTGAGCTATTAGCCTTTTGCTGATAACTTTTATCTTTTTTGAAAGGAGCCTACCAGTTGGTAGGCTCCTTTTTTTGGCTAGGATGGCTGGGAAATTTGAGGTTGAAAATCGGTGCAACCATCCGGGCGGGTATCTTTGTTACCAATCTGCTTAGTTGATTTAGCCCTAGCGGGTATTCTCAGAACAAAAGCTATCAGCCAACAGCTAGTAGCTAACAGCTCAAAAAAGCATTTGTACGCCATCATCGACCTTGAAACCACCGGGGGCCAGCCCGCGCAGGACCGCATCACCGAAATTGCCATCTATATTCATGATGGCGAGAAAGTGGTGGATGAGTTTAGTTCGCTGATTAATCCGGGCCGGGCTATCCCCTTCTTTATTACCCAGCTCACGGGCATCACCGACGATATGGTGCGTGAGGCCCCGCGCTTCCACGAGGTAGCCCGCAAAGTGGTGGAGATGACCGAGGGCTGCGTATTCGTGGCCCATAACGTGCGCTTCGACTACTCGTTTCTGAAGAAGGAGTTTGGCGACCTGGGCTACAACTACTCGCGCAAAACGCTGTGTACGGTGCGCCTGAGCCGCTCGCTGATGCCGGGGCAGCCCAGCTACAGCCTGGGCAAGCTTTGCCAGAATATCGGTATCCCGCTGAACGGGCGGCACCGCGCCGCCGGCGACGCGGCGGCCACGGCCATTCTGTTCGGGCGGCTATTAAACATCAGCCAGGAGCAGGAAACTCCGGCCGCAGCTGCTGGCCTGAGCCCGGCCGACGCGCTGGCCGTGGTAGATGCCCAGGCTCCGGCGGGCCGCAAGCCGGTGGCGGCTACCGGGGGCAAGCAGCCCTCGCCGCGCAAGATAAAAGCCGTGCAGGAGGCCATTAAAACGGCGCTGCTGCCGCCCAACATTACGCCCGAGCACGTGGCGGCCCTGCCCCAGGAGGCGGGCGTGTATTACTTCCATAACCAGGCCGGGGAAGTGATTTACGTGGGCAAGAGCATCAATATTTACAAGCGTATTCAGCAGCATTTTGCCGTCGATTATAAGTCGCGCAAGAGCATTGAGTTCAAAAGTTCGATTTCAGAAATCACCTGGGAGTTGACTGGCTCCGAGCTGGTGGCACTGCTCTTTGAGTCGCACGAAATCAAGCGCCTCAAGCCACTTTACAACCGCCAGCAGCGGCGGTCGGTGTTTCCGGCGGGTATCTTTCTGCGGACTGACGACGACGGCTACAAGCACCTCTACTACGGCCGGGCCGACGACCATGCCGAGTCGCACCCGCTCATCGCGCTGGCCAACCAGTTCAAGGCCAAGGGCTTTCTGTTTCATAAAGTCGCCAAATTCAACCTCTGCCAGAAGCTCTGCGACCTGTACAAAACCACCGGCCCCTGCTTCGATTACCAGGTACACCGCTGCCAGGGAGCCTGCGTGGGCCAGGAGCCACCCGAAGCGTACAACCAACGGGTAGAAGCCGCCATTGAGTCGTTTACCTATGAGCACGGCTCGTTTGTTATTATCGGGACGGGCCACCGGGCCGATGAAAAGAGCCTCGTGGTGGTAGAAAACGGCCGTTACCTAGGCTTCGGCTACGTAGATGAAACCTTCTCGGCCCGCCGCTTCGAGGATTTCCGCGACGCCGTTACGCGCTACCACGATAACAAGGACGTGCAGCAGATTATTCGTCAGTACCTGCGAACCAAGCACAAAGACAAGGTAAAGGTGTTTAAGTAGAGGACTGATTTTATACAAACTCAGATGGGGCTTAGAGGATATGACAAGCTTGGCGGCTGCCAGTACATATGTCCCTCTCCCCGCTTACTTGCCAGCGGCTGGCACCGTTTGCTGCTGTTGCAACCAACGCACAGCCTGATTTTCGTCGTTGAAACGGCGCATTTGGTAAGTGCGGGCCGGACTCTGCTCTGCCACTTGGAAAGCGGGCTGAGCGTCGGTCAGGGCCTGGTAATCGGGGGAAAGCAGCTGGCTCATGAACACAAGCTGGCCAAAAGTGGCATTCAGGCTAGGAAAAAACTCTTCCAAGCCCCAGCGGGTGGTTTCTGCGTCGGCTGGTGGGCGGCGGCGGCCATCGAGTAGCCAGTAAGGGCAGGCACACTGCTGGGCTGCCTGCAGAATTAAGGCGTAGCCCTGGCGGGTTTCATCCCCCGAAACGGGCCTTAACCAGCGGCCGACCAAAAAATTGAGGTCGGAGCGGTAAGCCAGGCTCAGGTAGTCGGGGGAAAGGAAGGTTTGCATCGGGCGGCGAAAACGAAGTCAAATATAGGACTCTGCCGGAAGCATTTGCATTACCCTGCGTCCGGAGCCGCCCTTAAAAAGGGGGACTTATCAATTTGTACCTGATTCTGGCAACTGCCGGCTCGGCAGGCCGTATGTTTGCCCCCCGGAGCAACTTGTTTCGGCTCTTCACCGCTCCATGTCTACTGACACACCTTACATTTCCATCACGTTTCGCTCCGATCTGGCTTTATTGATAGTGCGCTGGCTGCGGGAAGTATCCCAAACGGAGCTGCAGCAAGGCTACCTCGAAGCCTGTCAGGTTGCCGCCGACCACCAAGCCGGCCGGTGGCTGGTAGACTCGCGCCGACGGGCCGAGCCAGATGCCCAGATGGTAGACTGGCTGGCCCAGGAGTACTTACCCGCCCTCAAGCCGGCCATCCACAATTTACCCATCCATTTGGCCTGTTTGGTGGCCACTACCTGGCGGCCAAGCACCAGCCCCGCCACGCCCCTAGCCGCGCTGGCGCAGACTGTTTCCGATATTGAGCAGGATTACCAGATTAGCCTTTTCGGCGACGAGGGCGCGGCTATGGCTTGGTTGCAGGAGCAACCATAAGGCGCCACTGAATAGTGGCAAGGGCGAAACACACCGGCAACCAACACGGCTAATACAGCCGGTGGCGCAGCAGCCAGCCGGCCGCGTCGAATTCCTCGGCTTTGGGCTGATATGCTTCGGTTTTGAATTTGCCCACCCGTAACGTGTTACCGTCGCCGCTGTCGTAGATGGTAAGGCGGCTGGATGGGCTCTTTTCGGGGGCCGGGGTAGCCTCGATCAGGTCCTGGCCTTCGCCGTCGTACACCCCCATTTGAATACGGCTGGTGGGCTCGCCGCGCAATTCAAACGAGTCGTTGCCGCCTAGCCCAAACAGCTTGATGGATCGGGTTTCGGCCGCTTTAAAGGTGCGCTCGTGCAGCATGGTAGCGCCCTCGGACGTGAGCCGGAATAACTGCACCCGCACGGCATCGGGACCGGTGGCCTCCACCACGAACCGCTCGGCTTCGTCGGTGCCGGGTAGCTCCACGTCGCGGTTGAGCAGCTCGTAGAACCTGTCGGCCACGGCGGGTAGCTGGTCGCGGCGGGCGCGGAGCTTGCGCGTGAATTCAGCCTGACTGATCTGCTGGACTTCGGGCGGC
This sequence comes from Hymenobacter amundsenii, assembly GCF_002204745.1. Lineage (GTDB taxonomy): Bacteria > Bacteroidota > Bacteroidia > Cytophagales > Hymenobacteraceae > Hymenobacter > Hymenobacter amundsenii. The sequence goes on from NZ_NIRR01000016.1 coordinate 30,137, forward strand.
CAAGTAGCCAGGGCCCGGGCTATTACCTCGTCTGAGAGGGCCCCGCGTAGGGAGTCGGCCACCTGCTGGAAATCGGTGCGGGTCAGGTAGGGCAGCAACGACTTATCCATCGGGCGGGCGGCGCGGTTGAGGCCCTCCACGTCGGCAAGGCGGATTTTCTCGTGGAAGCTTTGGTAGTTGGATTTCACCCAACCGATGATGTGGGTAAGCAAGCCATCATCGAACTTGAAAAAAGCATGGTCCCGGTCGCGCGGAATAGCGCGGTAGGTGGTGCCGCCGCCGGCTGCCGGGAAACTGGCCCAGCGCCACTGGTCTTCGCGCCGGCTCCAGTCGCCGAGCCACATATCGAAAAGGCGGTTGCGCAGGTACTGGCGGGCATCCACCTGATACTGGGAGCTGGCCACCAGATTCGAGAAGGCCTTGCGCGAGCTTTCCACATCGGCCGAGCGGCCGAAGCTGGCCACCGTGCTCTGGTCGCCGTCGGGCCGTTCCTCAAACAGGTAGAGCGCGTAGCCGAACTCCTCGCGAAACTCGCCCAAGGCGGGGTCGTCGGCCACGTACACGAGGCGCGGGTTGGTATGGAAAAGACCAGCGGCCTCAGCCAACGGAGCCGCGATATAGGCGCCGTAGGGGTGGATAACGCTGGTTTGGTCCTTCATGATTCGCCCAATGGCCCCATCGCGCAATTCTTCGGGCAGGGCCCGGGTGGCGTCCTTGTCCACCGAGCGCAGCACGTACTGTATCCCGTTACGGTCGACGAGGCGCAGGTTTTTGGTCTGGAACGAGCCGCCCTCCTTCATGGGCGTCAGGCCGCCGGGCACGGCGGTACGCAGGTTAAAAACAGGCACTTTCACCGGTAAATCCCAGAGGGCCCGGTAGTGAGTGCCCCAGAAAAAACGGTGCAAGCTCCCCCGGTCGTACTGCGGGCCAGCCGCCACCACCACGGTCGAATCGGGGCCGATAACGGGGCGGACGGTAGTAGACGGGGGCGTTTGTTGGGCGGGGGCGGAACAGGCCACCAGCAGCAGGCCGCTGCACAGGCCCAGCATCAGGAAGGGCGCGGAAGGAGAGAAAGACACGGAAGCGCGGGGTTTCGCGGTATAAGGGAAGCGGAGCCGGCTTCAACCGACTCCGCTTCCCTTATACCGCAAAGCCAGCCCCTACGGTTATGCCCGCTGGCATTCACTTTTCCGGTAAACTTGCGTTGAAGGAAATAATCCCGCGCTTTACTGCCCTGAATGAACCCTCGCTACGCCCTACCCCTACTGTTGCTGTCCATCACGGCGTGCAGTCGAAAGTCGTTTTTCCAGCCCGACGCCCGCCTGGACTATACCACCGTGCTGCCTGCCAACGCCGATAGCGCGCGGGTAACGGCTGGCCGCCACTACCAGCGTGGCCCGCTGGGCCGCTTGCTACTGGGCGCGCATTACCGCCGGGCCTGGGCCCAGCCGCTGCAACTGCCCGTGCTACGGCCCGACCGCCTGGTTCCGGGTGGCCTGCGCTTCGAGAAAATGGGCGGTGGCTTCCAAACGGTGAGCATGACGATGGTGGACTCGGCAGGCCGCAGCTACGCGGTACGCACCATTGATAAAAATCCTGAAAAAACCCTGCCTAAGGTTTTGCGGCGCAGCTTCGTGATGACGGTAGTGCGCGACGCCACCGCCGCCGCCATGCCTTACGGCGCCTTCGTGGTGCCCCCGCTGGCTGAGGCCGCCGGAGTACCCCACACCAGCCCCCGCCCCTACTACGTGCGGGCCGATGAAACCGGGCTGGGCCCCGCCTCCGAGCAATTTCAGGGTAAAGTGGTACTAGTGGAGCGCAAGTTCGAAGGCAAGCAAAATATCAGCGGCCCCGTAGCCGGGGCCAAGCAGCTCGAAGAAACCGACGATGTGCTACCCGAACGCTACGACGACCAGCGCTACGAACTCGACGGGGCAGCCTTCGTGCGGGCCCGCCTGCTCGACATCTGGCTTGGCGACTGGGACCGGCACGAGGGCCAGTGGAGCTGGGCCGGCTACGCCCAACCCGCGGGCCGGCTGCTTTGGAAACCCGTTCCCCAGGACCGGGACCAGGTTTTTTTTCGCTTTGACGATGGGCTGGCCTCCTGGGTGGTTAGCAAGGCCGTGGCCAAGTTCCGCACGTTCGGGCCCGAGTACCAGAGCATCGAGGGCTACACCCGCAACGCCTCATTCATCGATGCCCGCGCCCTGGCCGCTGTGCCCCGCGCTACGTATCTGGCCACCGCCCACGACCTGCAGCAACGCCTAACCGACGCCGTAATTGAGCAGGCCGTACGCCAGGGCTTACCCCCTGAGGTGTATGCCTACGAGGGCCCACGGATGATAGCTAGCCTGCAGGCCCGCCGCGCCAAGCTACCCGAGGCCGCCGAAACGTTCTACCGCCTCGAAGCCGAAGACGTGTTGGTAGCCGGCACCGACGACGACGAACGGTTCGTAGTCGAGCGCCTCAACGACACGGCCACCGTGGTTTCGATGTACGCGACCAAGGGCGTGCCCGCCGGCCAGAACGGCCGCCTGCTCTACCGCCGCAGCTTCAACCCCACCGAAACCAAAACGGTGCGCCTGCACGGCCTGAAAGGCAAAGACGAGTTCGTGGTATCAGGCCGGGTGCGCCGCTCGCCATTCATCGACATCTACGGCGGCCCCCAGGAAGACGTGGTACGCGACTCCTCGCGCGTGGCCGGCCTGCGCAAACGCACCCGCTTCTTCGACACGGCTCGCAACAACGAGCTCCACCCCGGCCCGGAAACCAAGAACAAAACCGCCCACAACGTCCTCTCCCACGCTTTTGACCGGGATGGTTCGGGGAGGTAGAAGGTGAAGTTAGGCTTGTCATCCTGACGCAGGAAGGACCTGCTTAAGAAGCTGATATATGGATCAGCTTCTTAAGCAGGTCCTTCCTGCGTCAGGATGACAAGCTGGTTTCTTTACTTTGCTTCCAACTCGCCCAGCATTTCCAGCACCATGTGCTCCGTAGGCGTGAGTAGGTCGTTTTGTTTGGGGTCGGCGTCGTGGCGGCGTAGGTAATCGAGAAGCTGGTTGGAGTTGAAGAGCTCGATAACCTGGGGATGGATATAGTATTTAGAGCACACGCTGGGCGTGTTGCCTAGGTTCTCGGCCACGTCCTTGATGGCCCGCTTCAGGGTTTTAGGGCGCGGAAACTCCGGCTCTTCATCCAGAATCCGTTCCAGGGCCTCTACCATTTTCACGGTGCCGCCCCAAGTGCGGAAGTCCTTGGCCGAAAGTTTCATGCCGGTTACGGTGTGCAGATAGTCGTTCACGTCGCCCGATTCCAGCTCCTGGCGGTGGCCGTCGGGGGCGTAGTACTGGAACAGGTGCTGGCCCGGAATTTCCTTGCACTTCTGCACCATCCGGGCCAGTTTCCGGTCATGGATGGTCAGGTCGTGGGGCACGCTTTTCTTGCCCACAAAGCTGAAACGAACATCGGCCCCACTCACTTGCACATGCTTGTCGCGGAGGGTAGTCAGGCCGTAGGTTTTGTTTTTTTTGGCGTACTCGCGGTTACCAACCCGGATAAACGACTGGTCCATGAGCGTGAGCACCAGGGCCACCACTTTGGTTTTGTCGAGCTGCGGGCGGGCCATGTCTTTGTGCATCTGCGCGCGCAATTCGGCCAGTTGCTCGCCGAACGCCCGCAGGCGGCTGAACTTAGTCAGGGCCCGGGCCTGGTCCCAGGCGGGGTGATAGAGGTATTGCTTGCGGCCCTTGGCGTCGCGGCCCGTCACCTGGAGGTGGGTGTTGGGCGAGGGCGAGATCCAAACGTCGGTCCAGGCCGGCGGAATCACGAAGCCCGCGATGCGGGCCAGCGTTTTCTCGTCCGTGAGCAATTCGTCTTTGGTAGTGCGGTAGCGAACCTTACCGGCCCGGGTGGTTTCGCGGGTCAGACCAGGCTTGGCGTCGGTGAGGTAGCGCAGGCCGGCTAGCTCGGCCTGGCGGGCGGGGTCTTTGTACAACTCGTGGGCCTCGGGCAGGGGCTGCAGGCGCTTTTTCTTGGTTTTAGAACGGGGAGTGGCGGTAGTAACCATATCAAGGAGCGTGGGATAACCAGCCAACCGAAATGGGCAGGCGGGTTTTCCTCTACGCAGAAACCCAGTGGAAGGTGGCCCCGATTACCGCCCCTGCTGCTACCGGCTGGCAATACCGTGGCAAAGCGCAGCCGCATATTTTTTATGGCTGATTATGCGCCCGATACGTCGCCCGGATGGGTTTTATGGGCTGACGAAGACAACACGGCGGACGAGGCGGGCGTTAGCAGGCCGCCAGCTCTGGCACCGTTTTTTCTAGGGCCCGGGCAGTTCCCCTTTGTTTCATCCTTCAATTTCTCGCTTTTTATGCGATTCAATCTGCAAAAAACCGGCTTGCTAGCGGGCCTTGCCCTAACCCTGGGTGGCGCCGCTTCCTGCTCTAAAGACGGCGACGGCGTTCTGTTGTTTTCCATTGAAGACGATAAGGCTCTGGGCCAGAAAGTAGTTGCCCAAACCGATTCCACCTTCCGCGCCAAAGGCCAGCTGCTGGAGGCTGGCAGCAACCCCCAGGCCTACGCGGCCCTCAACCGCATTGTGCTGCGGGTACTCAACTCGGGCAAAATCCAGTATCGCAACGAGTTTCCCTGGGACGTAAAAATCATCAAAGACGACCAGACCCAGAACGCCTTTGCCACGCCCGGCGGCCACATATATGTGTACTCGGGCCTGATTAAGTACCTCGACAACGAAACGCAGCTGGCCGGGGTGCTGGGGCACGAAATTGCCCACGCCGACCGCCGCCATACGTCCCGGCAGCTTCAGCAGCAGTATGGCATCGGTGTGCTGCTGAGCCTGATTTTGGGCAACAACCAGAACACGCTGGTCGACGTGGCCAGTGGCCTAGGCCAGCTCAAGTTCAGCCGCGACTACGAAACGGAGGCCGATGCCTACTCGGTGGAATACCTCAACGCCTCCAACTACTACGCCTGCGACGGGGCGGCCGGCTTCTTCATCAAGGCCCAGAGCGAAGGGCAGCAGCGGCAGCCCGAATTTCTGAGCACCCACCCCGACCCCGGCTCCCGCATTCAGAACATCCAGGCCAAGGCCGACCAGCTGAACTGCCGCAGCCGCACGGCCGGCTCCGACGACTTCAACCAGCTCAGAAGCGCGCTCTAGCGCCACTTCTTTGCTTGCTTTCCAGGCTCCCGGCAACTTGCCGGGAGCTTTTTTGTGGCTGATGGCGCACTGCACTCCTGCTACGCTGCTCTGCCGGAAAAACCGCGGTGGAGGCAGCTTGCCCATAAACTACTTTCTTTGCCCCATGGCTTCCTTTCTCGATAAACTCAGCGGCTGGGCCGAAGGCGCCGACCAAGCCCTGATTCGCACCCGCGCCCGCCTCGGGCTGCTGCACCCGATCCAGCTCGTGCCTTACCGCAGCTACGGCACCCCCGAGCGCCTCTACGTGAAGGGCCGGGTGCTCACCGACAAGGGCATAGGTGAGGCCGACCCATCCGACTCGCGCTGGCATAACCTGCTGAACATGTACCGCCGCTTCGACAGCAACGAAATTGCCGGGGCCCAGCTCAGCGTGCGGCCCGCCGATGGGTCCGAGCACCCCATTTTGTCGGACGAGGAAGGCTACTTCACCCTCAACCTGGCCCCGCAAGCCCTGCCCGAGCCGATTGATTTTCTCTGGCATCCGGTCGAGGTGTTGCTGCACCGCACCCCCGCGCCCTTCCCTACCCCGCCCGGCCTGAGCACCCGCGCCCTGGTCCTTATTCCGCCGCCCGACGCCGAGTACGGCATTATTTCCGACCTCGATGACACCGTTATCCAGACGTCGGCCACCGATTTGCTGCAAATGGCCCGCACCGTACTGCTGCGTAATGCCCGTTCGCGGCTGCCCTTTAAGGGCGTGGCCGAGTTCTACCGCCAGCTCCAGCTCGGCCGCAATGGCAAGCGCAACAACCCGTTCTTTTACGTCAGCAGCTCGCCTTGGAACCTCTACGATTTGCTGGAGGACTTCCTTGACCTCAACGATGTGCCGCCTGGCCCGCTGCTGTTGCGCGACCTAGCCCTCAAGATGCCCCAGGAGCCCGGGGCGGCCACCGGGCACCACGCCCACAAGCTGCGCGAAATCGAGAACCTGCTGCTCACCTACCCCCGCCTACCCTTCGTGCTCATCGGCGACTCGGGCCAGGAAGACGCTAACATTTACCGCGAAGTGGTGCGCCGCCACCCCGGCCGCATCCTGGCCATCTACATCCGCGACGTAAACCGGCCCGACCGCGCGGCCCTGGTGGAGCAGGTGCGCGAGGAGTTGCGGGGCGAAAAAGTGGAAATGCTGCTGGTGCAGGACACGGTGCAGGCCGCTGAGCACGCCGCCGCCACCGGCCTCATCTACCAGCAAGCCATTCCGGCCGTGGAGGCCGACAAGCAGAAGGACGAAGCCGCCGACGGCCTGGACGGACAGGGAAGCGGCCAGCCGGTTATGGCATAGGCATATTATGGAGGCCAGAAAGCATTAACGCCTGCTCGCTCTGATATAGAACGAGCAGGCGTTGATGCTTTCAACTCACAACCGCAGCCTGTTTGATCGGCTGCAGCCTTTCCGCGTCCTGCCAGCGCTAACCGTTAGCTCGAATGGTCGGCCACCACCACCCAGCGGCCCCCGAGGCGGCGCATAACCAGCAGAAAGTGTCCCTGCAAGTCGCCAGCTGCCGGGCGGGCCAGATGCCAGCGCCCGATTACCTGGGCCACATCGGGGCTCAAAGGCTCGATGCGCAGCTGGCTGAAATCAAGCTGGCCCATGGCGGCCGGGTTGGGGTAGCTACGGCGGTAGTTATCGAGGGTGGGCTGCCAGCCGTAGGTGAGGCCGCTTTTACCGATGAACACCAGCGAGTCGTTCTGCCAGTAGCCCTGCATGAACCCGGCTACGTCGCCCCGGTTCCAGGCAGCAGTCTGGGTTTGCAGCACCTCGCGGATATCGTGGCGGGCCGCCGCCGTAGTGGCCGGCGTAAGTACTGCCAGCCGGGGCGAGCAGGCGGGCAAAATAGCCGCCGCAAGCAGCAGCAAGAGTAACAGGTATTTCATGGGAGCAAAGAGGAAGCGGAGGAATAGGTAAAGAACGGCATACTGAGCATAACGCCATTTTGAGCCGTTATCGATTCATCAACGATACAACGAGACCAAGTACTCATTCACTCATCAACTCCTGCACGTAGGGAGTGCCGCGCAGCTGCCGCATCCGGCGCAGTACGCGGCGCTGCTTGGCCCGGGCTTGGGGGCCGGGGTTGCTGGCCCGGAATCGGAGCGGGTTGGGCAGCACCCCGGCCAACAGGGCCGCTTCGGCGGGCGTGAGGCGGGCGGCGGGCTTGCTGAAGTACTGCTGAGAAGCGGCTTCGGCTCCGAAAATACAGTCGCCCATTTCGGCCACGTTCAAGTACATCTCCATGATGCGGCGCTTGTCCCAGAGCAACTCGATGAGCAGCGTGAAGTAAGCCTCCGCCGCCTTGCGCACATAGCTGCGGCCCTGCCACAGGAACACGTTTTTGGCCACCTGCTGCGAGATGGTGCTACCCCCGCGCAGTTGCTTACCGCCCTCAAAGTTCGATTTAGCCGCCTTCATCAGCGCATCGCCATCGAAGCCGTGATGGAGCAGAAACCGCTGGTCTTCGGCCGCCACCAGTGCCAGCGGCAACTGCGCCGACACTTCCTCCAGGGATTTGAAATCGTACTGAATCCGGCGGTTTTCTTCGCGGATGCCGTGGTAGCCCCGGCCCACCGGGGCGTGGGCCCGCCTGTCGAGCATGAGCCAGGTGGCGGGTGGGTTTACCCAGCGGTAGAGGCCCACCCAGGCCACCGACAACAGAAAGGCCACGGCCAGCACCTGCAAGGCTATCCGGCCGGTTCGGCGGGCAGTTTTTTCTATATTCGTCACGCAATCAGCAGCTGTATCCGGGCTTGGGATTCGCCCCAAAACCCGGAGCAAAAATAGCGTCTGTTTTTAGGATGAGGGCCCGCCAGCCGATAGTTACTGCCAGCCGCCGCCAAAAAAGATGCGCTACAGCAGGAAGATTCGGGCGCTAGCATTGTTAGTAAGGCGGGCAGCGCACTACTTGCCGACCCTGTTTTTTTGCTGCTATCCGCCTACCTGTATTCTTTCTTCATGCGTCAACTTGCCCTGTTCCCGCTTAACCTCGTAGTGTTTCCTGGCGAAAAGCTCAACCTGCACATCTTCGAGCCCCGCTACCGGCAGCTCGTGCGCGACTGTTTGCAGGATGGCATTACGTTTGGTGTGCCGCCTTACCTGAACGGGGAGGTTAGTGAGCTGGGCACGGAGCTACGGCTGCTCAGCGTGGAGAAAAGCTACGTTTCCGGGGAGCTCGACATTCGGACCAAAGCCGTCGGCTTATTTCGGGTCGAGGAGTTTTTCCGCGAGCTGCCCGGTAAGCCGTATGCTGGGGCCACCGTACTCGACCTACCCGATAACGCCACCGCCGACCCGGTCCTGCACGCCCAACTTCGGGAGCTGATAGAACAGCTCTATTCCATTCTGGGCCTGCGCCGCATCTTCGTCGAGCTGGCCCCCGATTTCCGCATCTACGACGTAGCCCACCAGTTGGGCATGAGCACCGAGCAGGAATACCAACTCTTGGCCGCTCCCACCGAAGTAGCCCGCCAACACCTGGCCCTCGAACACCTGGAGCGGATTCTGCCTGTCCTTCAGGAAACCGAGCGCCTCAAGGAGCGCGTCCGCCTCAACGGCCACTTCAAAAACCTCACGCCGCCCTCTTTTTGAGTTGTCGGTTGTCGGTTGTAGAGGAAGGTCATGCTGAGCGAAGGCGTAGCCGCAGTCGAAGCATCTTTGATGCAATGGCGACTTCTTTGTAAGTCCAACGAAGCGGTAGAGATGCTTCGACTACGCTCCGCTTCGCTCAGCATGACGTTCTTCCAGCCTGACACCTGGCAACAAACGACTGGCAACTGGCAGTCAATTCCCAAACAGCGAACATATCGAATGCCTACCTCTCTTCTGCTCTACGGATTGCTGCTGCTGGCTGGCCTGTTGGGCCTCTGGCTGCTGCTGCGCCACGGGCAGGAGCGCCGCTACCGCCGCCTCCCCTATGTGGCCCCTCCCCGCCGCGACTGGGCTTCCCAACCCCTGCCCACTACCCCGCCCCGCCACCGCGTGGCCCTGCTCGGCGACCCCGGCGCAGTAGCCACCGACGGCTCCGATCCGATTCTGCAGCTGCTGGAGCACTGGCAGCGGCAAACCGGCCCTGATGGTACAATTGTGCTGCTCGGCGACAACATTTACCCCACCGGCCTACCCGCCGAAGGCCACCCCGGCCGGGCCGCCGCCGAGGCCCGCTTCGATGCCCTGCTGGCCACGCTGGGCCGCTTCGAGGGGCGCGTAGTGCTCCTTAGCGGCAACCACGACTGGAACAAGGGCCGCCCCGACGGCTGGGAATACCTGCGCCGCCAGGAAGCCTACGTGCACCAGCACCTGCCCGCTGCCCACTACCTGCCCCCCGACGGCGAGCCTGGCCCCATAAGCCTGCAACTGGCCGAGGGCCTGCTGCTCATCGTGCTCAATACCCAGTGGTGGGTGCAAACCGGCGCCCGCCCCGCCGCCGATTCGCGCCAGCCATTCCACGAGTTGCGGGGCTTGCTCGAAGCCAACCGCCACCAGCAGGTAGTGGTGGCCGGCCATCATCCGCTGTACTCCAACGCCTTGCATGGGGGGAAGTTCACGGCCAAGCAGCACGTATTTCCACTTACCACGGTGCATAAGCGGGCCTACGTGCCGCTGCCCTTCATTGGCTCGCTGCTGCCGCTCTATCGCAAAACCGTGGGCGCGGCCGAAGACATGGCCCACCCCCGCTACCGCAAAATGCGCCGCCGCCTGCTCCGGGTGCTCCACGATTTTCCCGGCGTGGTGTACGCCGCCGGCCACGACCACAACCTGCAATACTTCGAGCAGCGAGGCGGCCATTACCTCGTGAGCGGGGCGGGCAGCAAAACGGCTTTCGTGCAGAAGGGCGGGCGGGCCACGTTCGTGCACGAGCACCAGGGCTTATTCAGCCTCGACTACTATGGCCCCCACCAAACCTGGCTGCGCACGCTCGAACCACCCTTCGATGCGCCCGAGGTATTCCGTCTGCGCCTGAGTAGCGCCCCGGCCGCCATGCCGGTTACGCCGGCCCCACCTACTCAGCAGACTTAGCCGGTGGCACTAGCACCCGCAGGCTCTGCGGTAGTATTTCGACCGTTACGGGGTTGGGCAGGTAGTGGGGTTCCCCATCCAGTTGCACCAGTACAATATCGGCGCCGGGCACTTGAATTAGAGCCTGTTGGCAGCGTAGGCGATGGGTGTAGTCGGAATCGTCGAAGCCGCTGGTGTAGAGGCGGTAAAGCAACGCCGGGGCGGCCGCGTTGGGGAAAGGCTTGATCAGGCAGATTTCAAACTGGCCATCATCGGGTTTGCTGTCGGGGTTGATAACCACGTTACTGCCGAAGGTGTTGGCATTGGCCAGCGTCACCATGAAAGCCTCACCCGCCCATATTTCCTGGTTGGTTTCGATGTGGTAAGTAGCGGGCTGGTAGGCAGCGTATTCCTGGGTGGCAATGCGCACGTAAGCGGCCGGTCCGCGCACGTCGCCCTGGTCGAACCGGTCGACGATGCAGGCATTGAAGCCCAAATCGGCCAAATGAACTACGAAGCGGCCGCCCACCCGCAGCGTATCGAGCGGCCGGATCTGGTAGTCCCAGATCAGGGCCAGGGCCAAGTCGAGCACCAGCGGAATACCCAGGTCTTTGGCCAGTCCGTTGCCCGAACCCAGGGGTAAGATGCCCAGCGGCACGGCCGTACCGGACAATGCTTCGGCCACCAGGCTCACCGTGCCGTCGCCGCCGGCCGCGAACACGGCGTCGGGCGGAGTGGTAGCCAGCCAGCCGCGCAGGCGCAACAGGTCATCCTCACCGGTGGTCTGGAAGAACTCGGCCGTGCGCCCCCGCTGGGTGCAATAGGCCCTGATAGTATCGGGGAGCGGGGCCTTGTCGATGTCGCCGGAAATCGGGTTGAGCACGAACAGCAAGTGCTGCAGATGGTCGGAAGATGCGGTTCGCATGGCTAGACAGCGGAAGCAGAAGTGAGGCGAGTCCGGAAAGTAGATTGTAGGCCTTTAAACGCGTACAGCCGGCCAATGGCCAGCTGTACGGAGTAAAAGAACGGGGTAGAGAGGACTACTGCTTGAGGTTAGCGGGCAGGCCCTGGGGGAAATCGGTGGCAATGTCGTGCTGAATTTGCTCGATGCGGTTGCCCGGGTTGGGGTGCGTGCTCATAAACTCGGGCGGCTTGCTGCCCTGGCTTTCACGGTCCAGAATCTCCATCACCTGAATCATGGAACGCGGATCGTAGCCGGCGGCGGGCGTAAAGTCCACGGCCAGTTTATCGGCTTCCAGCTCATCCTCGCGGCCGTAACGCAGCGTCAGGAGCTTGCCTACCATGGCGGCACCGGCGGCGGCGGCGGCCGTACCGGGCCGGTCGGGGTCGTAGAGGCCGATGGCGGCGGCTCCGGTCAGGCCATTAGTCAGCTTCGACTTGGCTACCTGCTCGGCCGAGTGCCGGGCCACCACGTGCCCGATTTCGTGGGCCAACACCCCGGCCACCTGGCCTTCGGACGTAAGGTTTTTCAACAACCCCGCCGTGATGAACACCTGCCCACCGGGGAGGGCAAAGGCGTTGATGGTGTTCTCATCGGCCAGCAGATGAAACTGGAACTTATAGGGCGTCTGGCCGGCTTTGGTGCGTTGCACGATCTGCTGCCCAATACGTTGCACGGCCGCCTGGGCCGCTTGGTCGGGGTGCAGCCCCCCGTACTGAGCGGCCATTTCGGGAGCGGCCTGGAGGCCGAGGGCAATTTCCTGGTCGGCCGACATGTTCACGTGCTGCATTTCGCCGGTTACCTCGTTTTTCTGCGTGTTGCAGTAGTAAGGAATAAAGGCAAAAGCAGCCATGACCAGGGCCAGGATGTAGCGAAGGTTACCACGCATGACTGGAAGGAAAAAGAATGAAAGGAAGGGAAGAGTTGGGCGCTTTGTAACGCGCCGTCTGGGTTAGGGTTGCGCCAGGGGCTGAAACCTAAAATTCGCCGGGGCACGTATCAGGCTCAGCCGTGGCCTTGGGCCCGCTGCACCTCTCTCCCTTCACTCCCTTTTTTACCTCCCCATGAATCAGAAACGCACTTTCGGCAGCATTCTTACCGTACTAGGCATCATCGGTATTATCATCGCGGCGCTGGCTTTCCTGCAGATTGGTGGCCTGGGCCTAAGCAAAATGAACTCGTTGGTGCCCTTCATCGTGGGCCTGATTTTCTTCTTTGCCGGTATCAATCTTGTGCGCACCACTAACGACCGGGCGTAAGCCCACTACGCTTAACCAACATGAAACCGCCCCCTTCCCGGCACTGGCCAGGAAGGGGGCGGTTTCTTTATAGACAACATGATAAGCAGGCGAAACGGATGCGCCGCTCAGTTGGCTTCGCAGGGCTAGCCCAGGCGGTTGGTCAGGCCCTGGCTCTGGGCAAAAGCCAGCAGGGCCGCATCGAGGGCCAGCAGTTCGGAGCGGTAGCCCGACTCGGCGGGCCCGTGCACGTACAGTACCGAGCCCCCTTTAATGGCCCGGATGATGGCCGGCGCTTCGGACTCGGGCAGGGCCGGGCAGCCTTGGCTGCGCCCCAGCCGTCCATGCTGCCCGATAAAGCCCTGGCTCACGTAGGCGGCCCCATGCACGACCACGGCCCGGCCCAGCGCGTTGGTGTTGTAGCCCGCATCTACGCCGCGCAGCCGCAACGACAGCCCGTGCTTGCCCTGGTAAGTGGGGCCGGTTACGTAGAAGCCCAGGCTGCTCATTTCCGAGCCCTCGACGTTGGAAAAAGTGCGGGCATACTCCTCGCCCGAGTTTTTGCCATGCGCCACCAGCGTGTGGTACAGCAGCCGGCCTTGGTCTATATCTACCACCCACAACCGCTCACGGTTGCTCGACTGGCTGAAATCGGCGATGCTCAGCGTGTGGCAATTGGCACCGATATGCCCCCGCTGTTGCAGGTTGTAAAAGCCGAGCAGGGCCTCGCGGTACACAGTCAGGGGCAGGGCCGCGGCCGTTAGGTGGGCCTGCACGTAGGTGCGGGCAACGTGCTGCTCGAAGGCGGCCAGATACACGGCCCGCTCGGGGGGGCTCAGGCGAACTGGCGCAGAGGCTAGCCAGGGTCTTTCGGGGGTAGCGGCAATGCCAGCCGGGCGGGTGGGCACGGCACTGGCGGGCAGCAGGCAGGAAAAACAGGCAAGAAAAAGACCGGCGGTCAGCGTCGGCAAGTTCGTCATCGGCTAAAATTAGTAGTCGGGGCGAGTAAATTTGCGGGTACCTTGCACAACCCGGGGGCTGTGGGCTCACCAAAATTAGCACTTTTTCGGTAAACCAACTCGCCCTCACTTGCTTAATCAGCCATGCCTTACACTTTCGCCTCCTGCTTGCGCCCCGCCCTGTTGGCCGTGGCCTACGCCCTAACCGGCTGCGGCCACGCGCTGCCCGACCTGCCCGACTTCGACTCTGTCACCTGGAAAGCCGACCCCTACGGCTGCCGCAACCAGCGGGCTGCCCTGGTTCCCATTCTCGAAAAGCACCGCGCCGACCTTTTCGAAGCCCGCGTCAACGACATCACGAATCTGCTAGGCCACCCCGATGAGGAGGAATTGGGTGAGCAGAGCGATAAGGTGTACATCTACTACGTTACCCCCGGCCTGCACTGCCAGCCCGGCCATCCCCGCTCGGCCCGCCCCCGGGTAATGCTGCGCAGCGGAGCCACTGGCACTGTAACGGAGCTCATCATACCCGTGATACCAACCGGGGAGTAACGCTTTACTGTACTAGCCAGCCCCAGCTCTGGGGTAGCTATTAAAGCCATCGGCCGTCCCCGCTCACTAGCGAGGACGGCCGATTGACCTTTGTGTTAGCCGAAAATCAGTGAAAAACCTTAACCAAGGCCGCCTTCGCTGGACGGAGGTGTAGGTACAGACTCAGGATGCTCATCGCGCAAAGCGCTTAGCTGTGAGGGGGTAAGAATCCGACCGCATTCGTTTTCATATTGCGACTGGAGCTCAATCAGCTTAGCCTTACACTCAAGCGGATCTTCGTGGAACTGCCACTTGATTTCATCGGTGCGAGCGAGCTTTATTTTATTCACTGTCCGTAGCTTGATAATCTGCGCCTCGTTGAGGCTGAGTTGCTGGCTCATCTGCCGGGTAAGCGCATCGGCCTGGGCGGCCGTTGGGCTACTATTGCCGGGTCGCTCAGAATGATGATCCTTCAGCTGAGCCTGCGCAGCAGTACCCAAACCAATAAACAGGCTAAGAGCGAGAAAAAATGCTTTCATAAAACGTGGCTTAAAATTGGGCGGACCACTGGATGGTAGTGATGGGCTAGGATGCAAACCAAAGACTTCTTTGGATAATTCCATCTTCTTCCATTTATTTTATACAAATATAAAGCTTTAAAATCACATTATCACACCACGTTTATCCTTTTTATTAAATAATTTATTGAAATATTCATTAGTCAATTAGATTATAGCCATACCCTGATGTGTTCTAAAAATAAAACCGGCTCCTGTAGGAACCGGTCTTGCGCTTGTATCGCCGTAAGGCGGCTTATTCTATTCCAGCCATGGGCTTGTGGTCGGCGGTTTTATAATACTGCATGGCAATGAGTGAGATGATAACGCCCGACATAGCCCCCTGCAGTACAATGGCCAGAAAGGCAATGGTCACCGACAAATCGAAGCCGAACAGATCCTGGGCCCGGATGCCGTCCATGATGTGCCGGTTGATGACCCCGGCGTACAGAATGAAGAAGAGGCCAAATGTTACCGACGCCACAACGGCCGTTATAATGCCAGTGCCAAAGCCTGGCAGGTAGCCCATCCGGCCGTTGCGAAAACGCTTGTAGCGTACAATGGCCATGCATACCCCCACGGCCAAAATCAGGCCGTTGAGGAAGCTGAGCTCGATGCGCTCGGCCAGCCCAAACAAGGACGCAACTATAAAGTAAGCAATCATGCCCACGGACGTGTAGAGGCCGTAGCGGACGCCGTTGTTTTCGGGAGTGATTTGGGGATCAGCCATAGGGAATGGGATTGAAGGTAAGTGGCGAAAGAAAGAGCGCGGGCTTTGGTCGGAACCAGAAGCAGCCTTGGTAATGTTAAAAGGCCGCCCCGACGACAAAGTTTTGCCGCTCACCGACTCTACTTTATACCAAGTTGAACAGTAGGTTGTTGTGAGGGAGAGGCTTTTTTTGGCCACTATTACTCCTGCAGCCCTCATTAATGGGGCAGACGGGGCATTTTCCGTACTTTTGTGAGCCGGTAGTGGGCCTGTGAGCCGGGCTACCGCTGCCTTTACCGTTTTTTCGACCTACTGCTTCATATGATCAGCACCTCCAACGTAAGCCTGCGCTACGGCAAGCGCGTCCTCTTCGAAGACGTTTCCATCAAATTCATGCCCGGCAACGTGTACGGCCTCATCGGGGCCAACGGCGCCGGCAAGTCTACGTTTCTCAAAATCCTGTCGGGCGAGATTGAGGCCAATACCGGCTCGGTAGATATGCCCAAAGGCTCGCGCCTGTCGGTTCTGAAGCAGGACCAGTTCGCGGCCGACGCCTTCCCCGTGCTCCAGACCGTAATGATGGGCCACACCCGCCTCTGGAAGGTAATGGAGGAAAAGGATGCCCTGTATGCCAAGGCCGACTTCTCGGACGCCGACGGCGAGCGGGCCGCTGAACTCGAAGGGGAGTTTGCCGACCTCGAAGGCTGGAACGCCGAGTACGAAGCGGCCGAACTCCTCTCGGGCCTGGGCATTGCCGAAGACAAGCACCAGACCCTGATGGGCGATTTGGGCAGCTCCGATAAGGTGCGGGTGCTGCTGGCTCAGGCCCTGTTCGGTAACCCCGACGTGCTGCTGCTCGACGAACCAACCAACGGCCTCGACGCCGAAACCGTGCTCTGGCTCGAAAACTTCCTCGACTCGTTCCAGAACACCGTAATTGTGGTAAGCCACGACCGCCACTTCCTCGATGCGGTGTGTAACTACATGGCCGACCTCGACTTCTCGAAGATTACCATGTACCCCGGCAACTACTCGTTCTGGTACGAGAGCAGCCAACTGGTGCTGCGCCAGCGCCAGGATGTGAACAAGAAAACTGAGGACAAGCGCAAGGAGCTGGAAGAGTTTGTGCGGCGTTTCTCGGCCAACGCCTCGAAGAGCAAGCAGGCCACTTCGCGCCAAAAGTTGCTGCAGAAACTTACGTTGGAGGAAATTAAGCCCAGCTCGCGCAAGTACCCCTACATTGCCTTCAAGCCCGACCGCGAAGCCGGCAACCAGCTGCTGACGGTGGAAAACCTGAGCGCCAAGGTGGACGGGTATACCGTGTTCCGCAACGTGTCGTTCATGCTCGACAAAGGCGACAAGGTGGCCATCGTGAGCCGCGACGACCGGGCGGCTTCCCTCCTCTTCGACATCCTATTCGAGCAGACCAAGCCCGCCACCGGCACATTTAGCTGGGGCACCACCATCACGCCCAGCTATTTTCCCAAGGAGAACACCGAGTTTTTCGATACCGACCTGAACCTGGTGGACTGGCTGCGCCAATACAGCACCGAGAAGGACGAGTCGTTTATCCGGGGTTTCCTGGGCCGGATGCTGTTCTCGGGCGAAGAGTCGTTGAAGAAGAGCAACGTGCTGAGCGGGGGCGAAAAGGTGCGCTGCATGCTGAGCAAGATGATGATGGAAGGCGGCAACGTGCTCACGCTCGACGACCCGACCAATCACCTCGATCTGGAGAGTATTACGGCCCTCAACAACTCGTTGCAGGAGTTCAACGGTACGCTGCTGTTTGCCTCCCACGACTTGCAGGTGATTGAAACCGTGGCTAACCGCATCATCGAGCTGACCCCCGACGGTATTATTGACCGCCGGATGACGTACGAGGAGTACCTGGCCGACGAGAACATCAAGGCCCAGCGCCGCCGCATGTACCAGTTGGTTTCGTAGCTTTAAGTGGGCTTACCCGGGAAATAGGTGGGTGGGCAGTCAATGAAACTACCTGGCACTACGTTGACTAAGCACGTCCCCATATTTTCACATCTGCACGTTCCCTTTTTTCCGATGAAACAACTTCTGTTTTTACTGCTGCTTGGTGGGGCTGGCCTTGGGTTGGCCCCCACTGCCGCCCGGGCCCAAACTACCGATACCACCCGCACCCGCCCGGCCGTGAAGCCGCAGTTGAATACGGCACCTCCCGGCTCGGCCCCAGTGCCGGCCCCACCCCGACCCGCTCCCGCCACGGTCCCGCCGGTGTATCAGCCTGCCCCAACAGCCCCCGCGCCCGACCCCAACGTACCGGCCTCGAACGCCCCCTATGACCCCAACCGGCCATCCGGGATGGACCTGCCTCAGCGACCGGGCGTGGCACCGCCGCCGCCGCCCCTGCGCAAGTATTTCCTCTATACCAACCTGGGGCTGGGTTTTAGCGGCTACAACGGGTACAACCAGTTTAGCGCCAGCATTGCACCGGCGGTAGGTTACCGGTTCTCGGAGCGGTTTGCGGCCGGACCGGGCCTCTCGTACGCCTACAACAGCTACGCGTTTGGTAATGGCGGGCCCAGCTTCAAAACCAGCAGCTTGGGCGTTAAGGGATTCGCACAGTTCATCGTGTATAAGGAATTCTTCCTGCACGGCGAATATGAGGTAACCAAGGCCGAAGTGTTGGGCTACGACCAGTTCGGCAATGTTGGCGTGTACAAAGGCACGGTGAAAACGCCGCTGGCCGGCGTGGGTTACCGCAACCGTTTCAGTGACCGGGCCGCCGCCGACATTGTAGTACTCTACAACTTCAACGACGGCTTCGACGACATCTACGGCCAGCCCGTCATCCGTTTCAGCTTCCTGTTCGATCTGAAATAAGCGTCGCGGTCTGGTTTTAAGCCATTTCCATTTAGATTCAGACATAAAAAACCCGCTCAAATTATTGAGCGGGTTTTTTATGTCTTTCAGTCAACTATGCCAGCTATTGTGGGCTAGCTATAGCTGGTAGTTAAATCGCGCTGCCGCCTCGAATAACGCGGAGCAGGATTACGATGATGGCAATAACCAGCAGGATGTGGATGATGCCGCCGGTGAAGAAGCCGCCGAAGAAGCTGATGGCCCAGATGATGACCAGAATAACGGCGATGATGTACAACAGATTACCCATGATTGAAAAGGAAGAGAGAGTTGGGAAAAAAGAAAGGGGGAGAGAGAAAAGGGATGTTTCCGGCTTGCAGGGGGTGATTCGTGCTTCGGAAGCCATTCTGCGGGTTTGTACGCGCACTTTTGGTTAAAAGGTTTAATTGCTATTCATCTATTTTTCATTCCCAGCTTATAAAGTGCCTCCGTAAGCTGGAAACAGCGTTATATTTTTTTGTCGAGCTTCGGTTAATCCTGTCCTGCTGGGGGTGTCTGGTTGGTGGGCCCGGGGTTTTAGGCTTAGCTTTGCCCAAGGGCCAGCCGCTGCTTTGCGCTAGCTGGTCCGTTTCTTCCCACCCAGTTTTCTTCCCACCCTTATGAACGTTGCCGTTATTGGCTCGGGCACGATGGGCAATGGCATTGCCCACGTTTTTGCCCAGCACGGATTCGCCGTTTCCCTCATCGACATCAACCAACCAGCCCTCGACAAAGGCCTAGCTACCATCGGCAAAAACCTTGACCGCCAGGTGAGCAAAGGCAGCCTCGGGGCCGATGATAAAACGGCTACCCTGGGCCGGATCAGCACCTATACCAGCCTTTCGGAAGGCGTGCTTAATGCCGATTTAGTGGTGGAAGCCGCCACTGAGAACGTGGAGCTAAAGCTCAATATTTTCCGCGAAATTGACCAGTACGCGCCCGAAACGGCTATTCTGGCCACCAACACATCGTCCATTTCGATTACCCGTATTGCGGCTGTTACCAAGCGCCCGACCCAGGTTATTGGCATGCACTTCATGAACCCGGTACCGGTGATGAAGCTGGTGGAGGTGATTCGTGGTTACGCCACCTCCGATGAGGTGACGGCCAAGGTGATGGACTTGTCGCGGAAACTGGGCAAAACGCCCACCGAAGTCAACGACTATCCCGGCTTCGTGGCCAACCGCATTCTGATGCCCATGATTAATGAGGCCATCATTACGCTGCACGAGGGCGTGGCCGGCGTCGAGGAAATAGACACCGTGATGAAGCTGGGTATGGCCCACCCCATGGGGCCGCTGCAATTGGCCGACTTTATTGGCCTCGATGTATGCCTGGCCATTATGCGGGTACTGCACGACGGACTAGGCAACCCCAAGTACGCCCCCTGTCCCCTGCTGGTTAACATGGTAATGGCCGGCCGCCTGGGTGTAAAATCGGGCGAGGGCTTCTACTCCTGGACCCACGGCACCAAAGAACTGGTGCTGGCCGAGCGGTTCCAGAAGTAAGCCGTTGATGTTGCGATTGGGGGATGCTGCTGACTCATGCAGTTTTGGCATGAAGCAGCGGGATGAACAGACAGGCGCAGGTCGTATATACGACTGTCTGAAACGGCTGAAACCAGCCAATTTGAACAGCTGGCATCCTTCGCGCGTTATACAGTCGACGCTGAACAAATCAGCGGCATCCTCTCATCTGCAACATCTGCGATTCATGGAACAAGCTACGTTTGGCGGCGGCTGCTTCTGGTGCACCGAAGCCGTATTTCAACAACTCCAGGGCGTGGAGAAAGTCGTGTCGGGCTACACTGCCGGGCGCATTGCCAACCCTACCTACAAGGAAGTTTGCAGCGGCCTGACGGGCCATAACGAAGTCATTCAGGTGACCTACGACCCTGCTGTTATCAGCTACGAGGACCTGCTGGAGGTGTTCTGGAAAACCCACGACCCCACCACCCTCAACCGCCAGGGCAACGACGCGGGCACGCAGTACCGCTCGGGTATTTACACCAACTCCGAAGAGCAGCAGCGCCTGGCCGAAGCCTATAAGCAGCAGCTCACGGCGGCCAACGCCTTCGACGGTCCTATCACGACCGAAATCATCCCCCTGCCGACATTCTACCCCGCCGAGGCCTACCACCAGAACTACTACAACCTGAACGGTTCGCAGCCCTACTGCCAGTTTGTGGTGAAGAGCAAGGTGGATAAGGTAAAAGCGGTGTTCGGCGACAAGCTGAAAAGCGTGGCGTAGCTTCTAGAAGGGAGTACCAAGAATGAGAGGTGAGCACTCGTGCTGATATCCCGATTTGGGGGCGTCAGCACGAGAGTCTCACCTCTCACTTCTTGGTACTCCCTTCTAGAAGCTACGCCTGTTCGTTCAGATCAATCTGAAAAGGGCCATGGTCGCGGCCCAATGCGTAGAACGTGGCCACTTGGTTTATCAGGGTGCGCGTATAAAGGTCGAGGGCGCGGGTTTCGATGATCTGGTCGTTCTTCACGATCAGGAAGCTCACCAGCTCGCCCGGATAGGCGCCGTCTTCGCCCACTTCAGGCAGGGCCTCGAAGGGTGAGTGCGACTTAACCGGAATAAACGTCTGCTTGGGCAGCGTCATCAGGGTTTTATCGCCGAAGGGTACGAAGCCTCTAAGGGGCGAGTAATGATAAAACGGGTTCCAGACCCAACTGCCATTGAAGATATAGTACTCATCGGTCCCAAGGCGGATGAACTCACGTAACGACACATTGACGGCCACCCGCCAGTTGCTGCGCTCCTCCAGGTTTTGCTTGATGAGGGCCAGCCGGGTCGGGTCGGGCACATCGGTCAGGCTCTGGGTGAGGCGGGCGTGCACCACCAGCTCGCAGCCGGCGTACAGGTTCAGCAACTGCTGCCGCCAGGCGTTCGGGCCGCCCAACTGGTAGGCTTCGGCGCGGGTGAACTCGAAGAAATTGTGGGTGTACGGGCCTGCCAACGCCACGCCATCGCGGCCGTCGGGCGTGGCCC
Organism: Hymenobacter amundsenii; assembly: GCF_002204745.1. Classification (GTDB taxonomy): domain Bacteria; phylum Bacteroidota; class Bacteroidia; order Cytophagales; family Hymenobacteraceae; genus Hymenobacter; species Hymenobacter amundsenii. The sequence goes on from NZ_NIRR01000016.1 coordinate 51,180, forward strand.
ACTCCACCAAAAAGCAGGGCCGGGTACGGTTATCGACCCAGGGCAGCTCCCGGTTGAAAGCCACGCGGGTCTGGATGGTTTCGGGGTTGAGGCTTAGCTCCTGGGCCACGTAGTCGCGCACTTCCTCGCGGGCCTGGGCGGCCGATACGACATTCTTGATCACGGATGTTGCAGATGTTGCAGATAGCGCAGATTCGTTCTGGCCTTCAGATGAAAAGATGATTGGATGGCGCAGACTGATGTTAGGTCGAGCGGATGATGCGTCACTCTGTTGGCGCTACCAGAGGCCGAAAGCTCGTCATCAAAACTTCTCAAAGATAAGCGGACAACCAACAAACTGGCTATCTGCTCCTCAACTAGCCACGGTATCAGACAATTTCAGGTTACCCAATCATCCTTTCAGCTAAAGCCAGCACGAATCCCTTTTATCAGCAACATCTGCAATATCTGTGATTTAGACAGCTACGTTGTGGTCGCGCAGGGCGTCGTTGAGGCTGGTTTTAAGGTCGGTGCTGGGCTTGCGCTGGCCGATGATGAGGGCGCAAGGCACGTGGTACTCGCCGGCCGGAAACTGCTTGGGCAATGAGCCCGGAATAACCACCGAGCGGGCCGGTACGTGGCCGCGGTACTCCTTGGGCTCTGTACCGGTTACATCAATAATGCGGGTGCTGCCCGTAATGGTCACGCCGGCCCCGATTACGGCCTCCCGGCCCACGAAGCAGCCTTCGACCAGAATGCTGCGCGAGCCCACGAAAGCACCGTCCTCGATAATCACCGGCGCGGCCTGCACAGGCTCCAGCACGCCACCAATGCCCACACCACCACTCAGGTGCACGCCGGCCCCGATCTGGGCGCAGGAGCCCACCGTGGCCCAGGTGTCCACCATCGTACCCTCGCCTACCCAGGCACCGATGTTCACGTAGCTCGGCATCATGATAACGCCTGAAGCCAGGTAAGCGCCGTAGCGGGCCACGGCCGGCGGCACCACGCGTACGCCCTGGCCCTGGTAGTCGGTTTTGAGGCGCATTTTGTCGCGGAACTCAAAAGGGCCGACTTCGAATGTTTCCATCTGGCGGATGGGAAAGTAAAGGATAACAGCTTTCTTCACCCAGTCGTTTACCAGCCAGCCGCCTTCGCGGTCGGCGGCGGGTTGGGCCACGCGCAGGCGGCCCTTGTCGAGCTCCTCGATAACGTGCTCGATGGCCTGGATGGTGGTGGCTTGCTGGAGCAGGCTGCGGTCGTTCCAGGCGGCTTCAATCAGGGGTTGCAGGTCGGTGGTCATGCGGCAGGTCGTTTTTTATTGCTAGTTGCTTGATTTTCGGCCTAAAGGTAGCGCATGACCGACGAGGCCGGTAGTGTCCGCATCCAAACAAGCCACGGCTAACAAGGTAAAAGCCCAATAACCAGCGCCGAAAAACCGAAAACAAACCGCGAGAAACGAATCAGGAACCGCCATCTTCGCATCCAATATGCCGCCCACCACGACCATCCTGCTGGCCTCCGTACTCAAACCGCTCGACGATACCCGGATGCTGGGCAAGTTTGGGCGCACGCTGGCCGGGCGGCCCGGCATCCAGGTGCACGTAGCCGGACGGACCGCTCCCCTCCCGCCCGATTTGCCCGCCAACCTGCACGTGCACGAACTGCTACGGGGCACAAGGCTGAGCTTTGACCGGCTCCAAGCGCAGTGGCGCTACTGGCAGTTGCTGCAGCGGCAGCAACCGGCGGTGGTGTTTGTGCACGCCCCAGAGCTACTGCCTGCCACCGTACTCTGGCAATTTCGCCACCCGAGGTGCCGCTTCGTGTACGATGTGCGGGAGAATTACGCCCTCAACATTGAAACCCAGGCTGTGTACCCCGCCTGGACCCGGGGCCTGCTGGCCCACTTGGTGCGCGCCCTCGAAACCCTGGCCGCTAGCCGGGCCGCTGCCGTGGTACTGGCCGAGCGCAGCTATGCCCAGGAGCTGCCCTTCGCAACTAAAGCAGCCAGCGCGCCCGAAGAACCGCTGGTCTCTGCCCGCCTCGAACACCCCAGCAACACTACTTCCTTCACCCAAAAACCAGAATCCAAAAACCAAAAACCAACGATTATCCTCGAAAACAAACACCAGCCTTATGACGCCGTGCCGCCTGCCTACCCGCGCCAACTGCCCCCAATTACGGAGCAATTGCGGCTGGTGTACTCGGGCACTATTTCGGCGCTGAACGGGGTATGGGAGGCCATTCGGTTTACGGAGCACCTGCGCCCTAGCTGGCCAGGGGGCGTGCAACTTACCATCATCGGGTTCTGCCAGCAGCCGGAGCTATTGGCGCGGCTACGGGCGGCCGTAGCGGCTTCGCAGGGAGCCATAGTGCTGGTCGGTGGGGCCGAGCCGGTGCCCCACGCCCGGGTGGTGGCCGAGCTGCGGGCCAGCCATCTGGGCCTACTTCCCTACCGGCCGCACCTGAGCACGGCCCGTTGTGTGCCCACCAAGCTATTCGAGTATTTGGCCGAAGCGTTGCCGCTGGTGCTGCCGCCTAATCCGCTCTGGCAACCGCTGGCCGAGGCCGCCGGCGCGGGGCTGGTGTTTGATTTTCTGCAGGACAACTACCCGCCCGCAACCAGCCTCGTAGCGGCCCTGCAGGCCGCTATTTATTATCCGCAGGGGCCGCCAGCCACCGCTTTCTGGCACTCGGAAGCGGAAATACTGCTGCGCTTACTGGATTCTATCAGGTAACTCCCGACCTTAGCCGCCCGTTTACGGGAACGGGTTCCGTTTTTTTCTACCTTCGGCCTAGCTCTTTTGGCTTTCTTCCTGGTCTGTCCCGCAAAATCCCCCTGATGAACAACTCTCTCCGCTCTTCCGAAATTGCTGGCGTTGGCCATTACGTGCCCGAGCGCGTGGTTACGAATGCCGACCTCATCACCCTGATGGACACCACCGACGAGTGGATTCAGGAACGCACCGGTATTAAAGAGCGGCGCTGGTTTACGGAGGGCACCGACACCACGGCCAATATGGGCGCCAACGCGGCCCGCAAGGCCCTTGAGATGGCCGGCCTGCAGCCCGACGACGTGCAAATGATTGTGTTTGCCACCCTTTCGCCCGATTATTTCTTCCCCGGCTCGGGCGTGCTGCTCCAGCGCGAACTGGGCATCAAGGCTCCGATTCCGGCCTTCGACGTGCGCAATCAGTGCTCGGGCTTCGTGTACGCACTGAGCATGGCCGACCAGTTCATCAAGACCGGCATGTACGACAACGTGCTGGTGGTGGGCTCCGAGATTCACTCCTCGGGTCTCGATATCAGCACCCGCGGCCGGGCCGTGTCAGTTATTTTTGGTGATGGCGCCGGGGCCGTGGTATTGCGCCCCTGCACCCGCGAAGGCCACGGCATCCTCAGCACGCATTTGCACGCCCAAGGCGAGCACGCCGAGGAGCTGATTGTGAAGGAGCCCAGCTCGAACCGCCAAGACCGAACCGCGTTTATCCAGAACCTGGAAAACGAGGTGGAGCTCTACCCCATCATGAACGGCCAGAACGTGTTCAAGCACGCCGTGGTGCGCTTCCCGCAGGTTATCAAGGAGGCCCTCGATCAGAACGGCTTCGAGTCGAAAGATATCGATATGCTGATTCCGCACCAGGCCAACCTGCGCATCACCCAGTACGTGCAGCACAAAATGGGCCTGCCCGACGAGAAGGTATTCAGCAACATCCAGCGCTACGGCAATACCACCGCCGCCTCCGTGCCCATTGCCCTAAGCGAAGCCGTGCAGGAAGGCCGCATTAAGCGCGGCGACCTGGTCTGCCTGGCCGCCTTCGGCTCCGGCTTCACCTGGGCCTCGGCACTGATTAAGTGGTAGGTTATTTTAGTTAGAAATGGAGGAGTAGGAACTGGGGTGGCTAGCAGAACAATGTGTTCGGCCAGTTACCCCAATTCCTACTCCTTTGCTTTTAATTCTTAATTCAAGCAAATGCCCAGCTTCACCGAGGAAAACTACCTGAAGGCCGTTTATAAGCTGTCGGAGGCCCAGCCGGGCACCGAAGTCAGCACCAACAGCGTAGCCGAGGAGTTGCAGACCCGTCCGGCTTCGGTGACGGATATGCTGCGCCGCCTGGGCGAGAAAGGCCTGCTCCACTACACCCGCTACCGGGGTGTTACGCTCACGACCGAGGGGCGGCGGCTGGCCCTGCTCACCATCCGCAAGCACCGGCTTTGGGAGGTATTTCTGGTCGAGCATTTTGGCTTCAACTGGGATGAGGTGCACGAGGTGGCCGAGCAGATGGAGCACATCGACTCCGACCTGCTGGTACGCCGCCTCGACGAGTTTCTGGGTTTCCCCCAACTCGACCCCCACGGCGACCCCATTCCGACGGCCGAGGGCATCCTGCACCGCCCCCAGCACCGCCTGCTTGCTGACCTGCGCCCCGGCGACCAGGGCCGCGTGGTAGCCGTCAAGAACACCTCCGCCCCCTTCCTGCAATACCTCGACAAAGTCGGTGTTAACCTTGGCACCCACATTGAAGTATTGGATAAGATTCTGTTCGACAACTCGCTTGAAATCAGAATAAACAAAGAAAATAAGCAGCTGATGTCGGCAGAGGTAAGCCGCAACCTGATGCTGACGGACTGAGGCCGGGAGCACCCATTCGGGCGTGGGCAAGCTCCGACTTCCTGGGCGCCGTACCTTTGCGGCTCAACTAACTTCTCCAGCCGCCGTGGCCGCCGACCTGCCTCTCTCCCTCTCCGATACTATCGTCGCCCTTTCCACCCCGCCCGGAGCCGGGGCCATTGCGCTGGTGCGCCTCTCTGGCCCCCAGGCCATTGCCCTCACCGACGCAGTATTTGCCGGTAAGCGCCTGGCCGACCAGCCCGGCCACACCCTGCACTATGGCACGCTGCGCGATGGCGAACGGGTGCTCGATGAGGTAGTGGTGTCGCTGTTCCGGGGGCCGCACTCCTATACCCGCGAAGACGTGGTAGAAATCAGCACCCACGGCTCCGACTACATCGTGCAGGAAGTGCTGGCGCTGTTGTTGCGGCACGGGGCCCGGCTGGCCGAAGCGGGCGAGTTCACCAAGCGGGCCTTTTTGCACGGCGCCTTCGACCTGGCCCAGGCCGAGGCGGTGGCCGACCTGATTGCCGCCGATTCGGCCCTGAGCCACCAGGTGGCCCTGCGCCAGATGCGGGGCGGCTTCTCGCGGGAGCTGAAAGAGCTACGCGGCCAGTTGGTGCATTTCGCGGCGTTGCTGGAGCTGGAGCTCGACTTCGGGGAAGAGGACGTGGAGTTTGCCGACCGCACCGGACTGGTGCGCCTGCTCCAGGAAGTGCAGGCCCTGGTACGCCGCTTGCTGCGTTCCTTCGAGTTGGGCAACGTTATCAAGAACGGTGTGACCACCGTTATTGCTGGCCGCCCCAACGCCGGCAAAAGCACGCTGCTCAATGCCCTGCTCAACGAAGACCGGGCCATCGTCTCGGACGTGCCCGGCACTACACGCGACCTGATTGAGGACGAGGTGAGCATCGAGGGTATCCGCTTCCGGTTCGTTGACACGGCCGGCCTGCGCGACACCACCGACGTGGTGGAGGCCCTTGGCGTGGAGCGCACCCGTCAACGGGTTCAGCAAGCTGCATTAGTCGTATATCTGTTTGATATGACGACTACTTCACCCGCCGAGCTTCAAGCAGAGATTAAAGCATTGCTCCTGCCCGCCGGGGTGAGAGTGCTGGCCGTGGGCAACAAGCTTGATGTAGCTTCCGAGGATGAGTTGGCTGCCTTCAGCAACCGCCCCGACACCGTGCTGATAGCCGCCTCGCGGGGCGACGGCCTCAATGAACTCCAGCAAGCCTTGCTGGCCCGCGTCCGCGTCGACGGCCTCGAACATACCGGGGCCAGCACCATCGTCACAAACCTACGCCACGCCCGCAGCCTCGAAGTAGCCAGCCGCCACCTCGATGCCGTGCTGGTGGGCCTGAGCACCGGCGGCGGCACCGAACTGCTGGCCGCCGACCTACGCCACGCCCTGAATGCCCTGGGGCAGATAACGGGCGAAATCAGTAACGACGACCTGCTCACCAGCATCTTTACCCAGTTCTGCATTGGCAAATAGCTGTATGGTGCCGTAGCGCGAAGCGCCAGCTTCGCGTACCGCAGAACGAACACGCTCAGCAGTCAGCAGCAATACACGAAGCTGAAACTTCGCGCTACGGCGCTGATTCAGCGGTGCTGCTCATACAAAGTGGCCGGCACGGCTGCCAATAGCTGCTCCCGGGCCTCGGCCATTAGTGGTGGACATTCGGCCAGACGCAACGCCTCACTTAGCTGCGCCTCGGTGCGGATGCCGAGCACGGCGGCCGTAACGCCAGGCGTGTCGAGTACAAACCGAACAGCCACTTCGGCAGGCGTCCGGCCGAGCTCGGCGGCTACGGTGGTTACGGCCGCAGCCACACGGGCCACTTCCGCAGTTGAGTGGCCGAGGTAGTCGCCGGCTGGTTTACCGGATAGCCGGCCTTGGGCCAAGGCCCCGCGGGCCAGTACGCCCACCCCATTATCCTGCAACAGCTCCAGCACTGCCTCGCGGGGGCGCTGATCGAGCAGGCTAAGTTGGAGCATCACGCTGGTTAGCCTGCTCGGGCTGGAAACATACCGGCGGATGACGTTGGGCCGGATGGACGAGATACCGTAGTGACGGATTTTGCCCTGCTCACGCAGGAGTTCAAAGGCCTCCAGCACCTCATCGTGGTCATCATCGAGAGTACCACCGTGGAGTTGGTATAGGTCGATGTAGTCGGTTTGCAGGCGGCGCAGGCTGGCTTCGGCGGCTTGCAGGATGTAGGCCTTCGACGGGTTCCAGTCCCAGCCCTGACCATCGGGTCGCCACTGGTTGCCCACTTTGGTGGCCAGCACCACCTGGGCTCGGCAGTTGCGGAAAGCGGCGCAGAACAGCGCTTCGTTGCGGCCGTGGTCGTAGAGGTCGGCCGTATCGAAGAGGGTGATGCCTGCGGCTTGGGCGCGGGCCAGCAGGCGCGGGCTGGCAGCAGCAACCGGGTCGAGCGACATGCCACCGAAGCCCACGCGGCTCACCACCAAATCGGTAGTGCCCAAGGGAAGATATTCCATAAGCAGCAAGAAAATGAATTGTTTGGAGAGGTAAATGATAGAAAGAAAGCGGAAATACACAGCTAATTCACGCAAAAAAGCCTCCTTCATGCCGTACTTGTCGGCTCGGCGGCGTTTCTTTGTGCATGGCCGGTAGCCAGACAACGGTTCCGGTCGAATTGTACTATAGCTAGCAAGCTCTCACCGGGTTTCCGGCTTGCCGCTTAATTCTTTAATTTCGCCCTGTACCCCCACTCTTCAACCTACGCTTTATGGCAGAATCTGCTGAACTAACGCTCAACGGCAAATCGTACACGCTCCCCGTTATCGAAGGCACTGAGCAAGAAAAGGCTTTCGACATCAGCAAGCTCCGCGACCAGACGGGTTACGTAACGCTCGACCCCGGTTACAAGAACACCGGCGCCTGCAAAAGCGCTATTACTTTTCTCGACGGCGAAGAAGGTATCCTGCGTTACCGCGGCTACCCGATTGAGCAGTTGGCCGAAAACTCCACCTTCATCGAAGTGGCCTACCTGCTGATTTACGGCAAGCTGCCCACCCAAGACGAGCTCGACACCTTCAGCGGGAAAATCACGCAGCACACGCTGGTGCACGAGGATGTGCGCAAGATTTTCGACGGCTTCCCGTCGGCGGCCCACCCAATGGCCATCCTCAGCTCCCTAATCTGCTCGCTTACCGCTTTCTATCCCGAAAGCGTGTCGCCCGACCTGAGCAAAGAGGAAACCGACCTGAATGTGATTCGGTTGATGGCCAAGATTTCGACCATCGCGGCCTGGACCTATAAGAACAACATGGGTCACCCGCTCAACTATCCGCGCAACGACCTCGATTACTGCTCCAATTTCCTCTACATGATGTTCAGCTTCCCCACGGAGAAGTACGAAATCAACCCCGTAGTAATGAAGGCGCTAAACAAGCTGCTCATTCTGCACGCCGACCACGAGCAGAACTGCTCGACCTCGACGGTACGCTTGGTGGGCTCGGCCAACGCCTCGCTCTACGGCTCGGTTTCGGCCGGCATCAACGCCCTGTGGGGTCCGCTGCACGGCGGGGCCAACCAGGAAGTGGTGGAGATGCTCGAAAGCATTGAGCGCGACGGTGGCGACACCCAGAAGTGGATCGACAAGGCCAAGGACAAGGACGATTCGTTCCGTCTGATGGGCTTCGGTCACCGGGTGTACAAGAACTTCGACCCCCGCGCCACCATTATCAAGAAGGCCGCCGACGACGTATTGAAGGCGTTGGGCCTCGAAGCCAGCCCCCTGCTCAAGATTGCCAAGGAACTGGAGCAAGCCGCCCTCACCGACGACTACTTCGTGCAGCGCAAGCTTTACCCAAACGTCGACTTTTACTCGGGTATTATTTACAAAGCCATTGGCATCCCAACCGAGATGTTCACGGTGATGTTCGCCCTGGGCCGTCTGCCCGGCTGGATTGCTCAGTGGAAGGAGATGCGCGAGAACAAGGAGCCAATCGGCCGCCCCCGCCAGATTTACGTGGGCGAAACCGAGCGAGACTACGTGTCTATTACGCAGCGTTCCTAACGGCCGCTACCTACTAAGTACCCGAACACAAAAAAGCCGCATATGCGGGCTTTTTTGTGTTCGGGTACTACTGTAACCATAAGCTGCTAAGTGTTTAATAATCAGCGGATGTTAGCAGCTGTAAACTCTGATTTCAAGCCGTCGTAAACGGCTAGTTGCTTAGGTTGCAGCACGGCGGCCACGTCCCATTCGTAGCGCATCTGGACGTCGGCCAGGGCGCGGTCGAGGCTGGCGGGGTCGGCCTTGAACTCCTTACGTAGTTCGGCAGTTTCAGTGAGCAACGATACATTGAGGCGGCGCAGCTTGATGTACTGGCCCTCGCTGAGCTGGGTGCGCTCAGCAATGCGCCAGGTCATGGCTGTGGCCCGCTCAGCAATGCTAGTTCCTCCGTCGCTGGGGGTGGCCTGGGCGACAATTCCGCCCATTACGAATGCGGCGAAAGCCAAGCAAGCGAATACGTTTTTCATAACGGTGAGGTTTAGGTGGGAAAAATGGACTGGTGCAGAGCAGGCCGGAAGCCTATTCTGAAGGTACACATTTAATATGATATAAACAATATTATATTTAAGGAAACTGATTACGGGCAGCCCACCCGGCGCCACGCTCTGCGAGGCAGCACCGGGCAGGGCCAGCGGTGCTAGTTGACCGGTGTACCCAAGGCCGTCATGCTGGCCCGGTGCTGATTGAACAGGGAAAGCTGCGCCGGCCGGAGCATATCGAGCAGGGCCATTTCGTAGTGCAGCTGCGAGTCGGACAGGCGCTGGTCGAGGATGGACTGGTCGGCGGCGAAGCGTGTCTTCAGGTCCTCCTGGTCGGCTAGCATACGTAGGTTGAGCTGCTTGAGGCGCAGGTACTGGCCTTCATCGAGCCGGATTTTGTCGGCAATGGCGCGGGTAAGAGCCGTGGCACGGGCCGTCAGGCTGGTGGTTGGGTTGTCGGTGCGAGGACCCGCCAGTACGGCGCTCTGTACACCCGCTAGCAGGCAGACGAAAAGGGTAACTTTCTTCATGATGAGGAAGTGGGAAAAGTGGAAGAAATAATGAAGACTGACTTACGGCCGGCTGCAATTGGTGCTGAGCACTCCTTGGATCGGCTGATTCCCGGTAACTGACTGTTATCTGGGAATAGTCAAATGTATAGCAAATAATTAAACTATGAAATGTTTTTTTATCACTATTCTAATCAATAACTTTTATCACCAAAACTTATAACTCTCAGTATCAGACCTTTGATTGTACTATTAAAAAGAAAAACTCCAATCAAAAAAAGTGCAATTACTAGCGTAATTGTCCTCTTCTCGATTGGAGTTTCACTGACTTGAGAGCCGCAAGCGTCGTTTGAAGCGTTCGGATGGTACTATAGAATCCGCAACTCGATGCGGCGGTTTTGCTGGCGGTGCTCCTCGGAATCGTTGGGCATTAGCGGGCGCGACTCGCCGTAACCTTTGTAACGCAGGCGGGTAGCTGGTAGGCCCTGCCCAACTAAGTACGTATACACCGACTTGGCCCGGTTCTGCGACAGCACCATATTGTCGTCATCAGAACCCACATCGTCGGTGTGGCCCGATACCTCCACCTGTATTTCGGGATATTGTTTCATGAAAGCCACCAACCGGTTGAGCTCGGTGCGCGACTTGGGCTGAAGTGCGTACTGGTTCACGTCGAAGAACAGGTTGTTGAGCACGATGCTGCGGCCGGCCCGCACGGGGTCGAGGTAGAGGTCGAGGGTAAGCGGATCGAAGCTGCGGCGGCTGCTGTAGTCGAAGCTTAGGCTACGCATCAGGTATTTGTTGGCGGCGGCGTACATAGCGTATTGCCGGCCCTCGTTGAGCACAACTGTGTATTCGCCGGTTTCGGCATCGGAGCCCACGTACTGTACCAGTTCGTTGGTATTGAGGTCGTAAAGCTGCACGTCGGCAGCAATGGGCTTTTTAGTCACGGCATCGAACACCCGGCCCTGGGTGTAGGTGCTGGTTTCGCGGGCCTGCACGGCTTTGGGCACCTCGAAGCCGAAAAGCTCCACCGGCCGGTCGCGCTCCTGCTTCACGCCCGGCACGGCGGCCCGCGAGCGTGAGCAAAAGCCCCGGCGGTTGTCGGAGCTGATAAACAGGGAGGCCTCATTTTCGAAGGTATTGAGCGGGTAGCCCAGGTTGCGGGGTGCTTCCCACTTGCCATCGGCCGCCAGCTCGCAACGGTACACGTCTAGCCCGCCCATGCCCACCAGCCCATCGGTGACGTAGTAGAGCGTGCTACCGCTGGCGTGGATGAAGGGGGCCATGTCTTTGCCGGCCGTATTCACGGGCGTACCCAGGTTGCGGGCGGACGTCCAGTTGCCCTGCTCGTCGAGGGTCGTCACGTAGATATCTTCCTGGCCCTGACCGCCGCGCCGGGTACTGGTGAAGTAGAGCGTGCGCCCATCGGCCGAGAGCGTGGGCTGAGAGTCCCACTCGGTCGAGTTTACGTTGCGGCCCAGGTTCACGGGTTTGCTCCAGTTGTTGCCGGTGCGCCGCGAAATATACAGGTCGCAGTTGCCCACCGAGTTGGGCCGGTCGCAGGAGGCAAATACCAGCGTCTTGCCGTCGCCGGAAATAGCCCCCGCCCCTTCGTTGTAGGACGTATTGATGGCAGGCGAGATGGAGGCCGGGGCGCCCATCGTACCATCGGGATTCTGGCGGCTCACAAACAGGTCTTCGCCGCTGGCTGAGGTGGGCCGGCCGTGAAGAGCAGAAAGCGGCTGTCGGCGGTGAGGGCCGGAAAGTACTGGAACAGGAACGTGTTGAGCGGGTCGGGCAGGCGTTCGGGCTCGGGGCCGGTGGGCGCGGCCATGGCCTTGGCCGCAAAAGCGCAATTGAGCAGCTGCCGTTGCGCCCGCGGAATGTTGCGCTGGCTCTTGGCAGCCGTTTTCAGGTATTTCTGGTAATTATCGGTGGCCGTAGCATAGTCGCCGAAGCTAATGGCCAACTCGCCCAGCGTGAAATAGTCGTTGGCATGGGAAGCATCGACGGGCAGCTTGGGCAGGCCCGTGCGGTAGGCCTCGAAAGCTGCCTGGCTCTCGCCCATGGCCCGCAGCAGCGACCCTTTAAACAGGTAAGGCTCCCCCAACGAAGGAAACTTCTCATTGAGTTGCCCCAGCGTTTCGATGGCCTTATTGAAGTCCCGGGCCTTGGCCTGGCCCTGCGCCTTCTCCCACAGGTTGCGGGCCTTGGTGTTAGTGGTATTCAGGCGGGCCTGGCCAGCGGCCGATTCGGGCAACAGCCCCCCAGCAGTCAGCAGTACTACCAGTGGCACGAGAAGCGAACGACGCATAAGCAAGTAGGAAAAGGGCGCTAGGGAATATCGAGGTACTTATGGGTCTGGAGCGACACCTGCCAGCGCGGGTGGTCCTTCACGTAATCCACAATGAGCGGCGTCATGGCCGAAGCCTTGCTCCATTCGGGCTGCAGGTACAGGCGGCAGTTGGGGCCGACCAGCGCAGCGTGCTCTTCAGCCCAGGCAAAGTCGCTTTTGTTGAAGACGATGATTTTGAGCTCGTGGGCCACCGCCAGCACCGTCGGCAGCGGGGCCTTGAACTTCTTGGGCGATACGCAAATCCAGTTCCAATTTCCGCTGAGCGGGTAGGCACCGCTGGTTTCGATCCAGGTCTGACAGCCCGCAGCCTGCAGAGCGGCCGTGAGCGGCCCCAGCTCGTGCATAAGCGGCTCGCCCCCGGTAACCACCACATTGCGGCCGGGGTGGGCTGTAACGGCCGCTACCAGGTCCGGCAGGGTGTGGCGCGGATGCGCATCAATGGGCCAGGACTCTTTCACATCGCACCACACGCAGCCCACGTCGCAGCCGCCGAGGCGGATGAAGTAGGCGGCGCGGCCGGTGTTGTAGCCCTCGCCCTGAATGGTATAGAACTGCTCCATAACGGGCAGCGAGGCAGCGGCGGCCGGCTCAGCCGGGGCGGCGGCCGACATAACGGGAAGTTCGTGCAGCAAAACGGGTGGTATTCTCAGAAAAAGCAAGTCGGACCGCCGGGTAGTCCAATTGCCACGGCAATTAGCTCCTTTCCCGGCGGACCGACATTAAAAGTACCACACGGCCCCGGATTCTGAAAGCCGAAGCCGGTTTTAATTGGATTTTGGGTGGCCCCTTCTTGCCTCAGTTCTCAGGAATTCTTACTTGGGTATACTTCCCCCTTCGCGGCCCGCAAGGTGTTGAGTAACAGCATGGCGATGGTCATGGGCCCCACGCCGCCGGGTACGGGCGTGATGTAGGACGTGAGCGGGGCCACTTCGGCAAAGTTCACGTCGCCTTTCAGCGCCCAGCCCGATTTCTTGGTCGCGTCCTCTACCCGGGTCGTACCCACGTCGATAACCACCGCGCCGGGTTTCACCATATCGGCCGTCACGAACTCAGGGCGGCCCAGGGCAGCCACCAGAATATCGGCGGCACGGGTAATCTCGGCCAGGTTTTGGGTGCGGGAGTGGCATAAAGTAACCGTGCAGTTACCGGGCTCCAAGTTTTTGGCCAGCAAGATACTAACCGGCGTACCCACAATGTTTGAGCGGCCGATAACTACGCAGTGCTTGCCGTCGGTGGGCAGTTCGTAGCGGCGCAGCAGCTCCACGATGCCCGAGGGCGTAGCGGGCAATAGGGCCGGCAGACCGGCCACCATGCGGCCAATGTTCATCGGGTGAAAACCGTCGACGTCCTTCTCGGGCCGCACCGCCTCAATCACCTTGTTGGTATCGATGTGGCGGGGCAGCGGCAGTTGCACAATGAAGCCATCGATGGCCGGATCCTCATTCAACTCGGCCACCTTGGCCAGCAGTTCGGCTTCCGTGATGGTATCCTCGTAGCGCAGCAGGGTGCTTTCGAATCCTACCCGTTCGCAGGCCAGCACTTTGTTGCGCACATAGGTTTCCGAACCCCCATCGTGGCCCACCAGAATAGCAGCTAAGTGAGGCGTTTTATGACCGGCAGCTTTCCGCTCGGTCACCTCGGTGGCAATCTCTTCTTTGATGGCCTCGGCGGTTTGCTTGCCGTCGATGAGGCGGTAGGTCGTGGCGTCGGGGGCAGTGGTCATATTACGAAAGGGTTAAGGTGTCGGGAGAAAGCGGCAATAGTCAGTTGTAAATTCAGGAATATATATCTTGGCAGCTCATTCATTCGCCACCACTTCTTAACACCGCATGAACTATTATTTACAAGTTCTCAAAGACAAGTACGCCCAGTTTACCGGCCGGGCCCGTCGGGCCGAGTATTGGTATTTCTTCTTATTCAATATCATAGTCTCTATGATATTGGGCTTTATAGACGGGGCCATCTTCGGTCGTCAGATTATTAGCACGATCTATTCGCTGGCCGTAATCGTACCTGGCATTGCCCTTGCCATCCGTCGGATGCATGATGTGGGCAAAAGCGGCTGGTTTGTGCTGATTCCCATCTACAACCTTATTCTTGCTTGCACAGAAGGTGATAATGGACCTAACGAATACGGTCCGGACCCCAAAGGTGCAGTAAACGAAACGGCTGTTACGCCCTTTGCCTAATCACTCTCCGTAATCCAGCATCCATCAGCAATAAAGGCCGGCTTTCCCAGGGGAAGCCGGCCTTTACTGCTTCCTGAATAAGGATGCGGGTACTGCTTAGTTGGTTTGCGTGTCGTTGTCATTGCCCTCAACCGCAACGGATGCTTCGTGGGCCGCAATAGCTTCAGCACCGGCTTCAAGCAGCGCCTTTTCCATCGTGGGCCAATCGTCCCGCCAGCGGAACTTGCGCTCCTGGCCCTTGCGGATTTTCTCTAGCTGGTCGTGGCTGCGACAATTCTTAACGAGGTGGTTGGACATGATTTGGGGGTTAGCAACACACGCCCGGTTAAGAAGTGCATCAAATGGAAAAACGAAGAAGGGGCGCACACAAAAACGCGCCTGTCAACGGCAAGTTTTAGTCGTCAGTCAAGCTTAAGAACGGCCAGGAAGGCCTCCTGTGGAATTTCAACGGAGCCAACCTGACGCATGCGCTTCTTGCCTTCCTTCTGCTTTTCGAGCAGCTTGCGCTTGCGGCTGATGTCGCCGCCGTAGCACTTGGCAATTACGTTTTTGCGCAGGGCTTTCACCGTTTCGCGGGATATAATTTTCTGGCCAATGCTGGCCTGGATGGCAATTTCGAACTGTTGGCGGGGCAGCAACTCGCGCAGCTTTTCGCAGAGGCGGCGGCCCCACTCGTAGCTCTTGCTCCGGTGCACAATGGCCGACAGCGCATCGACCTTCTCGCCGTTGAGCATGATGTCGAGCTTGACCATGTCTGACTCGCGGAAGCCGATCAGCTCGTAATCGAGCGAGGCGTAACCGCGGCTGATGGTTTTGAGCTTGTCGAAGAAGTCGAACACGATTTCCGAAAGCGGCAGTTCGAAGGTCATCTCCACCCGCTCGGAAGTCAGGTAGCTCTGGCCTTTGATGACGCCGCGCTTGTCCATGCAGAGCGTGATGATGGGCCCTACGTAATCGGCAGCCGTGATGATCTGGGCCTTGATGAAGGGCTCCTCGATGTACTTGATCATGTTCGGCTCCGGCATTTCGCTCGGGGCGTTGATGGTCAGCAGCTGGTCTTTGGTGCCGGTGGCGTGGAACTGCACGCTGGGCACAGTGGTAATCACCGTCATGTTGAACTCGCGCTCCAGGCGCTCCTGCACGATTTCCATGTGCAGCATGCCCAGGAAGCCGCAGCGGAAACCGAAGCCCAGGGCCACCGACGTTTCGGGCTCCCAGACCAGCGAGGCGTCGTTGAGCTGAAGCTTCTCCATGCACGAGCGCAACTCCTCGTACTCGGTGGTATCGACGGGGTAGATGCCGGCGAAAACCATCGGCTTCACATCGGCAAAGCCCTTGATGGCATCCTTGGTGGGGTTGGCGACGTGGGTAATGGTATCGCCCACTTTCACTTCGCGGGCTTCCTTGATGCCCGAGATGAGGTAGCCTACGTTGCCGGCCGCCATTTCCTGGCGGGGTTCCTGGTTGAGGCCCAAAATGCCGATTTCGTCGGCGCCGTACTCCTTGCCGGTGGCCATGAAGCGAAGCTTGTCGCCCTTGCGCATGGTGCCGTTCTTGATGCGGAACAGCACCTCGATACCGCGGTAGGAATTGAAGACCGAGTCGAAAATCAGGGCCTGGAGCGGTGCTTCAGGGTCGCCTTTGGGAGCCGGCACCCGCTCGATGATGGCGTTGAGAATGCCTTCGATGCCGAGGCCGGTTTTGCCGGAGGCGTGCAGGATGTCTTCGTACTCGCAGCCGATGAGGTCCACGATTTCGTCGCTCACCTCCTCGGGCATGGCATGGGGCAGGTCGATTTTATTGAGGACGGGGATGATTTCCAGGTCGGCCCCGATGGCGAGGTAGAGGTTGGAAATCGTCTGGGCCTCAATGCCCTGCGAGGCGTCGACGATGAGCAGTGCGCCTTCGCAGGCGGCAATGCTACGGCTTACTTCGTAGCTAAAGTCGACGTGGCCGGGCGTGTCGATCAGGTTGAGCGTGTAGATTTCCCCTTTGTAGGGAAACTGCATCTGGATGGCGTGGCTCTTGATGGTGATGCCGCGCTCCCGCTCCAAGTCCATGTTGTCGAGCAGCTGGGCCTGCATGTCGCGCTTAGCCACCGTGCTCGTGAATTCGAGCAGGCGGTCGGCGAGCGTGCTTTTGCCGTGGTCGATGTGGGCAATGATGCAGAAATTGCGGATGTTCTTCACAGAGGGCAGTTTTTTCTAGCTTCAAAGGTACGCAACGCCGCCGGGATATGCTACGGCGACGCAGTAGCTCGGCGGTAGAGAGCGGCGAAATTCAACCAAAAAGCTCGCCAGACCTAGCTCAGTTTGCGTTATTAGGGCGGTATGCGCCTGGCAAAGCTTCAAGCTAGCCAACCAACTTCACCGCTCCTCCCCCTGCTCCATATGTCCCAAACCACTCCGCTCGAAGACTACGGCCTGATTGGCAACCTGCACACCGTAGCCCTGGTATCGAAGGCCGGTTCGCTCGATTATCTACCCTTTACCCGCTTCGATTCGCCCACCATTTTCGCGGCCTTACTCGATGCGGAGAAGGGCGGCGCCTGGTCCATCCAACCTGCCGGGGCCGAGGGCGAGGTGCGCACCAAGCAGCTCTACCTGCCCAACACGGGCGTGCTGCTGACGCGGTTTTTGTTGGAAGGCGGCCTGGCCGAGCTCACCGATTTCATGCCCGTTAAGCGCCACGAGCAGAACTGCGCTGTGGTCCGCAGCCTGCGCGTAATTAAGGGCACCCTCACCTTTCAGCTGCACTGCGCCCCCCGCTTCGATTACGCCCGCGCCCCTCACCGCGTGGAAACCCAGGCCGATGGCAGCCTGCTGTTCCGGGGGCTCGAAACGGCGGATGCCCACCTGCAGTTCCGGCTCCTGAGCAGCCACCCGCTGGAGGTCACCCCCGACGGCGACGCGGTGGGCAGCTGGACCCTGCACGCGGGCGAAACAGCCAGCTTCGTGATTGAGGCCACACCCGTCGATGACCCCGATTTTATTGCCCGCGACCTGAACCACTACACCGAAGGCGCCTTTGCCGATACGCTCAGCTTCTGGCGCGAGTGGGTGGAAAGCAGCACTTACACCGGCCGCTGGCGCGAAATAATGATGCGCTCGGCCATCACGCTCAAGCTGCTCACCTCCCTCAAACACGGCTCGACGGTGGCCGCCGCCACCTTCGGGCTACCCGAGGCCGTGGGTGGCTCCCGCAACTGGGATTACCGCTTTACCTGGGTGCGCGACGCGGCCTTCACGATGTATGCCTTCCTGCGCCTGGGTTTTACGGGCGAATCGAAGGCGTTTCTGCACTGGATTATGGCCCGGTGCGAGCAGCTGGCCGATGCCGCCGACCTCCAGCTCATGTACCGCGTCGATGGCTCGCCCGATTTGCCTGAGCAGGAGCTGGAGCACCTGAGTGGCTACCGCGACTCGCGGCCCGTGCGCATCGGCAACGGCGCGGCCCAGCAGTTCCAGCTCGATATTTACGGAGAGCTGCTCGACACCATTTATCTCTATAATAAGTACGGCGGGGCCATCACCTACGCCTTCTGGCAGCAGATCTGCCGGCTCGTGGACTTCGTGGCCGAGAACTGGCAGCGGCCCGACCATGGCATCTGGGAAGTGCGCGACCAGGAACAGCACTTTCTCTCGGCCAAGATGATGTGCTGGGTGGCCCTGGACCGTGCCATCAGCATTGCCGAGGACCGCTCCTTCCCGGCCCCGCTGGCCGACTGGCACCGGGTGCGTAACGAGATTTACGAGGAGGTGTACAATAACTTTTGGAGCGAGGAAAAGCAGGCATTCGTGCAGTATAAAGGCGGTGAGGTGCTCGATTCTATTGCCCTACTCCTACCCCTGATCCGGATGTTCAGCCCGGCCGAACCACGCTGGCAGTCCACGATGCGGGCCATCGAGCAGGAGCTGGTTATCGACTCGCTGGTGTTTCGCTACCACCTCGACGGCGGGGCAACCGACGGGCTTACCGGCCAGGAAGGCACGTTTACCATGTGCTCGTTCTGGTACATTGAGAACCTGTCGCGGGCCGGCGACCTGGACAAGGCCCGGCTGCTGTTCGAGAAGGTGCTCGGTTTCGCTAGTCCGCTGGGTTTGTACTCGGAGCAGATTGGCCCCCATGGTGCCCAAATCGGCAATTATCCGCAGGCCTTTACCCACCTGGCCCTCATCAGCGCCGCCTTCCAGCTCAACCGCGACCTCGATGCCCGCCACCACCGCGGCGACAACCGAGGGCACGAGTTCGTGTAGCTGCCGCAACGGCTCCGCAGACTTAACCGGCCCGCCACCTGCCCGCGACTAGCCCGGTCTGCCACGGCGGGACCTTGGGCTAGCACCCAACAACTCGTATCTAACCTATTTTCGTCTTTCGACTTATACCTGCGTACAATCTCACTCACCAAACCCGTTCTCATGAGCTCTATCAACCTCCAACAAGCCCAGCAGATTATCGAAGCCGCCCGCCAGAAGTCGCAGGAAATGGGCGTAAAAATGAACATTGCCGTGGTGGATGCCGGAGCCAACCTCGTGGCGTTTGCCCGCATGGATGGCGCCTGGCTCGGTTCGCTCGACATCTCCATCAAGAAGGCCAAAACGGCCCGCTTCTTCGACATGCCTACCGGTGCTATCGGCGGCCTCTCGCAGCCCGGCGGCTCACTCTTCGGCATCGAGCACTCCAACGGTGGCCTCATTACGTTCCCCGGTGGCATCCCACTTAAGCATGGCGATGAAATCGTGGGGGCCATTGGCGTGTCGGGCGACTCGGTGGAGAACGACCACACGGTGGCCGAAGCCGGCATGAAGGCGCTGAAGTAGCTGGTTGCGGCCGGCTCGCGTTAGCGCCGCCGCAAACCTTATGGCGCCAACCGACCTTTTATTAGAACACCAAACGGCGGTCTTCCTCTATTGCGAAGGCTGCGTTTGGCGTCTTACACCTTATCTACCACTCCCAAAACCCACTAGTATGGCTAACAACAGAGGCGTAGTTTACCTGGAACCCGGCAAAGTAGCCGTTCAGGATATCGACTTTCCGGAGCTAAAAAACCCGAAAGGCAAAAAGATAACCCACGGCGTAGTACTGAAAGTTATATCGACCAATATCTGCGGCTCCGACCAGCACATGGTACGCGGCCGTACCACGGCCCCCGCCGGCCTGATTCTGGGCCACGAAATAACCGGCGAGGTGATTGAGATAGGCACCGACGTGGAGTTCCTTAAGAAGGGCGACCTGGTTTCGGTTCCCTTTAACGTGGCATGCGGCCGCTGCCGCACCTGCAAGGAAATGAAAACCGGCATCTGCCTGAACGTGAACGACGGCCGCGCCGGGGGCGCCTATGGTTACGTGGACATGGGCGGCTGGATTGGTGGCCAAGCCGAGTACGTAATGGTGCCCTACGCTGATTTTAACCTGCTCCGGTTCCCGAACAAAGACCAGGCGATGGAGAAAATCCGGGACCTGACCATGCTGAGCGACATTTTCCCGACGGGTTTCCACGGGGCGGTGAAGGCTGGCGTGGGCCCGGGCACGACCGTGTACGTTGCCGGCGCCGGGCCGGTGGGGCTGGCCGCGGCGGCTTCGGCCCAGCTGCTGGGTGCCGCCGTGGTAATCGTGGGCGACATGAACAAGGCCCGCCTCGCGCACGCCCGCTCGTTCGGCTGCGAAACCGTCGACCTGACGCTCGACGCGACCCTGACCGAGCAGATAACCCAGATTCTGGGCGTGCCGGAAATCGACTGCGCCATTGACTGCGTGGGCTTCGAGGCCAGCGGTCATGGCTCCGACTCTAAAAAGGAAGTACCGGCGGCAGTGCTCAACTCGCTCATGGAAATAACCCGCGCCGGTGGTTCTATCGGCATTCCCGGCCTCTACGTAACCGAAGACCCGGGCGCCAAGGACAAGGCCGCCCAGAAAGGCAACCTCTCGATCCGCTTCGGCTTGGGATGGGCCAAAAGCCACTCGTTCCATACCGGCCAGACGCCCGTGATGAGCTACAACCGCCAGCTCATGCAGGCTATTCTCTACGACAAGGTGCAGATTGCCAAGGCCGTGAACGTGGAAGTCATCAGCCTCGACGACGCGCCCCGCGGCTACGAGGAATTCGACAGCGGCGTGGCCAAGAAGTTCGTCATTAACCCCCACAACCTGATTCCAGACGTGAAGGCCAAGGCCAAAGCAAAGAAGCCGGTGGAGGCGTAACTGATGCAATTGCTCTTATGGAAATGCCCCGGCCGAAACGCCGGGGCATTTTTTTGTGTCTTTAGAGTTCACAGAGAGGAGCCGCAAGTCTGTAGCGCGAAGCTGGAGCTTCGCGCTACAGACTTGCGGCTCCTGTATTGCTTCAGCAGCCTCTTCTGCAGCCATAGCCGCTGTTATCGTTCGTTTATTGCCCGCATGTATCCCGCCCGTAGAACAATTAGCAGATAGAAGAACAGCAGCGCAACGGGAACTGTCAGGTGGTCTCCGTCGATGATAATCGCAACGGTGTAGAGTCCAGTAAACATAAGTGGCAAGAATACCACCGCATCGACCAGCATGGCAGGCCACGAGCTGTATTTGGGTTTCTCAAACAGTAACGCAGGCAACTGGGCGGGCCATACAGCCAGCAGAAATAACGCATTGCTGGCGAGCCAGCCTCCAAACAAGGCTATCTGCCCATACATCAGTGGAATGGCAGTGGTATCGGCCATGGGCCGAAAGTCGCCGCGCAGGCTCCGGTAATAATAGTACCAGTAAAGGGAGGCAAACAACAAAGCCCAGCCGGCGTTCAGCCAGATAACAAACGCACTTTTACCAACGGTTTTTAGCCGCCGGAAACGTGCCCAGGTTTGTACCCGGTTGGCGCGTAGAAACAACAGAATCGTGAGGCTGCTGATAGCTACGCCAGAGCCGACATCGAGCCAGGAGTTGCGGCTGGTGCGCCAAGCTTCTTCGGTTGCGTAGTAGGCTTTCCGGGCTTCTGCTGCATTACCTGAACTGTACTCCGGCTGTAGGGCGTACAAGTTATTGGCACTCTTGCCGGGTATGAAGGCCGGCATAGAGGACCCAATCAACCAAGCAAGTAACCCAAGTAATATCAGTATCAGGAATACAACCTGCAAATTCCGGGTCATTCGTTTCGGCATGGCGTAAAACTACCGTGTTTGAGTAAATGCCGGCCTGCTACTTTTGCGCATTGCCTCCGGTTTCGGGCGCTTGCAACGCGCCCCCGCTGCCTGTTTCGTACCTTAGCCCTACCAAAACCCACCCAAACCGCCCTTCGATATGCAAGCTCCCGTAGCGCCTTATAAACCTAAAAACCACGTCCGCATTGTAACGGCCGCCGCGCTGTTCGATGGGCACGATGCCGCCATCAATATTATGCGCCGCATCATTCAGAGCAGCGGCGCCGAGGTTATTCACCTGGGCCACAACCGCTCGGTGCAGGAAATCGTGGATTGCGCCATTCAGGAGGATGCCCAGGCCATTGCCATTACCTCCTACCAGGGCGGCCACAACGAGTACTTCAAGTACATGCACGATTTGCTGAAGGAGCGTGGCGCGGGCCACATCAAGCTCTTTGGCGGCGGCGGCGGCGTGATTCTGCCCTCCGAAATCGAGGACCTGATGAGCCACGGCGTCACCCGCATCTACTCGCCCGACGATGGCCGCGCCATGGGCCTGCAGGGCATGATTAACGACCTGCTCGAACAGGCCGACTTCCCGACCGGCCAGAACCTGAACGGCGAGGCCGACCACCTCAAAGACAAGAACGCCCGCGACATTGGCCGCCTGATTTCGGCCGCCGAAAACTTTCCGGAGGAGTTCTTAGCAGTCAGCAAAAAGCTGAACGCTGGCAGCGCTTCTGCTACCGATAAGGACGGCAAGCTGGCAACGCCAATCCTCGGTATCACCGGCACGGGCGGCGCAGGCAAGTCGAGCCTCGTGGATGAGTTGGTACGACGCTTTCTGATGGACTTCCCCGAGAAGACCATTGCCATTATTTCCGTCGACCCCAGCAAGCGCAAAACCGGCGGGGCGCTGCTCGGCGACCGGATCCGGATGAATGCCATTAACTCGCCCCGGGTATACATGCGCAGTTTGGCCACGCGCCAGAGCAACCTGGCCCTGAGCAAGTACGTGCAGGACGCCGTAGACGTGGTGCGGGCCGCCGACTTCGACCTGATTATCCTCGAAACGTCCGGCATCGGCCAGTCCGACACCGAAATCATCGAGCACTCCGACGCCAGCCTCTACGTGATGACGCCCGAGTACGGCGCGGCCACCCAGCTGGAGAAAATCGACATGCTCGATTTCGCCGACGTTATTGCTCTTAACAAGTTCGACAAGCGGGGCGCCCTGGATGCGTTGCGCGACGTGCGCAAGCAGTACCAGCGCAACCACGGCCTCTGGGACAAGCAGACTGATACCATGCCGGTCTTCGGCACCATCGCCTCCCAGTTCAACGACCCGGGCATGAACCGGCTGTACCGCGCCGTACTGGCCACTATAGAGGAGCGCACCGGCCACGCCTTTGCCTCGAAGCTCGAAACCTCGGTGGAGGACTCCGAGAAGATTTACATCATTCCGCCGCACCGCACGCGGTACCTTTCCGAAATAGCCGAAACCAACCGCCAGTATGACCAGTGGGTTCAAAAACAGTCTGCCACAGCGCAGCAGCTCTATGGAATCCGACAAGCCGTCGGAGCCGTTGAAAGCCTCGGCAACGACCGGCCAGCAAGCAGTGCCGGAGGAATTGGTAGCGGCGGCGGCGCAAGCCCTGCCGGAGTCGAGCCCGGAACACTCGTGGCCGGCCTGGAAAGCACCTTCGAGGAGGTCAAGCTCCGCCTGGACGGTCAGAACTGGAAGCTCCTGGAGAACTGGTCGCAAACGGTAGCCGCCTATAAGGCCCCCGAGTTCGTGTTCAAGGTGCGCGACAAGGAGCTACGCCTCCAAACGCACACCCAGAGCTTGTCGGGCACCCAGATTCCGAAGGTGAGCCTGCCGCGCTATACGGCCTGGGGCGATTTGCTCCGCTGGCAGCTGCAGGAGAACGTGCCCGGCGAGTTCCCGTACACGGCCGGCGTGTTCCCATTCAAGCGCGAGGGCGAAGACCCCACCCGCATGTTTGCCGGCGAAGGTGGCCCCGAGCGCACCAACCGCCGCTTCCACTACGTGAGCATGGGCCTGCCCGCCAAGCGCCTGAGCACGGCCTTCGACTCGGTAACGCTCTACGGCGAAGACCCGGATGTGCGGCCCGACATATACGGTAAAATCGGCAACGCCGGCGTGAGCATTGCCTGCCTCGACGATGCCAAGAAGCTCTACTCGGGCTTCAACCTGGCCAACCCGAGCACGTCGGTGTCCATGACCATCAACGGTCCCGCCGCTACGCTGGCCGCCTTCTTCATGAACGCGGCCATTGACCAGCAGTGCGAGCTCTATATTAAGGAGCACGGCCTGGAAGACGAGGTTAGCCAGAAAATCGACGAAATCTACCAGGGCTACGGCCAGCCCCGCCCCCACTACCAGGGCCCGCTGCCCGAGGGCAACGACGGCCTAGGCCTCATGCTGCTCGGCGTAACCGGCGACCAGGTGCTGCCCGCCGAGGTATATGAGTCCATCAAAACCCGCACGCTCACGCAGGTGCGCGGCACCGTGCAGGCCGATATTCTCAAGGAAGATCAGGCGCAAAACACCTGCATTTTCTCCACCGAATTCGCCCTGCGCCTGATGGGCGACGTGCAGCAGTACTTCATCGACGAGAAGGTTCGCAACTTCTACTCGGTGTCGATTTCGGGCTACCACATTGCCGAGGCCGGCGCCAACCCCATCACCCAGCTGGCCCTCACGCTGAGCAACGGCTTCACGTTTGTGGAGTACTACGTGAGCCGGGGTATGGACGTGAATGACTTCGCCCCCAACCTCTCGTTCTTCTTCTCCAACGGCATCGACCCCGAGTACGCCGTGATTGGCCGGGTGGCCCGCCGCATCTGGGCCAAGGCCATGAAGCTGAAGTACGGCGCAAACGCCCGCTCGCAGATGTTGAAGTACCACATCCAGACCAGCGGCCGGAGCCTGCACGCCCAGGAAATCGACTTCAACGACATCCGCACCACCCTGCAGGCCCTGTACGCCATCTACGACAACTGCAACAGCCTGCACACCAACGCCTACGATGAGGCCATTACCACGCCCACCGAGGAGTCGGTGCGCCGGGCCATGGCCATTCAGCTCATCATCAACCGCGAGCTGGGCCTGGCCAAGAACGAAAACCCGCTCCAGGGCTCGTTCATCATCGAGGAGCTGACCGACCTAGTGGAAGAGGCCGTGCTCACCGAGTTCGACCGCATCACGGAGCGCGGCGGCGTGCTCGGGGCCATGGAAACCATGTACCAGCGCGGCAAGATTCAGGAGGAGAGCATGCACTACGAGATGCTCAAGCACACGGGCGAGTACCCCATCATCGGCGTCAACACCTTCCTCTCGTCGAAGGGCTCGCCCACGGTGGTACCCGCCGAGGTAATCCGGGCCACCGAGGAGGAGAAGCAGTACCAGATTACGATGCTGGAGGCCCTGCAGGCCCGCAACGCCGCCGAGGCCCCCGCGCGCCTCAAGCACCTGCAGCAAGTCGCCGTGGCCAACGGCAACCTCTTCGAGGAGCTAATGGACACCGTCAAGTTCTGCTCGCTCGGCCAGATTACGAACGCCCTATTTGAGGTTGGTGGGCAGTATCGGCGGAATATGTAGATTTGTTTAATACAAGTGTATTTTTTCTTCAACAATCGGACTTATGCCATCTGCACCGTCGCTTAAATGGGCCATCATTCAAGGAAATTTTGACACCAGTAAAGAACTTGTAACATTTCATGGCAAGCCATATCCTATTAAAAATGCCAAAGGTGAAGACGAGAGAGTTGGCTTAGAGGTTGGAATAGCCATGTCTAATGCACAGTTTGCTGGTGGTGAAATCAGTGCTGACATTGAATTTAGCAAAATAGAAGATAACAACGGATGTGAAATTATATTTTATTATGACGCAGCAACTGGCGTACAATTGAATGCTGGAATTGGTGCATACGGAGCTTTTTGCATTAGGCAATGGGATGGCGAAAAATGGGTTGACCATGCTAGTGGAGGCAGTAGAGAATCTTTAAGAGCGAATCGACGATATTCAGTCAAAGTCTCTGTTAGAGGTTCTAGAGTAAGCCTTTCAGTTGATGAGGTTGAGGTTTTAGCAGTTGTACTACCCTTTTCTATTCCAAGCAGCCAAGTCGGCATATTCTGCTTAGACGATACAGATGTTAAAGTTAGAAACCTACAGGTTTCTGGCGAAAGAGGCGAAGTTTTTGTTGTAATGCAATTCACAAAAGAGTTTACTGATATTCATGAAGAAGTTATTAAAAATGTTTGCAACGAGTTTGAACTAGAGGCGAAGCTTGCAAGTGACACTTATGGTCCTGGCATGATAATATCTGATATTGTTCAATCAATAACTGATTCAGAGTTTGTAATTGCCGAAATAACACCTAATAATGCGAATGTTTATTACGAACTTGGCTATGCTCATGGCATAAACAAGCCTGTCATTCTTCTTGCCAATAGAGCAACTGTAAAGCTTCCTTTTGATGTTTCTCCTTTTCGCGTATTAATGTATGACAACAGTATTGCCGGGAGAAGGGATTTTGAAGAAGGTCTGCGAAAGCATATAAGCTCTGTTCTTGACAAGGATTTAATTAACAAGAGCCGACGTAGTAGAAATTAAATTATCAAACTATCAACAACTTCTAAGCACGACACCCTCGCCCCTACAATTTGGGACGAGGGTGTCGTGCTTAGAAGTAAAAGATATTGGCACTATTCTGCAGCGCGAACTCAATGTACTACACTTATAATTGGCGCACCTGTTTCCGCTGCTACTCCCCAGCCCGCCGCGGCCGTTACGCGCCGCTTCGGGTGGGGCCGGGGGCGCACGGCGGGGCTTCGCGCAATTGATTACGGGAACGTTAGAGTTGGTAGAGCAATAACAAATTTGCCTACTTACTTTGAAATACAAAGTTCTTTTACATCCTTTGCAACGCAGTCGATTGTTCGGCCCGCGGCAACCTTAATCCTTTACTGTCATGCCACTTACCCAACGTCTTGTTCGCCCGGCCCTGATTACCGGGGGCCTTTTGCTGATACCCTTCGTGGCCATGCGTTTCACCCAGGAAGTGCAGTGGGATTGGTCCGACTTCGCTTTTGCCGGCGTCCTGCTGTTCGGCACCGGGCTGGCCTTTGAGTTGGTAGCTGGCCGGGGCGGCACTACCGCGTACCGGCTGGGCGTGGGCATGGGCCTAGCGGCCGCGCTGCTGCTGGTGTGGGTGAACGCGGCCGTGGGCATAATCGGCAGCGAAGACAACCCGGCCAACCTGCTCTATGGCGGGGTGCTGCTGGTGGCGGTGGTGGGGGCCGCAGTGGCCCGTTTGCGGGCGCACGGCCTGGCCCGCGCGATGCTCGCCGCAGCCCTAGCCCAGTTTCTGGTGCCGTTGCTGGCCCTGCTCATCTGGCGGCCCGCGCTGGACTGGGGAACGGTGGGCGTGCTGGGGTTCAACACGATATTCGTGGGGCTGTGGCTGGGGGCGGCTCTGCTTTTCCGCCGCGCCAACACCACCGGCTCAGCGCCCGCACACCAGCTGGCCTAGTTAGCCAGTATGTTGGCGCGGGGCCGTGCAGTATCCCGCCGGCGGCCAGGCCGCAATGCTGGTCCCTGTGGCGGCTGGCCCGGCAAATGGGCTGGTTCACCGAAAGGGCTGCTTCCGCTGCTGGCAATTGGCTAGCTTTGGCACATGCGCATGGTTTTCTATAAGTCGAAGATGGGGTTGCTACTCCTGCTGCTGCTGATTGGACAGTCGGCGTGCTCCTCCCCTTCAGCCGAGGTGGCGGCGCAGGAGGTTCAGGAACCCACCGAAACCTTTACCCAGCGCCGCGTGGTAGTAGGCGCCGACTCGCTCGTTCGCGGCCGCCTGCTCGACCGCAACGATTCGGTGCTGGTGGCCACCGGCACTTTGCACCTGCTGAAACTGCCGCGCAAGGCCCCGCTTGATACCTTGGCTTTGGCCAAGCTGCTGGGCTGGGGGCCAACCACCATCAGGCAGCGCATCGCCAACGCCCTCCCCTACGATGATGCTCCGGCCGGCTACCCCGTGAACCTGCGGCTAACGGCGGCCGAAGCCGCGCGGGTGCGCAAGGCCCGCAAGGAGTGGCCCACGCTGGTGCTCAGTACCCAGGTGGGCCGGCGCTACACCGCCAACGCCGGCGCGGCCGTGCTGGGCTACCCGGCCGCCGAAGCCCAGGCGTTTTTCAGGCAAGCCCAACGCACCAAGCGCGGCCGCTTTTATAAACTGCGCAACGGCGGCGTCGAAGGGTATTACAACGGTCTGCTGATGGGGCGCGTCGGCTACCTGCACCCGCTCATCGACTCGGTGGGCAACAACCGCGGCAGCTGGGCCACCGATACCACCTTCCGCCAGGGCCAGGATCTGCACCTGACCATCGACACTAAACTACAGGCCTACGCCGAGCAGCTCATGGGTAACCGCAAGGGCTACCTCGTGGCCCTCGACCCCAAAACCGGCGAAATCCTGGCCTACGTGTCGGGCCCGGTGTACGACCCGGCCACGCTCACGGCCCCCGACCAGGCCAAGGTGCGCTCGGAGATGCTCTACGACGAGAACCGGCCCCTGCTCAACCGGCCCGCCATGCTGGCTAACCCGCCCGGCTCGGTGTTCAAGCTGGTGAATGCGGCCGTGGCGTTGCAGCTCGGGGCCATTACGCCCACCACCGGCTTCAAGTGCGACCAGACGCTGATTAAGTGCGTGCACAACCACCCGGTACCCAGCAGCCTCACGGTGGGCCTCAAGTACAGCTGCAACCCCTACTTCTACCAGACCATGCGCAACCTCATGCAGCGCGTGCCCGATAGCTTAGTGGCCGATACCGTGGCCGCCCGCCACGCCAACTTAGCCGAGTGGCGGCGCTACGTGCGCTCGTTCGGCCTCGATTCGGTGCTGGGCGTGGATATCCCCCGCGAGGCCTCCGGCTTCCTGCCCACCCCCGCGTACTACGACAAGGCCCGCAAAACCCGTAACTGGACCTACCGCTCCATCTACTCGCTGAGCATCGGGCAGGGCGAAATCAATATGACAGGCCTGCAAATGGCCAACATGACGGCCATTATTGCCAACCGCGGCTGGTACTACCCGCCTCACCTCGTGCGCAGTATCGGCGACGATGGGCCGCTCCCGCGCTTTACCGAAAAGCGGTATACCCTCATCGACAGCGCCAATTTCGAGGCCCTGCTGCCCGGCATGATTGGCGTAATGCAGCGCGGCGGCACGGCCGACGCCTCCAGCCTCGCCGACGTGGGCATTACGGTAGCCGGCAAAACCGGCACCGTCGAAAACGGCGGCGACGATGATGACGACCACGCCGCCTTCGTCGGCTTCGCCCCCGCCGACAACCCCAAAATAGTAGTGGCCGTGTACCTCGAAAATGCCGGCTTCGGGGCCACCGCCGCGGCTCCCTGCGCCGTGCTGGTGATGGAAAAGCACCTGCGCGGCTCCATCGCGCCTAAGCGCAAGCGCTGGGAAGCACGCGTGAAGCACCGCGCCCGCAACGGATATTAATATTTGTGGGTAGCCAGGCCGTGCAGGCGCCTATTACTGCATCTCTTCTCGTTAGGTTTTAGACAGCAAGCGGCCGTGAGCTTGGCTTCGTTGCCTTTCGGTTCACGCTACATCATACAAAAGTGCGGGAGTTGTGCGGGAGTTTTATGAGGATAGGCCGTTTGGCTTCTAATGCCCACAGCCCCCTTCTGCCGGGCAGAAGGGGGCCGAGAATAGAATTTCAGCTACTGACTGAGGCTGCTAGCCCGGCAGATTACTTACGGGGCTTGCGCACGGGCTTAGCCGGGGCCGGAGCCGGCGCGGGGGCCATGCGCCGGGTTTCCTCCTGCTGATAGAAAGCTAACTCCTGCTGGTAAGCCGAGTAGTTCCAAGCTGGGCGGACTGTGGCGGCTTTGCGGGCCGCAGCGATAATGGCCTCGTTCTGAGTGGCGGGCAGAAACGACTGGGCAGAGTCGGCCAGCAAGGCCTGGTGGGTTTGTTCGAGGGCGGCTTCGAGCGCCAGGATTTCGGAGGCGCCTTTGCCTTTTATGGTTTCGGCCGTGGTGCGCTGCCGCGAAACGGCTTGGCCCCGGTACGTGAATGGCATGATGGGGGCCGGCTGGCCTACCGTCGAGGCGGTGGAAGACGAGGTGGCCTCCGGAGCCAGGGCCGATTTCTGCTTGATTTTGGTTTTGTTATTATTGGCCCGGGCAGCTATTCGGCCCACATTGGTGGCGGTGCGGATGCCATTGAGCAGCAGGCTGGACTGGGCGTAGGACAGTTGCACGGTTGCCAGCAGTAAAATGGTAAACAAGTACTTCATATAACGGGGGTAAAACGAAAAAATGAGATGATGTAAACAAGGCGAAACTACCAAAAAGCCCGCAGCCCGCCTCAGCAATATTATCCAAGCCGCTTCTTTTTTGTCCTATTTCGTTTCGCTCCTCTCAAATGCCCCCGTAGCCACGTGCAATTACTGGCCGGTGGCGCTGGCCTGCTAAATACGAAAAGGCCCCTGTTAGCCCCCGTGGGCCAGCCTTAATAAATTTAGGCTGCTTGCATAACAATTATCCGATTACCACGTATTACCTTTGCATTCAATAAGCTGACTGCTTTTTACTTAACCATTGCCTCATGAAAAAGAGCACTGCCACCCTTTCTTCGCTGCTACTGCTGAGCGGTCTGGGCTCCCTCCGTTTTTTACAGTCGCAGGTCCGCGGCCTCAACCTGCACTTTGATCTGCGCGACGAGGAAGAAATGCACTTCTGCTAAGCGTCCGACCTCATTCTTTTTTCCTGAACCCTGCCCTTCCGGCGGGGTTCAGTGCGTTGGGGCCAGCACAAACTTTGCTTTACCATCAGGAACTTAGCGGCGGGACCGGAAAAAACAACATCTATTCGCGGCGGTTTTCGGTACTTCACGGTAGCGGCGGCCCGTGCGGGGCCCCACACTTTGTTTTTCATCAGTTGGTTTTCAACCTGACACCCGCCCAAAATAAACCGGCGGCATCGGCGTAAGAATCAGCGCAAATCAATGATTTATGAATTTAGATAGCTTGAAAGAGCAGATCAGCTACATCATCGGCCGCGACATGGCCAACAATTTCGCCCAGCAGGGCCTCGATCTTGACGTCGACATCTTTGCCCAGGCTATGAAAGAGGCCATCAGCAATGAGCCCAGCCGCCTCACGCCCGAGCAGATGCAGGACGCCATGCAGCAGCTCCAGGAGCAGCTCGGCGGCGGCCAGGACGGCGACGACGATGATGACGACAACCAAAACTCCAACGATATGAGTAACAACAAAGCTGAAGGCGACGCCTTCCTGAAAGAAAACGAGAACAAAGCCGGCGTGACAACGCTGCCCAGCGGCTTGCAGTACGAGGTCCTGACCGAAGGCTCCGGCCCAAAGCCCGGCCCTGGCTCGTCGGTGACCACCCACTACCACGGCACGCTGCTCAACGGCACCGTCTTCGACAGCTCTTACCAGCGTGGCCAGCCCGCTACGTTCGGCGTGAACCAGGTTATTGCCGGCTGGACAGAAGCCCTGCAACTGATGCCCGAAGGCTCGAAGTGGCGCCTTTACATCCCCTCCGACCTAGCCTACGGTAAGCGTGGCGCCGGCCGCGACATTGGCCCCGACACCGCCCTCATCTTCGATGTGGAGTTGTTAAAAGTGAACAAATAAGTAGGGAGCGAGTACGTAGCGCGCAGGCCATCCTGGCTGCCGCTACTTGCCCGCTTTGCTGCTCCTCATCACGCTACGCTAGTATGAAAGCCCCGCTGCCGCCTGTGCGCCTCGTTCCGCCCCAATGGATACGTACGGCCACGGCCAGCGGGGCTTTTGTTGGTCCGCCCCTGCCCGGCAATACCGGGCCGGCTAACCAAGCACCCGCAGCTGCGGAACCTGACCCGGCCCCGGAGCCCGACCCAGTACCGCTCCTTACTCCCGAGCCGTTGCCTGAGCCGTCAGCCGAGCCATTTGAAGCGGCCCCAGAGCCTGAACTCCGGCTGCTACCACCTCCGCCCCCCGAGCACTTTGCCACTGAGCGTAGCGAGGATGGCCGGGTAGCACTGACCAACGAGGGGCTGGAAGTAAACGGGGAGCAATTTGGCTGGCGCGAGCTGGAAGGCGTGGATGTGCAGGCGGTACGCTGGCTGCTGGGTGTATTGCTGGGCGCGTTTACCATCTGCGTGTTCCTGCTGGGTTACTTGCAATTCTGGCTGCGCAGTGTGCCGGCAGCCCTTGGCCTGGGCCTGGGCATTGCCCTGCTGGCCTGGGGACTGCGCGGTACCAACCGCTGGCGGCTGCACCGGCCGGGCCGCGAAACCCGCCACTTTGCTTTTTCCGGTGCCGCCCGCAGCTGGCAGCAGCTCGCCCGGGAGGCCAACCGCCGCTTGCGCCAGCGCCACCACGAAGCCGCCGCCACTGCGGCCTACTGGCTTCAACAAGCCGAACTGGCCAATTATATCCCGTCGGCTCCCAGCCCACGACCCTCTATTACCGATCAGCCGCCGGGCTAATCCTTAAAGGCACTACTGCTCCTTGGCAGCCCTTTTCGCGGTTGCAAATCGGGGCGGGCGTTAAAGTTAAATTCCGGCCCTACCTTCGGCGCCGTTTGTCGAATCCTCCCCTCCTTTTTCCTGGTTTTCCTCATGGATGCTAAACATCAGCATTCGGCCGTCTCGACGGCTGGGTTACTCATTGCCCTGGGTATTATTTACGGCGACATTGGTACCTCGCCCCTCTACGTGATGAAGGCCATTGTGCCAGGCCAGATTGACCCGCTGCTGGTGTACGGCGGCATCAGTTGCGTTTTCTGGACCCTCACGCTCCAGACCACCATCAAGTACGTCATGCTTACGCTCAATGCCGACAACAACGGCGAAGGCGGTATTTTCTCGCTCTATGCGTTGGTGCGGCGGCGCGGGGCCTGGCTGTCGGCCGTGGCCATTATCGGGGGCTCGGCGTTGCTGGCCGATGGCGTGATTACGCCCCCCATTTCGGTTTCGTCGGCCATTGAAGGTCTGGAAGCGGTGTACCCCAACATCCCGACGGTACCCATCGTGATTGGCATTATCGCGGGCCTTTTCCTGCTCCAAAGCTTCGGCACCCAGATCGTGGGCAAGGCCTTCGGGCCGATTATGCTCATCTGGTTTTCGATGCTGGCGGCGCTGGGCGTGGGCGGAATGCTGGCCCACCCCGAAATCCTTACCGCCCTCAACCCCTATTACGCCTACAACCTGCTGGTGAACTACCCGGGGGGCTTCTGGCTGCTGGGGGCGGTGTTTCTGTGCACCACCGGGGCCGAGGCCCTGTACTCCGACCTGGGCCACTGCGGCAAGGGCAATATCCGCATCAGCTGGGTATTTGTTAAGTCCTGCCTCGTGCTCAACTACATGGGCCAGGGCGGCTGGCTGCTGGCCCACCAGGGCGAGCAGCTCAACGGCCGCAACCCGTTCTATGAGCTCATGCCGGCCTGGTTCCTGCTCATTGGCATCGGCATTGCCACCGTAGCGGCCATTATAGCCTCCCAGGCCCTAATAACGGGCTCGTTCACGCTGGTTGCCGAGGCCATTCGCCTCAACATGTGGCCCAAAGTAAAGCTCAACTACCCCACCGACGTGAAGGGCCAGCTCTTTGTGCCCAGCATGAACCGGCTGCTGCTGCTGGGCTGCATTGGCGTGGTGCTCTATTTCCAGCGCTCCGAAAACATGGAAGCCGCCTACGGCCTAGCCATTACGCTCACGATGCTCATGACCACTGTGCTGCTGACTATGTGGCTGCGCCTGAAACGAGTGCCGCTGGTGGCCATTGTGTTGTTTGCGTTGCTATATGGGGCCATTGAAGGCGCCTTCCTGATTGCCAACCTGATTAAATTCCCGCACGGCGGCTGGGTTTCGCTGCTGATTGGGGCCATCCTGGTGGGCGTGATGTACGTGTGGCTACGGGCCTTCTACATCAAGCGCCGCCTCACCGAGTTCGTCAAGATTGCCCCTTACATCGAAACGCTCAAAGAGCTCAGCGACGACGAATCGGTTTCGAAGTACGCCACCCATTTGGTGTTCATGACCTCGGCCGAGCGGCAGTCCGAAATCGAGTCGAAAATCATCTATTCGATTTTTCAGAAGCGCCCCAAGCGGGCCGATATCTATTGGTTCGTGCACGTCGATACCACCGACGAGCCCTACACGATGGAGTACAAAGTAACCGAGCTGGCCCCAGGCGACGTATTCCGCATCACGTTCCGGCTGGGCTTTCGGGTCGAGCAAAAAATCAACCTCTACTTCCGCAAGGTGATTGAGGAGCTGGTGCGCAACAAGGAAGTCGACATCACTTCCCGCTACGAGTCGCTCAGCAAGCAGCACGTAACAGGCGACTTCCGGTTCGTGGTGCTGGAGAAGTTTCTGTCGGTAGAAAACGATTTTCCGCTCGTCGAGAAGCTGGTCATGCAGGCCTACTTCTACATCAAGCAGTTCATCGCCTCCGAAGATAAATACTTCGGCCTCGATACCAGCTCGGTAAAGGTGGAGAAAGTACCTCTCGTGATTTCGCCAGTCCGCGAAGTGGCGCTGGAACGGATCGGCTGAACAACTCTAACACCCTCCGCCAGCTTAACCAGCTCGCATCGACCTATGCAACAACAACGCCCCCGCCGGAATCCGGCGGGGGCGTTGTTGTTGCATAGGGCAACAGTTCGCTTGCTGAGTGGCTGGTCGAGCGGCAGCCTGCCTCTCAACTGCCACAACTTGCTGCGCTACTTACGCACCGGCAGCCACTTAGCCAATACGGTCTGCTGGGCGGCAGTAGGGTTGTCCTGGTGCTCGATGCGGTAGCGGCTGGTGGTGCTGGCCAGCAGTGGGAAGCTCACTTCGCGCACCAGTCCCTCGCGGGTAACCAGCAGCTTCACCGTCGAGCCCACGGCGCGGCCGGCAAGCAGCTTGTTGAGGTCGTCGGTGACGCGGGCGCCATCGAGGCTCAGGATTTCGTCGCCTACGTTGAGGCCACCTTGCCAGGCGCTACCATCGCGTACCACACCCGCTACCGTCTGGCGGCCGTTGGCGGCGCTGATGCGGGCGCCCAGGTCGATTTCGGTGGCTGGGGTGGGCACTACGCTCAGGTGCAGGCCAGCGTAGTTCAGGGCCTGCTCGTAGGGCAGCATTTCGGTGCCGTACACGTAGCGTCGGAAGAAGTCGTCGAAGCGGCGGCCGGCCACTTTAGCCACGGCCTGCTGATATTCCTCATCGGTGAAACCCCGGCCCAGCTTCTTGTAGTATTGGTCGTAGAGGTACTGCATCACGTCGTCGAGGCGCTTCTGGCCCTTGGTTTCATTGATGATCATCAGGTCGAGCACGGCCCCGATAACCTCGCCCTTGTCGTAGTAGCTGATGGCGGTGTTGCCCGAATTTTCGTTGGGGCGATACTGCTTGATCCAGGCATCGAAGCTGGCGTCGGCGGCCGACTGCACCTTGTTGCCGGGCGTGTTCTCGACCCGGTTGATGCCGTTGCTCAAGTCGGCCAGGTAGCCATCGGGGGTCAGGAAACCGGCCCGCTGCATAATCAGGTTCGAGAAGTACTCGGTACCGCCTTCACTTACCCACAACATGTGGGTGTAGTTTTCCTTGTCGTAGTCGAATGGCCCCAGCGCCACCGGCCGGATGCGCTTCACGTTCCAGAGGTGGAAATACTCGTGCGCCACCAGCCCCAGGAAGCCCTTCCAGCCGGCTTCCGTCGAATAGGCGTTGCGCGACACCGATAACGTAGTGGAGAACAAGTGCTCCAGCCCCCCGGTACCCCGGTCGATGTTGTGGATGATGAACAGGTAGCGGTCCAGCGGGTTGCGGTCGACTACCTTATGGGCTTCCTCGCACACGCGCTTCATGTCGCGGGTGAGGCGCTCGGTATCCACTACCGGGTCGCCGTACATGGCCACCGTGTGAGGCGTGCCGTTGGCCGTAAACGTGTAAATCTTCTGGTTACCGATTTCGATGGGCGAGTCAGCCAGCTCGTCGTAGCTGCCCGAGCGGTAGGTGTAGGTACCACCGGCGGGTTTCAGGCTGGTGCTCACCTGGCTCCATCCCTGGGCGGGTTTCACTTCCAGCTGGCTGGGCATCTGGGCATTATCGGCCGGATACATGAACACGCTGGTGCCGTTCACGTAGCCGTGCGAGGCATCCACGAAACTTGTGCGCACGCTCAGCTCGTAGGCATACACCCGATAGCTGACCGCGAAATCCTTGGCTTTAGGATGGTATACCCGCCAGGTATTCTTGTCGATTTTCTCGGTGCGCAGGGCCTGGCCGCCGGCCGTGGCGCCGAAGCCTTCCACGTTCTTGGCAAACTCGCGCACCAGGTAGGAACCGGGCGCCCAGACGGGCATCTTGACGTCGGTGTAGGCTTTATTGAAGCCATCGAGGTTCATTTCGACCTCGAAGTAGTGGGTTTGGGGGGCCGGCATAGCCAGCGTGTAGCGCAACGTGGGTGCGGCCAGGGCCGCTGGGGCCGCGTGGCCCAGCAGCACGCCCAGGGCCGCCACCGCCAGGCGGTGGGGAGTAGTCAGGAGCATTTAGCAGGAAAAAGATGAACGAACAGAAGAATCTGGCCCCAGGGGCCGGGTGGGCAAAGAACGTAGAAAACCGCGTAAGGCTGCAACTGCCCGCCCAAATTACCACCAACCAAAATCAGTAAGCAGCCTTGGCAAGGGCTGCTGCCGGAACCCGCACCATGCCCCCCCCGTTACGACACCATTACCTAGAGTTGCAGCTATGCGGTACGTTTGGTCGGTTTTTTTGCTTGTCGTAATAGTGCTTGTTGGGCGCGCCGTATGGATGCGCCTGCATCCGGCACTGTCCCTGACTACCAAAACCGCCTCTGCCCCCCCACTACCGGCCCGGTCTACTGCCTACGTTGTCCGCTCTTCGGCCGTGAGCACCGCTGCACCAATTTCCGTTGAAACGGCCCCGGCAGCGGCAGTTGCTCCCGCCGAACTTCGGCGGTTACCAGTACTCCAGCCCGTTGCCCCCGGCCCCGTCGCTAAGGCCGACAGCATTGTGGCCTTCGCCCTGCGCCAGCTTGGTACCAACTACTGCTACGCCGGCATTACGCCCGAGGGCGGCTTCGATTGTTCAGGCTTTGTGCTTTATGTGTTTGCCCGCTACGGTGTGGCTACACCTCACTCTACGGCGCTGCTCATTGATGTGGGCCGGCCCGTGGCCCGAACAGAAGCCCGCCCCGGCGATATTGTGGTGTTTACCGGCACGGCCGCAACCTCCACTACGCCCGGGCACGCGGGTATCGTTATCAGCCGGCCCGGCGAGCCCATCCGGTTCGTACATGCGTCTTCGGCCCGCCGCGAGTCAGGCGTCAAAATCAGCCAGGTAGAAGGTACCGGCTACGAGCGTCGCTTTATGCAGGTGCGCCGGATGCTGTGAATGAGTAACTGGGTAAATGCGTGAACCTACCCATTACGACTGCACACAGCGCCTTAGGTAAGTTCACGCATGTACTGCCTCAGAACAGAACCTAATTCACCGAGTCACTAACTCATCCATTCACTCTAAAAAGAGCGATGCCCGGCCGCCTATGCAGGTCCTCCTTTTCGAGGCTGCTGGGCGAACCGGGCATCTAATCCTTCAAATCTTACCAAGCGACTGAACTGGGGTACAGCTCCGACGTCTTTTGTAAGACCTTGCCAGAATGCGGGAACACGCCCTGAAGGGCTAACAGTGTTCCGCGCGAAAGCTGTTGTTAAGCGCGTCCGGCGGTGAAGCAGACTACATTCGACAGGCTTGGCAGGATTTGGTTGGGACTACTAGACATTTTGTACCTCCTTTCTTTAGATCCGACATAACCCAGGCTTCGCTGCCCAGCACCTTAGGGTGGCTTGGCTCGGGTTGTAGCACTCGCTACGAAGGGTAAAGTTAAACGCCTGGGGGATGGTTCAAAATAAAAAGAGCTTTTTCTGGTCCTCTGAACCCTTATTTATTTCATCTACTTGATCCTCAACCCCTTTTCGGGGCTACTATTTTTAGTTAGCAGAGCTCAGCGGTATTTTGGCTTCATAGTTGCAATGATCCAAGTAGGTCGTTGCTCTGATGTTACGGGGTTTTTGACCAGATTTCTTTATCTTTTCCCACGAACCAACCCATTCTTCATCACCAATCCCATGAAAAAATTCGTCATTCTCAGTATTGTTCTGCTCTTCGGCCTGATTGGGTCGGTGTCGGCCCAAAGCCTGTCGCCGCTTGGCATCTGGACCAATTCGGAGAAGAAAGCAACTTTTGAAATTTACAAGTGTGGCGACAAGCTTTGCGGCCGTATTGTATCGCTCACGATTCCGAACGATCCGAAAACTGGTCGGCCGAAAACGGATACCCAGAACCCTAACCCCAAGTTGCGCAGCCGGCCCCGCCTGGGTATGGTATTTATGCAGGGCTTCGAGTACGACGAAGACAACAAGTGGGATG
>NZ_NIRR01000017.1 GCF_002204745.1 Hymenobacter amundsenii
TCTGGTGGCCGAAGTTGCGGCTGAAATCCACGAAGCGCACCCGCTCGTCGCGGGCGGCCAGTTGCCGGATCAAGGCCAGCGACCCGTCGTGCGAGCCATAGCACTATGCTAGCGACCCTTTCGAGTGTGTAGGCATGGTATTATTTCCAATCAGGCATCGTAGCCCTCTCGAATAGCCGGACCCGGTTGCGGCCGTTTAAATCGACTGTAAAAATTTCGGGTACGGACTGAGCCACGTTGTTCACCTGCACGAAGATTATCTGGGCTCCATTGGGTGAGTAGTGCGGCAGGATGTCATTGAAGCCAGCAGGCTTGGTGGAGTTAGCAGTACCACTCGAACCTGACGATACATCAACCTGGCCACTACCATCGAGATTCTGCGTGAAAATATGCGCGTTAAGCTGTCGGCCGGCACCGTCACTAAATGCGTCTACATCGCGGGTATATACGATGCGCTGCCCGTCGACGCTAAACGATGGGGAATCGAGGCGGCCGGGTAAATTCCCGATGAGCTGCTTGAAGTTTGATCCGTCGGCGTTGAGTAGGTAAAATTCAGAATCGTAAATGCTGACGCCCACCGTCTGCACCACAATGCGGTTTCCCTGCCCTGTCCAGTCGCACTCGCGAAAATGGCGCTCGGCCGGTGCTGTGGCCAGCACCGTCAGGCCAGTGCCGTCGCGGTTGATGCGATAAAGCTTGTTGTAGCTACTGTAGATCAGCTGCCCCCCATCGGGCGACCAACGATAACCAACTCCCTGGTTGAAGTAGCCATCTACTGGCTGCAACGTTATCTGCCGCGAATCGGAACCGTCGCGGTTCATGGTATAAAGTTGGAACTGACCGGTAGCGTTGGAGGTATAAGCAATCCGGTCGCGGTTAGGACTCAATTGCGGATTAGCCTCTACAAAGGCCGAGGTGGTCAGACGAGTAAGCGTGGTGCCAGTCTCGTTGCTAGAATAGATGTCGGTATTACCATTTTCGGTGCGTACAAACAGGTAGCGGTTATCGGGTTGTACATCGGTCCGGAAGCTCCATAGCGGCGAGCGAACCGAACTACCACCGGCATTACGAACTGTCACCTGCCAGAAGTAGGTGGTATTGTAACTCAACTGCGTAGCCCGTACAACGGTGTCGCGGCTGTTAGTGAGCAAATTGCGGGCAGTGCCACTGGTGCCTTGGTACAACACCACATCGTAGCGTAGCGAATCACCTTTATCAGTTCCGGCCGGATGCCATCCTAGTAGCACATCGGGCCCAGGTACCGTTGCCTGATCGGCTGGAGAGGGCCGGACGGGCGCAGATGGCGGCGTGGCCGAAAGATTTTTCTCCAGTACAATAGACACTGCGACAGCGGCTTCACTCTCCACGGTTACGGCCACCGTCACGGAGCGGTAATCGGCTTTGGAAGCCGCGATGGTCAGGCGCCCAGTAGGTACGCCCGTTAACTCAAAATTGCCTTGGGCATCGGTTGCTACTGAAGAGGTAGCGGGCGTTGTGGTAATGGAGGCATTAGCAAGCGGCTGATTATTTCGGGCGTCGCGCACGGTACCGGTTACCTTGCCGTATAACACAGGCTCGACCGGATTGTCCTCGCAACCGGTAAGCCAGAGTGTACAGCAGGTTAAGAGCAACCACAGCGTTCGAAAGCGGATGGGAAGCAACATGGATGGAAGCATATATAATGAAAAACGAAAGTTCCTTCTATAGTACATCGGCTCCTTGTTGCCGAACTAAGATGGTGAGCTTGAAACTACTTATTCCCGGGCTCATGGCGAACAGAATCCTGCGCCAGTAAAACATTTTGCGAATCGAAGACGCGCAGACGGCCAATGTAAGTGGTTTGGCCATCAATATTTACTTGCGTACTAGACAACACGACCGACTGACCAGCAGCCAACTCGAATTCGCCACCTTGCTGGCTCTTGGAGTGGCCACCGGAGGAATGACGCTCTACGCTCATCTCGTAGCGATAACGACCGGTAGCCCCTGCCAGACTGCTACAGTTGCCGGTCATTTCGAGCATGTTGCCGCGGGGCGTTGCCTGCAGCCAGGCCTTACATGCCGGACTCGAAACTGCTTGGCTTACTCCAAGCAGAGCAGCCCAGCCAGCCATGAAGAGAAGGATAGTATGCATACCTCTTTATTGTTTTTTACGATTGTCAAATATACCTTTTTCCAGAAACAAGCTGCTATGTAAATTTAATTATTTGACGAATTATTATAGTTGATAACCTAAACGCACAAACACCCGCCACTTCCGGAGGGCGGGTGTTTGTGCGTTTAAGACAACCGGTAAGTGGTAGCCAACGGAGATACTACTGACCGATGCGGCCGTTCTGAATAGAGAGTTGAATGCCATTGCCGCGCATCTCTACCTCATAACGCGGAGGAGCCAACGACTCAGTACCAGTTTGCCGGAGTTGGTTGTTGTTACCAAGCTGAGTCAGCTTGAAATCGGTCTGGTTGGTCGCCACATCGCGCACGAGGCGGTTGTCGTTGCCAATCTGGTTCAGCTTGGTCGTGTTGTTGTCGCCACTTACCTTGCTGGTTGCTTGGTTACGTTGTCCAAATTGGTTGATAGTAGTAGTATTGCCACTACCCTTCTGAACAAGTACTGCTTCATTGGACAAACCTACCTGCGTAATATATGCTTGGTTGGCAATATTGCCGGGGTTATCCTGCTGGGCCTGGGCCTTGTTGAGGTTACCCAACTGCACCAGTTTTGCCAGGTTACGGGTACTAGTCAGCGAAGGAGCCAGAGACTGGTCGCCTACTAGCAGGCCAAAGTCTTCGACTAAGCGCTGGGAGCTGCTACCGGCCTCGCTCAGGCCCTGCTGCTGCGCCTGCGCCATATTAGCCCAACTTAGCAGCCAGACAAACAGGCTGAGAGATGCAAAAAAACGGAACTGTTTCATAGTTTGGGAAATTATGCAAAGTTCTATAGATGACCTGCTAAGCAGTAAATGGCATTGGCCGGGCTCTTCTCTCCGGCGAGAAAAGAGGCCCGGCCGCCACTACTTGCTGTGCAGGCTTACTTTGCTATACCCGGAGGCCTAGCGACGGTTCTGCATTACCAGTGCCTGGTTGCCGTTGCCACCCTGCTCAATGCAGCTACGCTGACCGCTGATGGTAGAAGCTACGTTGGCTGTACCACCCTGCAAAGTTACCGCAGTGTTGTCGTTACCGATCTGCATCTGGGTGGCGGCACTGCCATTCACACGCTGGAAGATACGGCCGCTGTTGCGGAGGCCATTCTGATCCTGAGAGGCAATGTTTCTATCGCCATACGTTTTGATGTCGGCATCATTCGATTCGCCATTCTGGCGCTGCTGGGCGAGGTTGTCGTCCCCGTTTCGGGAGTCAAAGGCCAATCCAATCACCTGGTCAACGTTGATTCCCGCTCTGTTGCTATTACCAGTCTGGATCTGGAGCGTGGTGTTCCGATTACCATATACAAGAGCCTGAGCTTGGTTGCCATTACCAGTCTGCACCTGCAGACCGTAGTTATTGCTGCCTTCCAACTGAGAGAGCGAAGCACGGTTGCCTGAACCAGACTGGTCAACTACTGCACGATTGTTATCACCACGGTTAATACCGGAACCACCCTGTATCACTACTGAGCAGTTATCGATGGCCGCAAGAGCAGGCGTGCCATTAGGGTTGCTCTGGTTGGCATCACGAGTTGTGGGTGCGACAGGTTCGCAGCCCTGGCAGGCGTTTACTGCACGGAAGGAGTCGCGGGTGCCCGTCTGGGCGTAGGCCGAACTGGCGAAGAGAACGGCAGCAGCGACGAGTAGTTGTACTTTTTTCATGATGATAGAAAAAAAAGGTGGGGAAATAAATGAACATCTCAGACAAATGGAAAAGCTATCAGGGTACTATTCCCTTTTCGCATTATCCTTGCCCTTTGATTGAGACAAATATAAATGAGAATAATTAAGTATCAAGCACCTATTATCATTTTTTTATTATAATTTTCAATGGTAATATTACAATTCTAATCCCAATACCTTAGTTACCATACATAACTACCTCACTATCAGTACGAAAATTAACAAAGTATAACATAATTATTTTTTAATTGTCCTTTTTATATACATATTCTGTCATCAAAGGTTGACCCAGAACTCTGGGCATCTCTGCAACTCTTTTAATATCAATATATTACCCGTAAAAACCAGTAACTGCATAGGCTGTGAGTCAGGCAACTTAGAGCCCCAGGGAGATGATATTAAACACTTGGCATCATCGCTACGCATGTTGCGCAAGACAACGGATAAAGCCGATGCCCCACAACGGCCACCTCGTAAGGGCTTTGCTGTGGGGCATTAGCTGAACTAAGGCTCTTGTATGCTGCTTATGTGCGCTTGTACGTCCGCACGTTACTCAGTGGCTTATGTTGGGTTTATGCGCCCGTAATGATGTTACAAAGCCTTACTGGCAGTTACTTAACCGTTGGCTTAGGACGACGGGCACTGAGTTGATACGTAATGCCAATACGGGCTCCAACGGTATTATCGTTGTAGCGTCCGGCATCAGCGCCATCAATATCGTCGCGCAGGAACAAGCGGCTATCCACTCCTCCAAACATACTCCAGTTCACGCTGAATCGGTATTCGAGACCGGCCCCGGCTGAAACATGCGGTGTAAATCGCCTGGAAGCTTGCACCGTAGATTGGCTTTTGCTACTAGTGGTTATACCGCCACCCAGTTGCAGATAAGGTGTAAAGCGGTCGGTGGGTAGCATGCGCATCATTACGCCGGCTTCGGTGAAGTAGAACTTCTGGTCGAAGAACTGGCGGGCAGCCAGCCGGCTTTGCCCAATGGCAAAGTAAGGGTTCAAGAATCCCCCAGCGGGCTGATAGGCTACCTGGAGCTGGGTAATGGCGGTGGTACGAGGCGAGGCGAAGTCGCCAGCATAACGCTGACCACCAGCTGAAATAGTGGCCAGCAGGCCCTTCTCGCGGTTGAGCACCTGCCGTCCCAACACGTCATAGAACTTGCCATACTCCCGCTCGCCTACATACCGCATCATTTTAGGGCCGGTAGCTTCGGCCGAATCTCGGGGTAGCCAGAGCCGATCCTGAATGCCTTCGTATATAAGGGCTTGTACAGCTTTTTCGATGGCTTCTTTGATAGCCATTTCGCTGGGCTCATTATAGGTGAAGCCTGTTTCGGCTTCCATCAGGCGCTTGAAGCTAACGAAGCGGAATAAGCTGCCCTGAATCTGCTGGGAGAGAATGGTTTTGGAGGTATATACGGTTCGCAGAATGCGGCCATTACTGGTGCTAATGGCTCGCAGATATACCGTTACACGGTCTTGGCGGTACTGGCCCGATGCTCCGGTACCAAAATAGCGCAGCCCTGCTCCACCGGTAAGCATATTCGCATCATAGGAAATAATACCGCCCTCCAACATCACGCCCGCAAATAGTAGGGGCGGTAACACGGGCTGCTTCACGCCGGTCTGCTCGGTAAACTCGGCCCGGGTAGACCGGATAATTTTGCGCTCATTGAGCAGATTACCCAAGTTTTCGCGCTCGATGGGGTCGAACCAGCCCGATTCTTCGAGGGCCCGCAGCAGAATAGTGGTTGTGCCTTGGGTAATGGCCGTTGAGAAACTGGAGCCGTTGATTTGGGGCTTATACTGGCCGGTCTGGTCGCGAAACTTATACACCGCTACCACTGTGCGCGACTTCGGCGCAGGCAAGTTGCGCATATCGGCATTACCATCCACCTCGGCCCCCAGCCGGGCCCGCTCGGGGCCAAAGGGCTGATGAAAATAAGGGCTGCAGGCGGCCAGCAGTAACCCAATCAGTAAGCACCCTATATAAGTGTAGGGGCGCACAGTAGCAGTATTCATAGAGAGAGACAGCGACTATTGTCGGAGGGAAAGGAATAGCAGAAACACGCAAGCGCATACGGTACCGATGGCAACACCCACAGGCTCAGGGCCGGCACTACATCAGCCTGCTAAGGCAGATTGGGAATTGTAACGGTGGTCTGGTTGCCAGTGGCAGGGTCGGAAATAACGATGACGACTCCATTCGAGCCGGGCGTTACCTGAATCTGGTAGCCGCCCACCGAGTAGTTGCCGGCCCGCACCGTGCCCTTGCCAAACTGGTCGGTGATAAAGCGGTCGGTGAGTTGGCTCAGAATCTGGCGATTGAGATTGGTAGCGAATGCAGTAAGCGGATCTTCGACGGCTTGGGCCCGAGCAGCATCCGGATCTTTATAAGTGTCTTGAGCTGAGGCTGAGCTAAGCAGCGAAGAATAATTGAACGTATTGCCTCCAAAGTTAGGATTGACCGGCTCGTAGATAAAATCCTGCGCGGTGGCAGCCGGTGCAGACACCAAGGCCAGCAACAGGGCGAAAACTGAATAGTAGAGATAATTCATGGCGAAGCAGGTTGAGGTCGGAAACACGCGTGCAAATGCAATTAATAGACTTCCAGGGGCTGGCTATTGCCTTGTTCCAGCTCGTTGCCCAAGCGGTTATTTTCGATGAGATGTTGCGTTACCGTACCAACAGCTTCGCTGGCAGCAGCTTCAATGTATTCCTCATTCGGCTGGAGCGGCATTTCCAGCACATCGGTATTGTTGACGGCTACCGTGACAAGGATACTAGTACCCCGGGCTGGTTTTTCGGTAATGGTGACCAAATAGTCGCCCGA
This sequence comes from Hymenobacter amundsenii, assembly GCF_002204745.1. GTDB lineage: Bacteria > Bacteroidota > Bacteroidia > Cytophagales > Hymenobacteraceae > Hymenobacter > Hymenobacter amundsenii. Next base: position 6,675 of record NZ_NIRR01000017.1, read on the forward strand.
GCCTGCGGGTGCTTCAAACGTGCTGAAAAACTGGCTGTAAAAGTCGCGCCCTAGCTTGCTGATGGTCTGGTCAACGACCAAGCCGTCTATTTCAAATCCACGCTGAAGCTTCTCGGTATTGGCCGAATCGGCAGTAGCTGCCAACAGCAACCGCAAGGCTTCCTCCAACTGCTTTGGTGACAATGGATTAGCCTTCGCCTCCTGCGTAGGGATGGTGGTTTTGTTAGGAGCCTTATCTCGAACCGGCACCCGCTTTTCCCCCTGAGCCCAGCTTACCTGGGTGAGCAATAACATCCCCAGCAGACATCCTAATCGGATGAGCATTAACCGCGTCGGATTTTTGGCTAGTGCCAACCGCTGCGCCAGAAACTGCCCCCAACTGGTTGTCATCATGATTGGAGTGGTGAAGGAGGTTTGTGCAGGAAGGTATTCGTCTACCTGAAGTAATGATTCGACGGCATAAATGTAATTATTTAATCAAAAAATACAAATAATAGCATGTATTTCTACTTAAATCATTCTTGACTTATTACCATTCAAGGCTTAAATCAATAGTGTAATACACTATCATATAGCAACTTATACAATTAAGCACATATTTCATAAGGCTCCTAAATCCCATTTTACCATCTGAGAAGACAATGAAAACCCACCCTACCGAGGAATGAGCTCGGTAAGCCGGGGTGCCACACCTGCCGTTTATCACGCAAAAGGCTACTCCCAGAGAGGGTAATGCTCTAGCTGCACTTCCTGTCCGAAGAATATGCGAGTGCTTTCTTCGAATGAACGGGTGAAATCGGAAACGTAGAAATGATGGCGGGGCAACGCCGACGCCGGTTGGGCCAGCAATTGCTGGGCAGCTAAGTACTGCCGCACATGCTGGGCCACCACATCGGAGGCATCGAGCACTTCAGTTCGGCCCTGGTAAAACGCGGCAATCTGTTGCTTGATGAGCGGGTAGTGCGTGCAGGCCAGCACCAGTGCCTCAATGCCTTCGAGGCCCGAATTGGAGAGGTAGGTTTCGATGACGTTGCTGGCAATGGAGTCGTTGAAAAAGCCTTCCTCAATCATGGGAGCCAGCAGCGGGGTGGCCAGGCTACGCAGGTCCACGCCCGCGTCGAGGTCGTCAATCTTCTTCTTATAGACGTTGCTATTCACGGTTTGCTTGGTACCAATGAGGCCCACCGTGCGCCCGGCATACTGCTGCCCTACGTGCTCTACGATGGGGTCGATGACATTGAGCACCCGCGCCTTAGAGCCCACGTACTCGCGCACCAGCTCGTAGGCGGCCGCCGAGGCTGAGTTGCAGGCAATGAGAATGACTTTACACTGCTGGCGCAACAACAGGTCGCAGATTTTTACCGCGTACGCCTGAATAGCAGCCGTGCTTTTGTCGCCGTAGGGCAAGTGGGCCGTGTCGCCGAAGTACACTAGCCGCTCATCGGGTAGCGCCTGCGCTACGGCCCGGGCCACAGTGAGGCCGCCAATGCCGCTGTCGAAGATGCCGATGGGGCGGGTGGTCAGGTCGGGGGAAGCAGTTAGGGAAGTCATCAGCAGACGAAGATAAAGTGTAAGGACGTAGAAGCCCGGCTTTTTTACTGTGGCCTCACTGCAGGAGGGGGCTCCCTCCTACCCGCTCAGCCGGCCATCGGCGGCGTAGCGTAGCTCCCCCAGCTCCACCAAATCGCGCAGCAGGGCCGTGACGGCGGAGGCCTGGCCGGGAGCGTAGTGGGTGAGCACCTCGCGGGGGGTTTGGGGAGTTTCTTGCACCAGTTCCAGCAGCTGGGCCCGCAACTCGGGCAGCGGAATGGCCTCCTGACGGGCTTTTTTGCGGGCCAGGCAGAAGTCGCACACCCCGCAGGCCGGCGCGTCGAGCTCCCCGAAATACTCTAGCAGCAATTGCTGGCGGCAGCGGTTGCCGGCGGCATACCGAATCACGGAGTCGGTTTTATGGATGGCCAGGTCGCGCTGCTGGTGCAGGCGCTTCTGCTCCAGCGGCAGCTTGTCGGCATCATGGCGCGGGGTCGTGAACAGAGCCTGGGGCGACTCGTGGCGGGGCTGGTACTGGATGATGCCCGAGCGGTGCAGGAACACGAGCATCTTGCGCAAGTCCACCACGCTCAGGCGCAGGTGCTGGGCGATGCTGTTCTCGGAAATCCGCTGGAAGCCCGCGAACATCTCGCCCCCGTGAAAGCGCAACAGGCTCTTGATGAGCTGGTCGTGCTGGGCGTTGGCGACCTGGAACCGGTAAAGGTCGGTGTGGTCGATGGGGATGTGGACCCGGGCGGGGTTGCTGACGGCCTCATTCAGCTGCACGAACCCCTCGCGGGCCAGCGTGCGCAGGCTGTTGTGGGCGTCGAGGGCGCGGATACGGTAGGTTTCGGCAAACTGCTGCAAGTCGAAGTCGAAGGCCACCAGCTCGCCCCCACCCACGGCCGTGCGCGAAAAGTTGGCCAGCGCCTGGTATACTCGCCGCACCGTATCCAGCGGCGGGAAGCTCAGGCGGGTGCGGCGGCGCAACTCGTCGGCATCGTTGGGCCCGCTCAGCAGCACGGCAAAGGCGTACTTTTCGTCGCGGCCGGCGCGGCCCGCTTCCTGGTAGTAAGCCTCCAAGTTGTCGGGTGCATCGAGGTGGACCACCAGGCGCACGTCGGGCTTGTCTATGCCCATACCGAAGGCGTTGGTAGCCACGATGCAGCGGGTTTTATTCTGCATCCAGTCTTGCTGCACCCGGGTGCGCTGGTCGGAGGGCAGGCCGGCGTGGTAGGCGGCGGCGGCAATGCGCTGCTGCTGGAGGTAGTGGGCGGCGTCTTCGGTCTGGCGGCGGGTGCGGGCATACACGATACTGGTTTTTTCAGCTCCCACCCCGCGCACCACTTCCAGCATCCGCTTGAACTTGTCCTCGGTGCTGAGCACCGAGTACGACAGGTTAGGCCGGGCGAAGCTCTGCTGAAAAACGCGGTGCGTAGTCCCGAAAAGTAGCTTTTCTACGATATCGAGGCGCACCTGCTCGGTGGCGGTGGCCGTGAGGGCGATGCACGGCACGTCCGGTAGCAGCGCCCGCAGCTCGGCGATACGGAGGTAGGGTGGCCGGAAATCATAGCCCCACTGCGAGAGGCAGTGCGCTTCGTCGATGGCCAACAGACTCACCTTCATCTTCGGCACCCGGGCCCGGAACATATCGGTCAGCAGCCGTTCAGGACTCACATACAGGAACTTTACCGGCCCGTACACACAGTTGTCGAGGGTCTGGTCGATTTCCTGGTGGCTCATGCCGGCGTACACCGCTTCGGCCTTGATGCCGCGCTGGCGCAGGTTTTCCACCTGGTCCTTCATCAGCGCAATCAGCGGCGACACCACTAGGCATAACCCCGGCCGGGCCAGCGCCGGCACCTGGAAGCAGATGCTCTTGCCCCCACCGGTGGGAAGCAGCGCCAGCGTATCGTGCCCTGCCAGCACCGACCGGATGATGTCCTCCTGCAAAGGCCGAAACTGGGTGTGCCCCCAGGTTTGGCGCAACACGTGCAGGATATCATCAGTCGCGAGTTCGGGCATAGGGCAAAAGTACGAACCCCACCCCCAACCCTCGCCGTAGGATTCCGCGAATCAAGCGGTGAGGGTTGGGGGTGGGGTCGCAAAAAAGCCCAGCTCCTTGCGGAACCGGGCTCTCATAACGCAACGCCAGACAATTTAGGCGGCCACGGCTGTCTGGCCGTTCTCGCGGTCGTCGATAGCCTTTTTCAGCTTGCTGATGGCCTGGGTGGCGCGCTCTTCATCAAGGCGATTGATGTTGAGCAGCATCTTTGTCTTCTCGGCCCGGGTAACGACCGGGTGGTTAAGTAGCCGGATAATTTCCTCCTTCTGCGAAGCCGAAGCATAGGCCGGAGCCGACGATTCGGTGGCTACCGTGGGCTCGGCGGGTACGGCCTTCATGGCGGCTACCGGTGCAGGAGCGGGCTGAGGAGCCGGCGTGGCTGGCATTTCGGCCACGGTGGGCATGTTGTTGCCGTAGTCCATCTCCTCGGCCGGAGTGGGCTCGTAGCCGGCGGCGCGGATAATCCAGGCCAAAATGTTGCGATAAGCTTTACCAATGGCCCGGGTCTGGGCCATACTCATGATGGCAAACTCCTGATAAAATTTCTTGCCCTGCTCCTTGTTCGAGCACACGGCGAAGCCGGCGCCCACCGTCTGGCCGCTCTTCAGATCGAAGAGGATGACTTTGGCCTGGTACTTAATTTCCTGCTCGTTGCTCACGTTGATGACGTGCTCCACCACGGGCACGATGCCCAGGCGAGAGCCAGCGTACTGCCAGCCTTCCACGTTCACGTACTCCTTGCCCTGCACGTTAGTGGTGAGCTTGTTTTCCTTGATAAACTTGGCCAGATCCGTGGCCAGATGCAGCGTTTCATCGGAGTGCGACAAGTCGTAGCTCTCTACTTTGGGCTTGCGGATGGGCTCTTTCGGGGCTTTCACTGCTTGGCTCATGGTGTTTTCCGTTAGGTTCCTGTAATACCGTATGTGGGGTTCGGTTGTATAACCTTTGCCCGACGCAAATAGTGCAAAAATTCGCAGATTTTTATATAATTTTTATCACTGATTATCAGCTATTTACAAATTTTATTTCCAACCATATTAGCCACTAACTCATTTAGCTCCGCAGTAGCCACAGCCTTGCTTGGCCGAACAGCCCCACGCGTCCCTACTGGCTCGATGCGATGGAGCGGCATCCAACCCTAACTGCTGCTGAAGCTGCGGCGCACTCCGCCCGGCAGCAACGCAAAACGCCGGCTCGGGGCCGGCGTTTCGGGGTTAGCACAGGCACTACTGAACGCTGATCTTAATTTGGACCCTCCCAGATGTTGCCGTCCTTCATCGTAATGGTGCGGTCAGCCATTTCGGCCAACTGGTCGTTGTGGGTGACGATAACGAAGGTCTGGCCCAGCTCTTTGCGGAGCAGGAAGAATATCTGGTGCAGCTCCTGGGCATTCTGCGAGTCCAGGTTGCCGCTGGGTTCGTCGGCAAATATTATTTCGGGCGAGTTGATGAGGGCCCGGGCTACGGCCGTGCGCTGCTGCTCGCCTCCGCTCATTTCCGAGGGCTTGTGGTCGGCGCGGCGCTCCAGATTCAGCATGCCAAGCAATTCGCGGGCCCGCACCCGGGTTTCTTTCTCCGAGCGGCCCGCCAAGTAGGCCGGTAGGCACACGTTTTCGAGGGCCGTAAACTCGGGCAGCAGGTTATGAAACTGGAAGATGAAGCCGATGTGGCGGTTACGAAACCGGGCCAGATCGGAGCGTTTCAGCGAGCTGACCGACTCGCCATCAAACAGCACCTCGCCCGAATCGGGGTTGTCGAGCGTGCCCAGAATGTGGAGTAGCGTGCTCTTGCCGGCCCCCGACGAGCCCACGATGGACACGATTTCCGACTTCTCAATGGTCAGGTCGATGCCCTTAAGCACTTCGAGCGTGTTGTAGCTTTTGCGGACGTTGATGGCTTGCAGCAAAACGGATCGGGGAGTAAGGCAAAGGAAAGTACGGAAACAAATCTACGTAATGTCGGGCGTTGGGGTGGCATCGGGCGTGTAGCAAGCCGGTTATTTGGCTCTTACCCGCCCGGTTTGCGTTATCTTCACACACTCTATGGATGCGATGCCCTTCCCTGCTTTTCGATTTACGCGTTGGTTGCGGTGGCTGCTACTCGTGCCAGCGGCGCTACTGGCGGCGGCACTAGGCTGGTGGTATTGGCCCCGCAAGGCCGAATCTATTGCCATGACGCCGGTCCAAACTGCTGTCCGCACTAGCGTAGGGCCACCGCCCACCGATGGCCGGATGCGGGGCGTGAGCTGGGTGGGCTCCGATTCCGTTTCCTCGCTCGACCTGGAGCCCCTTACCCAAGCCGGCGTAACTTGGATTGCCCAGACCCCCTTCGGCTGGCAGCCCGGCGCGGCCGTACCCGAGGTGCAGCTGCACACCGGCAGCGGCAACCGCCACTACTGGGGCGAGAGCGACCAGGGCCTGCTACTCACGGCCGCCCGGGCCCAGCAGCGCGGCATCCGTACCTTACTTAAACCTCATTTGTGGCTGCGCGGCGAGGGCGGCACCTGGCCCGGCGACGTAAAAATGACCTCAGACGCCGACTGGCAAGCTTGGTTCGCTAGCTACTCCACGTTCATCCTCCATTATGCCGAGGTGGCAGAAACCGGCCATTTGGACGGTTTCTGCATCGGCACTGAGCTGGCCCAGACCGTAAGCCACGAGGCTGAGTGGCGGCACCTTATTGGCCAGATCCGGCGGGTGTATCACGGCCCGCTGACCTACGCCGCTAACTGGAGCGGGGAGTTTGAGCAGGTGAAGTTCTGGGACGCACTCGACTTCATTGGCGTGCAGGCCTACTTCCCGCTCAGCAAAATCGATCAGCCCACCAAAGCTACTCTGCTGGCTGCCTGGCAGCCACCACTGCGCCGCCTGGAGGCCCTGCACAAGCAGTACCGTAAGCCCATAGTGTTCACCGAGGTCGGCTACAAAACCACGCCCGACGCGGCCATCGAACCTTGGGTGTGGCCCGACCGGCTGGCCGTGCTCACGCCCCCCGACGAGGCCACCCAGGCCGCCTGCTACGCTGCCCTATTCGAGACCTTCTGGCCCCGGCCCTGGTTTAAGGGATTATTCGTCTGGAAGTGGTACCCCGGCCTGCAACCCGATGGCCCCGCCCGCCGCCACCTTGATTTCACCCCCCAGCACAAACCCGCCGAACAGGTGATGGCCCAGTGGTTTCTGAAGGGGAAGTGAGAAATGAGGAATGAGGAAGGGTACGGGAATCGAAAACACGTACGACCGAGATTCTTCGCTGCGCTCTGAATGACGGTCGTATTCACCCGTTTTTCCAACCCCAATTCGCTCCTGGCCGGCAACTATTCCGCCTTCCTTATTAACTCCCAATTCAATTCTGCCTACTTTCGCGAATAGAAACCACCCCCATAACTGACCTCTATGAACATTCACGAGTATCAGGGCAAAGACATTTTAAAACGCTACGGCGTACGCGTGCAGGAAGGCATCGTGGCCGACACGGCTGAGGAAGCCGTGGCTGCCGCCGAGAAGCTCACCGCTGACACCGGCACGAGCTGGTACGTTATCAAGGCCCAGATTCATGCTGGCGGCCGCGGTAAAGGCGGTGGGGTGAAACTCGCCAAAAACCTGGAGCAGGTAAAGGAAATTGCCGGCCAGATCATCGGCATGCAGCTCGTAACCAAGCAAACCACCGCCGAAGGCCGCAAGGTGCATAAGGTGCTCGTGGCCCAGGACGTGTACTACCCCGGCGAGTCGGAGCCGAAGGAGTATTACATGAGCGTACTGCTCGACCGCGCCACTGGCCAGAACGTTATCATCTACACCACCGAAGGCGGCGTGGATATTGAGGAGGTCGCCGAGCAGCATCCCGACAAAATTCACCGCGAGCATATTGACCCGCGCGTGGGTCTGCAGGGCTTCCAGGCCCGCAAAATCGCCTTCAACCTCGGCCTCTCGGGCGAGGCGTTCAAGGAGATGACCAAATTCGTAACGGCTCTTTACAAGGCTTACGACGAAACCGATTCGGCCATGTTCGAAATCAACCCCGTGTTGAAAACGTCGGACAACAAGATTCTGGCCGTTGACGCCAAGGTTGACCTCGACGAAAACGCCCTCTACCGCCACAAGGACTTCGCGGCCCTGCGCGACACCAACGAGGAAGACCCGTTGGAGGTAGAAGCTTCGGCTTCGAACCTGAACTACGTGAAGCTCGACGGCAACGTGGGCTGCATGGTGAACGGCGCTGGCCTGGCCATGGCTACCATGGACATCATCAAGCTTTCGGGTGGCGAACCGGCCAACTTCCTCGACGTAGGGGGTGGGGCCAGTGCCCAGACGGTGGAGGCGGGTTTCCGCATCATCCTGAAGGATCCGAACGTGAAGGCTATCCTCATCAACATCTTCGGTGGCATCGTACGTTGCGACCGGGTGGCTAATGGGGTAGTGGAAGCCTACAAGAACATCGGCGACATCAAGGTGCCCATCATCGTGCGTCTGCAAGGCACTAATGCCGAAGAAGGCGCCCGCATCATTGATGAGAGCGGCCTGAAAGTATTCTCGGCCGTGCTGTTGAAGGACGCCGCCGAGCGGGTGAAGGAAGTACTGGCTGGTCAGACTGCTTAATTCATATCGCTCTTACTTAGCAACGAACCCGCCCGGTCATACCGGGCGGGTTTTTGTTGGCGCATAAGCCAACTTCCCGTAGCTGTTTGCGTAAAGTCCTGTTCCTTCAAATATTGACTTTAGCGTATGATAAGTAGAACTTTACCCATTTTACTTATGGCTACTATTTTATCGTTGACGGCAAATGGTCAGGCCCGAGACAATAGCAGTTCACAACAGCCATTTTCTTATCAACTAGCCCCCGACCGGGTGGCTTACCCGGTCGCCTTCAGTTCGCCCGACTCGGCTTACCTGACTCGATTTCGGGAAATGTTTGGCCTTGAGGGCATTATTGCTCACGAAACCACCGATTTGGGCCGGGCTCGGGCACTATGCCAGTGGGTGTATTTCCGGTTGGAGCACGACGGCCGTCAGACCTTCAAATCGGCCGATGCTTTCGATATTCTGCATGCGGCCCAGGCGGGGCAGTCGGTACAGTGTGTGGAGTATGGGCTGGTGCTGGCCACGGCCTTCAACGCAGTGGGCATCCGGGCCCGGCCGCTGTACCTGAAGGCGGCCAATGTGCAAACCAAAGCCTCGGCCGCCGGCCACGCGCTGGCCGAAGCCTGGCTACCCGATTTAGGCAAATGGGTGATGGTAGATGCCCAGGCCGACATTATCCCGATGCTGGGCCCGACCCCACTTAACGCCCTGGAGCTGCAGCAAGCCCTGCTGGCCCACCGCCCCGATTTGACGGTGCTCACGTCGACCAAGGCCCGGGCAGGTTCCTACTTCCGCTGGGTGAAGCCGTACCTATTCTATTTCGATACTGTGCTCGACAACCGCTACGGTGTCCGGAAGTCGTCGGCCGGGCTGATGCTCGTGCCCCTCGGAGCCCGCAACCCCACCATATTTCAACGGACTGCCCGCATCCGCAACATGCGCTACACTAACTCGGCCACTACTTTTTATGCCTCCCCGGTGCCGATGTCTCAGTTGGCGCAGTCGGAGGCAGTGAAGCTACAGGTCCACTAACTTTCTGCTTTGGTCTTGCTGAGGTAAAAGCAAACCGGCCCGAAATCCTGCCTGGATTTCGGGCGGTTTGCTAATGACTGCTGGTGGCTTACTTCTCGCTGGCCACGCCGGCGTTGTCTTCGGCTTTTACGGGAATGGCTTTGCCTTTCACCCGCAACTCCACTTCCATATTACCCCGCGTGCCTACCGAGTAAGGGCAGATTTTGTGGGCCTGACGCACCATATCTATGCTTTTTTGTTCGTCGTAGGCTTTCAGGTCCACATCGAGTACGGCCGAGAGGCCATAACCTTCGCCTTCCTGGAACAAGCTCACGGAGCATTTCACTTCGGTACCAGAGTCCAGCTTGTCGCCAGCCCGCTGGGCAATAACGAGCAGCGCCTGCTGAAAGCACGAGGAGTAGCCGGCAGCGAACAATTCTTCGGGGTTGGTGGCGCCCTTCTTGCCGCCAAGGCCTTCGGGCACCGACATTTCGAGGTCGATGATACCAGTAGCGGAGCGGACATGGCCGCTGCGGCCACCTACGGCAACTGCGTCGGCGGTATATAGGGTCTTCTTTTCGGTGCTTGCCATAAGGGGGAATAGCTGGTGAGAAAGAGGTTTGGCTAATTAACTCCCTTGACTGCCGGAAGGTTACCGTTAAACGGTATAGGATTTCGCAGAAAAAGCGGAATCCCGTTTGGCAAACGTGCTTTTTCTCTCTAGTTTTGCGCCTCACTACCAGGTTGCGTAGTACAACGGATAGTATGGGAGCCTCCGAAGCTCTAGATCTAGGTTCGATTCCTAGCGCGACCACACTCAAAGCCTTCTGCTTCAAGCGGAAGGCTTTTTTTATAACTATTATTCTTGCCTTCGCTCCCCTCCTTGATTATAGCGCTGGGTCGGGTAGTGGTGGACAGATGGCGGAAAAAGGGTAACGGCGCTCAGCCTTCAATGAGTTGAAAACCGGGCCGCAGGAAAGTTTACCGACCTTTGGGTTCCGATTCTTTCTGCCTACACCCTTTTCCCCTTTTGATGAAGCACTTCTTCACCTGGATAATGGTCTCTGCCCTCAGTTATGGTGGCGGTACACTTTCGGCCCAAACTCTACCCCCAGCTGCCCCCGCAGCCTTGCAGGGCCAGCAGCTCAAAGACTGGCTCCGCCAGAACTGGTACGATGGCAAGCGCGTGGAATTAAGCTACAGCGTGGCCCGCGGCCGCATGTACAACTACATAGACAACCAAGATGGACGGGTGGTGTGCGTGTACTCAGGCTATACCGAAACCGTACCGCTCGATTCGAGCAATACCAGCCCGGCCGTAGTTAGCCGCATCAATACTGAGCATACCATTCCGCAGTCGTGGTTTGATGAACAGGTGCGCATGCGGGCCGATATTCATCACCTGTTCCCGACCTACGACACCTGGAACTCGAACCGCGGTTCAGATCCGTTTGCCGATATTCCGGATACCCAGACCCAGCTCTGGATGCGCAATACGAGCAGCCAAACTGGTATTCCGACCACGAACATCGACGAGTACAGCGAGGATACCAACTCGCAGTTTGAGCCCCGCGAAGACCACAAGGGCAACTTAGCCCGGGCCGCGTTCTATTTCTACACCATGCATCAGGACCAGAAGTTTGATGCCGGCAAGGAGCAGATTGCCGCGCTGGCCGACCTGAACACGCTGTATAAATGGCATCTGGCCGACCCGGTAGATGCCCGCGAGCGGGAACGGAACCGCCGGACAGCCAAAAGCCAGGGCAATTTCAACCCTTACGTGGCCTACCCCGACCTGGTAGCCCGGGCCTGGGGCTTCGTGGTACTCCCAACTTTCGCCTTCGCCACGACTACCGGCAACATTGTGGAGGGCAACAGCGGTACCAGCACGTTTTCGACCACCGTCACCATCAGCCCCGCCCCCGATGCTCCGCTTTCGGTGCAGGTGGGCTTTGAGGCCGCTACTTCTACGGCCACCAGCGGCCAGGATTTCAGCTTTACCTCGCCCCAGACGCTGACCTTTGCCGCCGGCCAGACCTCGCAGGCCCTGACGGTCACCATCAACGGCGACCTGACGCCCGAGGCCGACGAGACGGTGGTCCTGAACCTAAGCAACCCCTCGACCGGTACGGCTTTGGGCGGCGCGGCCCAGCACGTACTCTCTATCCTCAACGACGACGGCCCGGCGCCCACCATCAGCTTTGCCGCCGCCACCGGCAGCGTGGCCGAAGGTAACACCGGTACCAGCACCTACCTCGTGAGCGTGACGCTGACTGGCGCAGCCCCTACCGCCGACGTAACTATTCCAGTTACGGTAAGCGCCACCGGCACCTCAGCCACCAGCCCCGACGACTACGTGCTAACAACGACCAGCCTAACTTTCGTGGCCGGCCAAGCCAGCCAGACCAAGTCGGTAGCCCTGACGGTGCTGGGCGACACGCAGCCCGAACCCAATGAAACCGTCCGGCTGGTGCTGGGCACGCCTACCACGGGCGGGGCCCTGCTCGGGTCGCCGGCCGCCCATGTGCTCACCATCCTCAACGACGATGAGGCTCCGGCCAGCTTACCCTGCGCTAACCTGTTCTTCTCGGAGTACGTGGAGGGTTCGGCTACCAACACCAAGGCCATTGAGCTCTACAACCCATCGAAGGCGCCCATCGGCCTGAGCGGTATCGAAGTGCAGCTGTTCTCCAACGGGGCCACCACCCCCACCAGCACCCAGGCCCTGACCGGCACGGTAGCTCCCGGTGGCGTGTACGTAATTGCCAATACCGGCGTGGTATCGCCGGTAGTGCAGGCCCAGACCAACCTGCAGTCGGCCGTGGGTTTCTTTAATGGCGACGATGCCTTGTTGCTGCTCCAAGGCACCGACACGCTCGATATTATCGGTGTAATCGGGCAGCGGCCCAGCGGCGGCTGGCAGCTGCCGGGCGGTGGCAGCACCACCAATGCCACCCTCGTGCGCAAGGCTACCGTGAGCCGGGGCCAGAAGCGCTGGGCCGATGCTCTGGCGGAATGGACCTTCGCTGGCACCGACGTTTACGACAACATCGGCCGCCATACCAGCAACTGTACAACGGTAACGGCTACCACCACGGCAGCCCGCCTCCACGAGGGTCTCGATGTTTTCCCGAACCCCGCCGCAGGAAGCATACAGGTGCGCTTGCCGCAACTGCAGGGCCGGCAGTCGGCCAGCATCAGCCTATACAATATGAAGGGCCAGCGAGTGTTACACCGCACCCAATTGCTCACGGCCACCGACGCCGCCACCCTTGACTTACAAACGGCTGCCAATGGCCTCTACCTAGTCCGCGTAACCGTGGGCGGTGTGCGCTATTCCAGCCGCGTAGCGGTGCAGCACTAACGAACCATCAATAGCGGTTTCATTCAGCGACGTAAATACGCGTTTCCAACCAGAAAGCGGAAATCCCCTGACGTCAGCCATGACGTCAGGGGATTTCCGCTTTCTGGTTGGAAACTGAGCAGGTTAGTTTTTTTCCAGCAAATCTTGGTATTCGAGATGCTGGGCTACGTAGTCGCGCATGAAGGTGCAAGTGGTGCGCACTTGCAGGTTTTCGTCGCGGGCATAAGCGAGGCCGGTTTTAGCCAGCTCTTCGCCAATGCCCTGGCCGCGCAGGTCTTCCTCCACGAAGGTATGGGTGAAGTCGATGACGCCGTCGGAGGGGCGGCTGTAGGCCAATTCGGCCGAGTTGCCATCTTGCGAGGTGGTAAATTGCTGATCCTGGGCCTGATGCTGGATGGAAAGAGCCATAAGGGAAGGAGAAAATGGGAAAGGCCGGAGCCCGATGGTAGGCGGCGGCCCAACCGGACACCGCCATTTCCTGGAAGTTTACGTATGAAAGGCAACGGCGGCCATTTTCTGCGCCGCTTCTGCGTTGTTCCCTCCTATTCCCTTTTTTATGTCAACCACCCCCTTGAACCCGTCCAATAATTCTCACGATCCTTCTCAGGTTGATAAAGACAAGCCGAATTACGGCGACTTTGGCCACCCCGATAATGCCGCCCAGCCAATTAAAGAGGGTGAAAGTGTAACTCAAGGTGGCCAGTCGGCTCCGTCGGTGGCTTTTTCTGAGCAGCGCGGCAGTAGCCCCCAAAACCTGGACCCGGCCGCTGTACACAAGGCGGAGGATGCGGAGTACGACGAGCAGCGCGAAGGCTGGGCCAAGGATGATCCACGCTACGGTGGTGGCACCCGCAATTGGGCCACCAACGAGCCGGCCAACCATACCGATGCCCCCGCCGCCGAGGGCGACGAGCATGCTAAAAACCCCAACGTGGGCACCAACGATAACCCCGACGAGTTCAGCGCCTTCCGTAAAGACAACGGCCGCGGCATTCCCGGCTCGGGCAAAGAAAACGAAATGCCTAAGTCGGACAACGACTAAAGTACGTTCGTTTCTTATTCTTCACTTCTGATCTACTTCTCATGAGCACCGATAAAAAGAAAGCATCCGACCAACCACTCAACCAGGACCCCGCCGCTGCCCTCGACGCCAAGAACACCAATCTAACCGAGGAGCAGATGAAGCACCGCGAGGAGCTGTATGGCTACAAGCACGATGCCGAAGGCACACTCGATACATCGGAGCGCCTCGAAAACGCTATGTCGGGCACGCCCAGCGGTAGCGCCACCACCGGCCCCGACCCTGATAACGACATCACGGCCGAGGAGCAGCGCATCAACGGTTTCAACAACCCCATCGACGACAACAACCGCTAGGTTACCATTTGCTTTCCTAAATTAAAAGCTCCTTTGCTCACTGCAGAGGGGCTTTTTGGGGTATCACCGACAGGGCGGCGCAAGGCCGTTCATCGCAACCTGCTGCGCTTAATACTCAGATATATACCCCCTGCTCTTCTTCACTAAGTCAAGCACTACCATTTCACCGCCAGCCCGGCGTACCAGTTACGGGCAGGGGCGGGCTGGAAATAGCGGCCACCGAAGGCATTGAGGTCGTTGCCGAGCGAGTAGCGGCGGTCGGTCAGGTTTTCGCCGCCCCCGAACACGTCGAGCCGGAGCGGGCCGAGGCGGCCGCGCCAGCCGGCCCGACTGCCGAAGGTCCAGTAGCCGGCGGCGTACTCGGTGTTGGCATCGTTGAGCGGCAGGCGGCTTTGGTGGTTGACGGTGGGGCTGAGGTAGAAGCCCGAATCAGTAAAATCCAGGCCGGCCGTGAGCGTGTGGGGGGCGGTGCCGGTGAGGCGGTTGCCACTGTAATCCTGGCTGCCGCGCTGGTAGCTCCCAAAACGGTAGTGGTTGTAGGCGTAGCTCACGAAGGCCCGTAGGCCAACCGGTAATTCCTCCCCCGGAATGCTTGCGGCTTGAAGCTTGCGGCTTGAAGCAACGGATTGCCACAGCCAGCCGCTCAGCGCCGCTTCGGCCCCGCGCTGGCGGGTGGTGCCGGCGTTGAGGAACAGTTGGGTGCCCAGGTCGGTGGTGCGGGTCGTGATGGTCTGGCGCTGGCGCTGGTCGTAGAGGGCCACGTCGTAGCGCAGGCGCTGCTGCCAGAACTGGCCCCGCGCCCCCACTTCGTAACTGGTGGCCTGCTCGGCCTGCAAAGCCCGATTAATGGAGCCATCGGAAGGCCGGATTTCTTCTTCGGTAGGCGGCGAGAAGCCGGTACTTATGCTGCCGTACACCGCCAGGGCCGGCCCAAACTCGCGCAGCAGTGCCACTCTGGGCGACACCTGGGGCCGGAAGTTGCGCTCCAATTCGTAGCCGGCAGGGTTGGCAGCGGCATCGGAGAGGCGGCTGATACGGTAGCGGAGGCGGTTGTAGCTAGCCCCGGCCGTGAGCAGCAACCCGGCCGGCAGCTCGTAGTCGGCCTGGGCAAAGGCGAAGCCCGTAAGGGTGCGGATTTCGTCGTCGTAACGCAGTGCGCCGGGCTGGCCGGCGCGGTTCTGGTAGCTACGGGAGCTTTCGAAGCCCGTCTGCCCCTCGGCTCCGGCTTGTAGCCGCAACGTGCGTCCGGCCAGCGTCGTGCGGTAGCTGAGCACCGTGCGGCCGCCCCCGCCCAACAGGGTGTTGCGCTCGAAATCAATCAGGTAAGGGGTATTAATGCGGCTGCCGCTCAGGTATAGCACAGAGCGCAGGCTGAGCCGCTCGGTGAACCGGGCTTCGTGAGTGGCCCCGAGCAGGCCGGTGCGGGAGGCGTAGTAGGTACGCTGGGCCACCGTGCCGGGGGCCGTAGCGGTACCTGGCCGGGCCTGGCGCGGGTCAGCCGCAAACTGCGCTCGGGTAAGGCCGCCGGGCAGTTGGTAGTCGATGTCGGCGTAAAGCGCGTGCAGGCCCACAGTCTGGCGGGCGGTGGGCTGCCATTCGCCATCCATAGTTAACACGTCGCGGCGCAGGGCACTTTGCTGGCGGTAGCCGTCGAGGGTCTGGCGGGCGTAGGCGGCCCGCCAGTAGCCGGTTGCGGTGCCCGTTTCGACGGCCGCCGTGGTGCGCCGCAGCCCGTAGCTGCCAGCCGTGAAACCGACCGACACGGCGGTTTCGCCGGCGGCCGGGCGGCGGCCGGTTAGCAGCACCGCCCCGCCGGTACCGGCCCCATATACGCTGGCAGCCGGTCCTTTTATCACCTCCAGCCCCCCCAGCAGGCTAGGGTCGAGCAGGTTGAGGGGCGTGCTGCCACTGGCTTCGGTGAACGGAATGCCCTGGTAGTACACCTTGGTATTGCGCACTCCGAAGGGCGAGCGGAGCGTACTGCCCCGCACGCTGAGCCGGTAGCTGGCCGTGGCCCGCTCTTCTAGGCGCACACCGGGCAGCGTGTTTACCGCCTGGGTGAGGGCGTTCTGCGGAAACCGCTCGAAATCAGCTTGGCTTAATACGCCCACGGCGGCGGCCGTGCGGCGCAGCGGCAGTTGCTGGCCGTAGCCAGTTACGGTGGCCTGGGGCAGCGCTACGGCCCGGGTGGTATCGGGCGGGGCAGGAGTTTGGGCGAAAGCAGCAACGGGCAGCAGCCACAACGGCGCGGCGTAACGGTAGAACATCGGGAGGAAGAATAGACAGTTGCCTCTGCTAACCATAAAACCAGCCGTTGGGTTGAGTTCAGACTAAACCTCTGTCGGAAACCGTTTATCTTCCGCTAGTTATTCTACCGCTTTACCCCCGTCATCTATGCTTACAATCGCCCTGCCCCGCCGCCACCGCCGGCCTTTGCTGCTCCCCCCGGGCCTGCTGGCGCTGGCGTGGCTGCTGTGGCTGGGCTGCGTGGCCGTGCCGCAGGTGCGGGAGGGGCCACCACTGAAAGTATTCGCGCTGTTTACCCCTCGTCCCTTAGAATTGGGCTGGCATACGAACCTATTCCCACGGCAACCCCAAGACCGACCGAATAAGCTGGTGATTTCGAATACTGTTCATGTTATGCCATCCCCTAACTACTGGCTGACGTATTTTTTCGCCCAGCAGCTTTGCTTTACCCTTCCCCGGAACACCAGCAATTCTACCTGGCAAGGCTCCATTTTCAGGTTCGATGGCCATCGGTCTGCTGGTGAAGCAGCTGCTTTGATAGGCACCCTGGAGCGCCAGCCTGACCTGCTGTATTGGTTTGCCAACTTCCCGCCGGCCAGCGCGGATTATGTGTTCAGGTTACTGCCACCCGGACCGGTTGAATGTTTAGGCATGATAAACCCGATAGCAACTCAGCCATACCCCAGCCAGGCACCCGATGCCCGCTTTAAAGCGAGTGTGGCAAAGACAGCGCAACTTTTCCTCACCCCCGGCTGGCGCAACTCTCTGCTCCTGCTGCTGCTCATCGGGGGCTTGAGCGCCGTGCGGGTATGGAGCAGGTAAGGGAATGCGGCGGCGGGCTGCTTACTTTGCCGGTGTATGCCGAAACTGTTTCGTAACCTCACCGTGCAGGTGCTCGTCGCCATTGGGCTGGGCGTGCTGGTGGGCGCTTTTTTTCCCGCCTTCGGGGCCGGCCTCAAACCCCTCGGCGATGCCTTTATCGGCCTCATCAAAATGCTTATTGCCCCCATCATCTTCCTTACGGTGGTGCTGGGCATGGGCAACATCGGCGACCTGAAAAAGGTGGGCCGGCTGGGTGGCAAGGCTTTGCTCTATTTCGAGCTCGTAACCACCCTGGCGCTGGTGATTGGGGTGGCCGCCGCCAATCTCATCCGGCCCGGCGCGGGCATAGATACCGGCCGCGTGGCCGCCGGGGCCGACGCCACCCGCCAGTACACCGAAAAAGCGGCCGATATGGACTGGCTGGCCTTTTTTACCCACATCATTCCCGACAACTTCCTGGGGGCCTTTACCAGCGGCGAAGTATTGCAGGTGCTGCTGGTGGCCGTGCTGTTCGGGGCGGCGCTGGCCCGCGTGCCGGCCGCCGTGAGCGGGCCGTTGCTGGGCACGCTGGAGCGCCTGGGCCGGGTATTTTTCGGGGTCCTGAGCCTCGTGATGAAGCTGGCCCCGCTGGGCGCATTCGGGGCCATGGCTTTCACCATCGGTAAGTACGGGCTGGCGGCGTTGCGGCCTTTGGCGCTACTTATGGGCTCGGTGTACCTAACCATGTTCCTGTTCATTTTCGGGGTGCTGGGCGGCATCGCGCGCTTTTATGGGTTCAGCTTGTGGCGGCTGCTGGTGTTCATTCGGGAAGAGCTGCTGATTGTGCTGGGCACCTCGTCGTCGGAGTCGGCGCTCATGGACAAGCTCACGGCCTTCGGGTGCGCCCGGCCGGTGGTGGGGCTAGTGGTGCCCACGGGCTACTCGTTCAACCTCGATGGCACCACCATCTACCTGTCGATGAGCAGCATTTTCCTGGCCCAGGCCTTCAATGTGCCGCTCACGCTGGGCCAGCAGCTCACCATTATCGGCATCCTGATGCTCACCAGCAAGGGTGCAGCGGGCGTTACGGGTTCGGGATTTATCGTGCTGGCTTCCACGCTGGCGGCTATCAAAGTCATTCCCGTGGAGGGCATGGCCCTACTGCTGGGCGTGGATCGGTTCATGTCGGAAGTCCGGGCCATCACCAACATCATCGGCAACGCCGTGGCCACCGTTGTCATTGCCAAAAGCGAAAATGAGTTCGATGAAGCCACGTACCAGCGGGCCATTGGGAATTGAGTGACTGAGTAACTTAGTGAACAGGACGGTCATCCTGAGCAACCTGTAGGACCCTGTCCTGTTTGCTTAACTGTTCTACCGATTCATCCAGCCTGCCCACCCGGTTCCTTCGCGCCGCACCGTATACAACCCCTGTTCACCAACTCACTCAGTCACTCAGTCACCGCATGCCTGCCCTTTCCCCTGACCTTCGCAAAGCCCTATTCAGCCTGCCAACCAAGGAAAAAGACCAGCTGCTGGCCCGCCTCGTGGCCCAGGATGTTGTGTTGACTGAGCAGCTCGCGTTCCGGTTGCTGGAGGGCGAAGACGGGCTGGAGCTACGCCGGGAGCGGCTGCGCCAGCAGGTAGATGATCCGGTGCGGGGCTTCCACCAGACGCCCAACGATTTGCTCCACATCGTGCGTCAATTGCAGCAGCGGCTCAGCTACCACGCCAAAATAACGGGCGACGCGCACGGCGAAATCGAGCTGACGCTCCGCCTGCTCCGCAACGTGCTCCACCACCAACCCGAGGCCACGGCCCGCCTCCACGGCCCCACCCAGCCGCTGCTACAACACCTGGTTCGCCGCACCCAGGAGGTGCTGAAGGCTTTGGGCAAGCTCCACGCAGACTACCACCTCGAATACGCGCCCGCCGCCAACGAGCTGCTGACGCGCCTTTATGCCTCGGCCGCCGCGCCGCTGGCCCGGGAGTTGAGCCTGCCCACCATTTGGCCTGAACAATGACGCTTATGGAGGCACTTTTTGCCCGTAGTTTCGCTAACTTGGTTCTGGCCTCCGGCTGAGTTTACCCACCGGCTGGCTCCTCATCTTTCCCGCTATTCGTATGGCTACCGTTCCCGACCCCAACCACGTGCGCGTACCGGTTCAACTCAGCGCCGAGGCCCTCCACCAGGCCCTCACCGAGCTCGACGCCAAAATCCGCACCCTCCACCAGCGGGCCCACGCCACCGTGGCCGGCACCACCGCCACCTACCAGCAGCACGCCGAAGCCCTCGAAGCCAAGCGCGCCCGCCTTCTCGACAAGCTCCACCAGACCACGGCCAGTTCCACCGAAAAGCAAACGGCGCCATCAACTGAAACTACGGGCGTTTGGGACGAAATTCGGCGTGGGGTGGAGAACCTGCGCCACGATTTGCGCGACTTGCTATAAGTTCGGGGCCCGACCGTTACCGCTTGCCAGCGGGCTTGGCTCCGCCATTCGGGCAGCCCATTTTACCGTTCGGCCACCCGATTGACCGTTCGCGGAAAAGGAGTTTCGGCGGCAGTTGGGGCGTGGTAAGTTTGAAATAGTAATCCGACTATTTCTCACCTCCACAACCCTCTTCCTATGAAACGCTTCGCCCCTACCCGCTTCCTAGCCACCCTTCTGCTGGCAGCCAGCCTCGCCCCCGCTACCGCCGCGCCAGCTTTGGTGGCGCCACTGACCATTGCCGTTACCCCCGACAACCCGGCGGCCCACCCCAACTTCACGGTGCGGGTAGTTGGCGGGGGCCAGCCCATGCTCCTGATTCCGGGCCTGACCTGCCACGGCGCAGTCTGGTATGAAACAGTGACCCACTACTAGAAGCATTACCAGTGCCACATCATCAGCCTGGCCGGTTTCGGCGGCCCCGGCCACTACCGAGGCGCTGCTGCAAAACATGCGCGATCAACTGCTGATCTACATCCAGACCCAAAATCTGATTAAGCTCGTGGTGGTGGGCCACAGCCTGGTCGGGTTTATAGCCCGCTGGTTATTGTGGTTTCGCTGCCTTTTCTGACCGCCATGCAGAATCCCGACATGACCATGGGAATGGCCCTGCCGATGGCCGCGAACATGCGCCAGAAGATGACTGACAAGCTACCCTAAACTGTACCGCCCAACTGGACCACCTCATTAATAATCGTTTAGATTATGTCTATAGGCTGACGCTTCCTGCTAGTTCCATCAGTATTCTGGTTTGTTGACTGTCCCGGAGACTTAATTTTCGAAAGGCAAAACGTTCTGATCGGTCGTGAGAGACAATGTTACCTTCCCATCCGTGTACCTAACGCACTTGCTTTGGTAACCTTTGTTACACTCAGACCATGCCATGGAAGTATAAGTCATTTTACTTGACGGCGCCGTTTGCGCATCCTCTCCCTGCCAGACTGAAAGTTCCTTTCCGGCTGGAGTAATTACGTACTTTATTTGCGTCATATATAGATAATAGTTGAGACCCGTAATGCTGGGGGTCATATAGACGTATCTCGCGTTTGGCAGCTTGTAGGCACCCACCCCATTTGCATCCACTTCGTATCCTTCCGAGGCGCAAGGTACAGGTACAGATGCTGCGTTGGCGACCCCTATGACCTGAGGGTTTGGAGCTGGATCTTGTGTCCTATCACAATTAGTGAAGAGGAGAGTAGGTGCCAAAGTGAGTAGCACTCTAATTTTTACAGAATTTTCCATGACATTAATGTTATTATTGTTAGATTATATATGAATATAATAAATAAAATCGATATTTATACTATTTTATTTAAATTTATTGTTGAAACATTCACATATAACTTATTTGTCATTGATTATAGCTTGAACTAGGTGTATAGTCCCATTGTGTGATGGTATATTTTCCGGGCTGGAATTTCGCACAGACCTATGGGGCAAGTACTCCACGGCAGCGCCCGCACAACTCAGGCAATACGGGCCGCTATCCAACGTAGTAAGGAAAGCCTACAAACGCTAGCCGCACGCCACGGTATCGATCCCAAAACGATGGCCAAGTGGCGCAAACGCGTCACCATTCAAAATGCAGTAATGGGGCCGTTACCAGCCTCAACGGTACTCACAACGAAATAGGAAGCCATTATTGTAGCCTTTCGGCAACACACACTCTTGCCTCTGGACGATTGGTTGTACGCGCTGAAAGCCACGATTCCGCAGTTGTCCCATTCGGCGTTGCACCGCTGTTTCCAACGCCACGGCATCAGCCGCCTCCCCCTGACTGAAGAGGGGCAAAGCCTGCCGAAAAAGACATTTAAGGATTACCCCATCGGCTACCTGCACATCGATTTTGCAGAAATGCAGACGGAAGAGGGCAAGCAGTATTTGTTCGTGGCCATTGATCGGACCAGCAAAGTAGCTTTCGCCCAACTACATCCACAGGCCAAACGGGTGTTGGCCGCCGAATTTCTGTGGCATCTACTCGACAAATTACCTTATAAAGTGCATACGGTCTTGACCGATAACGGCGTGCAGCTTACGGCGCAAGCGCACCAATTTCTGCCCGGCGGGCACAGTTACGACCGTATATGCCGCGAATACGGCGTGGAGCACCGTCTTACGAAGCAGCGCATCCCTGGACCAATGGCCAAGTGGAGCGTATGAATCGCACCATTAAAGAGGCAACTGTTCAACGTTTTCATTATCAGTCCACCAACGAACTCAATGAACACTTACAAGCCTTTTTGCTGGCCTACAACCACGCTAAGCGCTTGAAGACCTTACAAGGCCTGACTCCACACGAATTCTTCTGTGCCCAGTGGAAAAAGCACCCAACTATCTTTACCCGTGACCGGGCCCACTTCATACTGGGACTATACACCTAAATCCATGGGGCGGGAAGCTTGTGGTGCCGGCTCAAAATGGAGGTGCTCGACATCCATATGCACGGCGAAACTGGCTTTGAGCTGTTAGCCTCGCTCGAAACGGCTCCCCACGTCATTTTCACGACTGCCTACGACGAGTATGTGCTTCGGGCGTTTGAGGTGAACGCGCTGGATTACCTGCTCAAGCCCATCGAGGAGAATCGGTTGGCGGCGGCGCTGCAAAAAGCGCGGGCCGCCTTGTCGGGTCCGGCCGCTTCGGCTTCTGCTGCGCCATTGGCAGGGCCCGGCGAGGCTCCGCTGCCCACGCTTACCGAGCAAGACCAAGTATTTGTGAAGGATGGGGAGCAGTGCTAGTTTGTGCGACTGGCAGAGGTCTGGCTGTTCGAAATCAGTGGCAGCTATACACAGATTTATTTCGACCAGCATCGCCCCCTTATTCCGCGCACCCTGCAGCACTTGGAGCAGCGCCTCGACGGGCGGGTATTTTTCCGGGCCAACCGCCAACAGATCATCAACCTGAACTGGGTAGAAAGCATCGAGCCATGGTTTAGCAACACCCTCAAAATCAGACTGCGGGGCGGGCCCGAGGTAGAAGTATCGCGCCAGCAGTCGGGCCGGTTTCGGGAGCTGCTGAGTTTGTGAGGCTAGCTGGACAGGAGTCAGGATTATTCCATTTTTAATGCATCCTTTTAATTTGAGTTGCAGTACAAAGCACATTAACTGGCTGATTTTTTGCACGGTTATATCCCATCACCACTTTTTGTATTGCCCTTCTATGAAAGCTTCTCTACTCGGCTCCACCCTGATTTTGTTGATTTTAGGCACCGCTTCCTGTTCCAGCGAAGATAAACTCATGGAACGGCCCAGCCGCTACGGTTCGGTTTCGACCAAGCGCCAGAAACGCAGTAACGACAACTCCAAATCGTATAAAAAGCGTAACCCCATTGGCCTGGGCCTGGGTATCGACCTCAATGCCAAAGACCCCCAAAAGCACCGCACTGTCGATGCCCCTAAAAAGTACAAATACAGCAAAGGCCACTGACTTTCTCTTAGCTGTTAGCGCATAAAACAAGGCCCCGCACTCGATTGAGCGCGGGGCCTTGTTTTATGCGCTAACAGCTAAGAGCTCAAGAAACTGGTTCGCGGAAGCCAACCCAGGTAAAGCGCTTGATGACGAATTCGGGGTTGGTGAAGCTGGCGTTGCCGGCGGGGTTACCGCCGGTTACGTGGAAGTCGGAGAAACCCGCGTTCTGGTTCACATAGATGCCGCCGGTCAGGTTGAAGCTCACCGGCGTACCGGCCAGGCTCATCTCGTCCATAATCTGCTCCTTGATGTCGGGGTCGGTGGTGTAGGCACCACACGAAATAGCGCCGTGCTCGCGGGCCAGTTGGGCGGCCAGCCGGATGCTTTCCTGGGTGTCCTGGGTTTTAATCACCAGCATAATTGGCCCGAATAGCTCCTGGCTGAACTGCTCGGTGCGGCTGGCTTCCACTTCGTGGATGCTGGTTGAACAGGTGCGGGCGTTCTGGAATACGGGGTTCTCAATAGTGCCGTGGGCCAGCACGTTGCGGCTGCCTTCGAGGGCCAGGTCGCGCACCCGCTCCTGGGTGGTGGCACTCTGGATGGCGCCCAGCACGTGCGGGCCGGCCTTGGGGTTTTGGGCCAAACCAGTTACGGCCGCCGATAGCTTCTGCACCACGTCTTCGTAGGGCACCAGCTCGCCGGCCACTTGCATACCGGCGGCGGGAATGAAGAAATTCTGGGGCGCGGTGCACATCTGGCCCGAGTACAGGCTCACCGAGAAAGCCAGGTTCTGGGCTACCTTATCGAGGTCGTCGCAGCTGTCGAGGATGATGGAATTGACGCCGGTTTTCTCGGTAAATACCGTCTTGCCTTTCAGCCCTTCAATATACTCGCCGAAGGCCGAGCCGCCGGTGTAGTCGATGAGCTTAACGGCCGGATTTTCGGCCAGCTCCTTGGCAATCAGGTGGTCGTCGGCATCCACGGCCAGCTGGCAGATGCGGGGGTCGAGGCCGTTTTCGGCCAGCACGCGCTGCACTTCGGCCACCACAATGGCAATGGGCAGCACGGCCTTGGGGTGGGGCTTGATGATGACCGGGTTGCCGGTCACCAGCGAGGCGTACATGCCGGGCACCGTATTCCAGGTCGGGAACGTGGAGCAGCCGATAACCATGGCCACGCCCTTGGGCACGGCCCGCCAGGTTTTGTTGAGCGTGATGCTGTACTTGCCCATGGGCTTTTCCCAGCGGGTTTCCTCCGGGAAACGGGTCTGCTCCTCGTAGCCGGCGGCAATGGCTTCGAGGGCGCGGTCGGCGGCGTGGGGGCCGCTGGCCTGAAACGACATCATGTAGGCCTGGCCGGTGGTGTGCATGGTGGCGTAGGCAATTTCGAAAAACCGCTCCTTCATGCCTTCCAGCGTTTCGGTGAGCAGCGCGGCCCGGTCGGCCGGCTTCAGCTTACGCCACTGCCCAAACACTTCCTGGGCATTGGCTACCAGCGTGGCGGGCTCGAAGTAGGGGTACTGAATGCCGAGCGCGGCTTGCTCGTAGGGCGACTCCTCCTGGCCGGCCCAGCCGGCGGGCTCGCCCTGCTGCAGCTCGGTGAAGCGCTGGTTGCGGTGCGATTTGAACTTTTCGCGGCCCTGCTTGTCGGCATCGGCCCCGTAGATATCGGGCGAGGGGTTTTCGGGAAAGGCGGCAAAGAACGTGCGGCCGTGCAGGGCCTCCACGGCCGCGTCGAGGGTGGCCTGGTGCTTTTGGGTGGTTTCGGTGGTCATAGATGGGGGTGGGAAAGAAGAATAAAACGCGGCTTCGCTCAGTAACTAACAGGAAAGGACAACCAGTTGCGGCAACAATAAACGACGAACGGCCGGCTGATTTCAGATTTGAACAAAACAATGAAACGAATTAGCTGGCCCGCAGGTCTGTTTATTCGAAAACCTGGGGGCCGACGGCTCCGCGCCGGTTAAATTTACGGAATCGGCCCCGAACCTAAGCCCAGGCATCCGAACAGAACGTGGTTTCGTTCTTGTTAGTACCGGCTCGCCCCGGCCTTTACCTCCTCCTTAGCTTTCTACTTATGGCCTTATCCTTACTCCGCAAATGGGCTTTCTTTGGGTGGATGCTGCCCTTGTGCGCGGCCTCGCTAACGCCCGCCCGGGCCCAGGCACCGGCTGCCCCCGTTGCCGCTTCTACCCGCACGGTGCGGCCGGGCCAGTTGGTTATCAAGCTCAAAGCCGACCCCAACCAGCAGCGCCGGCCGGGCCCGGTGGGTTTGCCAACTGCCCTCACCGCTACGCTCAGCCGGCTGGGCATGGCAGCCCAGCCCAAGTTTCCGCAGGCCACGGCCCCCAACCCAGCCCGGCCCAACGGAGTTGATTTGGGGCTGATTTACGAAGTAACGCTCCCGGCCGCTACCCCGGCCGCCGAGGCCCGGCAGGCGTTGCTAAAAACCGGGCTGGTCGAGTACGCCGAGCCGCTCTACGACTACCAGCCCCTGCAACTACCCAACGATCCGCTGGCCGATTCAGCCCGCGCCGATGGTCAGTATCACCTGCGCAATATCCGGGCTTATCAGGCCTGGGACGTTAGCCAGGGTGATACGAGCATCGTTATTGGTATTGCTGATGGCGGCACGCGCTTCAGCCACGAGGACCTAAAGGGCCAAAACCAACTCAACCGCCGCGACCAGATTGACGGCCTCGATAACGACGGCGACGGGTATGTGGACAACTACTACGGCTGGGACTTTGCCGACAATGACAACGACCCCGACCGCCGCAACGACCGTTTAGTTCACGGTATTCTGGTGGCCGGCTGCGCTTCCGGCACCGTGAATAATGGCCTCGGCATTGCCGGCGTGGGTTATAAGTGCCGGTACCTGCCCCTGAAAATTTATGCCAGCACGCCCACCGGCTCATTCGGGGGCTACGAGGCCATTGTGTACGCCGCCGACCACGGCTGCCAGGTCATCAACCTGTCGTGGGGCGGGCCGGGCAGTCCGTCGCGCTTCGAGCAGGACGTTATCAGCTACGCCGCCATCAACCACGATGTGGTAGTAATAGCCGCCGCCGGCAACACGCCCGCCAACCTCGATTTCTACCCCGCCAGCTACGAGCACGTGCTGTCGGTGGCCTGGACCACCCGCACCGACGAACGTGACCCCTTCGCCACCTACAGCCGCCGCGTCGATTTATCGGCCCCCGGCGCCCAGGTGCTCACCACCTACGGTCTCACCGACTCCGATTATATTGCCGTGGGCGGCTCCTCGTTTGCGGCTCCGCTGGTAGCCGGGGTGGCCGGGCTCGTGCGCAGCCGGTTTCCCAACTACAACGCCGCCCAGGTGCGGGCGCAGCTTAAGCGCACCACCGACAACATCGATGCGCTGCCGGGCAACGTGAACTATGCTGGTTTTCTGGGCTCGGGCCGCCTGAACGCTTTCCGGGCCCTCACGGAAAACGTGCGTTCGGCTTCCGTAATCAGGAGCACCTTTGCCCCGGCCCGGGCCGCCTACGCTCCCGCCGATACGATACGTTTAACGGTAGAAGTCCAGAATCTGCTGCTGCCGCTGGATAACCTGCGCGTGACGCTTACTTCCCTTTCGCCTTATCTAATAGTGCGCCAGGCCGAGTTTGCCGCTGGTCCGCTGGCTACGCTGGAGCAGCGCACCAACGCCGCAACGCCCTACCGGCTTGCGGTGGCCGCCACGGTGCCCGTTAATACCCGGGCCACGTTGCGCTACCATTTGCAGGATGCCGCCACCGGCTACGAGGAGGACCAGTACGAAACCGTGCTGCTCAACCCCGATTACGTGGTGCTCGACGCCAACAACCTCACCCTCACCCTCACCAGCCGGGGCAACATTGGCTATGATGGGCTGGGCTCGTCTGTTGGGGTAGGTGTGAGCTACCGTCAGGGCCCGCCGCTGCTTTCCGAGGGCGGGCTGCTGGTAGCCACCTCCGCCACCCGCGTTTCCGACAACGTGCGCAACGACCAGCGCGGGGCCAACGCCGACTTCGCGGCCATAGGCCAGGTGCACTGCTTGCCTCGCCCTCCCCGCGCCGACCAGGAAGCGGAGGGTGTACTGCGCGACCAGCTGCCCACCGCCGCCATGGCCCGGGCCGTGGGCGTGCAGGTGCGCCAACACGCTTACGCCTGGGCTGCGGCCCCCCACCAGAACTACGTGGTGCTCGAATATCGCCTCACCAACCTTACTACTGACACCCTGCGCCCCCTGCACGTGGGCCTGTTTATGGATTGGGACCTGCCCGGCGCGCCCGAACGCAACATTGCCACCTGGGACGCCGCCCGCCGCCTGGGCTACGTGTATGGAGCCACGGCGCCGGAGGTATTCGCCGGCGTGCAGCTGCTGGCCGGGGGTACGGCCAGCGTTTATAGCCTCGACAACTCCTCCCCCCTTTCCGCGCCGGTGCGCCTGTCCGACGGCTTCAGTACGGCCGAAAAGTGGCTGAGCCTGAGCAGCGGCACCGCTTACCAGGAGGCCGGCCGGCCCAACGGCTCCGATGTATCGCAGGTGGTGGGGGCTGTGCTGCCCCGCCTGGCCCCCGCTGACTCGGCCACCGTGGCCTTTGCCGTGCTGGCCGCGCCTACCCTGCCCGAGTTGCAGGCCGCGGCTGACGCCGCCCGCACCCGCTACGAGCAGGTGCTGCCCGTAAGCCCAGCGGCGGCCCGGGCCGGCATCTCCCTCTACCCCAACCCTACCACTGGTCTGGTCAACCTAACGTTGCCCCGCGGCCCGGTTAGGGTGCGGGTGCTTTCGGTGCTGGGCCAGGAACTGGCTACTTACCATTTCCAGCAGCCTACCGGCCTTCTCGATTTAAGCGCTTACCCGGCGGGCCTATACCTGGTGCGAGTTGAACACGCAGCCGGCATGGCCACTTACCGCCTGTTACGCCAGCCTTAAACCGATGCAACCAGCAATGGGCTGCCAAGCCAATACACCCAATTCATTTAGCAAATGAATATTACAGCTTAATTTTAATATATATTATTTGTTAAATATATATAAAACACAACCGCTACGCTTACTCCCGTATTATGTTGTTTTCAGACCATAATTTTATACTCTTCAGCAACAGGAATATCGGCTAATATTTTTAGTTTTTGTAATCAATATCTTTATCTTTGTATATGTCGAAAATCAAGCTTCCCGTTCCCCTACCGGTGCAGCAATATGCGCGCTGCGTGGATGCCCAAGGCCGACCCGCCAACCACATCGGCGACTGGCCCGAGTGCGGCCAGGTGTACCCCATTGAGCTGCGGCGCAACGCGCATAGTGGCGAAATGCAGGTGCACGTGCTGGGTTTCTACGCCGAGCGCCCGTATGTCGCCTTTGCCCGGCAGCGTTTCGTGTCCGTGGCCCAGGTCTGGCTGAATTAGCCTTCCACGTTTCCTTCCCTACTTAACCCCGAAGGTTTCCGGTTCGCCGCCCGGAAGCTTTCGGGTTTTTATTTGGCCAACCGGGCTGGGAATGGGAGAAGTTTATGGGGTGGGAGAAGTGTAGTATTTATAGGGCACTTTTTTCGCCTCAGGGCTTGCTCTTTTCCCCTCGCTTCACATTACTCACTACCGGTAGTGCCAGAACATGCCGAAGTCGAAGGGTGTCCAGAGGGCGGCGCGCTGGCCGGCTACTTTGAGTCCCTCGTTGGTCCAGGTGTTGCAGGTGTCGAACAGATTGTAGGTGCCATCGGCCTCGTAAAAGGCATCGTACTGGCCGTAGCTGTGGCCAGTGATGTGCTGGGGCTGGCCCTGAGCATCGAGCTGAAAGCGCTGCTGAATGAAGCCAACGAGACGGTCGTACTCGGCGTGGGTTAGGTTGAGACGTACGCAGTCTTCGCCCACTTCGGGGCGGTGGTGGAAGGTGGTGTGCATGGCCGTGGTGCTGAGCCAGAACATAGCTTTGAGGCCGGTGCTGAGCTTGAGCTCGGCCCAAGTGGGCGTATCGAGATAGAAGCCCTTGTCGCCCCAGCCGAAGCCCACGAACTCACGGCTGATGTCGTTGGCAGGCGTATCGGCGTAGGAAATGAAGCGGGTCCAGTCCATCTGGGGGCTACGCACGGGCAGCACCAGATCGGTGTGTACGCCGTTGGTAAGCAGATAAACCGTGACGCCTTCACCCGCAGCAGGGCGAGCCGCATCGCCGGCCACTGGAATGGCCGAGAGGCCCAGAGAGGCCAGCAGGTACACCGCAACCACGCCCACGATGCCGCCAGCCGTCCAGCCAACGGCTTTAACTACTGTTTTGAGAGGGGAAGCTTGCGGCATACAGTCAATAAGAGAGCGGAAATTTTCGCTTATACGCGGCTTCAGCCCAAACCGCCGCCCATTACCAAAGCTACCTTAGCCCGCCACTGCCAAACGCCGCCGCTGCCACCAACCCCTTCCCAACAGAACCATTGCCAGCAGGGCCAGTATCAGCCAATCAGCAGGCTCCGACATTCGCTGTTGGTCTTCGTCGGCTTCGAGGGCCGCGTGCCCAGCTAGCAGTTGCGCCTGCTTGCGCCGCAGGGCTGCTTTCTGGGCATCGTTTTCGAGGGCCAGGTAAGCCGTGAGGGGAGTCAGGATGCCGGTGTGAAAGCTGGTTTCCACCAATTGACGACCAGCGGCGGCACTCGCTTCGGGGTGGTGTAACTGCGCCCGCCATTGCGCCTGCAACGCCAGGCCCGCCTGCCAGTCGCCGGTTGCTGGGGCAGTAGGTGGAGCAGCCACGGTAGCCGCGTTTACTGGACCGGTGAGCACGATATCGGGCTGGCCATTGGCGGGCAGGTAGGCAACTGGGTTCCGCAGGCTGGGCCAGGCCACCACTAGGCCAGCCGGCACCGGATGGGCCAGCGTGTCGAGGGGCATGGCCGGGTTGGTTTGCAGCGAGTGGGCCACCAGCCTACCGTCGGGCAGTAATTCGTAGAAAAAATCCGAATCGGGGAAAGCGTGGCGCAGGTCGGCGAAGTTGGCTGGCAGGATGGCTCGCTTGAAATCATCGGTTACCACTACCAGCACCGGATAACGTGGGGTTGCCT
This sequence comes from Hymenobacter amundsenii, assembly GCF_002204745.1. Lineage (GTDB taxonomy): Bacteria > Bacteroidota > Bacteroidia > Cytophagales > Hymenobacteraceae > Hymenobacter > Hymenobacter amundsenii. The sequence continues at coordinate 36,574 of NZ_NIRR01000017.1, forward strand.
GCCCGGTAGCCTGCACCAGCACCTGCCGAAGGGCCCGGTCGAGGTAGAACCCGCCTTCAAACCGCAATTGAGCAGGTTCGAGCTGCTTGAAGCCCTGCTCCGTCAGCTGCCGGACGGAGGAACCAGTCAGGGTATACTCGGGCAAACTGCCGTACCGGTTTCTACCAAGCAGCGCGGCCATTTGCTGCCGGTAGCGTGGCCAGCTGCCTTGCCGTGCTCCCGACATATCGACCAGAAAGTGAACGTAAGGCTGCCGGTGCAGTGCTGGCAACGCGGCTTTGCGGGCGGCACTCACGTAGGTAGCGTCGCCGCTGGCTGGCGCGGGGCCGGCGGGTTTCGGCGCGGGGCCAGCCGGGTTGGCACCCAGGGTAACCGACTGGCCATCGAGCTGGAGCGTGAGGGGCTCGGGATGCAGCAGTTGCAGGCCAGTACGGCGCACTTCGCCGGCCGCGAACGGAAATACGCGCAGCTCCAAGGTGTTGCCACTGAGGTAGCGCAGCAGGCCGGGGTCGCGGTTTTCGTTGCGAATCTGGCGGTACACCCAGGCGGCCGCCCGCTTTTCAGCCAGGATGCCGAACTCGCGGCGGCCAGCCATATCGAGGTAGTAATTGCGCACGAAACAGCCGGCCGGCAGTTCGAGGCGCGTGCTGTACTCGGTGGAGCCGAATATGGAGTCGTTGGCAACGGTCAGGTCGAGCCAGCTAACCCAGGCCCTTTGTCGGGCATCGTAGTGGCTGCGGGCCGCCAGCCGGGTCAGGTGCGGGCCGGCCGGCTGGGGCGTGGCGCCTCCTGCAGCCGGCGGCTCCTGGCTGGCCTGGTTTTCGGTCTGCTGCCGGGCTTGGTTGGCCGGCGCAGGCGTTGCGAATACGCGGCTCAGCAGGCTGATTTTGGTGTCGGGCAGGGTTAGGTTGTCGAGTACCAGCCAGTTGTAGAACGACGAAAGGTAGGGCAGTTGAGCACCGGTGATGGAGGAGCCCCGCCGGCCTTTGTGGTGGCTTACCGTGCGCAGCACCCGGGCCAAGGCGGCCGGGTTGATATCGGCCGGCTTCCCGTAGGTTGGGGTATACACGTAGTCGAGGGCCCGGTGCAGGGTGGCGCGGTGCCAGGCGTACTGCCCGGCCACGGCCAGCGGCAGCACGGCCCCGGCCACCAACAGCGCCGCCAGCAACCCACGCCGCCCAAAATGCGGCCGGAGCGCGGCGTAGTCGTGGCTCAGCACCCGCACGTGCACAATAAACAGCACCAATGGCGCGAGTAGCAGAAACCCCGCGCCCAAGGCCGCCACGAGCACCACCGAGAGCGGCAGAAACGGCAGGAACACCAGAAAAAAGTACAGCGTATAGCTCAGCAGCACACCCCGGCCCAGAAACAGTGCCCCCCGCGCCCACGGGTTGGCCGGGTTGGGGCAGAGCAGCAACACCGCGTTGAACGCGGCCAGCCCGTACCACCAGGGCCCCGAGAAGTCGCCAAATACGCCCCCTTGGGAGAAACCACTGTTGCCAAGCACGCCCCAATCGCCATTGTTCACGGCCAGGCCCACCAGCGGCAGTACGCCGGCCACTACCAGCACCCCCAGCCAGCGGTAGGGTGCCAGGCCAGCGGCCCGCTGTTGGGCCAGCAGGTACACGCCCCGGCTCAGGGCCAGCAGAAACAACAGCGTCCCGGCAATCAGCAGCACGACCAGCGCATGGGTGGCCACGGGGCCCGGGTTGAAGCGCCGCAGCGGTAGCACCAGCTGCACGAACAGATAAAAGGCCACCGGGACGGCCAGCGCGGCCCCAAAGTTGGGCAGCACCTTATGCACCCGGTTTTCGGGTGTGAGGCGTAGCACCAGCACGGCGACGGCGTGGGCCAGCGTGGGCATCAGGAAGGTGCCGGCATAGAGCGGCAGGTCGTTGGGCAGCATCCAGCGGGGCACGACGGCCGGGAACAGCTGCTCCACCTGCGTTCCGTAGGCGTACAGGAGCCCGATGTATGTACCCAGCGCCGCCAGCGCGTAACTGATGGGTAACTCCTGCTGCCGGGCCGCCAACCACCCCGCGTAGGCAGCGTGCACCACCCCCAGGCCCAGCAGCACCGCCCCCAGCACATGCCACGTCAGCCGGCCCGCAGGCTCCAGCAAACTCCCGATTACGACGTATTCGGCCCCGAACCAGGCCAGCAGCACCCCGACCGGCAAGGTATTGAGCAACCAGAGCCACTTCGGATTTAGTAGGGTACGCATGCTGAGTTGGGGTTGGTATTGGAGGAAGCTACCGGACAGTATGTTTTTAGAAGCCACGGCGGCAGGCGCAAGAAGGTCCGGTGGGCATAGGGCCCGGCTGGTTACCAGGCAGAAAACCGTCGGGCTAGCAGCCACCGCAGGCTGGCATAGGCGGCTACCAGGAAAAACAAGTATACCAGCGCCCCCTGGGCCTCGTGCAACCAAGCGGGAGTCAGGGCTGGGGGCAGCAGCTGGCCCAGCCGCACGGCTCCGGCAATGCGGGCCGCATTCACGAGCAGCGTTAGCAGGTAGCTCAGCAGTAGCAGTAGTGGCAGCGCGACAGCCGGACGCGGACCCCGCCCGTGCAGGTAGGCCGCACTCAATAGCAGCCCGCTCAGCAGGCCGAAGTTGCCCCCAGCGCACGATTTATCGATAACGATGCCCAAGACCGGGTGCACGTAGCCGTGGCCCACCACAAACTGCGAAGTCGAGGCCAGCAGTAACTCCACCAGCTTATTGGTGGGCGCCAGAAGCCCCAGCACGTCGTTGGTCTCGGCTGCGGCATAAGCCAGCTTGGCCACGGCGTAGGCCATGAGCAGTAGCAGGTAGGGCAGCAGGCGAGTAGAACGATGCATAAAGTAGCTGGTATCTGACAGAGGCAAATTAAATCAAAGAACTTTGTAATTCAAAGTTTAAGCTAAAAAACATACTGATATACTGCCCTAACTACCGGGCATATTATTAGAGAGTAGCGCTTCCTATTGTGCTTTCCGCCGACTTCCCTGCCCAACGCCGCTGCCAGCCCAGGAGGTGCCCAATGGGCAAACCGTCACTTTGTACCTCTCATTTCAGCGGCCCGGCAAACGCAAAACAGCCGCCCTCCCCTGTTTGGGAAGGCGGCCGTTTTCAATCAGCAGCAGAACGCGTTATACGCGCTCCGAAAGCTGGGCGTCGCCGGTTTCCATCTGGCGAATTAGGTTGAGGGCCGAACCGGCCTTGAACCAGGCAATCTGGCCCGCATTGTAGGTGTGGTTCACCGTAATGAGGTCTGTGTCGCCGTCGGAGTGATGCAAACGCACCTGCAAGGGCTTGCCGGGCTGGAAATCCGTCAGGCCGAGGATGTCGATGGTATCGTCCTCCTCAATCAGGTCGTAGTCGGCCTTGTTATCGAAGGTCAGGCCCAACATGCCCTGCTTCTTGAGGTTGGTTTCGTGAATTCGGGCGAAGGATTTCACCAGCACGGCGCGCACGCCGAGGTGGCGGGGCTCCATGGCCGCGTGCTCCCGCGAGCTGCCTTCCCCGTAATTCTCATCGCCAACTACTACAGACCCGATGCCCTGGGCCTTGTAGTTCCGGGCCACGGTCGGCACGGCCGAGTACGGCGTACCCTGGGTCAGGGCGTCCTTTACAGCGTTGGGCTGCTCGTTGAAGGCGTTGATGGCCCCGATGAGCATGTTGTTGGAGATATTGTCGAGGTGGCCGCGGTATTTCAACCACGGGCCGGCCATTGAAATATGGTCGGTGGTGCACTTGCCCTTGGCTTTGATGAGCAGGCGCAGACCCATCAGGTCAGTACCTTCCCAAGCCTTGAAGGGCTCCAGAATTTCGAGGCGGTCGGAATCCGGCGACACCATTACCTGAATGCCCGAACCATCGGCGGCGGGCTCCTGGTAACCGGCATCTTCTACGGCAAACCCGCGGGGCGGCATCTCGATGCCCTGGGGCTCCGAGAGCTTCACCTGCTGGCCGTCTTTGGTGGTCAGCGAGTCGGTGAGCGGGTTGAAGAGCAGGTTGCCGGCAATAGCGAAGGCCGTCACGATTTCGGGCGAAGCCACGAAGGCGTGGGTATTGGGGTTGCCGTCGTTACGCTTGGCAAAGTTGCGGTTGAAGCTCGTAATGATGGAGTTACGGCGCTTGGGGTCGTCGGTGTGGCGGGCCCACTGGCCGATGCACGGACCGCAGGCGTTGGCCAGCACCACGCCGCCCATCTGGGCAAACGTATCGAGCAAGCCGTCGCGCTCCACGGTGTAGCGCACCAGCTCCGAGCCGGGCGTTACGGTGTACTCGGCCTGCACGGTCAGGCCCTTGTCGGCCGCCTGCTTGGCGATGGAGGCGGCGCGGGTAATGTCCTCGTAGCTGGAGTTGGTGCACGAGCCAATCAGGCCTACTTCCAACTTCTCGGGCCAGCCATGCTCTTTCACGGCCGAAGCGAATTCCGAAATCGGCCAGGCGGCGTCCGGCGTGAACGGGCCGTTCACGTAGGGCTCCAGCGTGTTGAGGTCGATTTCGATGAGCTGGTCGTAGAAGTTGGCGGGGTTAGCATACACCTCCTCATCGGCGCGCAGGTGCTGACGGACGCCAGCAGCCAGCTCGGCTACTTCGGCCCGGCCGGTACCCTGCAGGTAGGTGGCCATTTTGTCGTCGAAGCTGAACACCGAGGTGGTAGCACCAATTTCGGCGCCCATGTTGCAGATGGTGCCTTTGCCGGTAGCCGAGAGGTTCTCGCGCCGTCGCCGAAGTACTCCACAATGGCGCCCGTGCCGCCTTTCACGGTCAGGATGCCGGCTACTTTCAAAATCACGTCCTTGGCCGACGTCCAGCCCGAGAGCTTACCGGTCAGCTTCACGCCGATTACTTTCGGAAACTTCAGCTCCCAGGCCATGCCCGCCATTACGTCCACGGCATCGGCGCCGCCTACGCCAATGGCAATCATGCCCAGGCCACCCGCGTTGGGCGTGTGCGAGTCGGTACCGATCATCATACCGCCGGGGAAGGCGTAGTTTTCGAGCACTACCTGGTGAATAATACCGGCACCCGGCTTCCAGAAGCCTAAGCCGTACTTATTGGATACTGAGGCCAGGAAATCATATACTTCCTTGTTTTCGGAGTTGGCTTCGGCCAAGTCTTCGGTGGCGCCGTCCTTGGCCTGAATCAGGTGGTCGCAGTGCACGGTGCTGGGCACGGCGGCGGTGGGCTTGCCGGCCTGCATGAACTGGAGCAGCGCCATCTGGGCGGTGGCATCCTGCATGGCCACGCGGTCGGGGGCAAAATCGACGTAGGAAACGCCCCGCTCGAAAGCCTGCGAAACGGTGCCGCCGTACAAGTGAGCGTACAGGATTTTTTCCGTCAGGGTGAGCGGACGACCGACCGCCGCACGAGCTGCCTCAATACGAGGGCCCATGTTGGCGTACACGGTCTTAATCATTTCTAAATCGAAGGCCATAATCAGGTTGAAAAAGTGGAGAGAACGAACCTACCGGAGGCAGGCATGCAAATATAGCTAAGTGCCGGGGCCGAACAAAAACAGGACGAAGCACTGCTTCGCCCCCAAATAAACAAAGGGAACCGGCCTGAATCAGTAAAAAAATCCGTTCAGCGGCGAAGCGGTGCTTCGGCCGGCAAACTATCCGGGCTCCGCTGTAGTTTAGCGGCGAATTCACTTTTACTCCTTTTTACTCATGCCCGTTGCCTTCTCTTTGCGCAAGGCCATTGCCGGGGCCTCCCTCGCGCTGGCCGCAGCAGCCTGCCAGTCCAATACCGAAACCACCGAAACCGCTGCTGCTACGGCCGCCGCTTCGCCCCTCACGGCCGGCACCTGGCGCGGCGTACTCGCCACCCAAGGCCAGGAAATCCCCTTCCTCTTCGATGTAGCCACCGACAATGGCCAGCCCACCGTCACGCTGCGCAACGGCGAGGAGCGCCTCAAACTCGACGAAATCGCCACCGCTGGCGACTCCACCACCATTAAGCTGGGCGTATTCGATGCCGCGCTGGTCGTACGGGCCGCTGGCAAAGGCAAGCTGACAGGTGCCTGGGTGAAATACGACGCCGGCAAGCCGTACCGGGTGCCGCTGACGGCGGAGAAGCAGGGAGCAGAAAAACCTATTGCCGGTGCTTATAAGATGATGCCACTGCTGGGTGTTAGTGGTACTTGGAACGTCACCTTTACTGATGACGAGGGGCATAGCTATCCTGCTGTTGGAGTGTTTGAGGAGGAAAAAAGGGATAACCCGCCAATCGAACCAAGAGCAAACAATCTTACCGGTACTTTTCTGACGACCACTGGCGACTACCGTTACCTCAGCGGTAATACCACCGACGACAAGCTAATGATGACCACCTTCGATGGGAGTCATGGTTTCCTGTTTACAGCAAAAAAGCAGCCCGACGGCACTTTGAAAGGCGACTTCTACTCGGGCCTCAGCGGCCACGAGACCTGGACGGCCACGCTCGACCCGAAGGCCAAACTGCCCGACGCCAACGCCCTCACCGGCATGAAGCCCGGCCAGAAGAAACTCGACTTCAAATTTCCGGGCATCGAAGGCGGCACCATCTCCCCCACCGATGCCAAGTACAAAGGCAAAGTGGTAGTGGTGCAAATGCTAGGCTCGTGGTGCCCCAACTGCATGGACGAAACCAACTTCCTGGCTCCCTGGTACGAGCAGAACAAGCAGCGCGGCGTCGAAATTATTGGCCTGGGCTACGAGCGTGCTTCCGACGACGAGGCCACGGCTAAACGCAAGCTCACCAAAATGAAACAGCGCCTCAACGTGGGCTACGACCTCGCCCTGGCCGGTACCGCCGACAAGGACGCGGCTGGCAAAACCCTCCCCCAGATCCAGAAGGTGCTGGCCTTCCCAACCACCATTTTTATCGACAAAAAGGGCGAGGTGCGCCAGATCCATACCGGCTTCTCGGGCCCTGGCACCGGCCAGTACTACGAGCAGGAAAAGGCCGATTTCAACAAAACCATCGACCAATTACTAGCCGAATAGACCACGGATTAGCACGGATTTTTCCGGATTCTGTAGACGATTGAAAAGCAGCAAGCCCCCTCAGTTGAGGGGGCTTGCTGCTTTTTCATGCAAGACGGGTCCGTGAGCTTGTAGCGCGAAGCTCCGGCGTCGCGTACCGTTGCTGACTTCCAAACGATGTCGTTTAACGACACGCCACGCCGGAGCTTCGCGCTACAAGCTCACGGCCGCCTTCTGCATGAAAACTGGAACGCTCCAGAAGACCTGATGATGCTGAAGGCGCCGGCTATAAAATCCGTGCAATCCGTTAAAGTCCGCGCTAATTCGTGGTCCGTTCTAGCAGCACGATGGGCTCGTGGTGGTAGGTGGCGCGGGCGAATTCGTGGAAGTGGAATTTGCGGGCCACGGCCAGCGAGGCCACGTTGGCGGGGTCGATGATGGCGGTGAGGCGGGCAGCGGGGAAGCGGGGCTCGACCCAGGCCAGGGCAGCTTGGAGGGCCTGGGTGGCGTAGCCGCGGCCGTGGGCACGCGGGGCAATGGTCCAACCGGTTTCCAGGGTGCCTTTGAGCGAGGGCGTGAGGTCGCGCTGGAAATCGAAGAAGCCGACTGAGCCGAGGAAGCTGCCGGTGGCCTTTTCCTCAATGGTCCAAGCCCCGTACCCGAACATGGCCCAGTGGCCCAGCTGGCCCATCATGCGCCGCCAGACTTCCTCTTCGGTCTGAGGTTTGTTGCCCAGGAAGCGGTAAAAAGCGGGGTCATTAGAAATGGCCGTAAACTCGGGCAGGTCGGAGGGCAGGGGCGCGCGCAGGAGCAGATCGGGGGTTTCGAGTTGGGGCACCAGCGCGAGGGGTGCGTCGAGCAGGGTCAGAAGGGGCGTCATGCGGGCAAGTATAGCAAATAGTGGCGGCAGCACAGCCGTTTTTGCGGGCCCGCATGCCGCCTCAAAGGCTTCAGGCGGGCCGCGACACAACCCCAGGACGGTACTTTCGCGTACTGCCAGTACGGCCGCCGGCCTCTCCACCGTTTCTTCAACCATCCAAAACTGTCCTTTCTTTATGTGGATTCAGCAAAAAAATACGCCCGCACCTATCGACGAACTTCAGGGCCGCACTGTAGGCCTCAAGTTTGAGTGCAATAAGTGCAACAACGACGTTTTTACGGCCCTGATTGGAGTGCCCGCCGCCGAGCACTTCGCCAACGGCCCCGACGAAGGCCAGTACGAAACCGAGCAAATTAACTGCCCGACCTGCGAAATGACCCACGAAATCACCGTCAACAGCAGCCCCAAAGGCGTCCGCTTCGAGGTATCCGACGTGAAGCCCGAGCAAGTGTACTACCAAGTGCAAGCCTAAATCACCGATGCACAATACTTAGTAGTGATTAGGCTGAGTTTCTTACTCGGACATTACAAACAGAAAGCCGCTCTCACTAAGAGCGGCTTTCTGTTTTGGCTTATTAGTGGAGAAAGGAATCACGGCTGATCAGCGTGAATCAGCACCTTGACCTGGGGGCTGTTGAAACAGGCGCTTGCCCCAGGTGATGCCCCAATAGTCGAGCAGATGCGCCTGGACTTCCGATTCGGCGTAGTTTGTTATGGGCTGCCAGGCCAGTACGGGGCAGCTTTCGGGCAGCTGCACGGTGGGCGTGCGGGCCTGGGCCAGCGTTTCGAGGGCCTGGCGCTGGCAGGCGTTGGTGGGGTAACGCCAGATATTGTCGGAAACAGTGTAGAACAGGCACAGCGCCCCCACCCAGCCCAAGTACCAGCCCCGGGCGCGGCCCGCTAGGTGAGCTGCCACGTAGTAGGTGGTGGCCGCGTAAAGGGCCATCAGGCCCAGCAGCACGGGCATAATGGAGTCGCGGCGGATGATGAAGGGGCGGTATTCGCGGTAGCCGCCCAGCGGCAGCAGCAGCATGTAGGCCGCCGCGAATAGGCCCAGCCAGCCCAGCAGCCGCCGCAGCCGCCGGCCCTCGGCGGTGGCCGGCAGCACGCGCCCGATCAGCAGCGTATTCAGGAGCACGGCCCCGAGCACAATGGCCAGGGCGGGCCGCCGGAAAAAGGTTTCGTTGAGGCCCGTCGGCAACCGCCGGTATCGCTCGGCCAGCGGAATGGTGATGTCGCGGCTTTCCAGCTCAAACTGCCCGATATAGAGCGAATACAGGCACAGCCCGCCAAACAGCAGCAGCAGACTAAACGCCGGCCAGGGCACCCGTTGCCCCACGGCGGCAATGTTTCCGCCCGTCGCCTGCCACTGCCGCGCCAGCCAGTACAGGCAGATGCCGGTGTTGAGCACGGCCACCACGCCCGGAATAATGGGTCCGTTGAAGCTCAGCAGCAAGGCCAGCGCCAGCAGCAGTCCGTATTGCCACCACCGCGGCCGGAAGCGGGCCGCGCCCCGGGCCGCCTGATAAAAGGGCCAGTAAAACAGCAGCAGCAGCGCCAGCGGGAAGGCGTAAAAGAAAGTATAAGTGACGGCATTGTCGATGATACCCATCTGATTGTGGTAGCCCGCCGACTGAAACAACGGCACGAGCAACGCCACCACCAGCCAGAACCGCCGGCCCAAGCGGGCGCTGCCGCTGGCGTACAGGCCGAGCACAAACAACAGCAGTGCCTGCACCAGGGCGCTAAACAGCCCGCAGGCCGCGTACACGCTACTGATGGGCGACATCAGCCGTTGCAACCCAAACGGCACCGATTTAAAGTAGGCGACCATGGCCGCGTGCGCGAAAAAGCGGTTGGGGGCTACGTACACCGCGTGGCGCGTGAGCACCGCCCAGCCGAAGGGGTCGGACAGCACCGGCCGGCACTCCGGCGCGGGCAGCACGATGCGGGCTAGGTCGCCGTCGAGGGGCATCTGGTAGTTTTCCCAACCCGTATAGGCCAAATCCAGCGCCACGAACAGCACGAGCAGCGGCAGTAGATAACGCGTTTTCATCTTGGCAGCAAGCGAATAAACAGATACCGTAGTGAATAACGCCCTTACTTTTCGCGCTCAATCGTGTAGTTGATGAGCTGCTCCAGCGAGGTGCGCGACGACGACTCGGGGAAGGTGTGCAGCACGGCCAGCGCTTCGTCGCGGTAGCGCTTCATGACGGCAATGGCGTAGTCGAGCCCACCCGACTGCTTGACGAACTCAATCACCTGCTGCACCCGGTCTTTGCGGCCGTCGTTGTTTTTCACGTTGAAAATCACGCGGCGGCGAGTCAGCCAGTCGGCCTGCTGGAGGGCGTAAATCAGCGGCAGGGTCATTTTTTTCTCCTTGATATCGATACCCAACGGCTTCCCGATTTCGGCCGTACCGTAATCGAACAGGTCGTCCTTGATCTGGAAGGCCATGCCCACCTTCTCGCCAAAGAGGCGCGCCCGTTCTACCGTTTCCTTATCGGCCCCGGCCGAGGAGGCGCCCACGGCGCAGCAGGAGGCAATGAGCGAGGCCGTTTTCTGGCGGATAATGTCGAAGTACACGTCCTCGGTGATATCAAGGCGGCGGGCTTTCTCAATTTGCAGCAACTCCCCCTCGCTGAGCTCCTTCACGGCGTTGCTCACAATTTTGAGCAGCTCGTAATCGTCGTTTTCCAGGCTCAGCAGCAGGCCCTTACTCAGCAGGTAGTCGCCCACGAGCACGGCTATCTTGTTCTTCCAGAGGGCATTGATGGAAAAGAAGCCGCGGCGGTAGTTGCTCTCGTCCACCACATCGTCGTGCACTAGCGTAGCCGTGTGCAGCAGCTCAATCAGGGCCGCACCCCGGAACGTGGCTTCGGGCAACGGGTCGCCTCCGCAGATTTTAGCCGTGAAAAACACGAACATCGGCCGGATCTGCTTGCCCTTGCGCTTGACGATGTAGCCCATGATTTTGTCGAGCAGCAACTGCTTGGTCTGCATCGACTGACGGAATTTCTTTTCGAATTCCGCCATTTCGGGGGCGATGGGGGCCTGTATCTGATCCAGCGTAACGGTCATGCGGCGTATTTGGGCACTGCAATGATACAAGAAAAGGGATTGGGGAAAGGGAGTGAATGAGTGACTCGGCGAATGAATCACGGAGAACGTCATTCTGAGCGACGCGAAGAATCTCGCGTGCCGAGTTATCCCTACCGTTAAGAAGCGGCTTTGACTTGCGAGATTCTTCGCGCTGCCCTGAATGACGTTCCTTTTTATTCGCTTACTATCTTCTAAGCCGACTATCTTCGCTCCATGCCAACTCCTCAGCCTACTACCGTCGATTTTCTGCTCGCCAACCCCGGCCACGACCGTCCCTTCGCGGCCGATGCGCGGTTTGTGGCCGATGGCCAGGCCAAGCCGGTGGTCGTGTTCGTGCATGGTTTCAAGGGTTTCAAGGACTGGGGCCACTTCAACGTGCTGGCCGATTGGTTTGCCCGCCAGGGCTTCGTGTTCGTGAAACTCAACCTCTCGCACAACGGTCTCGTGGTGGGCGGTACCGGCGACCTGGAAGACCTCGAAGCCTTCGGCCACAACAACTTCAGCCTCGAACTCGACGACCTCGGTGCCCTGCTCGACGCCCTGCATGCCCCTGGCCAGACGGGCATTCCGGCCACCGAAATGGATCTGGGTAAGCTGGCGCTTATCGGCCACAGCCGGGGCGGTGGGCTGGTGTTGCTCAAAACGGCCGAAGACGCGCGCGTGCAGGCCACCGCCACCTGGGCCGCCATCAGCGACGTAAACCCGGGCTGGACTGAGCCGCAAATGGCCGACTGGCAGCAGCAGGGCGTGGTGCACATTGAAAACTCGCGCACCAAGCAGCAGCTACCGCTTTACTTTCAGCTGGTCGAAAACTACTACCAGCACCGTTCCCGCCTCGATATCGAGCAAGGCCTGCGCCACCGCCTGGCCGGCCGGCCGTTGCTCATCGTCCACGGCGACCAAGACGAAACGGTGCCGCTGGCTCGCGCCCGGCAGCTCCACGAGTGGCAGCCCGCCGCCGAATTGCTGGTGCTGCCCGGCGTCACGCACAACTTTGGCGGGGCACATCCCTGGAATTCGGAGGAGCTGCCCGAGCACACCCGGCAAGTTGCCGAGGCCACAGCGGCGTTTTTTCGATTAGAAATGAAAGATTGAGAATTGCCGTTGGATTTAAGCCGCTCAAGTCAGGTGCCATCGTCCGTTCATTTTTAACACTCAATTTTTAGTTGAAAACCGCCTACCTGCTGCTCGGCTCCAACCTCGGCGACCGGGTTGCCACACTGGATGAGGCCGTGGCGGAGTTAAACCGCACGGCCGGCCGCATAACTGCCGCCTCCGCCCGTTACGAAACGGCCGCCTGGGGCCTGACCGACCAGCCCACTTTTCTCAACCAGGCCGTAGCGGTGCAAACCAACCTTGCACCGCTAGAACTGCTGGCTGCCTGCCTGGCCACCGAGCAGCTAGCGGGCCGGCAGCGGCAAGTACGCTGGGGCGCCCGCACCCTCGACGTGGATATTTTGCTGTACGCCGATCTGGTGCTCGACACGCCTACCCTGCAAATCCCCCACCCCCGCCTGCCCGAGCGCCGCTTCGCCCTGGTACCGCTGGCCGAAATTGCGGCGGCCGTAAAACACCCGGCCCTGGGGCGCATGGTGGCGGAGCTACTAGCCGAATGCCCGGATGGTTTGGAAGTTCGGCGGATAGATTGATCCGGTTTTTGCCCCGCTTGCCAGATCAATTAAAGTGATGGTCTGAGACAAAAAAGGGCCTACCGGTACACCGGCAGGCCCTTCAAAGTGACTGACAACTACGCTACTCCACCACCGCCGAAGCGGCCGGAACGTCCGGGGTTATTTTCTTTACCAGACCTTGCAGCACTTTGCCGGGTCCGCACTCCACGAACTCGGTAGCGCCATCCTGCACCATGCGCTGCACGCTCTGGGTCCAGCGGACGGGGGCGGTGAGCTGGCGCACAAGGTTTTCGCGGATTTCGTCGGGGTCGGTGTGCGGGGCCGCATCCACGTTCTGGTACACGGGGCAGATACCCGCCGAGAAAGTGGTTTTGGCAATGGCTTCGGCCAGCGCAGCCTCAGCCGATTGCATCAGCGGCGAATGGAAAGCCCCACCCACGGGCAGCGGCAGTGCCCGCTTGGCCCCAGCGGCCTTTAGCTGCTCACAGGCCAACTCGATACCGCGCCGGGAGCCCGACACAACCAGCTGGCCGGGACAGTTGTAGTTGGCCGCCACCACCACGCCCTCGCCGCTGGCCGTGATTTCCTGGCAGATGCGGGCCGTGGTGTCGTCGTCGAGGCCGAGGATGGCGGCCATGGTGCCAGGCTGCTCCTGGCAGGCGGCCTGCATGGCCTGGGCGCGGCGGGCTACTAGTTGGAGCGCATCTTCAAACCGGAGCACCTTGGCCGCCACCAGCGCCGAAAACTCGCCCAGCGAATGCCCGGCCACCATATCGGGACGGAAATTGGGCAGCACGGCAGCCAGCGCCACCGAATGCAGGAAAATGGCGGGCTGGGTTACATCAGTGCGGCGCAGGTCCTCGTCGGAACCGGTGAACATGGTATCTGTCAGCGAGAAACCGAGGATGTCGTTGGCTTGGTCCATGAGGTGCTTGGCGGCGGGGTGCTGCTCGTACAAGTCGCGGCCCATGCCACTGAACTGGCTGCCCTGGCCGGGGAAAATAACTGCTTTCATCAGAAATAAGGGAAGTTTGGTAGTTGATGGCAGGTGGCGGAACGAGACTACTTCACCAGTTGCTCCGTCACGGCGCCGGTTTGCTTGTCCACGTTGAAAGCGGCTTTATTAGGCATCCGGCCGGCCCAGTCGGTACGGGGCACCAGCACCTGAAACTGCGCGCCGGCCTCCATCACGCTGGCCGAATCGGTTTGGTACAGGTCATGCTCGGGTAGGGCCTGCACATAGCTACCCACGGCGGCGCGGGCGGCGGCTTCAGTAGTCACGGGTACCGCGGCGGAGGCGGGCGTATCGGTGGCGGTTTCGGGGCGCTGGCAGCTGCCCAGCATGCAGGCAAGACCTAACAACAAGGCCGGAAGACGATTCATCATAACGCAAAGAAAAACAAAAGGCGCGGACCAAGCTGGTCCGCGCCTTCTGGCCGGTGGCGAGAATGGGCCCGCTTACCGGTTGATCTGCACCCAGCCCTTGAAGGTGCGCTTGGTGCGGTTGAAGTCCTTGAACTCGACTTCGGCCTGGTAGAAGTACATGCCTTCCGATACCCGGCCGTCGGAGTTGCCTTCGCCCGAGCCACTGCCGGTCCAGTTAATAAGTGGGTCCTGGCTGCCTTCGTACACCTTCTTGCCCCAGCGGTTATATATTTTCACCACCGTGCGTTCAATCGGGCTGAACACCTTGGGCCGGAACGTGTCGTTCTTGCCGTCGCCGTTGGGCGTGAAAATGTTGGGCAGCAGGAACAGCAGGCAATTGTCTTTGCACTCCTTATTGCTGAAGTCGCTGATGGCTCCGTTACCGTCCACGGCCCGCACCGCATAGCAGCCCTGAGCCGACTTGAGGTTAGCGTGCTGGTAAGTCGTCTGGGTGCCGGGCACGCGGGCCAACTCTACCAGCGGATCGTTGGGCGTTGGGGCGTAGTAGATGATGTACTGCGTGATGTCGCGGCTACAGTCGGCGGTGGGCAGGTTGCTCAGCGTCCAGCTTAGGTAGTTGGTGAACACCATCCCGGTTTCGGGCGTCATATCCAGCTGGAACAGGCGGTTGGCCAGACTGTCGCAGTTGGTGGGTTTGAGTGTGAGAATTGGCGTACAGGGCACCGCCTGCAACGGCACGCATTGCTCTTGGCTCAGGTTGATGAGGGAGTCAAGCGGGGCCAGGAGGGGGTAACGGCCGTTCGTTTTCACGTAATAGCAGTAGGTGCGGTTTTTCACCAGCGGCACTACTTTGCCGTCGTCCACGAACGAGCCGCCGGTAGTCGTGCCCGTTACCTTGCCCACCGGCCGGAAAGTGCCGCCGGGTTCGCGCCGGTACACGGTGCTGGGTTGCACCGTGTTGTCCCAGGGCACGTTGTAAGTCCAACTCACGGCTACGGTACTGGCCAGCGGGTTGGGCGTGGCCGTCAGCCGGACGCTGGAGGCCGGAGCCGTCCGCTCCACTGAGTCCACTGGGTTGGTGGTCTGGCTGAAGAAGTCGAGCCGGTAGGTGTAGGCGTTGGCCGTCGTGTTGAGGCCCGCGTTCACGAAGGTGGTATCGTTGAGGTTGGTGGTGGTGTATACCTTGCGGAAATCCGTCGCAACCGGGTTCTGGCCAGTTGCCCGGTAGAGGCGGTAGCCGCGGGGCGCGTTGAAGTTGCCCAGCGGGGCGGGCTTGGTCCAGCGCACGGTAATCTGGCCGGTGGCCGGGTCGGTGCGGTCTACCGTTACGTTGGTAAGCCGGGGCGAGCGGCCTTCAATCTTAATGCAGGCCTCGTTCGAGGTCAGGCTGGCTCCGCCGCTGGGCTCAGCAAACTGCACGTAGATGCGGTAAGAATAGGTTTTGCCCCGTACCAGGCCCTGCCCGTTATTGTCGTCGAGGAACGTGCGGGTACCCGCACTGACCGAACCAATCTGCACGTAGCCGGCCGCTGCCGGCAAACCGGTTTCGCACGGCCCAGGCGTAAAGGGGTAGCAACCCTCACGGCGGAAAATCAGGATTCTGGCCCCCGTATTCTGGCAACTGTAGCTGTCCCAGTCGAGGCGGGCGGTGCTGCCGCCCAGGGTAGCCCGCAGATTCTGCGGGGCCGGACCGACAACGGTAATATTCCAAACGCGTTGGTCGATGAGGGGCGTGAGGTTGCTGCCAGGCTCATCGGTGGCCTTGAACAGTACTTGGTAGGGCTCGCGTCGGATGTAAGAACAATCAGGAGTCCATTGAAACAGGCCCCGGGCCGTGGGCGGCCCTTTAGTAGACTGAACGAAGGTAGCCGGCCGGGGCAGCAGCCCCGAGAAGGCTTCGAGCAGTATCGGGTTGTTCTCAGGGTCGGTGGCCGTAACGGTACCGCCAGGGACGGCCGTATTGGCTACCACGCACACGTCGGGCGGCACCATAATGGTTGGCCGGCGGTTGGTTTGGTTACGGACGATGATCTGCATATCGCGCAACACCTCGCCAATCAGCCGGGCTTTTGAACCCGGAGTCCGGCGGTATTCGCGCGTCACAAAGGCCACATTATAAATGCCGGCCAGCGCGGGCGCGTTCCACACAATTTGGCCCGTGCGGGAGTCAATAGTGAAAATGGCGGGAGCGCCAACCTGGGCGGCCGGCGGACCGCTGTAAGCAACCTGGGTAGCCGCTACTCCGGCAATATTGTTGGGGAAGGTAAAACCCGTGGTAACAGTTACAACGGGGGTGTTATTAACGACTTCGGTGGGGTTGCCGGCTTTTTTGCTAGGCTGCAATTCGAACACCAGCGAGTCGCCATCGGCATCGTAAGCGGCCGGATTATGCAGAAAAACCTGCCTGATGCTGCCCTTATCGATGGCCGGGGCCAGCAGCGCGGGCGACGTGTTCTGTAAAAAGGGATCAATCGTAATAGTAGTCGATATATAGAAACTCTCGTTGAGAGAGTTGGCCATATTAAGCACCCCTGCCGGCCGATTGACGCTGGCATACCCGACCGTGTAGCTACCGGGCGAATTATAGGTATGGTCGAAGGTGTAAACGTTGAGAAAATACTCGGGCGCGACGCGGGTATGGGATATAAACGGGATGCCGACCGTCGAAGTCCGGTCACCGAAGAAAACCGTGACCACCGGCTCTTCCGCTACGTTGGGGTCGGCGCTCACATAGAGCGTGAGGGTGAAGAATATATGCCGAGGATTCGCGGGGTCGGTACGGCTCTGGATGTCGCCAGCGGCCAAGTGCGTGGCCTGCGCCGCCGGGGCAAGGCCGAGACCGGCAACCAGCAAGAAAAGGCCCATCAGCCAAAGCCGCAGGGAGCGGGTGAGTAGGGGGATACGCATACAGTCAGCAGCTTAGCGAGCAGATGGATAGCAGAGAGAAAGGTCAGCAAAAACCCAGCGGAAACCTAACAAAAATCGGGTTACGCGGGTTATCCTGACGCGACAAGATACTAACGGAGTTGGCTTGGGATAGATTCCGCCTCGTGCGAAAGCCACCAATCAGATTGTTTCCTATGGGCTTGGGGCCTAACTTTGGCCACTAGATTTGTCCTACCTACCCCCACATTAGTAGCTCTCCATGAGTTGGATTTCCAAAACTCTTTCCAGCAGCATCGGCCGTAAGATCATCATGGCCACCACCGGCCTGTTCCTTTGCTCGTTCCTGCTCGTTCACTTGCTCATCAACCTGCAGCTGCTACGCCACGACGGCGGCGCCAGCTTCAATTTCTGGGCCGAGTTCATGGGCACCAACCCGGTCATCCGCTTCATGGAGATTGTGCTCATGTTGGGCTTTGCCGTGCACATTTACCAGGGCTTGGCACTGGCCGTGAAAAACAAGCAAGCCCGCGGTAGCCAAGGATACGTGAGCAACCACTCGGAGCAGAACTCGCAGTGGTCGTCGCGCAATATGGCCCTGCTAGGTACATTGCTGCTCATTTTCCTGATCGTTCACCTGATGAACTTCTGGATTCGCTCGCGCTTCGACGCCTTTGGCGGTCTGGCCGAAGTACGGGTTCCTAACCTCGACCACCCCGTTGGCGACCTGTACTCGGTAGCGGCGGCGTCATTCAAAATTCCGTGGTATGTAGCCCTGTACGCGCTGGCTCAAATTGCGCTCGGCTACCACCTCTGGCACGGCTTCCGTAGCGGTTTCCAGACCCTGGGCCTGAGCCACCGCAAGTACACCCCGGCCATTTACTACACGGGTTATGTTTTCTCGGTAGGTATGGCCGTATTGTTCGCCATTATCCCGATCATCATGTTCTTCAGTGCCGAATACCAGCCCCGGCCTGCCACTGCTCAGCCCGTCGAGCAGTCGCTCACGGAGGAGCCGGCCCTGCGCTAATTTCCCACTCTCTTACACTACATCCAATGGTACTCGAATCCAAAATCCCCGAAGGCCCAATAGGCGAGAAGTGGGAAAAGCATAAGTTCAACGTTAAGCTCGTTAACCCTTCCAACAAGCGGAAGTACGACGTTATTGTCGTAGGTACGGGTTTGGCCGGGGCTTCGGCTGCCGCTTCGCTAGCTGAGTTGGGCTATAACGTAAAAGCATTTACCTTCCACGATTCTCCCCGGCGCGCGCACTCCATCGCGGCCCAGGGTGGCATCAACGCCGCCAAGAACTACCAGAACGACGGCGACTCGGTGTACCGCCTGTTCTATGATACCGTGAAGGGTGGTGACTACCGTTCCCGGGAGGCCAACGTGTACCGTTTGGCCCAGGTATCAGTCAACATCATCGACCAGTGCGTAGCCCAGGGTGTGCCCTTCGCTCGTGAATACGGCGGACTGTTGGCCAACCGCTCGTTTGGTGGTGCCCAGGTAAGCCGCACGTTCTACGCCCGGGGCCAGACTGGCCAGCAGCTGCTGCTGGGTGCCTACTCGGCCCTTTCGCGTCAGGTGGCCTATGGTAAGGTAAAGCTGTACACTCGCTCCGAGATGCTGGATCTGGTAACGGTAGACGGCCAGGCGCGGGGCATCATTACCCGCAACCTACTGACGGGTGAGATTGAGCAGCACGCGGCCCACGCCGTGGTGCTTGCCACCGGCGGCTACGGCAACGTGTTCTTCCTGAGCACCAACGCCATGTACTGCAACGCCACCGCCGCCTGGCGGGCCCACAAGAAGGGCGCATACTTTGCCAATCCCTGCTTCACCCAGATTCACCCCACCTGCATTCCCGTATCGGGCGATTACCAGTCTAAGCTGACGCTCATGTCGGAGTCGCTGCGTAACGACGGCCGCGTGTGGGTGCCGGCCACCAAGGAAACGGCTGAGCGCCTGCGTAAGGGCGAAATCAACGTTAACGACATTCAGGAGGCTGACCGTGACTACTTCCTGGAGCGCAAGTACCCGGCCTTCGGTAACCTGGTGCCCCGCGACGTGGCTTCGCGCAACGCCAAGCTGATGTGTGACGAGGGCAAAGGCGTAGGCTCGACCGGCCTGGCCGTGTACCTCGACTTCGCCGACGTTATCAAGCGCACCTCGGCCGAGGCCGTGAGCCAGAAGTATGGCAACCTGTTCGATATGTACGCCAAAATCACTGGCGAGAACCCTTACGAGCGGCCCATGCGCATCTACCCGGCGGTTCACTATACCATGGGCGGCCTCTGGGTTGACTACAACCTGCAAACCACAGTGCCCGGACTGTACGCCACCGGCGAGTGCAACTTCTCCGACCACGGCGCTAACCGCCTCGGTGCTTCGGCTCTCATGCAGGGCTTAGCCGACGGCTACTTCGTGATTCCCTACACCATCGGCGACTACCTGGCCCAAACGGCGCCCAAGCCCGTAACGACCGAAGACCCGGCCTTCGCCGAGGCAACGGCCGCCGTGCAGGCCCGTGTGCAGCAGCTGATGAGCATCAACGGCAACCGTACCCCCGACGACTTCCACAAGAAGCTCGGCCACCTGATGTGGGAGTACTGCGGCATGTCGCGCAACGCCGAGGGCCTGCGCTACGCCAAAAGCGAGATTCAGCAGCTGAAGAAGGAATTCTGGAGCGACCTGAAACTGGCTGGCACTGAAACCGAAATGAACCAGGCGCTGGAGAAAGCCGGCCGCGTAGCCGATTTCATCGAGCTCGGCGAACTGATGGTGGACGATGCCCTCGACCGCAACGAAAGCTGCGGTGGTCACTTCCGCGAGGAGTATCAGACGCCCGAGGGTGAGGCCCTGCGTAACGACGACGACTACGCCTACGTGGCGGCCTGGGAGTATCAAGGCGAAAACCAGCCCGAGAAGCTCAACAAGGAAGAGCTGACGTTCGAAAACGTGAAACTCACCCAGCGCAGCTACAAATAGGCTGCAAGCAACAAGCCGCAAGCTGCAAGCGCAGTTCGGTAGTCTCAATTCTAAAACGAAAAGCTCGCAGCCTGTAGCTGACAGCTTGAAGCTCATAAAACAATGGCCGGAAGTAACCCCAACGCCAAACCGATGAACCTCACCCTGAAGGTGTGGCGGCAGAAGAACCGCATAACTGATGGCGGTATCGTGGACTATCAGGTGAAGGACATTTCGCCCGATATGTCGTTTCTGGAAATGCTCGACGTGCTCAACGAAGACCTGCTGCGCAAGGGCGATGAGCCGGTAGCCTTCGACCACGACTGCCGTGAAGGCATTTGCGGCTCATGCAACCTGTTTATCAACGGCCGGGCCCATGGCCCCGAGCAGGGCACCACGACCTGCCAGCTGCATATGCGTAAGTTTTCCGACGGCGACACCATCGTCATCGAGCCTTGGCGTGCCACGGCATTTCCAATCAACAAGGACCTGAGCGTAGACCGCTCGGCTTTCGACCGCATCATTCAGGCGGGCGGCTACGTGAGCGTAAATACCGGCGGTACGCCTGATGCCAACGAGATTCCGATTCCGAAGGATGTTTCGGACCGGGCCTTCGAGGCGGCCACTTGCATCGGCTGCGGTGCCTGCGTGGCAGCTTGCAAAAATGCTTCGGCCATGCTGTTCGTATCGGCCAAGGTGAGCCAGCTTGCGTTGTTGCCCCAGGGCCACGTCGAGCGCAAA
Organism: Hymenobacter amundsenii; assembly: GCF_002204745.1. Classification (GTDB taxonomy): domain Bacteria; phylum Bacteroidota; class Bacteroidia; order Cytophagales; family Hymenobacteraceae; genus Hymenobacter; species Hymenobacter amundsenii. The sequence continues at coordinate 57,124 of NZ_NIRR01000017.1, forward strand.
ACCCGCGTCGAAAACATGGTAGCCCAGATGGATATCGAAGGGTTTGGTGCCTGCACCAACATCGGCTCCTGCGCTGCCGAGTGCCCAGTGGGCATTTCGCTCGAAAATATTGCCATTCTTAACCAGGAATTTATCTCGGCCAAGGCCACGTCGAATAACCTAGCCTAGCGTTTTCGGTTATTCTTCTGAGAATTCCCTAAAAGGCGAAACGGACTTCCGTTTCGCCTTTTTTGTGGCCGCTGTCTGGTGGCTCCGTTTCACGCCTTTCTTTTTGACTGAATGATTACGATAATTGCCGGCACCAACCGCCCCGACTCCCGCGCCCGGCGCATTGCCAACCTCTATCTAAACCTATTGACCGCGCACGGCACGCCCGCACAGGTCCTCGACCTGATCGGGCTGCCTGCCGATTTCACCACCTCCGCCCTCTACGACAATGCCGGCCGCCACGAGGGCTTCAACGAGCTAGCTGCCAAAGTCAGCGAGGCCGGTAAGCTGGTCTTTATAGTACCGGAATATAACTGCTCGTTTCCGGGCGTGCTGAAGGCTTTCATTGACGGCCTCCCCTACCCCAGCGGCCTCGGTGGCAAAAAAGCTGCCTTGGTAGGCCTGAGTAGCGGCGGCCAAGGCGGTGTATTGGCCCTTAACCACCTCACCGACATCCTCATGTACCTGGGTACCGCTGTGCTGCCCCAGCGCGTCCGCCTACCCTTCATCGACAAGCACCTGCACGAAAACGGCACCCTTACCGATACCTTTCTGCACCAGATGCTCGAAGAGCAGGTGGCCCATTTTCTGCGGTTTTAGTTTTGGTGGAAAGTTGAGCTTGTTTCAACAGGCTGCTACACCTCGCGTAGGGCCTTGCCCTTTTGGCGCAACCAACGGCGGTGCTTGGGCTCTCCGATAACCTGGGCGCTGTAAATGCCTTGGTGGCCCGAGAATAGGTAGCTTACCACACAGGCTAGTCCTGCATACAGCCCGCATTCGTGGCCGAATAGCTCCATGGCCATCAGGGTGCAGGCAAGCGGGGTATTGGCTGCGCCCGCGAAAACGGCCACGAAGCCCATGCCTGCCAGCAGCGGCAACGGCAGCGGCAGCACGCCAGCCAGCGCATTGCCCAACGTAGCGCCCACGAAAAACAGCGGCGTTACCTCGCCACCCTTAAAGCTGGCCCCGAGCGTGAGGGCCGTAAGCAGAATTTTAAGGGCGAAGGCGTACGGCACCAGCGGCCCCGCAAACGAGGCCACAATGGTTGGCACGCCCAGTCCAATGTACTCGGTAGTACCCAGGCTCCAGACCAGCAGAGCGACCACTACCCCACCCAAAGCGGGCCGGAGCGGGGGCCACTTAATGCGACTCTTGTAAAAGCGGCTCACTACGTGCGTAGCGCCCGCAAAAAGCCGCCCGCCCAGCCCGAACGCTATGCCTGCCGCCGCCGCCAGCAGCACGTTTTCCACCGATAATGCCGGCACTACGGGCACCACCAACTGCGGATAGACGGTGTGGCCCACGCCCCAGGCACGCGTCACGAGGTCGGCCCCGGCGGCGGCCAAAAAGGCGGGCAGAATGGCATCGTAGCGGATGCGGCCCAGAAAGAAAACTTCCAACCCGAAGATGGCGCCGGCCAGCGGCGTACCGAATACCGAAGCAAAACCCGCACTAATACCCGCGATGAGCAGAATCCGCCGTTCGCGCCGGGGTAGCCCCAGCCGCAGATGGAGCTGGTCGGCGAGCGAAGCACCCATTTGCACAGCTGTGCCCTCGCGGCCGGCCGAGCCGCCGAACAGGTGAGTGAGCACCGTGCCAATGAGCACGAGCGGCGTCATGCGGAGCGGTAGTACACGTTGGGGCCGGTGGATTTCGTCGAGCAGCAGGTTGTTGCCGGCCTCCACGCGCTGGCCCAGGTAGTGGTAGAGCAGTCCTACCAATAACCCGCCCACTGGCAGCAACGCAATTATCCAGACGTGCGCCTCGCGCCAATTGGTAGCCCAATCGAGCGCCACCAGAAACCCAGCCGAGGCCGTACCCGCCAGGGCCGCCACAGCTGCCCCCAGCAACAGCCAGCGGCTCAGGTAGAGCAGCAGCAGCCGGTATTCGTATAACAGGGCGCGGATAGCAGGCAGCATAGGCAGTTCCGGCACCGGCCGGCCGACAAAAGTACACCCCCTTGCCCAACCTCCGGCACATCTTGCCCACCGTGGCAAGATTTGGCCTGCCGCAGTAAGCTGAAGCACCGGCCAGCAGGCAACAGAAAGTAGGCGGCCGCGTTACAGGAGCTGCTATCGACCAGGATTTCCCTGCGTCCGAAGTATTCCCTTATCATGTTTATGCGCGTATGAAATACCTGCCAGCCTTGCTAATTATAATCTTACTGGCAGCTAGCTGCACTATTGCCCCCCGGCGCGGGAAGGGCAGCGGCCAACTCAGCCCCGACTCCGAGCGCATGGAACCCCTCCGCTTCCCTACTGACTCCGGGGCGGTACGCCCCGATTCGCTCCGCTAATTCAAGCTAGTTTCTGCTTTTCAGACGAAATCCTGTCTCATTGCAGAAATAACTGAGGCTTCAGGTCAATAATAAGGCGAAGAGCAGTTGCTCCGCCTTACTGACCAGTGTATCCTTGCTGATGTACTTTCTCCCATAACCCAGCTACCCAGAGAAGCACAATAACAAAGAGGCCGCTCCAGGTAATTGGGGCGGCCTCTTTATTATTGGTCAGGACCAGAAAACTAGTCCACGTTGTCGTGCAGAAAGCGGTTATCGCCTAGTAGCTCGTTGTCGTCGGAAAGGTTGAAGCGACTCACATTCTGTTCGGAAGATGGCACTACGTTTTCCAGTTTCACCTGCCGGCGCAGATAGGCCGGGGTTTCGAGCTGGTCCTTGAGGGTCTCGTTGGTAAGGCCATTGCTCAGGGCCTGCAGGCGCTGGCGGCGCTCTTCGGCCCGCACATCGAGTGAGGGCCGGGGCAGCGCGTGCTGAGCCGTAGTGGCCGCGCCCGACTGAGGCTGTGGCCGTTGGTGCTGGTACTGCAGCTGCGGCTCCGGTGCGGGCGTCGAAGGAGCAGCCACCGGGGCCGAATCGTGCTGCGGAGGCGACGTCTCCAGGTCCAGCTTCACCACCTCGGGCTCGGCCGGCGCGGGGCTACCGAACGTGGGCACGAATGAGGTGGGCTCGGCTGCTTCGGCCGGCTCGCGGGCCGGGGCAGCGTTGCTGTCGTCGCGGGGTATTACTTCGGTGATGTTGTGGGCGTCGCGGGCAAAACCGGTGGCAATTACCGTCACCCGGATGCTCTGGCCCAGGGTTGGGTCGATGCCATGGCCGAAAATAACCTCTGCGTTCTGGCCAGCCTTCTCCTGGATATACTCCGTGATTTCGGTCAGCTCATCCATCTCCAGTTCGGCCTGGTCGCCCGACATGATGCTGAGCAGGATGCGCTGGGCGCCGTGGATGTCGGTGTTGTTGAGCAGCGGCGAAGCCAGAGCTTCCTCGGCGGCCCGGGCGGCACGGTTCTCACCTTCGGTTACGGAGCTGCCCATTACGGCCGCACCCGAGTCCTTCATCACCGTTTTCACGTCCTCAAAGTCCACGTTCACATCGGCCGTTACCGTAATGATTTCGGCAATGGACTTAGCGGCTGTGCTCAGCACGGTATCGGCCTTGGCGAAGGCCGAGCGAATGGGCAGGTTGCCGTAAATCTCGCGGAGCTTATCGTTAAGGATTACCAGCACCGTGTCGCAGTTGTCGCTGAGCTCCTTGATGCCCTGTTCAGCCTGCAAGCGCTTCTTCTTGCCCTCGAACATGAACGGTGCCGTAACGATACCCACCGTGAGGATACCCAGTTCCTTGGCGACTTTGGCAATTACCGGGGCGGCCCCAGTGCCGGTGCCGCCACCCATACCCGCCGTAATAAACACCATGCGGGTGCCGTTGCTTAGCAGCTCGCGGATTTGCTCGCGGCTTTCCACGGCGGCCTGCTTGCCCCGCTCGGGGTTGGCCCCTGCGCCCAGCCCCTCGGTCAGGTCGGCCCCGATTTGCAGGCGGTTGGGCACGCTCGATGAAGCCAGCGCCTGTTTATCGGTGTTGCAGATGACGAATTCCACGTCCTTGATGCCCTGACTGAACATGTGGTTCACGGCATTGGAGCCGCCTCCCCCCACCCCAATCACCTTGATGATGGACGTTGATTGCGACGGAATGTCAAATTTATAATTCATGCTTGAGGGTCAGTTGGAATTAAGAATTAAGAGTTGAGCATTAAAAATTGTCTCGGCAATTCGATAAAACTGAAGGGCAATTTTTAATGCTCGATTCTCACTTCCTAATTGACTTTAGTATTGCTTATCGTCGAAGTCATCAATCAGCAACCCTTTGGTGCGGCTGAGGATCTTCTGGAAGAAGTCACCGGCGCCCGATGACTTCTTGGCGGGCTGCTCGGCAGCCGGCTGGGCCGGCGTCTGGATATTCTGCGGGGCGGCCGCCGGAGCGACTGTAGCGCGCGTATCGGGTGCAGCCCGGTAATGGTTCTGCTCGGGCTCGTCGTAGCCACGCTGGGCTACGCGGTCATCGATAGAGCGGTAGCCGGCCAGCACCAAGCCCACCGTAGTGGCGTACATGGGCGACTTTACCGCTTCAATCTTACTCTTGCCCAAATGCTCGTTGGGGTAACCAATGCGCGTATCGAGGCCGGTAACGTACTCGGTAAGCTGCACCAGATTCTGGAGCTGCGAGCCGCCGCCGGTCATCACGATGCCGGCCGCCAGCTTATCCTGGAAGCCCAGACGTTGGATTTCGGCGTACACCAGCTCCACGATTTCCTCCATCCGGGCCTCAATGATGTAGGCCAGGTTTTTCAGGCTGATTTCCTTGGGAGCCCGGTCGCGCAGGCCGGGGATGCTTACAATTTCGTACTCCGAGGCTTCTTCGGCAATGGCTTTGCCGAACTTCACCTTGAGCTGCTCGGCCTGGTTCTGCATGACGAGGCAGCCCTGCTTGATGTCGGAGGTGATGATGTTGCCACCGAAAGGCAGCACTGCCGCGTGGCGAATGATGCCGTCCTTGAACACGGCCAGATCGGTCGTGCCGCCCCCGATGTCGATCAGGGCCACGCCGGCTTCCTTCTCTTCGTCGCTGAGCACCGACATGCTCGATGCCAGCGGCTCCAGAATCAGGTTATCGATTTCCAGGCCCGCCTTCGTAACGCACTTGTAGATGTTGTTGATGGCCGTACTCTGGGCCGTGATGATGTGGAAGTTGCCCTCCAGGCGCACGCCCGACATGCCCACGGGGTCCAGAATACCCTCTTCGTAATCTACCTTGTAGTCCTGGGGCATCACATGGATGATCTGGGAGCCGGGGGGCGTTACGAGGCGGTACATGTCGCTGGTGAGGCGCTCCACATCGGCCTGCGTGATTTCGGTTTCGGCTGAAGCGCGGGTGATGCTGCCATTGTGCTGCAGGCTCTTGATGTGCTGGCCCGCAATGCCCACGTTCACCACACCAATGTTGATGCCCGACTGCTCCTCGGCCTGCTTAATAGCCTTCTTGATGGCGTCCACCGTTTTGTCGATGTTCGACACAATACCGCGCACGACTCCTTCCGACACGGCCTTGCCCAACCCCAGAATTTCGAGCTTGCCGAATTCATTTTTACGGCCCACCAGGGCACAAATTTTGGTGGTACCGATATCGAGGCCGACTACAATCTTATCGTGTTGCATGGGGAGGGAGAGCAGAGAGTTGCAGGTAAATGCAGGAGAAGAGTGCCTAATGCGCTTTAAGGTAGCGTTTTAGGCGGATAATTTTATTCGCAGATGATTTGATCCTTGAACTCGACGTTGACCCTATGGTAGGTGTCCCAGCCGAGAACAGGCGGAATTTGCCGGTAAAATACCATCAGTTTCGCGAATTTTTCTGAAATATTATCGGGAAAGCCAAATTCTACCCGCTGGTCGCCCACCTGCTGGGTGAACGAAATTTTACCACTGGGGGCCACAAACACTTCCGCGACCTGGGCCCGCCAGAACGGCTTTTCGTCCAGGTAACGTAAAAAGTCGAGGTAGCGTGTGCCAACACTGTCCTGAAAGAACCGGGCCGAAAGTGGTACGCCCCCCGGCCGGGAAATGGGCACCACCCGGGCCGTGAACAGGGGCGAGAGTGGCAGCTGGCGGCCGTCGGCGTCGAGGTAGCTGTCTTGGCGCGAGTCGGCGTGCACGAGGCGGGCGATAGGCCGGCTCTGGCGCACATCGGCGTGTAGGTTGCCGGCCAGGTCGCGGTATACTTGGGCCTCTTTTACGAAGCTATGGGCCTTCAGGCGGGCCTCCAGGGCCTTGAGGTCTACCTCATCGGGGTTGCTGCCTTCGAGCCGGTCGCGGCCCTCTCGGGTGAGCAGGCTTGTAACCTCGCGCTGGCCGATGAAGAAGTTATTGAACTCGTTGCTGATGGAAACGATGACGCCCCCCACATGCCGGTTCGCCTGCCGCACGGCCGCGAAAGCCCCCAACCCTACCAGCAACAGCAGGCAGATGGTAGCAAACAGCAGGTTGTTGGCTTTACGCTTCATGGAGGTTTGGGGGGAAATGAAGGTCTTGTATGCTGGGTTGGCGTACGTCCTGGAAAAGAGAGTGTCGGAGGTACCAGCCGGCAGTTAGACGCTTACAAGATAGCGTTTATTCTTGCCAGCGGAGGTTCAAAATATTCCTTAATTGAGGTACTAACTGGTCGATGTCGCCGGCCCCCACTGTGGCTAGTACGTCAAAATTGGGATTGGTTTCGGCGTTTTGCAAAATTTCGGCCTTGGTTTGCAGACTTTTTTCCGGAGCCGTGATTTGGGACAATATCAACTCTGCCGTTACGCCCGGTAGCGGTTGTTCGCGGGCCGGGTAGATATCGAGTAGCACTACCTCGTCGGCAAGGCTCAGACTCTCAGCAAATCCGGCCGCAAAATCGCGGGTGCGGCTGTAGAGGTGCGGCTGGAAAACGACCCGTATTTTCCGCCCCGGGTATAAGGCCCGCAACGATTTGAGGAAGGCCTCGATTTCGCGGGGATGGTGGGCATAATCGTCCACGTATACTTTGGGCGCGGCGGGTGTGCCGGCCGTCACGATGAATTCGAAGCGGCGTTTCACACCCCGGTAGGCGGCCACGGCGGTTCGCAGCTGTTCGTCGGAGAGGCCGTGCAACCGGGCCACGCAGGCAGCGGCCAGCATATTTTCCACGTTGTGGAAGCCCGGTACAGCCAGTTCCAGCCCGGTTATGGTACCGCTGGGCCCGTGCATATCGAATCGGAACAGATGACCCTCGGCGGTAATGTTGGCGGCGTACAGTTCAGGGCCCTGCTCCGGGCTCAGGCCGTAGCGTAGCACCCGCACCCCGGCCGGGGCGGCGGCGGCCACACTGGCATCGGCCGTGTGGTTAATTATGAGCGTACCGCCCGGCTGAATCTGGCCCACAAACTGCCGAAACGACTCCAGTAGTGTTTCCGCGTCACCATAAATATCGAGGTGGTCGGCGTCGGTGCTCGTCACGATGGCGATGGTCGGGAACAGCGTCAGGAAGCTCCGGTCGTACTCATCGGCCTCGACTACTACGGGAATTTGGTTGGTGGTTGTTGGCCCGTTCTCACTGCTCGTCTTTGATTCTTCCTTTTTACCTTCTTCCGAAGGCAGGAGCAGGTTCGAGCCCAGGTTCACGCTGATGCCGCCTAGGAAAGCGGCGCAGGGCACGCCGGCATGATGGAGCAGATGGGCTACCATGCTGCTGGTGGTGGTTTTGCCGTGGGTGCCGGCCACCGCGATGGTGGGGCGCCCTTGGGTAAGCAAGCCCAGTACTTGGCTGCGCTTGCGGATGTCGTAGCCCTGCTCCCGCAGCCAGGCCCATTCGCGGTGGTCTTTCGGAATGGCGGGCGTAAGCACGACCAGCGTATCGGCCGGGTTCTCGCGCACGGCCAGCGGTATGCTCGTCACCGCGTCGTCGTAGTGAATCACAATGCCCTCTTCCGTCAGGGCTTCAGTAAGGGGAGTTTTCGTTTTATCGTATCCGCTCACCACATGCCCGTTGGCCCGGAACCAGCGCGCCAGCGCCGACATGCCAATGCCACCGATACCGAGAAAGAAGACGTTGGTTTGCATCTGTTAGGGTCTTGAGGGCTTGGATGATGTTCGAGCGGAGAAGGCCACCAGTTACTTATTCGGAATCAGTTTCAGCAGCTCGCCTACGATGGTAGCCGTAGCTTGGGGGCGGGCCAGCGCCCGGATGTTGGCCGAAAGCTGCTGCTGTTGCGCCGGGTCCTGGAGCAGGGCCAGCGCCTGATCGTAGAGTGTGGCGCCGGCCTCTGCGTCGCGAACGAGCAGAGCGGCGTGTTTGGTAGTGAGGGCCAGAGCATTCTTGGTCTGGTGGTCTTCGGCCACGTTAGGCGAGGGCACCAGGATGCTCGGCTTACCTGTCAGGCATAACTCCGACACCGACAACGCCCCGGCCCGACTCACGACCACGTCGGCGGCGGCGTAGGCCAGATCCATGCGGCGGATGAATTCGAGAGCCTGCAAGTTATCGGCCGCGAACGGGGTAGCCTGCTGCTGGGCTTCGGGGAAGTACAACTTGCCGGTTTGCCAGAGCAACTGCACACCGGCCGCCTGCAAACGCGGCAACGCGGCGGCCGTGGCTTGGTTGAGCGTGCGCGCTCCCAGGCTACCCCCAATCACGAGTAGCACCGGCCGGTCGGCGTCAAGGCCGAAAAACGACAGGGCTTCGGCGCGCTGGCCGTCGGCAATTTCGGTGCGGACTGGGTTGCCGGTGAGCACCAGCCGGTCGGCGGGAAAGAACTTGGCCATGCCGTCGTAGGCCACGCAGATGCGCTGCACGCGCCGGGCCAGGAGCTTGTTCACGAGGCCGGCGTAGGAGTTTTGCTCCTGAATAAGCGCCGGAATACCGCGCGAGGTAGCTGCCAGCAGCACTGGGGCCGAGGCGTAGCCCCCCACGCCCACTACGGCATCGGGCCGGAATTTCTCGATGATTTTGCCTGCCTTGCGAACAGCGCGCATCACCTTAATCGGGAACAGCAGGTTTTTCGGCGTGAAGCTGCGCTGCAAGCCGGCAATATCGAGGCCGATAATTTCGTAACCAGCCTCGGGCACGCGGGTCATTTCCATGCGGCCGTTGGCCCCCACGAACAGAATTTCGGCCTCGGGATACCGTCGGCGGACTTCGTTGGCAATAGCCACCGCCGGAAATATATGCCCTCCGGTGCCGCCGCCGCTGATGATAAGTTTCATTTGGTTGGTTTTTGGTTTTTGGTTGGTGGTTCTTGGCTCGTTGTTCTTCCGGCGTCACTAAAAAACGTTCAGCTAAAACCAACCAAAAACTAAAAACCAGAAATCAGGCGTATTGCGATACGCGCGGGATGCGGGGCGTGTCGGCGGGTTCGCCGGCCATCGGGCGGATTTCCCGCTCGCCCCGGCTCACGGCCAGGATAATGCCGATGCTGATGCCGGTAAAAATGAGCGAAGTGCCGCCCATGCTCAGCAGCGGCAACGGCAGGCCGGTAATGGGACCCAGACCCACGGCCACGCCCATATTCACCATAGCTTGTAATACTAGACTGAACGTGAGGCCCGCCGAGAGCAGCCCCCCGAAGGCCCCGTAACTGTTCATCACCGTTTTTAGCCCTCGATAGAGAAAGGCCAAATAGAGAAACAGCACGATTACGCCCCCGAACATGCCGTATTCTTCAATAATAATGGCGTAGATGAAGTCGGAGTACGGGTGGGGCATGATGTTGCGCTCGGTGCTTTTGCCGGGCCCCTTACCAAACACGCCGCCCGTGGCCTCGGCGATGTAGGCGTGCTCCAGCTGAAACGGCACCGGCTTGCTCTTATCAGTGAAGCTCTCGATACGCGACTTTACCGTTTGCAGGCGTTGTCCGGATGCCAGACCCACGCCGCCCACCACCACGCCAATAGCCACCATTACGGCCATTTGCTTGAGCGGCACCCGCCCGATAAACATCAACAGCAGGCAGGTGGCAAACAGCAGCAGGGCCGTGGAAGCATTAGACAGGATAATGAGCCCGCAAATAACGCCCACCCAGATCATCACGGGCAACAACGTGGTCTTGAAGTCGCCTACGTTTTGCTGGCGGCGGCTGAGCATGGAGGCCAGGTGCGAAATCAGGGCAAGCTTGGCCAGGTCGGAGGGCTGGAAGGTTTGGTTGATGACGGGAATAGTCATCCAACGCGAGGCCCCGTTGATGTCGCCGCCCATCACGAAGGTGAAGATGAGCAGCGGCACGGACGCCAGCAGCGCGTAAAGCGACAGGCGCGAGTAGTGGCGGTAGTCGACGCGGTGGGCCAGCCACATGCACAGCAAGCCCAGCACAATCAGGCCGGTGTGCTTCATGAGGAAGTACTCGGTATTGCCACCCCGGCTCTTGTAGGCCAGCGTACCCGTGGCCGAGTACACCACGGCAATCGAAATCAGCGAAAACAGCACCACAATGCCCCATAGGATGGGGTCACCCTTGAGGTTTTTGCGGAGCCAGTTGGTTACCATTTCCATAAATCACTGATTTTCGCTGATTGAATTGATTAAGCTGATTTTTTCTCGTTCGCTCGGGACTAAACGGAGTTGTTCTTTGCCAACAACTAAATCAGCGCGGATACGGCGGCCACAAATTGCCGGCCGCGGTCCTCGTAGTTCTGGAATAGGTCGAAGCTGGCGCAAGCGGGCGAGAGCAGCACTACGTCGCCGGGGGCGGCGAGGGCGGCGGCTCGTTGCACGGCGGCATCCATGCTTCGAGCTTCTTCGAGGTGAGGAACCAGGTTGCCGAAGCTGGCTTTGAGCTTTTCGTTGTCGAGGCCCAGACAAATTAGCGCTTTTACGCGGCTTTGGGCCAACGGCATTAGGCTGGTGTAGTCGTTTCCCTTGTCGGTGCCGCCCGCAATCCAGACGATGGGGGCCGTAATGCCGTCGAGGGCGTACCAGGCGGCCTCCACGTTGGTAGCCTTGCTGTCGTTGATGAAGCGGATGCCGTTGCTTTCGCCCACCAGTTGCAGGCGGTGGTCGGCGTTCTGGAACGTGGCCAGGCCAGCCTCAATCTGGGCAGTTTCGAGGCCGGCAATGCGGGCACAGAGTACAGCCGCCAGCGTGTTCTGGCGGTTGTGCTGCCCGATGAGTGGCGAAGCGGCGGTGCTGACCTGCTCGGTTTCGCCGGGCGTGCCGGGCTGCAGGTCTACCTGCACGGTGGTTTCGTCGAGGTAGTAGCCGGCCAGCTGCACCCCGGGGCGCTGGTGCAGGCTGAAGGGCAGCTGGCGCATGGGCCGCAGCGCGGCCAGGAAGTGGCGCTGAATCGTCTCGTCGTCGGCGTTGTAGATGAAGAAGTCGCTGCTGTCCTGGCGCTGGGTGATGCGCAGTTTGGACTGGGCGTACTTTTCGAGCGAGTAGTCGTAGCGGTCGAGGTGGTCGGGGGTGATGTTGAGCAGCACCGAAATCCAGGGCTGAAAATCGTAGGTATCGTCGAGCTGAAAAGAGCTCAATTCCACCACGTAGTAGTCATGCTCATCGGCAATAACCTGCTCGGCCAGCGAGTAACCCACGTTGCCGGCCAGCCCTACTTTCAGGCCGGCTTCCTTCAGCAGATGGTAAATGAGCAGCGTGGTAGTGGTTTTGCCGTTGGTGCCCGTGATGCCAATGCACCGGGCTTTCGTGTAGCGCCCGGCCAGCTCAATTTCAGAAATAATGGGTGTGCCTTTCTTTCTGAGTTCCTGAATAACGGGCGCTTTCTCCGGGATGCCGGGGCTTTTCACCACCTCATCGGCCGTCAGGATTTCCGCCAGCGTGTGCTGGTTTTCCTCGAATCGGATATTGGCGTTGCGCAGTTTTTCTTGGTAACGGGGCTGAATCGGGCTCTTATCGGACACGAACACGGTGTGGCCTTTGGCCTGGGCCAGCAGCGCTGCCCCTACCCCACTCTCGCCAGCTCCTAGAATGATGATTTTAGACATGAGATGTTAGAAGTGAGAAGTGAGACTGAGCGGGACATTTAAGCGAAGTTCAACTGATACCGTTTCAAATAGCGGCTATCGGTTTCACTTATCACCTCTCCTAGCTCACTTCTAAGCAATTAGCGCAGTTTCAGGGTAACCAATGTCAGGACGGCCAGCATGATACCCACGATCCAGAAGCGCGACACGATTTTGGACTCGTGGTAGCCGAGCTTCTGGTAGTGGTGGTGGAGCGGCGACATGCGCAGCAAGCGGCGGCCCTCGCCGTACTTTTTGCGGGTGTATTTGAAGTAGCTTACCTGGGCCATCACCGATACGCTTTCGATCAGGAACACCCCGCAGAGCACCGGAATCAGCAGCTCCTTACGCACGATGAGGGCCAGCACGGCGATGATGCCGCCGATGGCCAACGAGCCCGTATCGCCCATAAAAACCTGGGCCGGATAGCTGTTGTACCACAGAAAACCCACGCAGGCCCCCACGAAGGCAGCGCAGAAAATGACCAGCTCGCCCGAGTTCGGGATGAACATGATGTCGAGGTAGTCGGCCAGCAACGCGTTGCCGCTCACGAAGGCGAAAATGGCCAGCGTGGTCCCGATAATGGCCGAGGTGCCCGCCGCCAGCCCGTCGAGGCCGTCGGTGAGGTTGGCGCCGTTGCTAACGGCCGTGATGATGAGGATGACGATGGGAACGTAGAAGAAGGCGTAGTACTCGTTGAAGAAGTCGCCGGCCGTGGCGAACAGGTCGCCGTAGTTGAGCTCGTTGTTTTTGAGGAACGGCACGGTGGTAATCATCAGCTTCACATCCTGGTACACCCCGCTGGCATCTACGGCCGAGAATGTGCCGTTGGCCAGCGCGTACTGGCGCACGGTTACGTCGTTGCTGAAAAACAGTACCCAGCCTACCGTAAGGCCTAAACCCACTTGGCCCAGAATCTTGAAACGGCCGGCCAGCCCCTCCTTGTCCTTCTTGACTACCTTAATGTAGTCGTCGACAAAGCCGATCAGTCCCAGCCACACCGTGCTCAAAATCATGAGGATGATGTAGATGTTTTCGAGCTTGGCAAACAGCAGCACCGGCACCAGAATGGCCAGCAGAATGATAAGCCCGCCCATAGTGGGCGTGCCCTTCTTCTCGGACTGCCCCTGCAAACCCAGGTCGCGGATGGTTTCGCCAATCTGCTGGCGCTGCAACAGCCGAATCAGCGGCGCGCCGAAGTACTGGGCAATGATGAGGGAGAAAACAATGGCCAGCGCCGCCCGAAACGAGGTGTACTGCATCACGCCGGTGCCCGGAATGTGGTGTACTTTATAAAGGTAATTGAAGAGGTAGTACAGCATGGGCGCGGTGGTCGGCAGTCGGGTTGGGGAGATTTGCGGACTGCAAAGGTTCGGTTTTTTGGGTTGGGGTCAAAGGGTAGTTGTCAGTTGTGAAGAGCGCGAGTCATGCTGAGCGCAGCGGAGCGGAGTCGAAGCATCTCTACCGCTTCGTTGCAATTAGCAGGTGTTACTACTTCGGTAGAGATGCTTCACTCCGCTCCGCTGCGCTCAGCATGACCGTGCTTTTCTACGCGCCAGCAACTCATTTCCCCAGCAGCTCAAACATCTCCCTGAGCACTTGCTTGTCGTCGAAGTCGTTCTTGATGCCTTTGATTTCCTGGTAGGTTTCGTGGCCCTTGCCCGCTATCAGCACGATGTCGCCGGGCTGGGCCAGGGCCACGGCCGTTTTGATGGCTTCGCGGCGGTCGGCGATGGTCAGGACTTTGCCCAGCGCGGCAGCCGGCACGCCGGTCTGCATCTGGGCCAGAATGTCGTTGGGGTCCTCGAAGCGGGGGTTGTCGGAGGTGAGCACGGCACGGTCGGACAATTCGGCGGCCAGCCGGGCCATGATGGGTCGCTTGGCTCCGTCGCGGTTGCCGCCGCAGCCCACCACCGTAATCACTTGCTGGCTGGGCTGGCGGATGTCGGCAATGGTCTGGAGCACATTTTCCAGCGCGTCGGGCGTGTGGGCATAGTCCACGATGCCCGTAATGCGCGTTTTCGCCGATACCACCGGCTCGAACCGGCCAGGGGCCGAGGTCAGGCCCGAAAGGACTGTCAGGACTTCCGTAGGGTCTTCGCCCAGCAGCACCGCCGTGCCGTAAATGGCTAGCAGGTTGTAGGCATTGAAGACGCCGATGAGCCGAAACTGCACCTCCCGGCCCTCTATTTCGAGGTGCAGGCCATGAACCGCATTTTCGAGTAGCCGGGCCCGGAACTCGCCGTGGCCACGCAACGAGTACAGCTCGCGGCGGCCCGTTACGTTTTGCAGCATCACCGCGCCGCGCTTGTCGTCGGCGTTGCTGAGGGCGAAACCCGACTTGGGCAGCATATCGAAAAAGCCCTTTTTAGCCTTCAGGTACGCATCGAAGGTGCCATGGTAGTCGAGGTGGTCGTGGCTGAGGTTAGTGAACACACCGCCCGCAAAGTGCAGGCCCGTGACGCGGTGCTGGACCACGGCGTGGGAGCTGACCTCCATAAACACGTGGGTGCAGCTGGCGTTCAGCATCTGGGCCAGCAGCGCATTGAGGCGGATAGCATCGGGCGTGGTGTGGGTGCTCGCAATAACCTGCTCGTCAATCTGGTTCTGCACTGTGCTCAGCAGCCCGCAGTGGTAGCCCAACTCCCGGAACAGCTTATGCAACATGGTGGCGCAGGTGGTTTTGCCGTTGGTGCCCGTAATACCCACCAGATGCATTTCCTTGGAAGGATGCCCGTAGAACTCAGCCGCCATCAGGGCCATTGCCTGGGCCGAATCGGCCACTAGCACATACGTCGTGGCAGGGCTGACGTCGGCTGGCAACTCTTCGCACACCACTACGGCCGCGCCTTGCTCTACCGCTTTGGCAATGAATTCGTGGCCATCGGTAGCCGTGCCGCGCAAGGCAAAAAACACCGTTCCCGGCCCTGCTTGGCGCGAATCCAGCGTAAGAGTGGTTATAGTCGGGCCCGTAGGTCCATGCTGGTCGAGCATGGTTACGGTAGACAGGAGTTGCGAAAGGGAGGTAGTCTGGTTCAAGATTATTCTGGTCTATCGTTGGGGTTACGTCCCGGCATCCCAGGGCTACGCAGCGTGCTGAAAGGGATGCCAGATGGCATCATCAGGGCGCAGCGGTCTGCACCGCCAGCGGCCTCGATTGGGTCCCAATTGGCTCCAGTTGCAGCACCACCGTAGTGCCGCGCCGGGCGGGCGTGCCGGCGGCTACCGATTGGCTTATCACCCGGCCCGAGCCATTGCTGCGCACCCGCAGGCCCCGGTTTTCGAGTAGGAAAAGCGCATCGCGCAGGGTGAGGCCCTCTACATTAGGTACCCGGCCGGGGCGCAACGGCATGGGGCGCAGGCGCACGTCGGCCGACTCCGAATCGGCACGGGCCGTGCGCACCCAGTCGTCGGTGGAGGACGCGCCCTCGTGCTGCACGCCGAGCTGGTCGAACATCATCGTCAGCTCGTCCTGGAGGCCGGCCTTCACCAGCGGCACCACCGACTTATGCACCGGAGCGCGGGCCAGCAGCGGGCGTTGCGAAGCCGCGTCGCGGGCCATGGCTTTATCGGCCAGCTCGCGGAACACCGGCGCGGCCACGTCGGCCCCGTAAATGCGGCCGTTCTTGGGCGAGTCGACCACCACAATACAGCTGTACTTAGGATTGTCGGCCGGGAAGTAGCCGCAGAAGCTGGTGGAATAGGTGCGGGTGTAGGCTCCGTTCTTGAACTTCCAGGCCGTGCCGGTTTTGCCCGCAATCAGGTAGTCGCTCGTGCGGATGCCGCGGGCCGTGCCGTGCTCCACCACGCCTTCCATCATCGTACGCACCTTTTGCAGCGTTTCTTCGGAGCAGATTTTGGGGTTTAGCACCACCGGCTCGAAGTGCTCAATCACGTTGTCGGCCTGCTTGATTTCGCTCACAATCATGGGCTGCATTTTTACCCCACCGTTAGCCACGGCGTTGTAAAAGGCCAGCGTTTGCAGCGGGGCCAGCTTCAGCTCGTAGCCGATGCTCATGGTCGTGAGCGAGGTACGGCTCCAGCTCCGGTCGTTGGGGTCCTTGATATAAGGGCGGGCCTCGCCGGCCATCTGGAAGCCCAGCGGCTTATCCAGCCCGAAACGCTTGAGGTAGTCGGTGTACTTCTCGGGGTTCTTGCTGAACACGCGGTCCGTCAGCTTGGCCACACCAATGTTCGACGATTTCTCGAACACCTGTTGCAGCGTGATGCGGCCGTAGGGGTGCGAGTCGGTTTTCACGGCCCCGCCAATTTTCAGCGAGCCGGTGCGGCCGGTGTTTATCGTGTCGGTGAGCTGCAGATCGGGGTCTTCCTCGAAAGCAGCCATCATCGAGGCCAGCTTGAAGGTGGAACCCGGCTCGGTGCGGCCCTGGTCGGCAATGGCGTAGTTGTAGTTCTCGCGGTACACGCCCTCGGCCACCTTGCCCAGGTTGGCCACGGCCTTAATGGCTCCGGTTTTCACCTCCATCAGAATCACGGTGCCGTACTGGGCATTATTCTCGACCAGCGACTTGTAGAGGGCATTTTCGGCCATATCCTGGAGGTTGATGTCGAGCGTCGTTTTCACGTCGTAGCCCGGCTGGGGCTTTACCTCGGTACCGTCGTAGATGGGCTTGTTGCCGCCGGGCAGGCGCTCGAACAGCGCTTCGCCGTCGCGGCCGGCCAAGTGGCGGTTGAAGGTGAACTCCAGGCCCGCTCCGTTCTTGTCCTCGTTCAGGAAACCAATCGTGCGCTGGGCCAGCCCGCCGAAGGGCCGGAACCGCTTGTCAATTTTCTCAAAAATAACCCCGCCCTGGTTCTTGCCCTCCCGGAAAATCGGCCAGTCGGCCAGCTCCTTCTTCTCCTGAAAGTTGATTTGCCGCGAATTCAGGCGGATGTAGCGTACGCCCCGCTTGGGGTCGTGGGCGTTCTTGAGCTTGCGGTAGTATTCCTGCTTGCTCCGGTCGCCAAAAAAGCCCGCCAGCAATCCGGCCAGCGAATCGACTTTCTGGTTGAACAGCGCCTCATTCACCACGCTCGGGTCCCAGGCCACCCGGTAGAAGGGCAGCGAGGTAGCCATAATACTCTCGTTATCAGAGTAGATGTTACCCCGGGTGGCGAAAACGGGCTGGTATACGATGCGGCGCTCCTGCTCCAGGGCGCTCCAGCGGGCTCCCTCCTGAAACTGGATGTGGGCAATGCGCCACACAATGGCCGCCGAAAACAAGCAGACGCCCAAAAACGCCAGCCGGATACGGGTAACAATGCTTTTTTTAACGTTTCCTTTCACTTGCGGCGGGGTGGTGGGGTAGTAGATGCGGCGGCCGGCTCGCCATTGAAATCAGCCCCGACGGGCACGGGCGGGGCGCCTACCTCCACCGTGTCGCCGCCGAGAGCGGGCCCTACAACTCGCCGCAGCGAGTCGGCGCGGGCGCGAGCGGTCATGGCGGCCACCGAGTCAGCAGTCAACACCGGCATCATATCGAGCTTGGCCGCGTCGAGGCCGCCGGCGGGCACGGCAATGCGGAAGGGCGGCGAGGAGCTTTCTACCAGCCCGTAGGCGGCCACCCGGCGGGCCACCTCGCTCTGCTTGCTGGCCTCCATGTAGTCCGATTTCAGCGTTGTGTAGTCGGCCCGCAGATCCTCGGTTTCAATTTTAAGCTTCTGAATACCGCGGTTCATGCGGGTGGCGTAGTGCGTGTTACCGATATAGAGGAGCACTAGGAACATAATAAACAGCAGATGCGGCAGCAACCGCACCGGCAGCCCCTCCCGAAACAGTCCATCCATCCGCGTAGCCCGGTCGAGCAGCGTGAATACGCTCCAGGTGCTGCGCGGGCGCGGCGCGGCGCGGGCTGCCCTGACGGGCTGGGGCGCCGGTGGCGGCGCCTTGGCCGGCGCAGCCTCCTCCACTAGCGGACGCACCGGCTCCGGCTCTACGGCACGGGGCACGTTGGCGCGGGGTGGGCTGCTGGCAGGACGAACGGTGTTGGCAGACATTCTTTTTCAATTAAGAATTAAGAATCAAGAATTAAGGATGGGGAGTTACCGCATCCGTCAATATCGAAGGCGCATAGTCAATCAATCGACCAGCAGCTACTGAGGATTGCCAATGAACACGGTAATTCTTCATTTTTAATTCTTAATTCTTAATTGCGATGCGCAGCTTCGCGCTTCGCGCACGGCTGTTAAGGGCAATTTCTTCGGCCGTAGCTTCGATTGGTTTGCGCGTGACAACGGAAAAGGGTAAATCGGTCCGACCGAACAGGTCCTTGTCGGCCTCGCCAAAGAACTTACCCTTGGCCAGGAAATTCTTGACCAGTCGGTCTTCGAGCGAGTGGTAGCTCATGACTACCAGCCGGCCGCCGGGGCGTAGCACCTGGGCGGTTTGCTCCAGCATGTCGCGCAGGGCCGCCATTTCATCGTTGGCCTCGATGCGCAGGGCCTGGAAAACCTGGGCCAGGTACTTGTTTTCTTTGCCCCGGGGCGTGCAGGGCGCTATGGCTTTCTTGAGGGCCGCGATGGTCGTGATGGACTGCCCGCGCCGGGCGCCGGCCACGGTAGCGGCCAGTGTGCGGGCATTCGTCACTTCGCCGTACATGCCGAAAATGCGGTGCAGCTCGGCCTCGGGGTAATCATTGATGATGTCGGCGGCTGAGGTGTCGTCGCCGTCGGGGTCCATGCGCATGTCCAGCGGCCCATCGAAACGAGTGCTGAAACCACGCTCGGGCGTATCGAACTGGTGCGACGACACGCCCAGATCGGCCAGCAGCCCATCAACGGGCAGCACACCGCGCTGGTCCAGCTCCTGATACAGATGGCGGAAGTTGGCCCGGATGAAGGTAAACTCGGGCCGGACCAGTTGCGCCGCCTGGGCCTCGGCGTCGGCATCCTGATCGAAGCTGAACAGATGGCCGGGACTTTGCAAGCGCTCCAACATCCGGGCCGAGTGGCCTCCTCCCCCGAACGTGACGTCCACGTAGCGGCCGTGGGGCTGAATTTCGAGGGCTTCGAGGCACTCGCGCAGCATCACGGGGCGGTGGTAGGCGGTATCGTTGGCGTAGTCGGTCACGGCTTGGGTAAACAGGGAGTCAGGCGGCCACCGGGCCAAAAGGGACATCGGTGGTCAGGAATTTCTGGGCCAGCTTCGAGAAGTTCTGCTGGTCTTTGATGAGGTAGTCGTCGTAGCGGGTGGGGTCCCAGATTTCGCAGCGGTTGCCCAGCCCCACAATAATGGCTTCTCGCTCGATGCCGGCGTAGCGCAGCATGGTCCGGGGCAGCATAAACCGGCTGATGCTATCCAGCTCCACCTCCGTCATGCCCCGGAAAAAGTTGCGCTGAAACTGCCGGTACTCCTCGTTGAACTCATCGAGGGCCATTACCTTCTCATGAATCACGCGCCAGGCCGAGCGCGGGTACAGCACCAGGCAGGGCTCGAAGCCGCGTACCAGCACCAACTGGGTGCCCGAGGCTTCGGGCAGGTTGGCCTTCACCTTCGCCGGCAACACCAGCCGACCTTTGGGGTCGAGCTTGCACTCGTACTCGCCGGAGAGCAGCTGGGTGGTCATGACGAAGGAGAAAATGGGGCACAGCAACGGGATATAGCAAAAGTACGGAACCCGCCGGAAAAGCCAACCACGATTTACCATTTTCTACCACCTGCCCAGAAACCCGCGTCATTGGCTCTTTTACCCGTTTCAGGGTGCAGCGCGGCTGGTCTGGTTAGGCTTTTGTGTAAGCCACTGGTCCGGCGTCGGCAGCACTTCACCTCTGGGAAGCTATACACTTCAAAGCGCCTTCCGAAGGGCATCGATGGGCTTTGGCAAACACAAAGGCCGCTGAACAGCCCCTCAGGTCTTGGCTCTTATTTGCATTGCCGACCGAACCTCAAACTGCAGGTTTACCTGCAAAGTCAGCGAACAGCTTAACCGCCGCCAGTTGGTACCCGAAATTTCCAGCGTGAAGAACTCGGCCCGCAGAAATTCCAGCAGATTAGGTTGGCCCAGTAGCTCCATCTCAATTTGCGAAAGCTGCACGTTGGTGGGGCCGAAGCTCGCAATGGGCACTTTTTGGCTGTTGGCAGTCAGAAAGCAGTTGCCCTTTTCCAGGAAACGGAGTGAGGCACTGCCCTGGCCAACTGCCAGTTTGGGGTTTCGAATTCGGGTGAGCGTGGCTTGGCGGAGTACTACAGACGTGACGGCCGGGTGCGTGACGGCAGCCAGACAGGATGAGGAGCCCGGCACAACGGCCTCGCAGAGGAAAAGCAAGTCCATGGCGGGGTCAACACGTAAATGCAGCGACCGGGTACGCACTCCGAAAGCCGTCCGTAACGAGCGACGGATGCTCTCGTGTTGCTTGATGGTCAGCACCGCATCCAGCACGAGGGACGAGGGTTCACTGGCGAGGGTGATGGCAGTTGAGGAAATTGAGTCCATACTAGCCGGATAAAAATACCGTTTCAACTGCCCGCCGCGACCACATGGCACGGCACCCATCAGCCAGAACGCTCCAAAACCCACTTGGAGCTTTTTCTTGTAGCACGGGCTTCCGTCGTCCGATCAGGCACTTGACATAAGATAAGTAATGATCTATTGATCAAACCATTAATAGTAGAGCAACCGGCTAGAAAAGTAGACAGACACTACTCCCCGGTCCATATAAATTGTTTTCTTTCCATAATTTATAAGACAATTCAGCTTTATCCCCTTATATTCACCTACTACACCTCGGTTACGCTGTTCCCTTATGAAGATTTCTTGCCTGCTGCTCGACGATGACCCGCTGGTTCTGGACCTCTTGCAGGCTTATATTTCCATGACTGACGTGCTGGATATAAAGGCGGTCTTCACTGATCCGCTGGAGGCCCACCGCTACCTGATGGAGCACCAAGTACAGGTGCTGTTCTCCGACATCACCATGCCCCACCTCACGGGCATCGATCTGGTCCGTTCGTTGCAGCAGCCCCCACTGGTGGTGCTCATGACAGCCCACCCCCAGTATGCCATGGAAGGCTTCAACCTCGATGTTATCGACTTTCTGCTGAAGCCGATTTCGCTCGACCGGTTCCTGAAAGCCGTCAATAAAGTAGCCAGCATTCTGCGAGTGCAGACCGCAGCAACCGAGATTCCAAGCGACACGCTTACCGGCTGGGGTTCGTTCTTTATTCGCACCGATGCCCAGTTTGTGCGCCTGCATTACCGGGAGGTACTCTACATTGAGGCGCTGAAGGATTTCACCAAAATCAACACCGCCGACGGCCGTACCCACCTCACGCTGGTCAACCTCAAAAACCTGGAACACCAACTCCCGGCCGGCCTCTTTATCCGCACCCACCGCTCCTACCTGGTCAATGCGGCCCGCATCGATTCCATGACGTCGCTGGAAGTGAAAGTGGGCGGCCACGCCTTACCCCTGGGCCAAACGTACCGCGAACGGGTAACCGAGCAAATCGTCAACCACTCCCTCATCAGAAGGAATTAGGGACTTAAAGCATTGAAGCTGGTTGTGCGGCAGGCGTGCGTAAGAACATGTCTGTTTCCATGATCAGCCCGCTACCAGCCTTCAAGAAGTGATGCCCCTTAATTATCCTTTGGCCTGCCATAGCCGCCACCAGGGCAAATAAGGCTGATCGTGGTGCTCGTAGTGGTAGCCGAAAAAGTAGCAGCTCACGAATGCCCAGAGGTGGTGGCGGAATTGGCTGCGCGACTTATGGGCGTTATCGGGAGCGTGCTCGCCGCGGTGAGGCCGGTAGGTACCGAAGTAAAACAGCTGCAGGGTGGCCAGTATGGCCGGCAGCATCCAGAAGGCTATAACGTTGGCCTGAGGGAAAAACAGCTTGAGTACGTTGTAAGTCGCTGCCATCAGCACCACCTGCCCCAGCGTCACATAGTTCCAAGCGAAGCGGGCGAACCAAGGCAGAAAGCCAGGGTGGCGTCCGTTGTGGAAATCGGGGTCGTGCTCGGTGGCCACATGGCGGTGGTGGGCGTGGTGCTTGGGCAGCATCCCCGGGAACCAGTTGAAGGCAAACAGCCCGGCCGTAAGCAGGCCAATAGCATTATTGAGCCGTTTATGCGGGCTCACCACGCCGTGCATGGCATCGTGGGCCGTAATAAAAAGGCCAGTATAAAGATGCGTTTGCAGCAGAGCCAGCAGATAGGGCCACGGGGTGCGCCAATCGGGCTGGTAAAAGGCCAGCAGAAATGCGAGCAGTCCGGCCCAAGTAACCATAATCAGGCCCGCCATGCCCACGCCCCGCCACCCGAGCGGCGCAGGCCGCACCCGTTCGGGCTGGCCCTTGGCAGAGCTAGCGGTGCCAGAAACGGCTGTTTCAGCTACGGAATACATCGACTCGCTCATTCTTAATCACTCGTTCGACGCCTCACAGCGCCAGCAGCGCGTCGCGGACTTGCTCCATCTGCCAGAGCGGCGTGCTAGTGGCACCACAGATACCGATGCTCTGGCCGGGGCCGAACCACTCGGGCCGTAAGTCGTCGACCTTGGAAATGAAGTGCGTGGCGGCGTTGGTATCCTTGCAAACCTGGTAAAGCACCTTGCCGTTAGAACTTTTGGTGCCCGACACGAATACCACTTGGTCGTACTGGGCAGCAAAGCGCCGCAGATCCTTGTCGCGGTTGCTCACCTGCCGACAGATGGTATCGTTAGCGTTGACCTCGTAGCCGCGCTCCTGCAGTTCGTTCTTGATGCGGTAGAAGGAATCGGTGCTCTTGGTGGTCTGGCTATAAAGGGTGAGGCGGGCGGGCAACTCGTGGCCCAGCAACTCCTCTAAGCTCTCAAATACGATGGCATTGCCGCTAGTCTGGCCCAATAAGCCGCGCACCTCGGCGTGGCCGTGCTTGCCGTAAATGAAAATGCGGTCCTGCTTATCGTAACTGGTCTTGATGCGGTTCTGGAGCTTTAGTACCACCGGGCACGAGGCGTCGATGAGCGTCAGCTCGTTTTCCATGGCCATCTGGTAGGTACTTGGCGGTTCGCCGTGGGCCCGGATGAGCACAGCTTCCCGGCGTAGGGCTGCTAGCTGCTCATAATCGATGATACGAAGCCCCCGGCGCTCCAAACGCTCTACTTCTTCATCATTATGCACGATGTCGCCCAGACAATACAGGTAGCCCTGCTCGTCGAGCAGGTCTTCGGCCATTTGAATGGCATAGATGACGCCAAAACAGAAGCCGGAATTAGGATCAATACGGACGCTCAGGTGGTGCGGCATAGCTAACGCAGTAACCAGGGAACCGCCCGGAAGGTTACGGCTGAGGTAAGATAGAAACCAAACGGCGAAAAATCAGCCGCACAAGGCCGGCAGCCGATTCATCGCAACCAACTGGCGTGCAATGCGCTACCTAAAATGTACCGAAGGCTTTTTGTTGCTCCAGGTCGCGAATAACGCGTTCCTCGGCCGGCGAAGCCCGTAAGATTTCGCGGTTGCGCCAGAACGTGGGGTCGTAGGCTTGCTTGCTGGCCTGCTTGAGGTCGTGGTAGTTGACGCCGGTAGCCTTGTAGCCCTTACCAGTCGCTCCGGCGGTGTAGTTGTAAAAGAACAGGTTGCCGCTCACGGTGGTGGTATCGGGGCGGCCCTGGTAGCGAAGTACAATGCGCTGCTCGGCCCGCACGGCCTGCAACCGGCTGAGCGAATCCTGATAAGGCACGAAATCGGTGGTCAGGCGCATGGTTTGCGAGTCGAGGCTGGTGCCTTCGCCGAATTGCAGGCTCATCAGATCGGCAATTGGCACCCGGCTTTCCACCCGGCACAGGGCGGCCGTTTTCAGATCGAGGTAAAGCGTACCACTCAGGCCCGACTGGCCCAGTTCGGGGCGGGGCGCGAAGTTGATAACGGCTATTTCCTGCCCTTTGCTCTGTAGAATTTCACGCAGCTCGAACGTGAACTGCCGGGTGGCCAGCGGCCCCAGCGGCACGGCCACTTTGCGCCGGCTAGGCTTAGGGTCGTACACCGGAATCAGGCGGATGGCAGCCGAGAAATTCATCATTTCCACGCCCGTTTCCTCCGCTACCTGCCCATAACGGGCCTGCGTCAGCTGCCAGCCGCTCACACCCTCGGGCGTGGAGCGCACGTCGTAAAAGGCATCCACGAACTCGGTGTAGCGGCCGTTGTGGCGCTGCTTCTGACGGTAGAAAGCCTGACCATACACCGATTGGCGCCGATGACGGGCTAGTTTAGCGCTGGCCCGCTGCACCAGCTCGTTGGCCAGTTGGGTGGGGTTGCGCACCCGTACCTCGGGCAGGGCCACGGCACTAGTCCGGAGCGTTAGGGTGAGCGGCGCGGCAGCCGAAGCTACTGTTACTACAAGCGGTTCGTAGCCCAGGCTCACAACGGTTAGCTGTTGGGGCAACTGGGCCACGCGCAATACAAACTCGCCGGCCTCATTAGTGGCAGTACTTGGTTCGGCTCCAACCAGCCCCACGTTGGCATAAGGCACTGGCTGCCGCCGCTCATCGAGCACACGGCCTTTTAGCAGTAGTTGCTGCGCCAATATCTGCCCCCCGCTCAGCACAACGGCCAGCACCAATAACAATACAGCTTTCATATCGCGAAAGAAGAAGTGAGAAACCCAACCACCTGTTGGACGCGGCGCAGGATAAAAAACGGCCCCGCAACGCCCAAACGGGCACAACGGAGCCACCTGCTGACCGGCTAAAAACCCTATGCCTACAACCGGGCCAGCTTTTGCGCGTCGGACTCGGAAACGTGGCCGCGCTCTACCAGGAAGCTACGTACCAAACCGAAAGATTCAGCATCAAGCCCCGAGTTGGGATGATTCAGCAAGGTATCGAGCAGAAACTGGCGGTCTTCATCCACGTGCTGGCTCAGGCCCAGGAAGCTGGGCAGGTTGCTTTCCACGCTCAGGCGCAGAAACCTGATTTCCGGGTTGTCAGCATCGAGCTTCACCGCTTGCTCGAACTGCTTGCTGGCCTGCTGCACGTAAGTAAGCTTGTTGAACATCGACGCATCGCGGGCCCGAATAGCTTCTGCGGCGGCCTTGTAAGCCAGCACCACGGCGTTCTGCTGGGTGTAGGCAGCCATGAACTTATGGAATTTCTCGCCAGCCTCCTTGTTAGTGGCGGCTTGCTGATACTGGCGGCGTAGGTGCGGAACGGCGTAGGGGTTGGCTTCGGTAGACACGAGGGTAGAAAAAGTAAGGAAGAGGGTTAGGAACAGATATTTAAGCACGAAATCAAAGCTAAAAGACAGACTGATGGGGCGAAACCAAGCCAGGCACGCCGGCAAATTCTCCTTCAATAATAACGCCAAGCGGCGAAACTTAGTCTGTCAGGCTTTTCTCTCACCTCAAATACGTGCCAGCCGATAGCGGAACCAGGAGCCCATTAGCAACAACAGTTTGGTGTTGGTAGGCACCCGCACCCGCTCGCCCAAAATGCGCCGCGCGGGCAGCTGCCGGATTTTGTGGAAAAGCTTCAGGTAATACACGTAGGCCAGGTACACGCCCAGGCGGGCCGCCCGCGGTAGCTGCACGATGCCCGCGTAGCCGGCCTCAAAATCGGCCCGGATATCGGCCTCGATGTCGCGCTTCACTTCATCGGTAAACTCGTCGTAGCGCACCCCCGGAAAATATACCCGGCCGCGGTCCTCATAATCGGAGCGTATGTCGCGCAGGAAGTTAATTTTCTGGAAGGCCGAGCCCAGCCGCCGGGCGGGCTCACGCAAATGGTCGAACTGGGCCCGGTCGCCCTCACAGAATACCCGCAGGCACATCAGGCCCACAACTTCGGCCGAGCCATAAATGTATTTCGCGTAGAGCGACTGGTCGTAGCTGCGGTCATCGAGGTCCATTTCCATGCTGTACAGAAACGCATCGATGAATTCGCGGTCGATACCATACTGGTGCACCACATCCTGAAACGCGTGTAGCACCGGGTTCAGACTGATACGTTTGTCCAGAGCCTCGTAGGTCTGGCGCCGGAAATCGGCGAACAGCGCAGCTTTGTCGTGGTCGTGAAACGTGTCTACGATTTCGTCGGCCCAGCGCACAAACCCATACACCGAGTACACTGGCAAATGAAACCGTTGGTCGAGCGTGCGGATGCCGAGCGTAAACGAGGTGCTGTACCGCTGCGTGATAAGCTTACTGCACGCCCGGCTGGTTTCGGTGAAAAGAGCTACGTGGTCCAAATTGAATTAAGAGTTAGGAATTAAGAATTAAGAACCTCCTGCCGGAATACTCCCACAGCAAATTCATTTCCTTAATTCATGAACAGGATTTTTAGGCATTCTAAACAATATTCTTTATTCTTTATTCTTAATTCTTAATTCTTAATTCTTTCAACACTTCCCCTGCCACTACCTGGCCCGAAATGAGCGAAGGCGGAACGCCGGGGCCAGGCACGGTGAGCTGGCCGGTGAAGTAGAGGTTGCTCACTTTCTTGCTCTTGAGGCTGGGCTTGAGGATGGCGGTTTGACGCAGGGTGTTGGCCAAGCCATAGGCGTTGCCCTTGTAGCTATGGTAATCGTCCATGAAATCCTGGTGGGCGTAGCTGCGTTTGTACACCACCGCGTCGCGGATACTGGTACCGCAGTGGCGCTCCAGCCGCTCCATAATCAGGTTGTAATAATGCTCGCGGGTAGCTTCAGGATCGGGCAAGTCGGGGGCCACCGGAATCAGCAGAAAGATGTTTTCGGAGCCCTCCGGTGCTACTGAGGGGTCGGTCTGCGAGGGGGCCGACACGTAGAACAGTGGGCGGCTGGGCCACTTGGGGTCCTCGTAGATTTCTTCGGCGTGCAGGCTGAAATCTTCGTCGAAAAACAGGTTGTGGTGGCGCAGGTTGGGCAGGCGCTTGTTCACGCCCAGGTAAAACAGCAGCGACGAGGGCGCCATCGTGCGCTTATCCCAATAAGCCTCGTCGTAAGTGCGCCACTCGGGAGCCAGCAGGTGCTGCTCGGCGTGGTGGTAGTCGGCTCCGGCCACCACTACATCGGCGGGCCGGAAACCAGCGGCGGTCTGCACGCCGGTAGCCCGGCCATTCTCCACCACGATTTTTTCTACCGGCGCATTGTACTCGATGCTGACGCCTTGCTCGCGGGCCAGGGCCACCATGCCCTCCACAATTCTGTGCATCCCACCCATCGGATACCAGGTCCCCAGGGCCAGGTCGGCGTAGTTCATGAGCGAGTACAGCGCCGGCGTATTTTCGGACGTGGCGCCCAGAAACAGAATCGGAAACTCGACCAGCTCCAGCAGCCGGGGGTCCTTGAAAAACTTGCGCACATGCTTGTGCATGCTTTGGAGCAAATCGAGGCGCACGGCATCCACGAGCAAACGTGGGTCGGCGAATTCGAGCAGCGAGCGGCCGGGCATGTGCACGAACTTGCCGATGCCCACCTTGTACTTGTAGGCCGCCTGGCGCAGAAACTCATCGAGCCGCGCCCCACTGCCGGGCTCAAACCGTTCGAACAGCGCCCGCAACTCGCTCATGGCGGCCGGGATATCTACTGCCTGGGGGCCCTTGAAAATAACCTGGTACGAGGGATCGAGCCGGACTAAGTTGTAGTAATCCGAAACTTTGCGGCCGAAGCGCGCGAAGTACTGCTCGAAAATATCGGGCATCCAGTACCAGCTCGGGCCCATATCGAAGGTGAACCCTTCGGCCTGGAACTGCCGGGCCCGGCCGCCTGGGCCCTCGTTTTTTTCCAGTAACGTTACGCGGCAGCCGTGTTGGGCCAGCGAAGTAGCCGCCGACAACCCTGCGAAGCCGGCCCCAATAACAATGACGTGTTTACCGCTCACAAGCAAAATAAATTATCCCAGTCAGATGAACCCGGCTTGCGCAAAGATGGGATTTTGCGGCTTTACTGCCCGGGTACCGCTTACCATACCGGCTGCCGCGCCAGAGGTTTTGACTGCGACAAAGTAACAGCGTGAGACTACCACAAGCAGACGGGCCGCAAACCACGTCGCCCGAAGGCGAAACGTAGTCCGCGGCCCGCGATACGCCCGGGGCGGGTCTGTACTCTCTCCCTATTCCCTACACGCCGGGGGCATATGTCTTCAGCGCCAGCTTAAGTTCTTTGCGAGCGATGTGAATACGGTTTTTAACGGTTCCAATCGGAATTTGCAGCTTCTCAGCAATTTCCAGGTACTTGTAACCAATGTAGTACATCATGAATGGCGTCCGGTAGTCGGCCGAAAGGCCGGCAATGGCCGCGTTGATGTCCGTTACTACGAAATCGGAGCTGGCACCGTTGTGCGTAATGTAGTTTTCATCGGTATTAAAATACTGGAAGTACTCCGTACTATCGATGTTGCTATTACGCTTGGTAATCTTGTTGTAGTTGTTAATGAAGGTGTTGCGCATGATGGTGTACAACCATGCCTTCAAATTGGTGCCCGTCTTGAACTTGTCCTTGTTCAACATGGCTTTGAGCAAGGTTTCCTGCACCAGGTCCTTGGCATCGTCCGCGTCGCGGGTCAGGTTCATCGCCACGGGCTTCAGCGAGTAGGAAATCTTCTGTACTTGGTCAGTGAATTCTACGGAGGTCATACTGTTTAGCTTTTCGTGGCAAAAAGTTAAACAAATATACGAGCCTTCGCCCAAAAAAGACGGGGTGACCCCAATTTATTTCGCTTCTTTTCCCAATGTATTGCCCCTCCGCACCTAAGGGCCGTTTTTATATTTCTAGTAACTCGTCGGACCGGCGCAAAACCCAGGCATTCCCATTGCTAGTCTAAGTTTTACAGCGCACCTCTGCCCCACCACACACGGCAATGGGCACCAAACGATAAGATGTGTTTTATAACGCTACGCCGCGTTTGGCCTTCTTGGCAACCGGCACCGATGCATCGGCCAAGGCAATGAAATCGGTAATCAAAGCCAGCCGAGCTGTTTTGGGTGGCAGCGGAAAATCAAGCTGAGCCAGCGGACCATACAGATAAATCTGGCTATCGGGGCAGTATTCGCCTAGTTTCTGCACAAAGCCGGCCACGTGGTCGCGTTCGGGTACGGCCGTCATCACCGTCAGCAGGGCGTGGGGCTCGTAAATGTCACAGACAGCTTTCAGCTCTAAAATAGGCAGGTTCTGGCCCAAGTACAGTACGTGATGTCCTCGGGCCCTTAGCACGTAGTTCATGAACAGCAAGGCTAGTTCGTGCATTTCACCTTCGGCCAGAAACAGCACCCAGCGCTGGGCCGTGGCGGGTGCTACCGCCGGCAGCGCATCGGTGGCTGCCATCAGCTTCTGGCGCAACATATTCGTGACCAAGTGCTCCTGGGCTGGATTCACGCTGCCGGCCTGCCACATTACGCCAATCCGTTGCAGGAACGGGTACGCCACCCGCAGAATAGCCTCCTCGACTCCGCGTTGGGCAATGGTATGGTTGAGTAGCTTAACGAGTTGGCACTCGTCCATTTCGATCATGGCGGCCAGCAGCGCATTAACGCGCTGGCAGTAATCGTGGGCGTCGTCGTTGAAGGAAATAACCGCTTCGGTCAGCTCCTGCTCGCTGAGCTTGGCCACCTGCGAAATCCGGTGGCCCCGACTACAAAGCGTAGCTACGTTCAGCAGCCGGCGCAAATCATCATCGCAGTAGGTACGGATGTTAGTAGCGGTGCGCACTGGCCGTAATATGCCATAGCGCTGCTCCCAGACGCGAATTGTATGCGCCTTGATGCCCGAAAGGTGCTCTAAGTCAGAAATGGAGAATTGTCCCACAGCGTTAATTTACAACCACTACGGTCGAGTTAGCCCGCCGTAGCGGAGCGCGATTTAATTACCCTAGTTGGCGCCGGACGCCGCAGGGCCAACCGGAAATACTTGGGCGAAATCCACAACAAACCAAACTCCTCGCTACCGTCGCGGCCAGTAGTTTTATGGTGAATTTTATGGGCCATATTCAGGGCCCGCAGGTAAGTGTTGCGCGATTTGCGCCAAAACCGCAACCGCCCATGAATTAGCACATCGTGCACGAAGAAATACAGCGTTCCATAAGCTGCAATGCCCACCCCCATCCAAAACCTAAAATCGTGGGTCGGCGAGCCGAACACGATAAGCAGCATCGAGAGCGAGCCGTAGAACAGGAAGAAAAAGTCGTTGCGCTCGAAATTGTGCGGATGGCGCACATGGTGGGAGCGGTGCAAAAACCACAGCGGTCCGTGCAGCACAAAACGGTGCATAAACCAGGCTACGAATTCCATCCCGAAGAAAGTAGCCGTGGTTACGGCTACGGCTGCCAGCATTGTCATACTAGGGCTAACCAGCTTAGAAGTGATAGGTTTTACCGGTTGATAGTGGGTTGGAAATAAAAAGAGCGTCATGCCGGGTATAGCATGACGCCCTTTTATTGCCAACCTTCCTAGTTATCCCAGGTGAGCTTCTCCTTATTCAGGAAAGCGGCAATGCCACGGCGGCAGTCGTCGGAGCTGCGGGCATCGGCGTTCATGCGGGCAGCATAGCGCAGGCTGTCTTCGAGGGGCATTTCGGGCAGGCGGGCCATCATTTCCTTCGTGATTTCCATGCTCTGCCCCGAATTCTCGACGCAGAGGCGGCGGGCGAAACGGTACACCTCGTCGGCCAGCTCCTCGGCGGGCACTACGAAGTTTACGAGGCCGTACTCCATCGCCTTCTCCGCCGATATCACGTCGCCGGTGAGCAGCAGCTGCTTGGTGCGGGTTTCGCCGATTTTACGGAGCAGGAAAATGCTGACAATGGCGGGCAGGAAGCCAATTTTAACTTCCGTGTAGCCGAATTTGGCGGCCGGTACCGTAAAAGCGAAGTCGCAGATAGTGGCCAGCCCGCAACCGCCGGCCAGCGCGTGCCCGTGCACCTGCCCGATAACCACCTTGTTGAGGGTATAAATCTGGTGGAACAGCTGCATGAGGTGGGTCGAATCGGCCAGGTTATCCTGGTAGCCGAAGCTTTGGAGCTCTTGGATGTAGCCCAGGTCGGCTCCGGCGCAAAACACGTCGCCGGCGGCCCGCAACACGATGACTTTGCAATCATCATCGTCTTCAGCAAAGGCGAATGATTGCTTTAACTCAGTTACTACGTTGGCATTTAGCGCGTTACGCTTATCAGGTCGATTCAGGGTGATGTAGCCAATGGAATCCTGCACATCGTAACGGATGTAGCGCAATTCTTCCAGCTCCTGAGTAGGCATGTCTTCCATGGATCAGGGGGGTATGGGGGCAGTGAGAAAAATCGGCGGAAGCCAGCGGACAAAACCGCCTGGGCCGGGCCGAGCGAAAAATGGGGGAGAAAAGGTCGAAGAAACCAAACCTAGCAAAATTGATGCTATTATGATACGAACTACTGACTTAATACGGCCGGCAGTTTCGATTAACGGGCCGAATGGCTCCCGCTAGAGCCTGTTATGGACTAGTGGCTCGGAAAACGCCTTTTGCCAGCAAGAGTGTCGCAAAGGCCAGGAAGTGAAATTGCTGCATGGTCAGGGCTAGG
>NZ_NIRR01000018.1 GCF_002204745.1 Hymenobacter amundsenii
GCCTAGCCCTGACCATGCAGCAATTTCACTTCCTGGCCTTTGCGACACTCTTGCTGGCAAAAGGCGTTTTCCGAGCCACTAGTCCATAACAGGCTCTAGACTTGCGCAACCTTTATTTTTTTAGTCGGCTATAACCGGGCATCAAATCCCTGAAAAACAGCCAGCTACCCGTGCTCTATCGTTTCAGCGAGCCGCTACCTGCTGGCGGTATCGGGCTAGGCCAGCATCGAGGAAGCGCACGAAAGCTTCCGCATCGGGCTCGTAGGCAATGGGGGGAGTCAGCACGTGGGCCAGGTCAGTGGGCGCAGTAGGGTCGAGCAGTACGTAATATGGCTGGGCGTTTACGTTGAAGCCCGTCAGCTGCAGATCGGCGTTCTTCTTACCGAGCGTGGTTTTCTGCTTGCCATCATAGGTGGACGTGTAGACCTCGTTGGCGGGCAAGTCGGTCTTGTCATCCACGTAAAGGGCTACCACTACGAAGTCGTTTTGCAGGCGGCGCAGCACCTGCGGGTCGCTCCAGACGGTGGCTTCCATTTTGCGGCAGTTCACGCAGGCGTGGCCGGTGAAGTCGATGAACAGGGGCTTGTTCTGGGCCTTGGCGCACTGGCGGGCCTGCTCTAGGTCGAAGTAACCCGACAGGCCATGGGGCAGCTCCAGGAATCCGCCGTAGCGGGGCTCCTCGCAGCCGGCTACAGCTGTGGCGCGGGCCGCTATGGCCGGCATGGCGGTGGTAGCCACTGTGAAGTCGTTGCGGCTCTGGGGCGGCAGGTATCCGGCCAGCAGTGGCAGCGGGGCCCCGAACAGGCCGGGCACCAGGTAGGTCATGAAGCTGAAGGCCAGCACAGCCATCAGCAGCCGGCCTACGCTCAGGTGGGGCAGGTCGGAATCGTGGGAGAGCTTGAAGCGGCCTAGTAAATACAGGCCCAGCAGACCCGAGAGGGCAATCCAGAGCACCAAATACACGTCGCGGGAGAGTAGGTTCCAGTGGTAAGCCAAGTCGGCCATACTCAAAAACTTGAGCGCCAACATCAGCTCCACGAAGCCTAGCGTCACCTTCACCGTGTTCAGCCAGCCACCCGAACGGGGCAAACTTTTCAGCCAAGCCGGGAAGATGGCGAACAGCGTGAAGGGCAGCGCAAAAGCCAGCGAGAAGCCCAGCATGCCAACTACCGGCGCAATCCGCTCGCCCCGGGCGGCCAGGCCCAGAATGGTGGCCACGATGGGTCCGGTGCAGGAAAACGATACGAGCACCAGTGTGAGGGCCATGAAAAACACCCCGCCCCAGCCGCCTTTATCGGCTTGGGCATCAATTTTATTGACCATGCCGTGGGGCAGCGTGATTTCGAACAGGCCCAGAAACGAAAGGCCAAATACCACGAATACGGCAAAGAAAATCAGGTTGGGCAGCCAGTGGGTGGCAATCAGGTTGGGGCCGTCTTCGCCCAGCAACGCCGCCACTACGACGCCAATGAGCACGTAAATCACGATGATGCTCAGCCCGTATACGGCCGCCTTCAGAATCCCGCGCGAGCGGGTGTCCTGGCCGCTGGTGAAAAACGATACCGTCATCGGAATTAGCGGGAACACGCAGGGCGTAAGCAACGCCCCTAGCCCAAACACGAAGGCGGCGAAGGCAAACCCCCACAGCCCCCCAGCCGACTCCACTGAGGTAGCGGCCGCTACCGATGCCACCACGGGCGGCGTGGCGGCTACGGTAGGCGTTGCGGTGGTCGTAACAACGGCCGTAGCAGGGTCAGCCGTATCCGTAGCAGCGGCGGCTACGGGCGTTTCGGGCGTGGTAGCCGTAGGGCCAATAGCTGGCGCTACTGCCGGTGCAATGGTAGTAGTGGTGGTACCGGTAGTTGGTGCGGCCGGGGCGGTAGCAGCCGAGGCGGCCGTTCCGGTTACCTCCAGCGGGCCAAAGCTCAGGCTTTCGTCGCCCGGAATGCAGCGGCCGTCCACATCGGTGCAACTCTGGTACTCCGCTTCGGCCTTGATGACGAGCCGGCCGGGCTGCAACACCCGGATGCGCTGGCGGATCTGGCCGGTTTTCTCGAAGTATGTGACGTTACCTTTAAATACGTCGTCGTAGTGTTGCTGCTCGCCCACCGACTTCGGCTTCCCCACCAGTTCGTAGGCGGGGCTTTTAGCAAACGTGAAGCTGAACACGGTGGGGCCCAGGTCGGGGTCGAAATTGGTCGCGTAGAGGTGCCACTTGTCGTCGATGCGCGCATTTACGAGTAGCTCCAGCTCTTCGCCTACGCGGGCCGCAGGCTGGCTCAGGGCGGTAGTGAGCTTGGTGGGACGCAACACCTGGGCCCGGCTCCCGAGCGGGAACAGCAGCACCAGCAGCAGCGGCAGAAAAAGAAGGCGATGAATCATGCAACGAAATAAAAACAACGGGAAGGCCAACGGCGAATGGCAAAGATCGGCAGAAACGGCAACAGCTACGCGGCGGAACTGGTTTTACCTACCGGCCCAAGTAGGCCAAGCGACGCCATTACGGCTTGGCGGTGGGGGCGGGCGGGCGTTAAATCCAACCCCTTGCATCGAATGTCGTACTTTTGCAGTACAAAGGAAGGCCGGGCCGGTTGAGCCTGCTTTCTACACCTATGGGCTTAAAAATATTACTGACTATTCTGCTGGTAGCCGCCAACGGATTTTTTGTGGCCGCCGAATTCGCGTTCGTCAAGGTTCGTCTCTCTCAAATCGAGCTGAAAGCCCAAAGCGGTAACCGCCTGGCGCAGCTGTTGCAGTCGATGCTGCACGAAATGAACTACTACCTCTCGGCCACCCAGCTCGGCATTACGCTGGCTTCGCTGGCGTTGGGTTGGATTGGCGAAAGCGTAGTAGCCGAGGTAATTCTAGCCATCATTGCCCAGTTCGATCTGGTGGTGTCGCCCACCTCGGTTCACCAGATTGCCATCGTTACGTCGTTTTCGCTCATCACCGTGATGCACATCGTGCTTGGCGAGCAGGCGCCGAAGGTGCTGGCCATCCAGAAGCCCGAGGCCACCAGCATGGCAATTGCCATCCCACTGCGGGCCTTCGCGTTCCTTACCTTCCCCCTTATTTGGCTGCTCGACAAGCTTTCGAACTTGGTGCTGCGCGTTTTTGGGGTGGTTTCGGCCCATGGAGCCGAGGTGCACACGAGTGAAGAACTGCGGATGCTGCTCGACCAAAGCAAGCAGAGCGGGGAAATTCAGGAGTCGGAGCACGAGATGCTGGAGAACGTGTTCGAGTTCAACGACCGGATGGTGAAGCAGATTATGGTGCCACGCACCAAAATCGTGGCTTTCGACGTGAATACACCCGAAGACACGGTGCTGGAAATGGTGCATAACGAGGGCTACTCGCGCATTCCGGTGTACGAAAGCAACGTCGACAACATTGTGGGTGTGCTCTACGTGAAAGATTTGCTCCAGCTCATCCGGCGGCAGGAAGTGCTGGATCTGGCCAAAATTATGCGGCCGGCCTATTTCGTGCCCGAAACCAAGAAGATTAACCGCCTGCTGCGCCAGTTTCAGCGCAAGCACATGCACATGGCCATCGTGAGCGACGAGTTCGGTGGTGTGTCGGGCATCGTTACCATCGAAGACATCATGGAGGAGCTCGTGGGCGAAATCCAGGATGAGTATGACAACGAGGTGCCGGTAGTGGAAAAGGTATCGGAATCGGAATACCGCGTGAACACCGCCACGCCCATCCCCGATGCCAACGAACACCTACCCTACCCCCTGCCCGAGGGCGACGACTACGAAACCGTGGGCGGCTTGCTCAACATGCTTTACGGCAATATTCCCGAAGTCGGCGACGTAGCCACGCTCGACAACTACGAATTCCGGGTGCTCAAACGCTCCCGCCGCTCCGTCGAACTGGTGCAGTTGCGGGTTACCAACGGCCAGGAAAGCGAAATGGAAGTGGGCGAGATGCTGGACTTGTAGCGTCACTCCAAGTAGATCATAAATCAGAAAGGCGCTTTCCTGTCGGGAAGCGCCTTTCTGATTTATGATCTACTTGGAGGTGATTGTCCTACTTTACTTCTTCTCAAACCAGCTCGCGTACAGCACGTAATTGTCGGCCGTTTGGCTGATGGTGGCCCGTTGCGCCTCCGTAACGGGCTTGATGCGGCGAGCCGGCACTCCGGCGTAGAGGTAGCCCGGCTCGCACCGCGTATTCTCCAGTACCACCGCCCCGGCCGCGATAATGCAGCCCGCGCCCACCACGGCGTGGTCCATCACAATAGCCCCCATGCCAATCAGCACGTCGTCCTCGACGGTGCAGCCGTGCACGATGGCCCGGTGCCCGATGCTCACCCGCGAACCGATGGTAGTAGCTGCCTTGAGGTAGGTGCAGTGCAGCACCGCTCCGTCCTGAATGTTGGTCTGGTCGCCGATGCGGATGCTTTTCACGTCGCCGCGCACTGTAGCATTGAACCACACGGTGCAGTTGCGGCCCAACGTTACGTCGCCCACGATGGTAGCGTTTTCAGCCACGAAACAATCGGAGCCGAGTTGCGGGTGTTTTCCCTGAACGGGCAGAATGAGGGGCATAGAGTAAGTAGTAAAGCGTAGAACTAAGCCGGTTTGTTACCGCGTCAGCATCCGTTTCCAAGTGCCTTTGTCCCAGTTGTATTTAAGGGTGCTGGGCAGGGCCTGCCAGAAGTACTTGCTGGTTTCGACGGCGAAACTGGGCTGCATGTAACAGTTGATTGTGCAACCCTCGCAGGCGGGCAAACGGCCTTCGAGGGCGGCCAGTTGCTGCACCTCAGTGGAGTGATAGAGGTCGAACAGGCGGCCTTCAATGGGAAATTTCTTTTCGCCCAAATGGTAGC
This sequence comes from Hymenobacter amundsenii, assembly GCF_002204745.1. Lineage (GTDB taxonomy): Bacteria > Bacteroidota > Bacteroidia > Cytophagales > Hymenobacteraceae > Hymenobacter > Hymenobacter amundsenii. The sequence goes on from NZ_NIRR01000018.1 coordinate 4,835, forward strand.
AAGGCAGTACCAACTCGTTGGAAGGCGAGATAACCAGCGTGGTGCTGGCCGCCCGGCACACGGGCACGGCCACATGGTTGCCCCCGTCGCGGCGCAACGCAATAAAGGCCTCGTTGAGGTACACGCCAGGCCGCTTCCCGAAGGCCGAAAGGTAGTCGAGTTCCTCGCTGGTGAGCTGTTCGCCGGCATCGACGCCGTTGTACTCGAAGGCCGGATTGAGAATGAGTACCAGTTTGTTGGGCCGCGTGATTTGCTGGTAGACATTCTCCAGGTCGGCCAGGTTTTCGCGGAATACAGTGAACAGCACGTCGGGCCGCTCGCCCAGTTCGCGGGCCACCCGGATGCTTTCGAGCACGAAATCGAAGCAGGCCACCCCCCGGCCCCGGTCGTGCACTTCCTTCTCGCTGGAATCGAGCGAGAAGTGCAGCATATCGACCTTGCCGCGCAGCTTTTCGGCGTATTTGGGGTAGAGCAGGCAGTTGGTGGTGAGCGTCGTAATGAAGCCCATATCGTGCGCCAGACCCACAAACTCATGAATCTGGCGGTGCAGCAGCGGCTCGCCGCCCGTAAAGTCCACCACCGACACGCCTAGCCGCTTCAGGTCGCGTAGGTTCTGCGCCACGTCCTCCAGCGTAATGTAGGGCGAAGGTTTCTCCCAGATATCACAGAACGAGCACTTGGCATTACACCGGTAGGTAACGTAGTAATTGCACAGAACCGGATGACGAACGAGACGCATATTTTTTGAGCTGCAAGCTATAAGCCGCAAGCTACAAGCTTTTATTGTGGAGGGTAGAAAGCAGGCTTTTAACCGGGCTTGCAGCTAGTAGCTGATAGCTAACAGCTCAAATTAATGCGCCAGTTCGCCCCAGGCCAAGTCCCAGCGGGCGGGCGTGGCGGCCAGAGCTTCGGGGGTGGCGGGGCCGTAGTGTTCGAGGTAGTAATTGCAGAAGCCCTTTAGCGGGCAGCGGGCACAGTCAGGTTTGCTGTAAAAACACACCTTTTGGCCGTGCCAATAGTTGTGCTTGTGGAAGTTGAGCAGCACCAGCACATCGGCCGGTAGCTGAGCCAACAGCAGCTGGTGGGCCTTATCGGCCGACGCTTTGGGCGGAATCATCCCCACGCGCTGGGCAATGCGGTGCACGTGGGTATCAACGGGCAGCACAGGCTTATGAAAATTGAAGAGCAGCACCAGCGAGGCCGTCTTCAGGCCGATGCCGGGCATGTCGTGCAGCCACTGCATGGCCTTTTCGGTGGGCCACTCGGCCGGGAAATCCAGCGCAAATTCGCCCCGTTCGGCCTTTATACGGCGCAGAATTTCCTGGATGCGCGGAGCCTGGGTGTCGGGCCAGCGGGTGGTGCGGATAGCGTGGGCCAGCTCTGCGGTCGGCGCGGCCTCTACCCCGGCCCAGTCGCCAAAAGCTTCCAGCATCCGGTCGTAAGCCAGCTCCTCATCGGCGTGGGTGGTGCGGTGCGAAAGCACCGTCGAAATCAGCTCCCGCATGGGTGAGCGGCGGGGCTTTTCGAGCGTCAGGGGTGGGTAGAACTCTTGCAGCTCCTCGTAGTTCTGGCGCGTCTTCTCGGCGGCCGAAGCGGTGTAAGTCGTGGGCATAGGCAGTTGTACCACCGGGCCGGGCGGCGGGTTGCGCCCACCAGCCCACAAAAAAGCGGGAGCTTCCCCGAAAGGAAGCCCCCGCATTGCAAAAGACGATTACAGGTGCTTAGATGGTACCTTTTTCGGCGGCTTTCTTCAGCTTTTCGTTGGCGAAAATGGCCACTTCTACCCGGCGGTTGGCTACCCGGCCGGCTTCGGTCGAGTTGTCGGCCACGGGCTGGGTCGAGCCGTAGCCTGTTACCGTGAAGCGCGAGGCATCTACGCCCTGCTGCTGGGTGTAGTTGGCCACGGCCTGGGCACGGCGCTGCGAAAGCGGGTTGTTCACGGCATCGGAGCCGCTCGTATCTGTGTGGCCTTCCACAATCACGTTGGTGTCGCCATACTTAACGAGCGTTTTAGCCAACTCCTGGATGTTGTTCTGAGCGGCGGCCGTCAGGCCCGCCGAATTTTTGGCGAACAGCAAGCCCGAGTCGAAGGTAATTTTGATGCCTTCGCCCACGCGCTCTACCGTAGCACCGGCCATTTCGCGCTGCAACTCGGCCGCCTGCTTGTCCATGCGGCGGCCAATGAGGGCGCCCCCGGCGCCACCCACGGCGGCTCCGATGATGGCTCCCTTGGCCGTGCCCGACTTGCCGCCAATCACGCGGCCCAATATGGCCCCACCTGCGGCTCCGCCCAGGCCACCAATTACCCCGCCTTTGGCGGTTTTGCTCCAGGGTTTTTTCTCTTTGGTGGTTTGGGCCTCGGCGAAATTGCCGCCCAGCAGCAGCACAGCCAGCAGCAGCACGAATAAAGAACGAAGGTTGGTCATGGGGGTAGGGAGAAATGTTGGGAGTGAAAAGAGTGCGCCAACTGGCTACGAGCCAGCAAAGCTATCCGTCAGCCGCCGCTTTACAACCACCTTGCCAGAAACACGCCGGGCCCACTCGTTGATAGCGAGTGGGCCCGATAATTAACACAATCGGCTGTCGAAGAACGTCTTACGCAGGCCGATTGTTGCGCTACCCTTACAAGTTCGGGTTGTTGGTTTCCCGGGCCCGGCGGCGCTCATCTTTACGCTTCTGCTTTTCGTTGCCGATAATGGCACCGGCACCGGCACCTACGGCACCGCCGATGCATGCATGCAGGACAAACTTCCCAAACGCAACGGTCAACATCACCAGCGCCACTAATAGCAGATTTCGAAGCCACAATTCTTCACCCCATACTGGCACGGTGGGCGCAGTTTCCAACTATCGTACCCACCGTGCCAGTGTGGATTCGGCAGGGGCACAAAAAAAGCCCCCTCGGCGAGGGGGCTTTACCTATTGAAGCAGGCCGCATGTGCCTGAAGTTGCTTTACAGCGTGCCGTTTTCAGCAGCCTTCTTCATTTTTTCGTTGGCGAAGATGGCAATTTCTACCCGGCGGTTGGCCTGCTTGCCGGCTTCGGTCGTGTTGTCGGCGATGGGCTGGGTCGAGCCGTAGCCCTGCGTTGTAACGCGGCTGGCATCTACACCCTGGCTAATCGTGTAATTAGCCACGGCCTGGGCACGACGCTGCGAGAGGGGGTTGTTGATGGCGTCGGAACCGCTGGCGTCCGTGTGGCCTTCCACCAAAATGTTGGTATCGGGGTACTTCTTCAGCGTTTCGGTCATCTTTTGAATTTCGGTCATCGAAGCCTGACGCAGGTCGCTCTTGTTGGTGTCGAAGAGAATACCCGAGTCGAAGGTGATTTTGATGCCTTCACCCACGCGCTCTACTTTGGCGTTGGCCATATCACGCTGGAGTTCTTCGGCCTGCTTGTCCATTTTGCGACCAATCAGGGCACCACCCGTACCGCCTACGGCAGCTCCGATAATAGCACCGGCAGCCGTACCGCTTTTGCCACCGATTACGCGGCCCAGCACACCACCTACAATGGCGCCACCACCGGCGCCAAGCAAGCCACCCTTAGCTGTTTTGCTCATGCCGGTTTTGCGCGGACCCGTGCCATTGGTATCAGCTTCCGGGATGTTAGGGTTACGGGGCTGGGAAGTGGCGCAGGAGCTCATGAAGAGCACAAAGGCCATCAGGAGGGTGAAAAGAGAATTGCGAGAGGTCATAAAATTCAAAACTTAGTGAGAGAAAGGGTCAGACTGACTGGATGGAGGTACTTACTAGGTTTATGGGAAAAATGTTCGGCGAGTATATAAAAAACGCTATTCATCTTCCGCGCTGCTTGGTTTTGGCAGCGCTGCCGGTTCCCAAAAACCCACTGAAAGGGCGCCAGGCCTATTCGGCAGGGTGAGTTCAAAAAGCCTGCCGAAAAACTTCCGGCTGAAATTACGGGGCGTTATCGGGTCGTAACCGGCTCGCCTTCTGCTACTTTTACCGGCTCTAGCATCGTCAGCAGATCCGACAGGCGCTGCTTGAGGTCTTTACGGTCGATGATGAAGTCGAGAAAGCCGTGTTCGAGCACGAATTCGGCACTCTGGAAGCCCTTGGGCAGGTCTTTGCCGATGGTTTCCTTGATGACGCGGGGGCCGGCAAACCCGATGAGCGCGCCCGGCTCGGCAATGTTAAAGTCGCCGAGCATGGCGAACGAAGCCGTAACGCCGCCCGTGGTAGGGTCAGTCAGCAGGGAGATATAAGGTAGGCCAGCTTCGGAGAGCAGCGCCAGCTTAGCCGAGGTTTTAGCCATCTGCATCAGCGAAAAGCCCGCTTCCATCATGCGGGCCCCACCGGAGCGCGAAATCATGAGGAAGGGCAGCCGGTGCTTACGGGCATAATCGATGGCGCGGGCAATTTTTTCTCCTACCACCGAGCCCATCGAGCCGCCGATAAACTTGAAATCCATGGCCGCTACTACCAGCCCGAGTCCATTAAGCTGACCGTGAGCCGTGCGCACGGCATCGCGCAGGCCGGTGCTTTTCTCGGTGGCAATCAGGCGCTGGGGGTAGGCCTTGGTATCTACAAAGTCGAGCGGATCGGCCGAGTGCATATCGGCGTCGAGCTCCTCAAACTGGTGGTCATCAAAGAGAAAATCGAAGTACTCGACCGCCTCAATCCGGTCGTGGTGATGGCAGCTGCCGCAGGTATGGAGCAGCCGTTTGTGCTCGACCATGGTGGCTACCGTTTTGCACTCGGGGCACTTGTACCAGAGGCCGTCGGGCGTCTCCTTCTTCTGCTCGGTGGGCGTGACGATGCCTTTTTCTTTGCGCTTAAACCAGGACGACATATCTAGAAAGGAAAGCTTGAATTCGGAAACCGGAATGATGGCCACCGCACCGGCGGGGCCAGTTGGGGAGGTGCAAGTTACAGCGGAATCTAAAAGTGTGAAACTAGGACCAGTAATGGCCGGGCCGCCACCCTGATGGCAGATGCGGCCAGCGCGGCTTATCTTGCCACAAGCCGACTGTTGGCCGGCCCGTATTTCCCTCGCTCTCTTACGCCTTTTTGTGGTGAATAAATCTCCTAAACCCTTGATTTTTTGCGCGCTGCTGGCTTCCCTGGCGCTGCCCAGCTGCGTAGCCTCCAAAAAGTACGACGACCTGCGGGCCCGCCAGTCGGCCACCGAGCAGGCCAAAAATGAGGCCGAGCGCCAAAACCGCCAATCCGTTGCCGAGCTTAAAAAGACCTCGGACGAAGTAGCGAAACTGCGGCTGCAAACCCGCCGCCTCACCGACGATTCGACCGAAACCGGTCGCAACCTGGCCCGCACCCGCCAACTCTACGAGCAGCTCACCGACAGCTACGACCGGCTGCTGAAGAACTCGGACCGGACGCTGGCCAACAAAACCACCGACTATAATAAGGTAACCCAGGACCTGGCCCGCCGCGAAGCTGAGCTGGGCGAGCTCGACCAAAGCCTGAAAAAGAGCCGCGCCGATATCGACCGTCTCAACCAGGACTTGACGACCCGCGAGGCCAAGCTGGCCGAGCTGCAAAAGGCACTGGCCGAAAAAGACCGCGCCGTGGACGCCCTCAAGGCCAGCGTGAGCAACGCACTGCGTGGCTTTAAGGGAACCGAGCTGCAGGTGGAGATGCGTAATGGCAAGGTGTACGTGTCGCTCTCCGAGCAGCTGCTGTTCAAGTCGGGCTCGACCAAAGTGGACCCCAAGGGCCAGGACGCCCTCCGGCAGCTGGCCACCGTGCTCCAGCAGCAGCCCGATGTGAACGTGGTGGTGGAAGGCCACACCGACAACGTGCCCTTCAGCCGGGCGGTGGGCTCGATGACCGACAACTGGGATTTGAGCGTGCTGCGGGCCACCGAAATTGCCCGTTTGCTCACGACCGGCGGCGTGGCCCCGGAGCGCGTCACGGCCTCGGGCCGCTCGCAGTACGTGCCCGTAGCACCTAACTCGTCGGCCGAAAATAAGGCCCTCAACCGCCGCACCGAAATCATCCTCACTCCCAAGCTCAACGAGCTGTTCAAAATCCTGGACTCAAATTCGGCAGGCAAGTAAACAAGTTGCCAACAATTACTGCTTTACCATATATTTACAAGCGAGTAGCGTGAGGACAGCTAACTGATTCTCATGCTACTCGCTTTTTCTATTACACTCTTTATCCTTGCTTATGTCTGTTTATGCCTGGCTTCGCGCCCTGCTTGTGGTTGGCGCTCTATTTAGCTCCGTTTCTGGGTTTGCCAGTCATGCCCGTGGGGGTGAAATCTATTACACTCCCGTACCCGGCACGGCCAATATCTACCATATCACGGTCCGGAAATACGCGGTACCGCCCTCCCCCTCAGTAGCCGAGTATGGCCCGGATATGGAGCTGGTTTGCGGCCAGGGAGGCTGTTCCTCCACTTCGCCCGGCAGCTTTGTGGCGAAACTACTGCTCACTAGCAGCACCAGGGTGCTCGCGCCCGACTGTACTGCGGGTTCTGCTATCCAGGTATTGGTGTACGAAGGAGATGTAGAGCTCCCGCCGGCCCGTTGGACGCTGAGTATGGGCGATGTAAACCGAACTTTTGGCTTACTTAATCTGGAAAACTCCGGCAATCAAAGCCAGTACGTAGAATCATTTCTGGATAACTCGTCCGGATTACGCAATTCGTCCCCCCAATTCATTGAGTCACGGGTCCCGCTCCTGCTGGGAAATCAGCGGCAGCTATACAGCTTTAGTGCCTTCGACGCCGATGGGGATTCATTGGTCTATCAGTTGGTGCAGCCCTTGCAAGGGGGCTATCCGCAAGGGCCTACTGGCCTTGCTCCCTGTGCCCAGCCCACTGTAGGTTTCACCCCCTCGCACTTTGAAATCAATGAAGCTACCGGCGAGGCCCATACCGCTCCGTCCTCGCTGACTGTCGGCAGCTTCGTGATGGCAGTGCGCGTGCAGGAATACCGCCGCCTCAATGCTACCTGGACCTTAATCGGCAGCATTACCCGCGACTTGGTGTACTCTGCCAGAGCCAGCAGCAACAGTGTGCCGACATTCACGACCCTACAGGTAGCGGGTACGAGCCAACCATTTGACAAGGTGATTGAGGTACTTCCGGGCCAAACGATGGTGCTGCTACTGGATGCCACTGATGCGGATGTTGGCCAGATCCTCACTTTTAGCAGTGCCGCTAGCACCACCGTTCCCGGCGTATCGTTCCAGCCGGTATCGGCCACGCAGGCCCGCCTTACCTGGCAGGTGCCGGCCGATTTACCATCAGGCCGCTATTCCTTGCCCGTTACGGTAACCGACAATGCCTGCCCCAATTTTGGCACCGAAAGCCGGAGCATCGTTTTTTCGGTTGGCGCCCGCAAGGTTCTGAGCAGCGGCCTAGGTCGGCGGCCCGCCTCCCTTTTCGCGTTTCCCACGCCCTTCCGCGAGCAGGTAGAATTCCGACTCCGCCAGCCGGGAGTTCAGCCTGTAACCGTATGGGACGCGCGGGGCCGGGTGGTAGCTCAACTGGCTAGCACGCCCGACGGTCGGGTGGTCTGGCATCCTGCTAACCACCTCGTAACCGGCCTGTACCTAGCCCGGACCGCCGATGGCCAGCAAGTGCGGCTGTTGCGCGAGTAATTTTCGTGGCCCAATACCCTTTTCTCAAACGCCAGAAGCCGGCTCCTCCCGCGGGAAGCCGGCCGTTATGGCGCTTGGAAAAAGCGCTGTTAGGTTAGCCGCCGGTGGGCAGACCCACGATCAGGCGGGCGAAGTAGAAGCCGCCGTTGTAGCCGAACTGGTTGGGGTTGTAGACGGTGCGGCCGCGGTTGGTGTTGTCGAGGCCGGAGTTGTAGTTGAGCAGCGGGTCGACCGAGAAGTTGGTAGCGGAGTTGCGGGGGTCGATACGAAATTTATCGGGGTACACGTCGAAGAGGTTGCTGGCCCCGATGGTTAGGCCGAGTTGCTTCGTGAACTGGGCGCTCAGCGTCAGGTCAGTCACCCACTTGGCCGAGAACGTCTGGTCGATGGAGGAGTAGAGGAAGTTGGGGTTGCCGGCGGGGCTGCCGAGGCGGGCGTCCTGGTACTGCACCTCGCCGAAGCGTACGGTGCGGGCCTCGATGCCGAAAATGCCCAAGTTATAACCAGCCGTGAGGTTGATTTTACTGCGGGGCTGGCCGTTTTCGATGCGCCCGCGCTGCTGGCGGTCGAAAAGCGTGTTTTGCAGGCCCGTCTGGTCGGCGTCGATGGTGGCCGAGCTGTTGATTTTCTCGACCGTGGTGTTGTTGAAGTTGGCCGCCGCCGTAAGCGTGAGCCGGCCCGGCCCGAGGGTGATGCGGTTGTTGGCCACGATATCGATGCCCCGGGTGCGGGTGTCGATGGCGTTGGCGAAGAACTGCACTTGGCTCACCGGCAAACTGCCCAGAATGGCGGCCACCGTAGCGTTGGCCCGGCTGAACTGCGAGGTAAGCACGATCCGGTCGCGGATATCGATCTGGTAGGCATCGACGGTGAGCGTGGCCGTTTTGAGGATGCGGGCCGTGACACCGAGGCTGTAGTTGGTCGAACGCTCTTGCTTGAGTGAGCTCACCCCGAAGCCCTGCTGCCCGGTGCCGCCCGGCGTGAAGCCGTTGCGCACGATGGGGTTGTCGTTGCTGACGGTGAGCACCTGGTTGGCCGCGCCCTGAATGAACTGGGTGCTGGTGTTGGTGAAGTAGCGCTGCTGAAGCGAGGGGGCCCGGAAACCGTTGCTGATGGCCCCGCGCACGGCCACGTCGGGCAGAATGCTGTAGCGGGCAGCTACCTTGCCGCTCACGTTATTGCCGAAATCGGAGTAGCGCTCGGCCCGGCCGGCCAGGCCCACGAGCAGCTTCTCGGTGATGTCGCTTTCCAGGTCGAGGTAGGCCGCGCGGTTGTTGCGCGAGCGGTTAAGCGCGTCGGTGGGCTGGTAGCCCGGAAACACCTGGGCCCCGGCGGCGGCCGGCGTACCGGGACTCACGAGGCGGCCGTAGTTGGCGTACGAGCCTGGGTCGCCGGCCTGAATCTGGTAGTTGTCGTCGCGGTACTCGCCCCCGAAGGCCACGTTCAGGTTGCTCAGCCCGCCCACATCGGTAAAGCGGCGGCTGAAGTTGAGGTTGGTTGTGTTCTGGCGGAAGGCAATGGTACCGGCATAAAACCGGCTCGGACTCAGGCCGGTGGGCAGCGAGGCGTTGAGCGTGTTGCTGATGTCGAAGTCGATGGAGTTGCGGCCGTAGGTATTGCTCAGGTCAACGGCAAAACCCAGCAACTGGGCCTGCAGCCCGGCCAGCACCGACTGGTCGATGATGGTGGTGTTGATGAAGGGCAGAAAGCCGTTAGGGTAGAGCGTGAGGTCGGACTGGGTGGCCTGGTTGGGCAGGCGGTAGAAACCAGCCGCCTTGCCCGTGCGCCGCGAGGCCCCGGCCGTTACGTAGGCTTCCAGCCCGATGGTAGGCAGCAACTTGTAGCCCATGTTCAGAAAGCCCCCGTAGCTGCGGGCCTCCGACTGGCCGAGGCGCAGATTCTTGCGGTCGTAGCCGTTCTGGGCCACCAGCGCGTCGTCCTGGGCCTTCAGGGCGCGGCGCTTCTGCTCGGTGTCGGCGCTGCCCGGGTAGCTGCCCGAAGAGCCCAGGTAAATGAGCGGGGCCGTATCGATACCCGAGCGGTTGGTGTAGCCGCGGTTACTGAACTGCCCGCTCATATCCAGAAAGCCGCGCCCGTTCAGGCCCACGCCCACGTTGGCATCAGCCTGGTAGAGGTTGCCGTCGCCCTCGTAGTGCTGGCCCACGGTGCTGCTGGCCTGCACGCCGGTGGTATCGTCTTTAAGCTGAATGTTGATAACGCCGGCAATGGCGTCGGAGCCGTACTGGGCCGCCGCGCCATCGCGCAGCACCTCGATGCGCTTGATAGAGGCGTTGGGAATCGTGTTCAGGTCGGTGCCCACCGAGCCGCGGCCCACCGTGCCGTTGATGTTCACCAGCGCCGACGAATGGCGCCGCTTGCCGTTCACGAGCACCAGCACCTGGTCGGGTCCGAGGCCACGCAACGAAGCCGGGTCCACGTGGTCGGTGCCGTCAGCAATAGCCTGCCTTGATGATTGAAACGAAGGCGCGATGTAGCTCAGAATCTGCGAGACGTCGGTTTGGGCAAATACTTTTATTTCGCGGGCCGAAATGACGTCGACCGGAGCCGTGGTCAGGATGTTGGAGCGGCCCTCGGTGGCCCGCGAGCCGGTCACGACTACTTCGGTCAGGGCCGTTTCGTTGTCGGTCAGGCGCACATCGAAATTGGTGCGGCCGTTCACCGGAATCTGCTGGGTGGTGGCCCCAATGGCCGATACCACCAGCGTGGCCGTGGGCGCTACCGTAAGCCGGAAGCGGCCGTCGGCGTCGGTAGAGGTGCCGTTGGCGGTGCCTTTTTCGAGTACCGTTACGCCCGGCTGGGCCGCCCCGGTGCCGCTAAGCACGCGGCCACTGACGGTGATGTTCTGGCCCTGGGCCTGGCTAACGAAAGCCACGGCTACCAGCGGCAGGAGGAGAAGTCTTTTCATAAAAAGCAGCGAGTGTAAACATTGAACTCTGACTAAGCCTCCGGCCGCCTGAAAACCAGGCTGCTACAGCCGGATGAAGATACTCAGGACCATCATATTCACAACTTATTCCGCTTTTATTTCACTTTTCCCAGTAGGCCTCCCCTACCACCATGTGGCTTCGGAGCCTGCTGCACACAAAAAAGCGCTGCCCGACCAAATGGCCGGGCAGCGCGAGAATCAGACGGCAGAGAAACTACCCTAGCCGATGGCCTGCTTGAGGTCGGCGATAAGGTCTTCGGCATCCTCGATGCCCACGCTCAGGCGGATCAACGAGTCGCTCAGACCTGACTTGCGGCGCTGCTCGGCCGGAATGCTGGCGTGGGTCATGCTGGCGGGGTGGCCCGAGAGGCTTTCGACGCCGCCCAGGCTCTCGGCCAGCGTGAAGAGCTCAAACTTTTCGAGCACCGCAATGGCGTCGGCCTGCTTATCGCCTTTGAGCACAAACGAGAGCATTCCGCCGAAGTCGCGCATCTGCTTGGCAGCCACGGCGTGGTTGCGGTGGCTTTCGAGGCCGGGCCAGAACACCTTCTCCACCTTAGCGTGGCTGTTGAGGTACTCGGCCACTTTGCGGCCGTTTTCACAGTGGCGCTGCATGCGCACGTGCAACGTTTTGAGGCCGCGCAGCACCAGGAAGCAGTCCTGGGGGCCGGGCGTGCCGCCGCAGGAGTTCTGATAGAACGCCAGCTTTTCGTTCAGCTCGTCGTCGTTTACGACCAGCGCGCCCATCACCGTATCGGAGTGGCCGCCCATGTACTTGGTGAGCGAATAAATAATGATGTCGGCGCCCAGATCGAGCGGATTCTGCAGGTAGGGCGTCGAGAAAGTGTTATCGACCACCAGCAGCGCCCCGGCCTTTTTAGCCACGGCCGCGGCGGCGGCAATGTCAATCACATTGAGCAGCGGGTTGCTGGGCGTTTCCACCCAAATCATCTTGGTGCGCTCGGTCACGGCGGCTTCCACGGCCGTCATGTCGTGCATGGGCACGAAGTGGAAATTGATGCCGTAGGGCGCGTATACTTTCGTGAAGAGGCGGTAGGAGCCGCCGTACAAATCGTCGGTGCAAATAACTTCGTCGCCGGGCTGGAGCAGCTTGATGGCACAGTCGATGGCCGCCATGCCCGAGGCGAAGGCCAGGCCGTGCTTGCCGTTGTCGAGGGCCGCCAGCGCGTCCTGAAGTTGGGTGCGGGTGGGGTTGTGGGTGCGCGAGTACTCGTAGCCCTTGTTCTGGCCGGGCGAGGTCTGCACGTAGGTGGAAGTCTGGTAGATAGGCGTCATGATGGCCCCGGTAGCGGGGTCGGGATGCACGCCGGCGTGGATGGCTTTGGTTCCGAATTTCATGGGCAATGGGTAGGTAGGCAGATTAAAATGAAGGACCGATTAGTTATCGGGCAAAGGTACGAGGCTTTGACGGAGGGCATTTTTCGGGCAGTTTTGCCGTCCCGGCCAGCCCCCGGTGCCGTTCTTACGTTGGTAGAGTTCGGCCGGCCCAGACTGGCCGGTTCGTTTGGTTGCTGAACCCCGTTTATGTCGTTTGTCAAAGCCCTTTTTCAACAGAACACCTCCACCCTTGTTTCGCTGGTGCTGCTCACGGTACTGCCGCTGGTCGGCGACAGTGTGCTGACCTGGACCTTGCACGAGCACCAGGAATGGCTGCAGAATCCCAGTATCGGGCGGATGGTGCTTTACTTCGTGGTGGTGGCCATTACCATGACGCTTTCACTCACCCACACCACCGTGGTCGTGCTGGTGACGGCCTTTTTCTTCGGCTGGCAGGGTTTTCCGGGTATGCTGCTCACGTACATGCTGGCCGCCTACGGGGGTTATCTTATCGCCCGCAGCCTCGACCAGGGCAAGCTCATCCGGCTGCTGGAGCAGTTCCCGAAAACCCACGCCGTGATGGGCGAACTGCGGGCCGACAGCTGGCGGCTGGTACTGCTCACCCGCCTCTCGCCGGTGCTGCCCTTCGCCCTCATCACGTTTATCCTCACGGTGATGGGCGTGCCCAAGCATCAGTTCCTGACGGCCTCAGTTATCGGGATGCTGCCCCGAACGCTGTTTTTCTACTGGCTCGGCACCAAGGCCCAGGATGTCCTCCAGCTCATTCAGTCGCCCGATACGGGCACGGCGGGCAAGGTATTGGTGGTAGTGTTGCTGGCCGTGTCGTTGTTCGGGTTGTACTTTGTGTTTACGCGGGCCCTGAAGCGGGTATTGAAGAAGGAGGCAGCAGCAGCGTAAAAAAAATCCGGCTGTCATTCAGGCCCTTGCATGCTTACCCGGACTTTTTGAACCGTTTTTTTGCCCGCCCGTTTGCACGGCCCGGATTTTCCCTGCTATCTTTGCACAACCAAAACGGAAAAACGCTTCCGGTTCGCGGTAAAATGGTTGTGTAGCTCAACTGGATAGAGCATCTGACTACGAATCAGAAGGTTTAAGGTTCGACTCCTTACACGACCACAAGAAAGACCCTCAGCACATAGCTGAGGGTCTTTTTCTTTTACCAGTGGCAGTTTCAGTGGCAGTTCGGGCTAAAATAGCCGGCGCCGGAACAGATACCAGTGGCCGTGCACCTTCCGCCAGTAGTTATAGTAGAAGTGCCGCTTTGGCCGGGGTTCCACGACGTGTCGGGCCGGGGGCAATGAGACGGTCGTGCCGGGAGTAGCAGACTCCAGCACAGTGCTTAGCAGTAGGGCAGGTATGAAGTTCATACCCAAAACTGCCACGGTCTAGCACGGCCTGAAAGGACAAGGATTGTTCCTTACCTTGGAGCCTACACTATTTATAGCGGTTTCGCGAACAGTGCACCTGTTTAATCCTTGTAAGTTCCTATAAGAAAGTTTATTACAATAATAAAAGTGTGCACTAGCTGCGAAACCGCTGTACATCATAATGAAACAAGTAGACATTTTATCCTACGTGCTGTACTTGGCAGGTGCTCTTATCACAAAATAATACAAGTGTTTCACCAAAAAAATATAACCAAATAATGAAATACCCAATATCTTTGTAGGACATAAATCGCAAATCATGGATCAAAATCTTGCTTTATTATATCAACCGGGCTCTTTACAAACTACCAAGCCTAAGTTCAACAGCAATCTTGAAGCATTACGTGCAATAGCCGCTTTAGTAGTGGTGTGGCATCACACTATTGTTCACCCTTTTCAACTTGATCCAAATTTCGCTCCTACTGGTACCGCAAATTTTAATCCCCCTGGGCATTTTGCGGTATTAATATTTTTTATTCTATCTGGTTACGTAATTGGTTTAGCACATCATAAACCATTAACAACTTGGTCATCCGTTAAAATCTATGTACGTAAGAGGTTTACTCGTATTTACCCCATTTATGCAGTAAGCCTTATATTTGCTGTTGTTGTTTCAGGATTTAAATATTCAATCATTACTACTTTAGGACACTTAATATTTTGTCAGATTATATGGGTGCCACTTATTTTTGAGAACAATCCTCTCTGGAGCTTACAATATGAGATGTTATTCTACCTTCTCTTTATTCCCTTATCTTCATTGAGAATTTCCCCAATATTGGTTACGATAGTTTCCATATTTCTTTCCTTCATAACTGCCTACTTAGCTAATCGGGGTATTGGGGGAACTAGCTATTCATACTTCGTTGGCTTCTCCTTCTGGGCATTGGGCTGGGCTCTGGGAACCGTCCCTACATCCCCCTCAATAAATTACAGAAAGTTAATAAGCGCGTTACTGCTGCTACTAGCAATAGGGTATTTCAATGTACTACAATCAGCATACACAAAAATGGCAACTATTATTATGCCAATGATAGTGAAACCGACAGTTTCTTCAGAGTGGCCTGAATCCTTTATAAGTCCGATTGATTTTGCAGCATTGCCATTCGCATTGCTTATTATTTTGCAATTCATCAACTATGAAAATAAATATTTTCGATGGACAGCCATTATCTTATATATATTGCCTGCGTATACTCTTATATACATAGCTCGTAATTTTCCAAAAGAAAATACATCCACTGCTTTACTACCTATCCTATTTTATATAATTAGTGTATTTATATTTTTTTATAAATCCGAAATTTTAGAAAGATGTAGTAAATACATAATTTCAAAGATAGGTTTAATAGGCAGTATTTCATATGGATTATATGTTATTCACTTTCCTATCATCTCAATTTTTCATCGCATCACTATATTTAGTGGAAGCATTAAAACATTTAGCATTCGCTTTGTTATTTATGCGATATTAAGTATAGCTACCGCTTACTGGTTGGAAAAGAAATTTCAACCGTTTATAAAAAAAATATTGTAAAAATATAGCAGTTTCGTCAACAGTGAACCTGTCGTACCGTAGAGACGCAGCATTTTGCGTTTCATCGTTGGAAAGAAAAATAATGAAATATAGCGGGATCAACTATATGCTGGAATTATTGGAGAATAAAATGGTGGATGAGATTCAGCGGTTTATATCTAATGATGATTTTGTAAATGACAGCGCTGAGCAATTCAAGAAGATAACTCGACTCATGGGTCACCGGCCAAAATTCAATTCTTAGCAACCATATATTTATGCACAGTCCCCACCGGCACGTTTATGGCTGCACTGATCTTACGGACACTCAGCCCATCAGACTGCAACTGGCGGATTTCATTAACTAGCTCTGGAGCCAGTGCCCGGCGGCCGTGCATGTACACCTCGCCCTTCTCCTCAGCCTTTTGCTTTTTCCTAGCGCGACCACTCAAAAAGCCCTCAGCAACTTGCTGAGGGCTTTTTTCTTTATAGGGTGTCAGTTTGGGTGTCAGTTCAGCTAGAATAACCGCCCCCGAAAGCGGTACCATTGGCCGTGTACCTTACGCCAGTAGGTGTAGTAGAAGTGCCGCTTTGGCTTCGGCACGACGACATGCCGGGCTGGGGGTAATAATACAGCTGTGCCGGGGGTGGTAGTCTCCAGTACAGTATTTAGCAGAAGGGCGGGTATGAAGTTCATACCCAAAACTGCCACCCCCTGCCTCGGCCCGAAAGGACAGGAAAGCTACTCGACCAGGTACTTAGCCACCGTGCTGGGCGAAAGCTCCAGCGCCGTGGCAATGGCCCGATTGGAGCTACCGGCAGCCTTCAGCCGCTTCACGTGGGCCACCACGCCGGCGTCGACGCCCGGCCGGCCCAACACCTTGCCCTTCGCCACGGCCTTGGCCAGGCCGGCCTTCGTGCGCTCCCCCAGCCGCACTCGCTCCTGCTTGGCAATGGTGGCTAGGATGCCGATTATGGCGTCTCGGAACAGCCCAGTGCTGTCCAGATACTGCTCTGTAAATGACTTGAACTGTACTCCAGCGCTGGAAAGTCGCTGCAGATAGGTGAGAGTTTCCATGACTCCCTCTCGGCTGAATCGGTCGAGGGCCCAAAAAAGGACGACGTCGAAGCGGCGCTGGTGGGCATCCTGGAATAGTCGCAGGAACTGCGGACGATCTGCGCGTGCGCCGCTTTCGCTATCGACATAATCTCCAACCACCGTATAACCGCTTCGAGCCGCGAAGGCCCGTAATTCTCTGAGTTGGTTTTCATTGTCCTGTCCTTTATCGCGGGTGCTCACGCGGGCATAGATGGCAGCTCTCATGGACGTACCCAACGCTCTGAAAAGTCCCCCAGGATGCGCGATTGACGTTCCATCTTGGGGTACAGAGGGTTATTCAATTTATTAGGAGCAGCTATTTCTGGCTCTTCCCATTTAAGAATTCGCTCGAAGTACATCCCATCACGTCGGGCCACTGGCTTTTCTCTTAACTGAATGTTTTCCGCTCTGAGTGGCAACTTATGCTCTACACGCAGGAATTCACCTACTTGATCTTCATCAATGGCACGGTAAAACTCATCGAAGAAGATATCGTCAGGAAGATGAACAGAGTCATCAATATTAAATGACTGATCCGCTTGGCGGTTTAGTCTGGGATTATAAGCCCGCATTCTAACCGATTTGGGGAAGTGGTCGTTCTCGACCCACAAAAACCAGCCTCTTGCTTCGAAGCGCAGGTATTGCTCCTTATATGCTTCGAAGATGAAATACGGAGACAAGTTGACGAGTACCACCGCGTCAGCTATGCTATGATCCACCGGAACTCTATGCTCTGGGTGGTTGAGTGCTGCTAACTCCAGAACCCTCGTGTTGGGAGAGGCTTCTACCACTTTCCAGATTTGGCCTGCCCGCAGCAGAGGATGGTAGTTTTCATTCTCACCACCTCGTCGCATGAAATATTCACCGGGGTGCAGGCGGCTGCCATCGGCGGCCAGGAACTTAGGGTAATCGTAGGTCGGGGGAAAGTTGGAAGTAGCCATACCCAAACCTACGAAACCCCCTCCAAAAAAGGCTCGGTTTCTGGACACTTTTCCCATCCGCCAAAACGCCCCCGAAAACACTGTTTTTCGGGGAAGTTTTTCAAACCCTTTTCTGGACACCCCCTCTTACCGGATTTCGGCCGCCTTGCGCGTAGCCTCCCGCTCGTCGAGGGTTTGCTCTAGGCCGTACACGTCGAGGTGCACGGCCAGCTCCTTCGCCCACTGCTCCACGTTGCCGAGCCGCGAGTCGAGGCGGTCGAGCACCTGCACGAGCCGCTCTTCGCCGGCGGGCCTGGGGGCGGTAGCCGTCGGCACCACGTCGTCGGAGGTGGCCCCACCCTCGCGGAAGCCGCGAGTCTGGCGCTTGGCCTCCAGGAACTGTTCGATCTGCACCACTTTCGGGTCGGCCCGCATCCACTCGGGAATCACGTACTCCTTCTCGTGTACGACGCCGGCGATGGGATACCCCTCGGCATCGAGCAGCTTGCCGTTGGCCGCGACCGTGAAGCCGGCCATGCTCAGGCCGCCATCTGCCTGGCCGCTACCGGTGTCGCCACCCTTGCGGAAGCCCAGGCCCAGGATTTTGGCAACGCCCGCGCCAGCCGCCGCACCAGCTGCCACGTTGGCCCCGACCGTGTAGGCCGTGCCCAGGGGGATGGTAACTGGCGGAGCGATGGCCGCAATCTTGGCGCCGGCCTCGGCGTTGGAAGCGAACTGCTTGGGCAGGCTCATGTAGATTTCGGCGATGGATAGGGCTTTCTGGACCGCCATCGCCGCTTTGTAGAGCAGGGTTTTCTTACCCGTCACCTCCAGCAGCGTAGCCAGCTCGTCGGAATGCAGCACGTTTTTGGCGGCAGTCAGAAACTTCTGGGCACGATATAGGCCCTCTTCCTGGCCCTTGCGGCTGGCCACGAAGTCCGCCTGGTCCTTCAGCTTTTCGGCCGTGAGCTTCTTATACTCGGCCGACTCTTCCCCCGATTTCTGCTTAATCAGGTCCAGTTCCCGCTCCAGGGCGGCCTGCTTGACGGCGTACACCGCATCCTGGTAGGCCCACTCATCCAGTTCGCCGTTGGCCAGCTTTAGCTCCAGCTCGGCTAGCCGCTGCTCAGTTTCGGCCTCGTCCACCGCGATGCGCTTATCGATTTCCTCCTGCTTGCGCTTCTCAGACTCCTCATCAAACTTGGCCTGTAATTCGCGCAGGCTCAAGTCACGCTCTTCGATAATGGCCTCTACCCGCTCGGTGTAGTCGGATTCCAGTCCGGTGAGCTTATCGACCTGTGCGGAGGCGGCCTGGAACAACTTGTCGCGCTGCTGCTGGCGGCGGGTCAGTTCGTCGTTGTCGGCCTGTTGCCCCAACTGGTTGCGCAGCACGTCGAGGCGGCTGAGCTCACCCAACTCCTCGGCCACGATTTTTTTTAGGTTATCGAGGCGCAGCTGGTCGGCCGCTTTCTGGTCAGCCTCCCGCTCCTTGCGGGCCTTCTCTCGGGCCGTTTGGGCATCCTTGGCCGTTTTATCGCGCTCGGCCTGGGTGGTGCCGTCGCCGCCACCGCCGGGCTTGTTGCCGGCGGCATCATCGCCACCGGCTGGGGCTGGAGCATCAGGCTCGGTGGGCCGGGCGGCGCGGGTGGCGTTGAACGCATCCAGATAAGCCCGGCCAGCGGCCCCGCCGATGCGGTTGAATTCGTCGACAGCCCCACTGATGTCACCGGCCATTACGGCCTTCCAGGCCTTGCCCACCTGCCCGAAGCTGACTTTAGCCGCGGCGCTGAAGCCCTCGAAAAATGCCGGCGAGTCGCGCAGCATGTCAAACAGCAACCGTAGCGGGGCAATCATCAGCACGAGTAGTGCCTTCGCGTTGGCCGACTGCTGGCCCCACTCCAGCGTAGCCTTGGCCATATCGCTCAGCACGCCCCACAACAGGCGGGTCGGCGTGAACAGAAACCGAATCACGGCCCCCAGCCCGTTGGCAATATCTTTCGCCAGGCTCCCCTCCTTGCTCACGAGCCCCATCTGCTCGGCTACGCGGCCCAACTCGTCCCACATCTCGCGCACCGGCGCGACTGCCTCCTTCCAGGTAGCGGCCAGCGACACGAGCAGGGTGTAGAGGAAGGTCATGGCCCCGTTGGAGAGCACCTCCATCGTGTTGCCGGTGCCTTCGAACTCTTTGGCCAGCTCGTTCTGGGCGCCGGCCAGTTCCTTCTGGGAGGCCAGCAGGGCCTCCTGCTGCTGAATGTAGGGGTTGGTGTGGTCAATCAACTCATCGATGCCGCCGCCTACGTTGCGCAGCGACTTCAGATAGTCCAGACCGGCGTCCTCGCCCGGGCCGCCGAACACGTCGGCAATCACCGTCTGCAGCTGCGCGGCCGGCACCTGGGTGTCGTTCATCTGCGTCGACACCAGCTTCAGCGCCTCCACCGACGAGATGCTGCCGTCGTTGATGCCGGCGAACAGCTTCTTGGTGAACTCGGTGCCGAAGGCGGCCTCCAGCGACTCGCCGGTGGCCTTGGTCTGCTCCCGGATGCGCAGGCCGAACTCCTTCACCACGTCGACCCCCTTATCGGAGAACACGCCATCGGTCTGGCTCTTGCTCACGATGGCCACGAACTCGCTGGCCGACACGCCGGCGGCCTTGAACTGCGCGGGGTACTCGCGCAGCTGGTCGAGGAACTCGCCGTTGGCGTCGGCCCCGCTTATAAAACCTTTCTCTATCAGGTCCAGCGCCTCCTTCTGGGAGATGCCCATTTGCTTGCTGAGCGAGTTGCTGGCCACTAGCACCTCGTTGTACTCCTTGCCAAACGTCTGGCTCAGGGCCCGGATGCCAGTGCTCAGCGCATCCAGCTCCTGGCCACTGGCCCCGGTCAGCGAGTTGATATCGGAGCGCATCTTGCCGATTTCGGTGGTCGTGTTGATGACCTCCGCCCCGAATTCCTTAATCATGTCGAGGGCGGCTTCCGCGCCTACGGCCACGCCGGCGAAGGACAACGCGTCTTTGAAGGTGAGGCCCGTTTCGGTGGCCTCGCCCATTTCCTTTTTCACGTCCTCGATGCGGTCCTTGAGGGCCTTGTAGTCCTTGAGCAGCTTGGCCCGGCCCGGGTCGTCGCCGGCCAGGTCGTCGAGCTGCTTTTCCAGCGCCGACGCCGAGGCTTTCATCTGGCCAAACGTGGCGTCCACTTTCTGGCCATTGAGCACTACCTGGCGGTTTTCCTGGTTGGTGCGCTCGGTGGCCTCCGCTAGCTGGCGCTGCTCAGCAGCCAGTTCTTCCGCCGTTTTCTGGTAGGTCCGCATCTCGGTGCCGGCGGCCTGCACACGCTGCTGCAGCACCTGGTAGTCGCGCAGCAGCGCGGCCCGGCCCGGGTCGTCGGCCGACACCTGCTCCAGCTGCGTGGCCAGAATGCCGGCGGCATCCTTCATCTCGCGCATGGAGGCCGTCGAAAGCTGGCCACTGCGCACGGTGGCCGTCTGGGCCTGGGCCAGCTGCTCGGTCTGCTCAGCCAGCTGCTGCTGCTCGGCGGCCAACTCCTCGGCCGTTTTCACGACCGCCCGCATTTCGGCGCGGGTTTCGGCAATCCGCTGGTTCAGCCGGGCGTAATCGTCCTGGAGCTTGGCCCGACCCGGATCATCCTGGGCCATCTTACCCAACTGACTATTGAGCACGGCCAGGCCAGCCCCCATCTCCTTAATGGAGGCGTTGGGCTGCTGGGCATCGAGTACTATGCGGACTTTTCTCTCTTCGCTATTCTCTGCCATCGCACAGGGCGGCCCGCAGGCCTTGAATTTTATCGTTTATGTCCAGCGCCTCGATAGTGCACCGGGTAAATTCAGCCGAGGCAACAGGCAGTCGCTTAAGCTTATTGGTGAGTACATTCAACGTGAACACCAGCGTGCTCAGGCTCTCGTTTTGGTTTGCTCCCATCGTCGCTTATCTTAAAAGTTAACTTGTAGATCATCCGCCGGCAGCGCCTCCGACACGGCCGAAATAAGCAGCGTGCCGTGGAGCTCACTCATGAGCTCGGCCAGGCGTTTGGTCTGGTAGGCTATTTCGCGCGAGTACCACTTCTTGGCCTTGCGCTCCCGGCGCTTGAGTTGACCCCGGCTGTTGCGGATTCTGTCGTAGCCATCGTCGCCTTTGCGCACGCCCTGGCCCATCCCCCGGCCCACGCCCATATCCACGAACTTGCCGTAGAGGGCGTAGCTCAGTTGCAGCTGCAGCCGCCCGGTGGCCGCGCCAATGACCTGCTTGCGGAAGCTGGCCATCAGCGCCCCAGTCTGGCGGATGCGCAGCTTGCGAATGTTGGTAATAAAGCTCTCGACCGTGAAATCGAGCCACTTGGTGGCTACTTCCAGCTCCTGCTGGTTGAGATTGTCGAGGATCATAATCGGATGGGTCGGTAGGTGAAGCGGGCGGATTCGAGGCGGCGCGACGTGTTCAGGCTCACGCTCACCTTCTCCCAGAGGTATTTGCGGTAATTGACCAGCTCCTTGCGGGCCGGGTCGAGGGCCAGCAGGTCGGCCACCCGGAAGCTGGCCGTGCGCTGCTCACTGCCGGCGCGGTCCAGAAAGCCGAGCCAGGCGCTGTACTGGTGGAAATACAAGTCGGGCCAGTCCAGACCGGGCAGCCGGTCGGGGTCGGGGCTGGCGCTACTGGCCAGCGGGTAGGTCTGGCCGTCCTGGTCGGCCGTCACCCCGAAATCGTAGAGCAGGTGCAGGCCGGCGCGGCTCTCCAGTCCGGCTTCGAACGCCGGGCTGGAGCCTTTGGCCAGGATGCCCGGCACGTGCCGGCGGCTGTTGTCGGCCGGGTCGGTGGCCACCACCATGTGCAGCGTGCCGGCGGCCGAGTCGATGGTGGTCTGGCCGGCCCCGATGCGCAGCTGGGCCCAGCTGGTGTCGAGGGTTTTGTTGAGCTCGTCGTCGGCCAGCGCCATTTTCAGCAAAAAGCCCCCGCCCAGCGCCGGGCTCAGGCGACCCGGCCCGGCCGTGCGCTCGAGGTAACCGGGCTCGGCCACCACGTCGCGTAGGCGACCGATGCGCACGCGGGGGCGCACGGGGTGGAACAGGAACATGAGCCCGAACAGCTTCTGCAGCGACACCAGGAATTCGCCCACGCCCATATCGGGCACGTGCTCGGCCAGGGCAAAGTCGGCGGGCAGCACCGGCACCGGGTCGTTGGGCGCGGCCAGCACCTCCACGGCCCGGTCGGAGTAGCAGACCAGCTGCGCGGCGTCGGCCAGCCACTCCCCTTCTACCTGGTAGCCCAGGGCCCCAAACACGGCCCGCAGCAGGTACACCAGGCGCGGGAACGGCACGATGGGGTACTGCCAGGCGGCGGGCGTGTTGGTGCGGTAGACCCCATTTCGGTAGTCATTTACCAAGCCTCCAGCCTGCTCAAATGGCTTGTTCTTACCGCCGTAGAACTGCGGGTGGTGCATGGTAGGCAGCGCGTAGGCCGCGGCATCGGGGCGCAGCTCCAGCAGCACCCGGCCCAGCTCGAGCTGGCGCAGGGTGCGGCCGGCGATGCGGGCCTGCAGGTCGGCCGCATCGGCGGCAAACGTGTAAGACCAGACGCGCTTTTGCTCGTCGGCTTCCTTGTAGAGCAGGCTGCCGCGCCGCCAGAGCACCTCATCGATGTAGCAATCGTAGGGCTCGGGGGCGATGGTTTCGCCCTGGGCGGCCCGCAGGTGCGGGAAGTTGAGCCGGCGCAGGTTGCCCGGCGTCCAGGGCACGGAAAACGAGTACGACGTGGTGCCGGGCACCGAGTCGAAGCGAAACAGCGGGCTCTGGATTTCGAGGCTGATGGTGGTGTTCTCGCTCAGGTCGAGCACCCCGGCGGCATTTTCAAAGCGGATCATAAGCGGCCGGATTCAGGGCCCACGGCGGCCGGGGTGGTGCCAGCGGGCGTGGGGGGCAGGTAGGGCGTGAACTGCTGCTCGATGGGCAGCACGAACTCCACTTCCAGCGTGGGCACGGTTTTGCCGTCGTCGAGCAGATTCACGGTTTTGGTTTTCAAGTAGCCAGCCAGCCACCGGCCGCTATTGAGCAGCAGCACCCGACGGCTGAGCAGCAGCTCCTGCAGGGCCAGCATGGCCGCCGAACCCAGGGCCACGCCGCTGGCCAGCTTGAGCACTGGCTTGAGCTCCCGCTCCAGCACGGCCGTGTCGCCCACCAGCGGGTCGTAGGCGAGCGAGCGGGTGAGTTCCACCTGCTCGCCGCTCAACTCGGCATCGTGCTGGGCTTCGCCGGTGGCCACAAACGTATTCATGCCACCGAGGCTATTGGCGTAGAGCAGGTAGCGCCGAAACGGCTTCACCCGGCGGTCGAGCACGTAGCGGCGGGTCTCGCTGAGGCCGTTGCCCTCACCGTCGACGATGTCCACTTGCCAGTCGACCAGCAAGCGGCTGCTGGCGGGCGTGAGCTGGGCCGCCACGAGTTGCGCGTACCCCACGCCAAAGCAGAATACCTCGAACCGGGCCACGTCCAGCACACGGTGCATGGTGCCGACCTGGCTGCTGCCATCAGTGAAATTGAGGCGAAACCGACAGCTGATCTGCGCGGTGGCAGCCAGGCTCTGGAAATACAGAAACTCGGGCTGGTCGGCAAATACCGCCTTGTCGTTGGCATCCCACGTCAGAAATGGAAAGCGGCCAGGCTGGTAGGAGTTGAACCAGGTGCGAGCCGCCGCTTCGGCGCTGCTCAGCCCGCCGAGCAGGGCGTAATGCTGCACCAGGTCGGTGGCGACGCTGCGAACCGGCGGCTCGCCCGAGAGCTGTGCATGGCGCAGGTAAAAGCGCCGAAATAGCGCCGTGGCCCGCTCCCCTACCGGCCCGGTGGCGGGCGGCACGTGGTAGGCCAACTCGGGGGCCAGCAGCTCCTGCACCTGAAACGTGGTGCGGCCGGCGCGGTCGGCCGGCTGCTCCAGCTCGGTACCCACCGGCTCAAACACCCCGCTTAAATAGTCGCGCTCCACCAGCACCTGGCACGCGAACGTGAGGCCGGGCAAGGTACTGGGGTCGGCACGGTAGTCATCGCCGGCATCGAGGGGCAGAGCGATGGGGTTGCGTACGAAGTAGTAGCGAAACTCGCTCGCCCCGACGACTACCGTGGTCTGGCAGCCCAGCGAGTCGGTGATGGTGCACGCGTAGGTGCCGTCGGCCAGGTCGGAGCGAGTATTGGTCGTCTGGGCCGGGTCATCGTCCCAGGCATAGGTGTAGGGAGCCGTGCCGCCCGACACGCGCAGCGTCACGAGCTGATCGGTTTTGTCAATCACGACCTCGATGCGCGTGTTCTGGCCCACCGTAACCGGCAGCAGCAGCTGGGCCCCGCTTTCGTGGCGGATCGTAACGGTGTAGTTGCCGGCCACCAGCTGGTCGCGGTCGGCGGTGGTAGCTCCGTCGCTCCAGCTGTAGGTGTAAATGCCGGCGGGCGAGTCGGCGCTTAGCTCCAGCTCCACGATGCCGCCGGCCGCGCCGAAGCACTTGTTGTCGGTGACGGTGGCCGTGGCCACGATGGTGTGCGGGTCGGTGGTGAAGCCACCCACCCCATCGTGGAAGTAGCCAGTACGCGTGGGGCCCTGCACCGTGAAATGAAACTCGAAATCAGTGGCCAGCGACAGGTTTTCGGGCGGGGCCTCGCCGGTGCTGGTCTCCTGGGTGTAGGAGCCGCCGGCGGGGAAGGCCGTAAACACGACCTGCAGCGTGTCGGTATCGAAATCGTAGCGGTCGGCGCCGTAGTAGTTACCGAACGACTGGTCGTAATCCCGGTCGCCGAAGCTGCCGTTGGGCCGCCATTCCTGGAGAAGTGTAATCAGCATGGCTTAGGAAGAGAAGGCCGCCGGGTTGTAGGCCAGCGCGGCCGTGGCGGGGTTGGTGAAATCAAAATCGAAGCGCGTGCCGTACCAGGTGCCGTCGCCGACCGGGCCGATGGTGTCGGCCGTGATGGACTTCTCGTCGACGCGCACCTTCACCTGGCCGGCCAGCGCGTGCAGCACGGCGGCCATGATCTGCTCGCCGGTCTGCTCCGAGGCATCAATGGCGACTTCGACCTGGTCTTGGTCCTTGGGGTTGGCGATTTTCTGGAACACGTAGAAGGCCCCCGACCGGCGGCGCTGCTTGTGGTCGCCGCCGTTGTCGAGGTACTGGGTGTGGCAGCTTTCGACCACCAGCACCTGGGAAGTCGCGCCGGGTTTGTAGTAGCGGCCGAGCATGTTCTCGGTCATTTCGGCCAGATCCACTATTTTCTGGAACGGGTCGATGCTGACCACCACGCGGGCGAAGCGGACCACGGCGGGCGTGTGCTGAATAAGCTGGTGGCGCGTGGCCAGGTCGCGGAACAGGGCGACGTACTGGGAGTGACGGAGTAGCATTAGCGGGCAGTTTGGTGTTTGCGGGCCTCGCGGGCCCGGTCGTTCATTTCAGCCAGGATGGTGCGCAGGTGCTGGCCAGCAGTTTGCTCCAGCGGCCCGAACGCGCCGCCCGAAAGCTGGCGCAGCACCCGGCCCCAGTCGCCTTTCTCCTGGGCCGCGGTGGTGTTGTCGGCCGCGTCGAACACGTCGGGGTAGTCGGCCTGCAGCTGGGCCCGGCAGCCGCGGTACCAGAGCATGATGCTGAGCTTATCGGTGTCGGCCACGTGACGCAGCCGGTGCGCGTAGTGGGCCACGTTGTGCTCGTTGAAGGGCTGGCGGGCGTCGCCGTTCCAGTCGGGCTGACCCGGGCCCACACCGGCGCGGGCCGGGCGGTAGAGAGCGGCCAAGAAGTGGTCGAGCGCCTCGGGCGACTTGCGCAGGGCGTACTGGCAGAAGTAGGTGTCGGCGAACATGAACTCGCCGAAGCGCACGCCGCTCAGCGCGTCGCCGGGGCCAGTAAAGGCGCGGTCCTTACGCGGCGTGGTCTTGGCTGGCTGGTGCAGTTCGGGCAGCAGCTGGCGGGTGAGGTGGTGCTCGTCGGAAAAAACGAAGTCGGTGAGGCCGTAGAGGCCTTTTACCTGCACCTCGGGCAACTCGATGAGCAGTTCTATTTCGGCCCCGGTAATAACGCTGAGCAGGCGCAGGCGGGTGGGCCAGAACTCGGCCGGGCCATAGAGCACGCGCACCACGTCGGCGAGCTGGGCGCGGGTGAGTTCGTTCCAGGTGCTGGCCGGAGCGAACTGCCGGCCCCAGATGTCGAGACGTTCCATGCAGCAAAACTGCCGATGGCTGCCTCGGGTAGAAAGGACACAAAAAAGCCCCCGGCGGGTTGCCGGGGGCGATGATTACATCATATGCTGCCAGAGCCACTTTAGCCCTAGCCATGCTATTATTAGCGCGGCCAAGCCCAACGCGGCCAGCATCAGGCCGCCGAGGATGCGTTGGCCCAAGTTAGGCCAGCCATGCGGTCGTAGCGGCTCATGGCGCCAGCGTCAGGAAGCCACCGGCCACCAAGTCGTCGATGAAGTTGAGGGCGTTGTCGGTGCGGACCATAGTACCGTTCTGCATCTGGCAGCGCCGGGCGTATTCCTCCATGAAATCCTCGGGCCCTACGGTAGGGGCCCACTTTTGTGAATCGTCGCGCAGGGCCAGTACCAGGCCCCACGCGGAAGGGGCCGTTACCTGGCCCCCTCCGAGTAGTTCGTATGTCATTAGGCAGTTTGCAGGGCCGCTTGGCGGCGGGTGTAGTAGGTGGCGATATCGCGCTGGTTGAAGGTAGTAAATTCGGCTACGGGCAGGCTGGGCGTTACCAGGCGCTGGGCCGAGTAGTCGATCAGGTTGTTGAGCAATTTCACCCAAAAGCTGATTTTTTCAAAGTCGGTGCTGGCGCTGTGCTGGCGAAATTCTACTGTGCCGTGGCGGAAGAAGCTCTGCATGTTCACCTTGTGGTAGCGGTTGCCGGCGTTGGCGGCGGTGCTCAGCTCCTGGGTGGTGGTAGCGGCCAGGATGGCCCGCTCGGCGGTGGCCAGCGCCCGGCCCCGGCGCAGGCTCTGGCAGTAGGTGTTGTTGCTGCCCCGGCGGCTGGCGGGCATCAGGCGGTCGATGGTGGGCTCCAGGACCAGGTAGTTGCGGAATACCTGCCGCAGGTGCTCGATGCTCAGGTCGCGGGCGCCGAAGTGTACGTGCAGGCCGCAGGAGCGGTTTACGCGGGCGCCGCAGTTGCGTAGGGCGCGGCAGGCGCGGGCTAGGTCGTCGAGGCCGTCGCAGCCTTGTAGTACCGGGCTTACCAGTTCGAAAGCGTCGGCGCCGCTTACGCTGCCGTCGCTTACTATTTTCCAGTGGGGTCGGGCGGCGTGGTTGTAGCCCTCGGCTTCGGCCTCCAGGCCCTGGGCCCGCAGCTCGGCCAGCAGCGTGGCGCGGGGTACGCCGTAGGCCTCTATTTCTACCCCGAAGGTGCGGGTGAAGCGGGCGGGCTGGAAAGCGGCCAGCGCCGGGGCGGCAGCGGGCGTTACCAGGGCCCGGGTGGCGCGGGTGGCGACCCAGGCGGCGTACACGTTCTGGGCGAAGCCGTAGCCTACGCTCATCAGCGTGGCTACTTCGCGGCGGCTCAGGCCCAGGGCGAAGAGCTGCTGCATCTTCCAGGTTTTGGTGGTTCCGGTAGTGGCGAGGATTTGGGCGGTCGTCATATCGTAGTGCGTTGTTAGCGTTCCGTTTAGGTGATACAAACAACGCATCCTTTTCCGCCCCTATCAAGTTAAAACACTTGTTTTTGAGTGTATTAGCGCAGATTCCATGCACGGTACAACCGCCCGACTGGCAGGGTGCAATAGGGCACGAGAAAGCCCCGGCTGGTGGGCCGGGGCTCTCGCGTAGGGTGTGTGAAAGGGCGCTTATTCGAGTTCAATGATACGCTTTTCCAGCCCGGCAATTACCTGCAGCAGCTGCTGCTCTAAGTTGCTGAGCGGGCCCAGGGCCATCAGACCGTAGGCCCCGAGTATCTCCAGACCTTCGATGGTACTGACGAACACCGGGTCGGCTTTGGGCTGGCGTGGCGGCGGGCTGGATTCTTCCTGCTTATCCGCCTGCTCACCAATATCCGAGCGCCAGCCGTCGCCAGTGCCATTGGGGTCCTCGTCCTCGCGGCCGAAGCCGATGGGTTTGTTCTTCGCCATAATACAGCAGTCGTGGCAAGCCGGGGTAATCGCTGCGAACACCAGTAAACTCTTCCGAGCACCTTAGCATACGGGTCATGCTCCCGCTCTACACCCCGGCCGTATGACGACGGCCGAAGTGCTCGGATTGTGATTTTATTGGTAGTTCGCGGGGCGAAGGTAGGCAACGAAACTGCCCCGGCCAGCACGGCCAGGGCAGAAATTTTACGTGCGCCAGGGCTTGAGCCAGAGCACCAAGCCTACGATGGCCACGATGACGGCCGCCGTGGTGAGCTGGCGGCCGGTGATGCCCTGCTGCACCGACACGTCGGAGTCGGTGTTGCCCACGTTCTTCAGCTTCACTTTGCCGCTGGCCGGGGCGTTGACGTTGGCCAGCGCCTGGGTCTGGGCGGCGGTCCAGCGCTCGACCTGTTTGGCCGAGGCCTGCGCCGGCGGCGGCACTAGGTACGCCGGCAGTTTGGCCAGCTCCTGCAGCGAGTCGGGGTTGGCCGGGCGCAGCAGCACCGGCACATCGCGGGTGGCCACGCAGCCAGCAGCCAGCCAGAAGATAAGCAGCACGGCGGCAATTAGTGCCCAGTCGCGGAAGCAGAGTCCTTTCAGCG
The DNA here is from genome assembly GCF_002204745.1 of Hymenobacter amundsenii. Classification (GTDB taxonomy): domain Bacteria; phylum Bacteroidota; class Bacteroidia; order Cytophagales; family Hymenobacteraceae; genus Hymenobacter; species Hymenobacter amundsenii. The sequence continues at coordinate 33,385 of NZ_NIRR01000018.1, forward strand.
GATTCATACAAGCGGGGCTGAAACGTTACCACCCGGCACGCCCAGGGCGCGGGCCGCAACCAGGAACCGAGCCTCCCGGTCGGCCAGCCCATTTACTCCTCCGTTGATGGAGCGGGTGATGCCGATGAACTTGTTCTGATCGGCCAGCGCGTTCAGGTTGCGCGAACTCCAGTACCAGCCGGCCGACAGGGCCGCGAACTGGGGCGATTCGAGCAGCAGCGGGTTGGCGCACAAGTCGACCCCGAAGGCCCGGCCCAGGGCCCCGTAGTTGGTGCGGCCGGTAATCTGGATCAGGCCGCGCCCCCGGAAGCGGACCCCGTCGCCGGGCTGGACATTGCCCAGGTCGCGGCGGCCCTCGTAGGCGACTCCGGAGGCGTACTCGCGCACGGCGTTGAAGCCGCAGCTTTCGTGGCCGATCTGGGCCAGGAAGTGGGCCACCCGGAGCGGCGTGCTGATGCCGTAGCGCGTGAGCGTGGCGTTGATGGGGCCGAGGAAGCGGTCGGCCTCGGCAGCTGAGCAGCCCGTTACGGCCGCCATCAGCTGAGTTTTGGTCAATTGCATTGCACTGGTTTTAAGTGGAAACGTCGCAGTTGGGAAGCGGCTCGGGCGGCAGCTCAGGCAGGACCTGAGCGGACTGGGCTTCGGCCGTGATGGTCACCCCATCGACGACCATGGCCCCGGTTTCGCCGGGCGGGATTTTGGAGCGAAACGAGCCGGTTTCCTCCCAGTCGGTCATGCCCTGGCGCAGGAAGGCAGGCAGCGGCAGGCCCCGGCCACCGAGGCCGCGCAGGTTCTCGTCGATGGACTTGACCTCGATGATGAGAATGAAGAAGTAGATGGCTCCTTTGAAGCCGATGGCCAGGGCGGGCGCGAAGGGCAGCAGCTGCCCGTCGATTTGAATGGAGCTCAGCACGTGAGCTACCACGATGCCCACGCTGTAGTCGCGCAGCTTGATGAACATCTGGCGCATTCCCCGCGAATGAAACCGGCCCTGCCGGAAGCTGCGGGCCATGCCCAGCATCGTATCGAGCAGGAACATCACCATGAGGAACGCCAGCGCGTTCCAGTCGGAGAAGATGTACTTCTGGAACAACTGGCCGCACTTGAGCAGCACGTCGATGGGGGTAACAAGCAGCATCAGGACAGGCGATAAACTTTGGATTCGGGGGTATTGAGCGGCACCACGGCCGCGTTGGGGGCACGGTAGGGCCCCAGGCGGAAGTAGGTGGCATAGCGCGTGGCCGAGGCCCGCTCGTTGAGAAAGCGTCGCATCTTTTCGAGCAGGATATCGGCCGAATGCTGGGCATCGAAGGCGCGGGCCCGCAGCAGCTGGTCGAGGCCGGCGTCGGCCTCCTTGCTGTTGTCGGTATCGATGCGGGCTACGGCCAGTTCGATACCGTCACCGGTGAGGCGCAGGCCCAGTTCGGGCACGGCCCGCGCCAGCGTGCAGGCGGCCAGCGCCGGTTCGACGAACTGGGTCAGCAAGTCGCGGTTTTCTTCGCTGAGCGTGCGGGTACGGACCTGGTCGCGCAGCTCGCTCAGGAAATCGTAGCCGATTTGAGGCTCGAGCACGAATAACTCCTGCTTGCGAATCAGCGGCACGAGGGCGGCAAACACAGTCCACGAGGCCGAGATGTTCTCGTACTGGCTGAACTGCTCGGCACTCACCAGCAGCTGCCGGCGGTACACCTGGCCTTCGCCGGCAGCCCAGGCCTCCAGCTCAGGCGAAGCGGCGCGGTTAGCTTCGAGCCAAGCCAGCAGCGCGTTCATATCCTGGTAGCCCTTGCGGGTGAGGGTTTTGCGCAACGCCGCAATCTGCCACCCAAAGGCGGTTTTCTGCGTGTCGGTGCTCACGATGTGAATGCCCGTCTGGTCGATGCTCACCTGCAGCTCGTCGAGCGAGCCGGCCACGGCCAGGCGACCCAGCGGGGCCTGCACGCGGGCCAGCAGCTTGCCAGCCAGCGTGTCGTCGGTGGGCGCGACAGTGCCGGCGTCGTACTGGTCGTCGAGCCAGTGCAGCAGCGTGGCCCCGAGCACGGGCAGCAGCAGGTGGGTGCGCAGGTGTTCTTCTTCGCGGTGCACTGGCTCAGGCACGGTGGTGCTGTCCACGGTCACGTAGCGGCGCAGCTCGTCGGCGGTTTTAAGCAGGCTCATTAGCATCGGGGTTGCCGCCGGTGGCGGATTCAGAATTGGATTTGCTCACGTCGGCCGTGTGGGCTAGCGGGTTGAGGAAGCGGAATTCGAGGTCGTCGGGCCAGCCGTTGTAGTCGCGCACCAGGTAGAGGGGCTCCAGAATCAAATCCTGGTGGAAGCGGTGGGTGCTGATGAAGTTGTTGAAGGCGATGCGCTTATCGGAGCCGCTGCCGGCGCCCATCCCCTTGCCGGGCGAGATGCCGACCAGCGTCGGGTCCACGCTCAGGGCCGTGTAGATGTGGGAGCTGGCCTCCTGCGAGTCCTCGATGTAAATGCCCGACTTGATCTTGTCGTCGATGGCCGTGACCTTGAAGGCGCTAATCGGCTCGCCGGTGCGCGGGTCGGTGATGGTCAGGCTCAGGATGGACTTGCCCGCGCCCTGAGCACCGCTCATCGTTTTCTCGAAGTCGGCCAGCTCATCGCCGATGATGCGACGGCGCTCCTCGGTGGGCTTGGCGTCCCAGTCCGGGTATTTCCACTTCCAGTAGCCCTCGTGCGCCTCAATCAGGTACTTGACGCTGATTTGGTTGGCGAACAGGGCCTTCTTGAATTCGGGAATGGCCTGGGCAATATCGAGCCAGCCCGAGCGGCGGATGCTGTTCCAGCTGGCCAGCTGATACAGCGCCTTGCCGGGGCTGGGCAGCGCCAGCGGGTACACGTACTTGAAGCCCCGGGTGTCGGCTTTGAGGGCCTCCACCGGCTCGTAATAAGGGTCGAGCACCGGCACGCTGGTCGTGTACTCGTCACCGGGCTTGGCTTCGGGCCAGTTGGCGGAGATGTGCACGTAGTCGGGCACCGGCTGCCCGGCTTTGGGCAGCCCGTACCGGCAAAATGCCGCGTCCTGGGTCGTGAGCGCCGTTATCTTCTGCTTATTGAGCGACTGAATGAGCTCCGGGTAGCTCTGGCCGAACGTGAACAGGTTCTGCAGGCCCTCGTAAGCGTAACGCGGAATGTTGCTGCGCCGGAAAAACAGCTCCACGTCGGGCAGACGCTGGCGCTCAAAGATTTCGTTGCCGGCCTTATCGAAACCGGTTACCCGCCCGTACACCACGCCCCCACCGTACACGGCCCGTGTTTTCCACTCCAGGACGCTTGGCAGAATCGTGTTGGTTTCGATGGACTTAATGACCTGCTGCGGGAAGTCGTTGGCCTCGCCCCACAGCGCCACGTCGCCGCTCTGCCCCTTTTCAACGGGCGAAGAGGGCGCGGCCCCGTCGCCGGTAGCCGAACTGCCGGCGCTGCCGGCGGCGGCCCCCAGGGCCCCACCGAGGCGCACCATCGAACCCGTACCGGGCGAGTAGGCCAGCATTCCATTGCCGGCAAAAAGTAGCTGCTGCATCAGATTATGACTTTGCGGCCTTGCACGGCCACGATGAGGTAGATATGCACCTTCACCAGCTCCCCGGTGAGGGTATTGACCAGGTTGCGCGTGGCGTTGGTGAAGTGGCCCGGGTTGCGGGGCGTGGCCACTGGCCCGGCCGGTACCGGGGCCTGCTTGGCAGCAGCCTGGCGCTTGCCCGAGCCAATGCGGGCGGCCTTCAGCTCCCGGAACTCGCCGCCGGTTTTGCGCCGCCGGTCGCACGTGACGAACCGCACGGCCACCGGCGTACCGCTTTCAAGCAAGGCCAGCGCGTCCTTTAAGCGAATCGGGGCGGGTGTTTCCATGTCGCAAAACTGCCGATGCCTGACACGGTACGAAAGGACACTAAACCGCCCCTACGACCCGCAAAAGGCACAAAAAGCCAATCTCACAGCGTATTTAGTTTGCGGCGCGTGGGGGCCGTTTTCGGGGCGTCTGAGCGTTTCGCAGTCTCACCAGTCTAGCGCGATGCCCCGGCTTGCACTGTCGCCCGCCGGCAGCTGCCGAGGCCTGCCTCGGTGATATCTGTGGGGACCGGACACAAAAAAGCCCCGACCACTGGGCGGTCGGGGCTTGACTGGCCGACATCGATGTCGGTCACACGATGATCAGGGTACTGAAGTCGGGCGTGCTCATCACCACTTCGGTACCGATGTAGAGCATGTGCAGATCCACCGTGTCGGTGAAGTGGGTGGCGTGCTCCTGGGGGAAGCTCTCCTTGCGCTCACTCGTTTTGATCTTGCTGATGTTGCCCTTGGTATCCTGACCCACCGGGGCCAGCAGCATGGCCTGCACCACGTCCTTGGTATTGACCTTATTGAAGCGCATGCGGTAACGACGCGGGTCCTGCTCAGCCAGCACCTCCTGCCCTACCAGGTAGCGCGTGGGGTGGCCCGGCACGCGGCCCAGGTTGGCCCGCGTGATGCGCCAGCCCCGCGACTGCAGCACCTTGATGAACGTCTCGTTGAGCGTCCAGGGGCTGGCGGGGTTGCGGTTGTTGCCCCACTCAGCATCCTCCAGGAAGATGAGCTCCTTGCGCAGATGATTCTGGTAGTAGTCGCAGAAGCTGTTGGCCAGGTCACTTACCATGAGCGGATGCTTCACATACATACCCTTCAGCATGCGGTACTCGCGAGTATCGTCGTGCTTCTGGCCCAGCGTGAGCACGCTGATCTTACCACCCCAGTCCACGGCCCCTACGATGGGCAAGTGAGTGCGGCAGTCGCTATCCATCAGGCTGCTGGGCGTGCTGAGCTTCTTGAGGTTGTACTCCAGCCCCAGCACATAATCGTCGTTATCCGCATCCACCACGTGATCGGACTGGCTGAGCTTGGGATAGAAGCCCCCCTCCACGGTCGTGGGTCGCCGGTTCATGATTTCGATCATGAACGTGAAGTCAGTCATGAACCGGCGCTGGTCGAGCAGGTACTGCAGGCCCAGATTCTGGATGTTGTCGAACGCGTTGGCCTCGGAGTAGAACGTGCCCTTGTTGGCCGCCGAGGGGTAATAGCGGATGTCTAGCATCAGCTGCACCACCTGCTCGCGCCAGATGTGCAGGCGCTCCTCGTCTGTTTCCGCGTCGATAAAACGCACTTGCACCTCGATAAGCTCGTTTTGCCGAGCAATTAGGTCAATACCGTCGTTTTCGTAGTATTTACCATCCTCCAGTAACCAGCGACCCTGATCGCCCCAGGGCATCGAAGAGAACAGGAAAACACCGTGGTGCTTCGGGTTTTTGCCGAAAATGTGCCCGTTGCCCCGATTGGTGGCCGACAAGTCGGCATCGAGCTTCTCCTTGCTGAATAGCAAGGCTTCGTCGCCGATAAAGCCATCCACGTTCAGGCCCCGCGAGGCCGACCCACCGGCATCGAGGCTCACCAGGTGAAACCCGGTGCCGTTCTTGAAAATAATGAAGTGGTCGTAGCTCAGTGGCCCCTGCAGGGGCCGCTCAAACAGCTTGGAGGGGGCTGGCTTGCGACCCACGTAGAAGTCGCGGTCCAACTTGTAGCCTAGCTTTTCGAGCTGCGCAATCGTTGAGGGCAGCGTGCGGGTAAGCACTTGCTTGTAGGTCGAGCCTACGATGACCCAGCAGCTGCGGGGCATGGTCTGCACGATTTCATGGATATCCCAGGCGAGAATCGTCGACTTGCCCGTCCCCCGCCCCCAAACGCTACGTCCGTGCTTCTTATTCTTCGCCGTGATATAGCGCAGCTGGGGCTGGTTGAAACTGAGCTTGACGCGGTCAACGATTACCATCCGATGCGCCCTCCTCGCGCCGCTCGGTGAGCATCTTTTCCATTGCCTCACCCCCGAATACGTTCTGCTGCACGGCTTCTACCACCAGCTCATAATCCGCGTCTTGGATGCTTTCCGGGTCCATCAGGTTAATGGTGCGGGCTTTGCGCCCCTCTACCTGCAGGTTGATGATGTAGCTCGTGCTGCCGCCACCGGCACCACCTGCTTCCTCCTGGCCCGCGTCGGCCCGCAGCAGCCCGGCCACGTTGGCCTCGAACTTCATGGCCGCCAGCGCTGCCCGGGTGTCCGGGGGGCGCTGGGTGAGAGCCAGCTGCAGAATCTTGCGGGCAAACTCCAGCAGGATGGCCTTGCGGCCCTCCTTACGCACTTTCTTCAAATCACCCATCAGGTTCTGCGCATCGGCCAGCCGGCGGTAACACGTCGCGCGACTGATATCGAATTGCTTGGCCAGCAGCGGCCAGGCCTGGTCGAAGGTGTGGTAGTTGCTCAGCAGCGCGTAGGCCGACTCGATTTGCTGGTTGATCAGCTGGTCGGCCGGCGACAGTGCCTTCAGCCCCGGCCCTTCGCCGTTGGCCTCAGCGATGCTGGCGGCATAGATGCGCTCGACAGCCGTGCTCTTGTGCAGCACCACGTCCGAGGCGCCGGGCAAGTCTTTAGGCTGTAGCTGCGTAGACGACATACTCGCTCAGTTGTGCCTCGGAGAGTTCCTCCCCGTTGCGGGTGATGGTAAAACGGCGCTGGTTGTCGCCCATGAACTGCACGAAGCGGCGCACGTGCACGTCGCAGTAGCGCGGATCGAGTTCGATGGCGTGGCAGGCCCGCTGGGTCTTCTCGCAGGCAATGAGCAGGCTGCCCGAGCCGCCGAAACCGTCGAATACTACCTCGTCCTGCCGGCTGGAGCACTCGATCAGGTACTCCAGAATATCGAGCGGCTTCATCGTCGGATGGTCGGCATTGCGGCTCGGGCGGTCGAAGTGGAGCACCGTGGTCTGCTTGCGGTCCGAGTACCAGGGGTGGGCCGCGCCCTCCTTCCAGCCGTAGAGAATGGGCTCATGCTGCCAGTGAAAGTCCTGGCGGCCCATGACGAAGGCTTGCTTGACCCACACCAGGCACTGGCTCAGCTTGAGGCCCGCGTCCTTAAGTGCTGCGCGAAAATTGGCACCCTCGCTGTCAGCATGAAACACGTAGATGGGTGCCCCCGGGGCCGAGTAGGCGTACACGTTAGTGTAGAAGTCATAGAGGAACTGCCGGAACTCGTCGTCGCCCATGTCGTCGTTCTCGATGGTCAGGGCATCCTTGGTTTTGCCCTCGTACTTGACGTTGTAGGGCGGGTCGGTGTTGGTGAGTTGGATCAGCCGGCCCTGCAGCAGCGTCTGTAGCACGTCAGCCTCAGTCGAGGAGCCGCACACGAGCCGGTGGGTGAGCCCGCGGCCCACGCTCTGGAACTCGTACACGTCGCCGAGCACCGTTACCGGCACGGCCGGCGGCGTGGGGTCAAACGCCTGCTCCTCGGCCGGCGGTAGCGTGAGGGCCTGCAACTCGGCCAGCTGCTCGAGCATCGGCGCATCGAGGATGCTGGCCAGGTCGAGGTGGGCGAAGTTCTCCAGCAGGCTCTCGTAGTCCCACTGGCCCGCGCCTACGTTGCTGGTGAGGTTGTACTCGTCGAGTTCGTCCTTGGTGAGCTGCCGGTTGGGCACGCGCACGTCGATGAGCTCCTCGCCCCGGCCCAGGTCCACGAGCACGGCCAGGCGCTGGTGGCCGGCCAGCACCACGTTATCGAGGTTGATAGCCGGGATTTCGGCCAGGTTGAACTTTAGGATGCTGCGCGTGAGCCGCTCGCGGCCCTCGTCGGTGAGCGTGCGCGGGTTGTAGCTCAGGGGCACCAGTTCGCGCACCTGGCGCTGCTGGGTGGTCCAGCTTAAGGGAAGCAATTCTTCAGACACGTTGGGTAGGGGTAAGTTTTTCACGGATAAGGCTGATTTCTTCTTCCAGCGCCGGCAGCTCACTGGCCCGGTCAAGGCGCTTGCGCAGCTTGGCGCGGCGGCTGATGGCGTTGCTCAGGCGTCGGCGCAGCTCGCCGGCATCCACCAGCTCGTCGGTGGCCAGCGGGCCGGGCAGGCGGCCATGCTCCAGCAGGTGGGCCTCGGTGGCCAGCAGCTCACGCACCTGGTCGGTGAGGGCCACGATGCGGTGGGCCATCGTATTGCGGATGACTCTGGAGAGGCGCGGGGTGGTGAGCTGGGCGTGCAGCTGGCTGCGCTCGTCGCGGGTGGCTTTCAGGCGGGCCCGCACATCGGCCAGGGCCTCGGGTTCGGGCGCAGGCGGCGGTTCGTTGAGGATGGCTCGTTGCCAGTCCTGCTGGCTTATTTCAGCCCGCATCTGCTTCAGGTAGTCTTGCGAGAGGTTTGGCATTTCCTCGACCGGCCCCACCAGCTTGCGCAGCTGCTGCTCCAGCACCTGGCGGCTGTAGCTCGTCTCGCCCAGGGCGAAGAGTTGCCCGTACACGCCCGCGCCGCCGGCTTCAGCGTACAGCGCCACGCCCTGGGCGAAATCGACTGGGTTAGCCAGCCACGTCACGATAGAGACACTCATTGCGGCGAGTAGCTATTGCCCCAGGTGTAGTGCGTCCAGCGCGTGCGCAGGCAGGTATAGGTGAGCACCTCACCATTCCGCGCCACCGCGTAGCCGGCACCGGTAGTGCTCACCTGGGCCAGGCCGCCGGCGCTACGCACATACAGGCAATAGGAGGCCGCGTGGTACACGGTGTGGCACGAGTTGCGGCCATTACTGGTACTGCAGCTCAGGGAGGTGTAGGGCGGCGTGTACTGGCGCCCCTCCACGATGCCCGGCACCCGCTCCTGCCGGCCGCCAAAGCAGTCCGTCAGCAGCAGGCTCAGGACCAGCAGGCCGGCCAGTAAATGGCTGTTTTCTTGTATATCGCTCCATTTCATGCAGCAAAACTGCCAATGGCTGCCACGGTGAAAAAGGACGCAAAAAAGCCCCAGCCATGTGGCTGAGGCTTTTCCCCTCACTCCCCGTTCTCTCACTTCCGGGTTACTTGTTCACCGCTGGTGCAGCTCTCTTCCGCTTGGCCTTCTTCGGCACCAGGTAGATGAACTTGGGGTCCTGAACCAGCTCATTGGCCTGCTCCAGCGTAAGCTGGGTCAGGTCAACGGTACGGCCGAGTCGCTGGATCTCGATAACACAGGGCGTTATAGTGGCGGTGTACTTCTCCGCTACTTCAGGCCGCAGCTGGGGCTGGTTCAGGGTTTTCTTTGCCATCGATTTATTCGATAGGTGCTGGGGCACCGTTGACGCTGTTGTCAGGCTTCATCAGCACGTCGCCGGCGTAAATCTTGATGCCGGCAGCGTAGCACTCGGCTTTCACCGTAATGCCCCGACGGCCACCCGAGATTTTACCCGAGCCGTAGGCCGGGGCCAACTCTACTGGCAGACCATCGGCACCGACCTGAATGTAGGTACCATCGGCGTCGCGCACGAGCATGATGCCATCGATGTTCTTCACCAGGTTGAAGAATTCGAGGGCTGCAGGGCGGTTGCCGGGGTGGAAGCCTTCCAACTCAAGCTTCTGGCCCCGGCCGTCCCGCTCGCCTACTACGGCTCCCTTCAGCTCGCTGCTGTCCAGGGTCAGGTAGATGCGGATGAAGCCGAAACCCTCCTTAAACGCGTGGTCGGTGGCGATAATGGCCGAGGTGCCGGCTGGGGCGTCAGCCGAGTACTTCGGAGCCTTGGCGATGGTCGTAAACCAGTCGCTGGCCGCCCAGAGCACGTAGTTGAGCAAGCCCGGCGTGTTGTCCTCGCCGTTGAGGCCGCCCAGGCTGTTTAATTTCGACAGATCCATGGTGGGGTCGTTAGTCGTGATGGGATGATTGAATTACTACTGCGAGGCAGGCCGCGCTATTTCTTCTCGATGGGCACCAACAGGCCGCTCTTCGATTCGACGAGGAACTTGAGGGCCTCCTTGTTCTTACCCAGCTCCTCGGCCTTCACTTCCACGTTTTTGATGCGGAACTTCTTGCCCAGCACGCGGTACTGCTGCTTCTCGTAGGTCACGACAATCACGTCGGCCTGCGTTTGCGCTGCTTCCACGTTGGCCAACTGCTCGGCCTGGCCAGTGATGATGGCCTGAGCAGCTGCACGTTCGCCATTAGCGGTAGCTAGTTCGCCCTTCACAGCATCCAGCTGGTTCTTGTAGCCGGCTAGTTTTTCCTCTGCCTTAGCCAGTTGGCTCTTGGTGGTAGCCAATTGGCCCTTAGCGGCATCGACATCCCCTTGCAGCTGGGTATTTTGTGCCGTCAGCGACTCAATGGTAGGCTGGCGGGTTTCTTCGTTAGTATTCTCAGGCATGGCCAGTAGAAGCTAAATTTTGAATTGAAATTGGGGGGTGATTGGCATGAATAAGGGCCGGCCCCTGCTAGAGGAACCGGCTCTTATCGGCAGGCTTATACCAGCTCCTGGTCGTTGGTGAAGACGATTTCGGGAATGATGAAGCCGATACCCATGCTGAAGTCGGTGAAGAACTTGAGCAAGCGGTCCACGCTCTCTACCTGCACCTTAGTCTGGTTCTGGATGCGCTTGCGCAGCATGATGGCGTTGCCTTTCGGCGTGCACCAGATTTTCTGGGTGTTGCGGTGCGAGGGCAGCGGCTGAAGCGTGATGTTAGTGTTGTTCACCGTCAGGCCCAAGGCCCCACCGCCGGTGTTCTTGCCGTACTTGCGCTCCTGGCCCCGCAGGAACTGGCGGGCCACTGTTTCCGAGCAGCCAAGCATCATTGGAATGCTCCAGTAATCTTTGTGGATACCATCCACGAAGGCCTCGAACTGATCCACCAGGGCGAGGGGGTTGGTCAGCTCCAGCGCACCCGTCACGATGGGCTCGATGCGGCCGGCCGTGATTTGGGTGTTGATGGTGTACTTCAGACCGTCGAGTGACGTGCCGGCGGCACCAGGCGTACCAGCTACCGGAGCGACATACTTGCCCTGGAAAATCTCTTCGTGCTCGATGTCCTGCTTGATTTGCGGAATCAGGTACACTTCCACGTACCAGCGCACGAAGGGCCACTGCTTACGGTCGATGTCCTCGCCATCCATGAAACCCAACCAGCTCGACTCCAAGTCGTCCGGATATTCCTGGGCATCAATCTTCATTTTGAACTGCTTGATCTCCAGGGGCACGAATGTCACGCCGGCCAGCGGGGTGAAACCGTTCTGGAAGGGCTGCACCACGCGGGTGAACAGGGCCTTGGCCGCTCGCCAGATGGTATCATCCGAGTTGATGGGCGTGAACATGCTCTCGGTGCTCGTGGCCGAGCGCAGCAGCGTGTAGAGGCGCGTGAGGTTCTGGCCTTGATTGAGGTAGTAAGCGCCGAATTGGGCAACTACGTCGGTAATTTCTAATGCCATGTTAGTCGGCTGATTAGGTAAGCTGGAAAATGAGTTAGGATTGCGATGGGCTAGACCTCGCCGAGCATCTTGGCGTGCAGCGCGTCCACCGTTTTCTGGTGGTCGTTGGCGCTGGGCTCCTGCACGTCGTTTTTGGCGGCGTCCTTGCGGGGCGCGGTGGGGGCAGCACCAGACTGAGCACCGAGGCGCACCACTTCAGCCTCAGCCTCATCGGCCCGCTTAGTGGCGGCGGCCAGCGCATCGGTGGCGGTCTTCTCGGCTCCCTGAGCCGTCGTGACAGCAGCTTCAGCCGTGTCGACGCGGTCGGCTTTGGCCGTGAGTTCCTCCAGCGTGCCGGTGGGCACGAGTTGAGCCCCCTTCATGCCGGCGGCGTCGAGTTCTTGGTTGGCAGCATCGATTTGCTCGGCCGAGGCCGATTCGTTGCCGATGATGGCCAGCATGGCCGTGCCCATCAAGGCGGTGGCCAGGCCACCGGATTTACCGAAAAATTTGAGTCCCATTGTGGTTGAAAAAAGTGATGAATTAGCTGTCCTGAGTAGTCTTCTGAGCCAGGCGGGCGCACTCAGCCAGGGCATCCGAAAAGGAGCCCTCCGCGTCGATGAGCCCAATTTCCCCGGCCTGCGAGGTGAAGAAGGTTTTGCCCGCCGAGGCCCCCGATTGGGTGAAGAGCTTCTCGTTGAGGCGGCTGCCGCGGCTCTCGCGCACGTGGCTGAGAAAGCCCCCGGCAATGGCCGTGAGCTGGGCCTGCAGGGGCTTGTAGTCGCCCTTGCCGGCAGCGGCGAAGTCGGCGTTTTTCTGGCTGCTCTGCTCAGCGTACACCTCGTGGAACTTCACGCCCATCTTCTCGAAGTAGGGCTGGGCGTCGGCCCAGGAGGCCATCACGCCGATAGAGCCAATGCAGCAGGTTTCGTGGGTGGCGATAATCGAGTCGCAGGTAGCGCCGATCCAGTAGGCGGCCGAGCACATGAGCCCGTCGTCGCACAGGGCCACGACGGGTTTGCCGGCGGCCTGGCAGGCGCGGATGCCGTCGGCTACGCTCTGGGTGCCGTACACCTGCCCCCCGGGCGAGTCCACGCGCAGCACCACGCCCCCTATTTCGGGGTCGCGGGCGGCGCGGTTGAGGCTGGCGGCCAGGCTCATCAGGCCCAAAGGCCCGCAAAACTGGTCGGCCTTCATCAGCGGCCCCTCGGCCCGCAGCACCCGGATAATCGTTTCATCCGAGCCGCACCGGTGCCACTACCATCGGCGGCCACCCCGCGGGCGGCATAACTCACCGCCCCGAAGCTGGAAGGCCTCACGGTGAAATCCTTCGGTGCAGCCTCAGCCCGCAGCTCGGCCAGGTTGATGGCCGACTCCTGAGCCGAGCCGCCGAGCAGCATGGCCGCCAGCGGTAGCATATAGGGCTGCGCGTGCTCCATGGACATGAGCCAGGGCGAAGAAGCTAAACGGGAGATAAGTGCCAGCATCGATTTCAGATTGATCGATGCAAAACTGCCGCCCTCAGCCCCGCGCCAAAAGGACACAAAAAAGCCCCCGACCGAGTGGGTCGGGGGCCTATAGAAGTGGTCGGACGGACTAAGCCAGCGTATCGAGATAGGCCAGCTATTGCTTCGCTTCTGCGTCGGTTAGGGCTTGGTACCAGATCAGGCACGAACGGCTGCGGGCCCTGGTGGCAGTGGCGGTGGAAGTGTGGTATTGATGTAGGTTTGCAAGGGCGCGAGGGTGCCCGCTGACAGCGGAAAAAATTTTCGGCGCATGAACTTTGCTTGGCATTAATATATTATCGTATTTAACGAATAAATTAAACCTATCTATGAAAAAACAATTACTCGGTATCTTGAAAAAGGCAGTCTATCTGCTTGTAGACACCAGCGATAATCAGGCCCCACCCTACCCGCTCACAGCAGACGAATGGCAGACTCCAGTGGTGCTACCGGAGCAAGCTGCTCCGGTAGCACCACTGGAGTCTGCCTTGGTCGCCCTGCCTACCCCACGCCCGCTTGCCGGCGTGGGGTAGGCGGATGCCGGCTTAGACGGGCACCTTGTAGAAGCCACCATCGAGCGCCTCGAACGCCTGGAACATCCAGTAGCGCGAATTCGCATCGTACACCTCCCGCTCGTAGAGCAGCACGCGGTCTATAGCGGTCGGGAAGGTGGCTAGATAGGTGCGGGTGGTGCCCTCGGGGCCGTTGGCGTCGATATTCTGGACGGCTATGGCGCCGTTGGCCAACAGCCAATGTTTGGCGTCGCCCGAGCCAAACAGCGGCACAATAACGCGTACCTGCGTCCCGGTGAAGCCAATTTTTACCCCGCCGTATCTAGCGCCTGACACGTAGGCCCGGCCGCCGCCCACCTCATCGAAAGCATAGAAGCTACGTTCTGGCAGGTAGGTAAGTAGATCACTGTCCTTGCCCACAATGCCCGGCCCGGTGTTGAGGCGCGGGGAGGCTGTCGCTGCGTCCGAAAACGGGCCGGTTCCTACGCTGTTAATAGCGGCTACTTTCACTTGGTAGTTTAGCCCGTTTACAAGGCCACTTAGCAGTTGGATGGCCGTTGCGGAAGCTGACCGGGTGACGGCCACGAACACGTTACCGTTTTGGCCGGTATCGCGTAACTGCACCGCGTAGTTGGTAATGGCCGCGCCGTTAGCAGCGGGCGCGTTCCAAGCTGCCGTTAGTGCCTGATCGGACGGGGTCAGCGCGAGGCCCGTTACCTGCCCCGGTACGGCTGGCGTTCCACCGCTGCCCCCTGTAGCTGCGGCCGGAATTGGCAGCACCCACTCGTAGGCCGGAACAGGTACGGCGAAATACTGCGCATTGAGCGCGAGAATCCGGTCGTATTTGCTTTTCGCCTCGAAGCCAATACCAATGTCGGAAGGGTGAATACCGTCCACGTAGCTACTTGGGTAAGCTATCGGGTCGATATACTGATGGCTGGACAAATCCTCGAAACCATCAACGCCCCACGTCTGCCAGTTGGCGCGGATAATCGTGTTTACCGCATCAATCCGTACTTGCACCTGCGGCCCCGCATAACCCGCATCGGCTGGCCGGCGGGCCTGATAATCGTGGTCGCAATCCGTAATAGTCGAAACCACGGTTTTGTACCCGGCTGCTTTGGCCTTTGCCATTTGCTGACGGACCTCCTCCCCGACAGTCGCGGCGGTTGGCGTGTCGCTCTGGCGGACGCTATTTACGCCGCCTTCAAACAGGTGAATGCCCCCGCAATATTTGGCGTCAATAGGGGGCAACTCGGCGGCTAATTGCGCGGCTACGGTATTGCCCCCCCGCGCTGTCCAAATCAGGTCATAATTGGCAGCCGAGAACGTGAAGTTAGCCCCGGTATAGGTAGCCCCTAATGCCGTGGCCACCCGGTTAATCGGTGCCCCGAATTGGCCGAAACTAGCATCGTTTCGAGAGTCGCCGCCAAACACAAGCAGCAGCGGCTTGCCGTTCCAGCTCACGCTGCTGGCCGGGGGCGTGGTACTGCCGCCCATAAGCTGGCTTTCCAGTTGCTGAATGGCATCGCGCAGGTTGGCAAAATTGGCATCGACCTCGGCATGCGAGAGGCGGCGGCCGAGCGCAGTGCGCAGATGGAGCAGGATGTTTAAGGGCATGGTTAGGCGCTGTATTCGGGTTCGGTATAATCAGTCTCGGTGTAGGAGTCGCCAGGGTCAGCAGTTGGTGGTGGCGTGGTTGTGGAGCCACTGGGCAGCTGTCGCAGGATGTAGGCCAGTAACGGCCGCAGCGTGAGGCCGGCGGCGGCAGTGTGGGCGGCCGGCAACTCCGAAGCGGCGAACGGTTCCAGCTCCAGCGCCCGGTAGGTGGCCGTGGTGGTGGAGCCGGGTGGCACCGCGCCGTTTGCCCGGGCCGTGGTCGTCAGGTAAACCAGCCCGGCCGATTCCACCAGTGTGCCTGCCACCTGCGCTCCCGCCGTCCAGGGGCGCACGGCAGTCACCAGGGCGTTGAGGACGCCGCCAGCGGGCAACTCCTGTAACTCTCCCTCGAGCTGGACTAGCGGCCGGAGCATCGCCACCGCTTACGCTAGCTTAATGGCGGGCCCGACATTGACGTGCAGGGTCGTCGCGGATGTAGCCACGCCGACCTTCTGCACGATCTGGCCAGCAGCCGTTGGGGCCGCTCCCGTCGTTTTACCGGCCTGCGTAGCCGAGAGGAACTGTTCCCCAGCCGTCAGGCCCGACACCTGGTTGTTGGAGTCGTCGAAATACACGTTGGCCAGGGCCCCGGAGGCAACGCCGGCAATCACATAGCCATGCGCTTTAGTGCCGGGGCCGGTGGCAATGGCCTTGCGTACCGATGGGATGCCGGCGTTGTTGTAGATATTCACCAGGTCGCCGGCAGCCAGGGCCTCCGAGGCCTGGATGGCTACTACATCCGCTCCGATACCGGTGGGCAGCAACGAGGCATCGAGCTTGCCGGAAGCATCCGTCTGCACGGCCTTGCTGGCATCCGAGGCGCCGGTCGACTGGGTAATGGGGGCTACTTCTTCAATTTCCCCGTTGTTGTTGGTCAGGAGCTTCATTTAGCTGAGTTTGATGATGGACTGTGGTTGGAAAAGCAGGCTGTCGGCCGTCACGGCCCGCCCGATGATTTGCGAAAAGGCCAAGCCAGCACTGGCGGTGGCAAGTGCGCCACCGTTGCCAGCGCGGTAGGTGGTGCCCGTGACCAGACCCCAGCCGGGGATGGTGGCCAGGCCCTCCGTCTGCACGCGCACTGCTGTCCCGGCTGAGGCGCTGCTCAAGGCCACGCCCAGCAGCGCGTGGCGGTGGGCCAGATTAGCAGCAGAGTAAGGGTAGATGCCGGTTGCGGACCGGGCCACCAGCTGGCCCACCAGGATGGCCACGTCGGCCAGCACCGTGACTTGGCCTTCCGGCTGGGCGCTGCCCCCACCACTGCCCAAGGCCCGCCAGTTCAGGCCCGGCGTGAGGCTGTAGTGCTGATCCTCGTCCTGCACGTAGCACACGTGGCCCGGCAGAATGCGCGGAATCAGCGCGTCAAGCAGGCTGAAGGTGGCCACTGGATACCGCTCCCGATCCAGGTGCTGCTGGACGGTAACATTGAAGCCGTTTGCGAGGGGATAGCCAGCCATTAGAAAGAGAGGGTGTAGCTGGCCGTATTGGCCACGGTGGCATAATCGTTTTGCACCAGCTCGACGTAGTCAGCCGTATCGGTGCCTTGCGTGAGCTGCAGCCGGCGCTGGGTCCAACTGCTGAGCGCGTCGAACCCGTTCTGGTCGGTGATGGCCGTGGCCAGCTGGGTGCCGGGCACGTAAATGACGTTCCGCTCCCCGGCGGCCTGGGTGAAGGTGAGTTGGCGGCTGCCGCCGAACGGAGCCACCAGCATGGTAAAGCCGGCCAGATCAACCGGGCCATTCGGAGCCGTGCCGTAGAGCGTGGCGTACACAAACTCCAGCGGGCGGCTGGCCTGCAGCACGGTGTTGGTGCTGCGGCTGGCCGAGGGGCCGAACGTGGCGCTCGACGCCACAGCTGTAGTGGCCACCAACTGCGTGGCCACCTGCCGGGGCGACATCAGCCCCATGAAGGGCTCCGGGGCCGCGGGCGGAATGGTGAGCGTGGAGCTGGTAACCGCGCCCACGCTGCCCCGGTTGGCGCTGAGCGTGATGGAGAGCGCCGTGATGGTATCGAAGCCGCGCCGCCAGTAGCCAGTAGGCCGCGCCGCCGGCGTGGCCACCACCTGCATCGAGAAGGAGGGTTCGTGGAAGAGCTGCGCGACCAAGTAGTCGAACATTTCACGCGTGACGTGCCAGTGCTGGGTAGCACTGCCGCCCTGCAGGCCGCTGAGCTGCTCGTGGTCGCTTACCCCGCCACCGCCAGTGGCCGGCACGCCGGGCAATACGTCCCCCGTCGCTGGAGCCGGGGCCACTGGGCCATCGGCCAGGTACGGGCGGGCCGGGCGGGCCGTGTCGCCCACGAATTGCCAATCGTAGCCATTGCGGCTGGTTTCGCTGCCCGAGTCGGCCGAGTACTTCCACTCGAGCGGCTGATCGGGCGTGCCAGCCAGCCACAGCTCCCCGTTCAGGTCGCGGTAGAGCACTACGAAGCGCCCCCCGAGCATCCACTCCATCGCCGTGGCCAGCGCGGCACTCTGCCGTGCTATGGAGCCCACGAGCTTTTGGCTGAACACGTCGCCGTGCCGGCCCAGCGGTTTCGACGGCTGCGAATGGCGCACCGACCCGCGCACCGATTGGATGCGGTACCAGTAAGTGTCCGGCTGCAGCGCCAGGCTCGAGAGCGTGAGCGGGCCCAACGCCGGGAAGCTGACCAGGTTGGCGGCCGGCGTGTACCAGAGCGACTCTACCCCGCCCAGGTTGTCGAAGCCCGACTCCTGCACCAGGTTGCTATACAGAAGCTCCATTGCGCTGGCGAATCAGGTCGGTGAGCTGCACCGGGGATTTCATAAGTTCCTCATGGACAGCACGGTGCTGGGCCTCGCGGGACAATCCGCCGCTTTTGCGCGACAATTCGCCGCTTTTACGGGACAATTCGCCGCTTTTGCGGGACATATTCACTACCGATTTCGGCTTCTTTTTTTTCAGCCCCTTCAAGTCACAGTTGCGCTGCACGGCCTTGCGCAACGTCTCGTACTGCACGTCCTCCTCGCGCAAGTCATAGGCGCCCATGAAGTCGACGATGACTTCCTTGATGGTGCACTGGGTGTTGACAAAGTTGCGCACCCACACGTAGAGCTCCTCGCGCATCGTATCATCCACGAAATCGTTGAAATGATAGATGCTATAATCCGTTAGCTCCGTGAGCCCGTACTGATGCACCGGAAAGTTTTGCATGTCCAGCAGCAGCACCTGCGTACAATTCTGGCGGCTGCCCACGTGGCTCAGGCGGCCCGCCGACTGGCGGCGCAGCAGGTGGAACAGCAGCTTACCGAAACGGTCAGCGGTGCTCAGCGTGTAGGTACCGTGGCCTAAGTGGCCGTTCAGATACTTACGAACATGCGGTTTAACCGGGAAATTGAGGGTCTTCGGCATTGCTGGGGCTTAGAATAGGTCAATAATACCGCTCGTAGCACCCGCACAAAAGGACTTGCCGCCGGGCCTGGACCCCGCGGCAAGAAATAGTAATTCTGTTGTCATATAGGGGATATCAGGGGGGTGTTCGCAGGGAACAATTTAGCTAATATCCAACAATATGCCAAAGATTCAATTAGAGGTAATCGTTTGATTATGCAATAAATACGCTCTTATTTATCGAGTGTTGGTTGAGTCTTCACGTATCCATCCTGCTCGTAAGCTACTCCGCAGAATGGGCAGTAGGAAAACAGGAGGCTTAGGTTGGCCGATTGCGGCTTGCCGGGCTGCCCACCCTTCCTGAATCGGGCAGATCGAATACTTTGCAGAAGGGATGCATGGGCTCAGCTTTCCGTTACGCGGCCAAGACCATCACCCCGGCTCAGGATAGACAGTGCTTCGACTACTATCCGGCTGACGTGCACGATGCCGTTATCCATCGTTACACTTACCTCCACTGCTTCTACCAGCTGACCATGCTCAAGCGAGGCAGCAGGATCAACCTTGCGGGTCATCTGGATATTAACCACCCGGTGGCCATACACGTGCTCTTGCAGGGCCTGCTCCATTTCTGTGCGGTCGGAACCGCTCGTAATGCGGGCGTCGGCCGAATAGTCTTCTTTGTTGAACGGATTCTTCATCGTATGTTGATTTTAGAGGTGGCTATTTCCTGGAGCCTGGCCGGCAGCAGCTCGAGGTTGCTGATGCGGCCGGCCAGCCGCTCCCGGCTCAGGTAGTAGGCCAGCGCCGGGGCCGTGCGAGTGAACGGGTTTACCTGGCGGCCGTGGGTGTCGAGCACGGCCCAGCCCTCGAACTCGCTCAGGTGCTCCAGTAATAGTTCGCCACTGGGGGCCGGGCCGGCCGGCTGCCGGGGCCGGCGCCCAGGGTGGGGGGTGGTTTCATACCTGCTCCAGCGCAGCTTTCTTAAGCACCGCGAGAATTGCTTGTCGTGCTTCGTTATCAATGCGCATTCCATAGCCCGTGCTCTGCACAATTTCAAGTAACTCCCTGGCGTGTCGCTGCTGGAGCGTCTCTATTATTATAGCACAGGCACTGATGTCAATCGGCAGTTCACAATCCGCCTGCACCAGCGCTTCGCCTTTGGGAAATTGGCCGACCGTCTGCAGCCTTATCCCCAGCACGGAACCAGGGCATGTGGGTTTGGTACAAGGGCAGTCGAATGCGGCGATGCAGATGAGCAGTTGGTGGCCAGCCGTTTCGAATAATTTGGCGGAACGAATCATAATTCGAAGAAGCGGTTGAGGTTGAGGGCCTTCTGATTGATACGGCCGTAAATGCAGTTGAAATAGTTCTGATGCTGAGCCTGGGCCGCGTGTAGCTCCTCGTCCACCATCAGCCGGTTGAGCAGCACGAGCTCCTCGACGCGCAGCCGCCACTTGCGGGCTTTCAGCCGCCGCAGCCGGTCGCGGGGCCAGTTGCCGGCCAGTAGCCCGGTCAGGCGGGTGAGCACGCGGGTAAGGGGCCGGATGCTGAGCAGCTGCTGGCGGTAGATGGGCCGGTAGCCGCTCACCACATTGAGGCGGTAGAGGTACAGGCGCAGCGCGTGGCAGAGCGCATCGGCTTCAGCCTGGTGTAGCTCCACTACCTGGTCGTGTTCGCTCAGATTCATGACGCGGTCAGCTTGTAGCGGCTTTCGTCGCCAGGGACTGCCCCGCCATTTCGTAGAAACGCTTCAGCGCCGATTCCCGTCCCAGCAACCGAATCCGGTTCTCATGCCAGCGGTATAGCTCCCAGGCCGTGAATTCCTTCACGCGTTTGGTTGCGGAGATTTTCAGCCCCCGTTGCAGCTGCTTGAACTGCGAAAACTCTGTTTCTGCGGCCTGTAGGGCAGTTGTGATCCGGCGATACCGCTGCTTGACCTCGTTTTCGGCCAGCCATTGCTCGGTACGAATGAAGCCGTTGGGGTTGTGAGCATCAAAATAACCCAAGCCGTTGGTATACAGCGCGTAGGGCCAGGATACTTCAGCATCCGTGTGGCGGGCAAACCACTTGCCGGCCAGCCGGACGCGCTCCAGGCAGCCGGCGTGGTACTGCTGCCACTGGGGCAACGTGAGGTGCGTGGTATCCAGGTGCCGGTAGACGCCGGCGGCAATGGCGTCTAGGCTCAGCTGGTACTGCTCGGCGGTGAAGCGCTTGCGGGGATACAGCATCCTGCAGGCTTTTGTGAATAACTCTTCGCTGAACAGGGCCAGCATTCGGGCTTTTTGCGCTTCTACAGCACTCTGCTGACGAATGATCTTCGCTGGTGCCTTAGGCCCTAAAAGTGCCTTCAGCCGCCCCCCAGCCCCTTGTTTCCCCATTTTCGGCGCCGCTTCGTCCCCCGCCGCGTCCGCTCCGCCAGCCCGGGCACTAATTTCTTTTTCCTGGTTTTCCGGTGTTTTCCACTTTTCCACCTGGTTAGTTAGAGTAGTATTTATTAATCTATTTGGAGCCTGTATAGGCGGAAGTTTTGTACCGTAATCAGAAACACAAACGGGCTGGCATATACCTGAACCCCCGTTATTTAGTCCTCCTTTTTGTGTGTTTTGTACCATTTCAAACAGGTACTTTTTGCTGATTACCAACTCCAAATTCCGGCGCCAACCGTGGAAATACTTCGCTATAATGAGGCCGGCATCCATCAGCTGGGCGATGTGGGTGCGCATGGTCCGGTCTGAGAGGCTACGCTTCTTGCCTAGCTCAACACAGTTAACTTCTATTACCACCCCTTCCGATAGCCCCCCCTCGTGGCCTTCCTGCAGGAATTGTACTTGACGCAGTTGGTGAACTGCATCCAAGGCGCGCTTGATCAACAGCGCACCCGTATCCTTACAGCTGGCAGAAAAGGGCTTCTGCGGCACATAGACCACCTGCTGGGTGCCAGCCCGGGTGCCACGCTTAATGAGCCGCGTGAGTTGCTTGGTCTCGCTTTTGCTGAGAAGAAAGTTGTAGAAGTCGTGCCAGTGGCGGCGGGCCTTACGGAGAGAGAGAGGCTGTGGAAACATTTTAAATTTCGTAAAAAATGGGCAAAGCGCTGCCAGCGAGCCGGAAAACGCGTTTTTCGGCAACCAATAATTTTGGGGTAAAGCGAGGTCAGAAGCCTGTATCAGGCCGCCGCCACGGCGCCGGCATCCTGCCGGCATTCGCTCCTCGCCCGGCCTCACGACCGGCACTGCCACTCTTCAGGCTTTCCCCAGCCATGGGTTACAGCGGCCCATGCGGGCACGAGGAGGTATGCTAAGCGCCGTAGCGGGTGGCCCTGGTAGCCGCGCCACCTAATGCGGCTACCAGGGCCGGGAAACCGGCTGCGGCGGGCGGCCCGGGTGGGCGCGCTGGGCGTGGAGGCGGCAGCTCATGCGCGGGTGGCTTTGCGGGCCAGCAGCAGCAGCGCGGCGGCCACGAGTACTAAAGCCCAGGGCCCCCAGAGCGGCAGCCAGATCCACCACCAGCTCCAGCCGGCTACCGGCGTGTGGCCGTTGAGCTTGAGCACGAGTAGCGTAAGCAGGGCCAGCAGCAGCAAGCCAATGATGCGGTTGAGGCGTGGGGTCGTTGTCATAGCGGCGCTTCTTCTAGGTCAGTGGGGGCCAGCGGCTTGAACTCCTTGGTGGTGCGGCTGGTGAAGGCCACGAAGTAGAGCCGGCTCTGCGGGTCGTAGCGCTGAATGCGGCCGATGGCTCCTTTCAGCTCGCCTTTTATCACGCGCACCCGGGTTTCGGGCGAAAGCTCCGTGGCGGGGCCGGGCTGCGCGGCGGCCAGGTGGTGGCCCTTCTTAAAGTGTAGCAGGCACGAGGAGCAGGCGTCGGGCGGTACGCGCTTAGCATCGCCCCAGGGCGTGAGCAAGCCGGCTTTGCGCTCGTAAGAGCAGAGGGTGCCGCCGTCCCCATCGAAGTAGTGGAAGCGCGTCTGGCCGGGCTTGGTGCTGGCCCAGACGCTGGCCACCGTGAAGCTGAGCTGATCATGTTGCTTAGCCATCAGCCGGCCCTCCCTCCTGCGCCAGCTGCTGGTCGATTTCGGCGATGCGCTGCTCGTAGCGCGACATGTCGTACTTGATGTCGGCCACTTCGGGGGCCAGGCGCACGTGAGCGCGGGCCAGGCGCACCAAGTCGCGGTCGGCAGTCAGCTTTTGGGCCAGCGCGGCCCGCTCGGTGCGCAGGCGCTGCCGGCGGATGGTGTCGGGAGCGGGCAGCTCACTCAGGTCGCGCAGCTGCACGGGCTGCTCCTGGGCCAGCAGCGTGGCCAGGCTCCGGAACCCGGCGTCGGCCGGGTTGGAGGTATAGAGGTTGAGAACTGGCTGTTGCATGGCATCAGGCGGCTACGGCGGTGGTACCATCGACTACCTCGGCCTCAACCCACAACTGCTCGTGCAGGGCGTGCACGTGGATTTTGCGCAGGTTTTGACTGCGGCGGGCTTCATCGAGCAGAATCTCCGTCGTTTCCGAATCGGGAAACAGGCGCAGCTTCCGCTCCAGCTGGGTCAGGCGCTGCGAGTAGGTCTGGATAGCGAGGGCGTGGTCGGCGGGTTCGAGACGCATAAATTCATCCGGGGTAAGGGTGTCGATATTGCTCATGGGGAAAGCGGGAAGAGTGAGAGAAAAGCGTGTTTTCTAGGACGCCACGCGCATGCGCGGCATCTCTTTCAAGTCGTGAATCGTGAAGCCGATACCCTCGCCGTAGGCCAGCAGCGCAGCGCGGGGAATGCGCAGAAAACCCGGCGAAAACTCCAGCGCGAAGAGCTGCACGAGCTTGCCCCGGCGGTCGGCCTTGCCCTCCTGCACCCACTTTTTCACCGTCCGGGTGCTCACGCGGGTGGCCGTGGCCACCTCCTCGAGCGTGAGGTACTCGTCGGGCCCGGTGGCCGGCGCGGCCGGGGTGGCCAGCAGCTGCGCCATGCGGGCGAAGAGCTGCTCCAGGTCGGCTTTGGTGGCGAGTTCGTCGGGGCGCATAGGCTTAGCTGGCTATTGCCATGATGGTGGCGGCGCCGGCCAATGGGCCGGTGCGCATGCGGAAGTGAAGCTCTTCGGCCAGGTTGGGGTGGCGCGGGGCCAGCACCTGGTAGAGCTGGTCGTAGCGGGCGGGGTCGTGCACCTCGATGCAGGCCGCATCGAGCACGGCATCGGCGACCGGCAGCTCGGCCGGGTTCACGGGGCCGGGAGGGGGCGGGATAGTGAGCATCAGGCGGCTAGGCTAAGCGGTGGCACCATCACCCGGAACTCGCGGCGGCAGTCCGTCAGGTCGATTTCGCGGATGCCGGCGGGCAGTGGCAGCAGCAGCACCTCCTCGTGGGTGTAGTCTTCCTGCACGGCTGAGCGCAGCTGCGCGGGCATCGAGCCGGCCACGTACACCAGCAGGTTGCCGGCGTGGCGGCAGTACCCGACGATGGGCTGGGGCGCGGCCAGCTTTACTGGCTGGCTGCTGGTGAGGGCGCATAGGGCGCTGCCTCGCTCGAATCCGGACACGCGGATTCGCTTGCCGTTCAGGCCCGTCAGGCTGATGGGGCGGCAAAAGGTCTTCTTCATGGGGAAATTGGAAGAGTGTGAGAGGATAGGATTTAGGCGGCTACTGCCTCAGGGAGTAGGTGCGCGGGAATCTCAAATTCTGGCAGCGCGTGCTTCACCAGCGCGACGAGGTCACGCAGGACTGGCCGACGGCCGATGCGAACCAATTCCAGCAGGTTAGCTGGGGTCTCGTAGCCTGCCCTGACGGCATATGTAGAGGCCATCGTTGGCAATATTTCGCATACCTCACCCATCAGATGATAGTATTTCTGCTTGTCCGTCATCATCGTGTTTGCACGGTTTCTTCGCGCAATTCATTACTTGCGCTATCTTGTTACCGACTGTCTGTCAGGTCAACAAACATACGCGCAATTGTCTAAAAACGGGCAATTGATAATTAATTAATTTCTCAATTGTCTCTGATATATGCCCCAAGAGACTGTAAGTCAAAGGATTAAAATTCTCATAAAAGCACTAGGATTGAATCCAAAGAGCTTTAGTGAGAAGTACGGAGTCAATGAAGGGACTACGCGTGGCTACACTACACGCGGTTCTGTTCCAAATGCTGAATACATCGGCACGCTCCTAAGAGCAATTGAAAATTTAAATGCGCAATGGCTCTTACTAGGAGAAGGTTCGATGTTCACTGGCGCTGCTGAACAGGCCTCCACCTACCAAAAAAATTCCGGGGGCAACAATATCGGCCAGAACACCGGCACCGGTAGCGTGACCCAGACGCACACCGAGGCTACCTCCAGTGAGCTTCAGCAGCACTTGGAGGCAGCCCGGCGTGAAAACGAACTTCTCAAAAACCAGCTCCGCGATAAGGAGCGCATCATCCAACTGCTCGAACGCCACTCCCCCATGCCCCCCACCTAACCCCACTCAATGCCGTGTCGCCCAGCAGAACGCATGGGCCACTTGCGGACAGTATTGCAACTCAACACCAGTGAATTCGCGCTGCTGCTGGATCTGCCCCGAAAACGGATGAAACGCATCCTGCGGAGCACGGCCAAGCCCAGCGTATCGCTTCTGGCCCGCGTCAGGCGGGCACTGCCCTACATTAATCCCGATTGGCTCCTCACCGGCGAGGGGCCGGTGCTTTACACACCTGCTACCGCCCCCGCCGACCCGCTCTATTTGCCCCTGCCAAGCACACCTATCGCTCTATCCCCCGGCAACGCCATCCACACCAATCATGGCACCGCCAACCAAACGCTCAACATCCTGCATTGCCAGCAAAGCCTGAATGTCTGCCGCCAACACATGGCCATGCTCCAGCAGCAGCTGCGGGATAAGGAGCGCATCATTCAATTACTTGAACTGCAGCTTAATTCCGCTCACTAATGTCCAAGAAAACGATTCTTATCATCAGCTTTTTTGCCTTGCTTATTTACGGCGCGGTAACATCAAAATCTTCGCCGCCTGAGAAAGATTATGTTGACATACACCCTGGAATCAAAGCTATTACGGCGGGGCTGGTAGTAAGCAACACGGACACCTTCTCCTACTACCGCCCAGAAATCACCATCAACAAAGACTACAAGTATATTGCCCCAAGCGTCGGTAAAAACGGAAACATAGTAGTGCGCTGGGACGATTTTGTTGACAGCGACGGCAAACGGTTTTCCGCTGTTAGCTCCAAAGTGGCCCATCTTAAAATCGTCACGGCCGCCCCTAACAAGAAGCTGGGTATATTCATTACTCAGGAAGTAGGCCGGTGAAAATCACTCGGCAGCTGCGCGAAGACTTGCTCAACCAAAACGGCTACGCGCCCATCCAGGTCACCATCTGCTGGCAGGGCCACCGCAAGCGCGTGAGCAGCGGCGAGGTGTGCCGGCCGGCGCACTGGAACCCCGAGTCCAGGGAAGTCAACTTCGTGCGCGGCAACTTCTCGGCCGACATCAACAAGCGCCTGGCCGATATCAACTACGCGGCCGTGTCGGCACTGAACCTGGCCAGTACTGAGCGGCGCCTGTTGCCGGCCGAGGAGCTGCTGGCCGCCGTCAACGGCATCGTGCGGCCGGCTGCGGCCGTGGCGGCCCCGGTGGCGGAGCAGCCGGCAGCCGCTGGCACGCCCACCCGCATGATCGGTACGCCCGAGGCCCGGGGCTGGTACGACGAGTGGGTGGAGGAGCAGGCCGCCAAGATGTCGAAGAAAACCAAGCGGCTCACCTCCAAGAACACCATCCGCGCCTACCGCTCCACCCAGCACCGCCTGCAGGCCTACGAAGAGTACCGCCAGGCCCCGCTGCAGTTCGCTGACATGACGCTTACCAGCTTCTACCAGCCATTTTGCGCTTACGTGCTCGACCACCTGGGCAAGGAACTCAACACGTTCGGCAAGTACATGTCGCACCTAAACACGTTCCTGCGCTGGTGCGACATCGAGCAGGATCTGCCGGTGCACCGCCACTACCGCAAGTTCACCGCCCCCGAGGAGTACATCGGCGTCGACGCGCTCAGCGACGCCGAGCTGCTGGCCATCGCCGCCCTGCGCTTCCGCGACCCGGAACTGCAGCCGCTGCTGCTCGAGGGCTACGCGGCCCAGTGCCAGGCCCAGGCCGACTTCTTCCGCAAACGAGGCAAGCAGCAGTACACTACGTCGAGCCCCAGCGTCGAGAGCCCCGGCTTCGCCTTGTTCGTGCAGCGCATCGAGCTGGCCCGCGACAAGTTCCTGCAGTGCTGTTACCTGGGCGTGAGCATTTCCGATGCCGACACCATGCCCCGCACCACGGCCCGCAACCAGGTCATCGAGTGGCGCCGCGGTAAAAGCGGCAACGCCTGTTACATCCCCTACTTCGACGACGACATCTTCAAGCCGGTGGCCCTGGCGGCCAAATACGCGGGCCAGACGCCCCTGTTCGTACCGTGCTGCTACGACGTCAACGAAATGCTCAAGGTGATAGCCCGGCTCATCGACCTGACCCGGCTGAACCTGAGCACCAAAATTGGCCGGAAAACTTTTGTTACTATTAAGCTCTTCCAGGGCGTGCCGCAGCGCATGGTGATGATGGCCACCGGCCACTCCACCGAGGCATCGTTCAACCGCTACGTGGGTGTGGATCTGCTCAAGCTGCTGGAGCAGTTCAAGCGCCACTCGCCCGCCCAGAAGGCCGCCTGAGCGCATTAATTCAGTGGCAGATTGGAGTGGCAGTTTCTATGATTTCGGTTGCCAGCAGCTTCCAACGGCTACTTGGCAATATTCTCTAACAGCCTGCAAACGCGGAAAACGATGGAAACCAGTGGAAACCAAAACCCTACCATGCTTCCTTACACGACCACATAAACGCCCTCAGCATTGCGCTGAGGGCGTTTTTTATTGTCCTGAAAATACTGATATAACTTAACTTCTGCGGCTT
This sequence comes from Hymenobacter amundsenii, assembly GCF_002204745.1. Lineage (GTDB taxonomy): Bacteria > Bacteroidota > Bacteroidia > Cytophagales > Hymenobacteraceae > Hymenobacter > Hymenobacter amundsenii. The sequence goes on from NZ_NIRR01000018.1 coordinate 60,536, forward strand.
GGCTTAACCTGTTGAACGGAGCTGGCAGCGGGCTGCCTATCTTTGCGCCCGCGTAGCGGCCGGTACCCAATCTGCTTTGGCTTTTTAGCCAACGATTTGGGCGGTTTGGTTGTTAAGCAGGCGGCCCCTACGGGCCGGATGTTCCGTTTTTCGTTGCTTGTACATGACCAATTCCATTTCCACTGATATCTGCATTATCGGGGCGGGCCCGGTGGGGCTGTTTGCCGTGTTTGAAGCCGGGCTGCTGAAGCTGCGCTGCCACGTGGTAGATGCCCTGCCCCAGGTGGGCGGGCAGCTCTCCGAAATCTACCCCAAGAAGCCGATTTACGATATTCCGGGCTTCCCTGAAGTACTGGCCGGCGACCTGGTGAACAACCTCATGCGCCAGATTGAGCCTTTCCACCCCACGTTCACGCTCGGCGAGCGGGTGGAGGAATTCAGCAAGCTCGACGACGGCTCGTTCCATCTTACGACCACCGACGGCACCCAGATTAGCTGCAAAGCTGTAGCCATTGCCGGCGGCCTGGGTTCGTTTGAGCCCCGCAAACCTGCCATCGAGGACCTGACGACGTTTGAGGGAGGCAAGGGCGTGTACTACATGGTGCGCGACCCCGAAACCTTCCGCGACCAGCGCCTCGTAATTGCCGGTGGTGGCGACTCGGCCCTCGACTGGACCATTTTCCTGGCCAACGTGGCCAAGGAAGTAACGCTGGTACACCGCGGCACCACGTTCCGCGGCGCGGCCGACTCGGCCGAGAAGGTGCAGAAGCTGCACGAAGCCGGCAAGGTAAAGCTCGTGCTCAGCAGCAACGTCACCCACGTGCATGGCAACGGTCGCTTGAACGCCGTGACCATCACGGCCAACGGCGGCGATACCGAGCAACTCGAAGCCGATTCTTTCATCCCGCTCTTCGGCCTCACGCCCAAGCTCGGGCCGATTGGCGAGTGGGGCCTGGGCATTAACGAAAATGCAGTGGAAGTGAATACGGAGGACTATTCGACCTCCGTACCGGGTATTTTCGCCATCGGCGACATCAACACCTACCCCGGCAAGCTCAAGCTCATCCTCTGCGGCTTCCATGAGGCCGCACTCATGTGCCAGGGCGCGTTCAAGTACATATACCCCGATAAAAAGTACACCCTCAAATACACCACCGTCAACGGGGTACCTACTCTTTAGAAGACAGGAGTTAGGAGCTAGCAGATAGAATGGCCTCTCCTCTATTGTGAGGGCGTTTCTCCTTCTAGATCCTGACTTCTAACTTCTAGCTTCTTAAAAAAACATGACCGACGAAGTACGGGTGTACGTGGAGGAATCTCCCGGCCACCGCCACGAGATTACGGCCCCCACGGATATGGGGCTGAGTTTGATGGAAATCATGAAGGCCGATGGCTACGACATTCAGGCCACGTGCGGGGGTATGGCGCTTTGTGGCACCTGCCACGTAGAGGTGCTGGCCGGCCCCGAGTTGCCCGAGCCCTCCGACGATGAGCTGGCCATGCTCGAAAGCCTGCCCATCATGACCCAGGGCAGCCGCCTCTCCTGCCAGATTCGCCTACACCCGCGTATAGACGGGCTGGTGGTGCGCCTCATGCCCCAGGATGCCTAATCCAGCATCAGGCGGCGCTTCACCATCGCTTACCTTTTCAACAGAAAGCCCCGTTTCGCGCTTGCGAAACGGGGCTTTCTGTTGATGATATTCGGGATGTAACGGCGCTTAGCGGCGGGCTGATCTTCTTTTGATAACCACTTTGCGCTTTTCGACTGGCGCGGCTACGGGCTCAGGTGTGGCAGCTGCTTCAGCGGCGGCGGCGGCGCGGGCCGTGAGGGCAATTTCAGCCTGAACCTGGGCTTCGGCCTTGCGGGCAGCTTCTTCGGCGGCTTCGAGGGTAGCGGCGCGTTTGCGGCGGGTGGGCATCAGGAAATCGCGCTCGGCGCGCTCCTGGGCCGGGAGTTCTTCTTCGCCGGGCAGGCTGGTGGGCGTAACGGTGGCCGAAGCCTTGGCGTCGTCCTGGGCCCAGGCAGAAGTGCTGCCGAGCAGCACGGAAAGGAGCATGAAAAGCTTTCGCATCAACTTTTTTCTTTTCTAACCAACACTAAACGAAGCGCAAAGGTACGGCTTTGGGGGGCGCGTGTCAACCCGGAAGGCTAAGTAAGCTCGGCAATCAGGCGTAGCGCCGCGTACAGGCGCAAAAGAGCAGCCTTCCCTGGTCGGCTCACCGCTGTGCCCCTATGGTGAGTCGCGTGCCGGCCGAGTGGGTCGTGAACTCGGGGGCGTAGAGGCACTGCAGCTGCGAGAGGCCGCCGCTGAAATTGCCCGCCTGCGCCGCCCGCAACCGGTACTCGAAGGTGTGAGTGCCCTTGGGGAAAAAGCTGATGAAAAAGTTGGTGGCCGCGTCGCGGGGGCTCTCGTAGTAGCCCAGTCCGTTCTGGTAGCGGTAGCCACTGGTCTGGCCGATGAGCTCCAGCCCGGCGGCGCGCTGGTCCTTGAGATGAACGTACTCCAGGTCGCGGTCGGCGCGTAGCACCAGGCGCACCACCAGCACGTCGCCCACCCGCAAGGTGCTGGCGGGCGTGAGGGGTTCAAGCACGGGGCCGGCGGCAGTGCGCTGCTCGCGGTAGAGCTGGCGCTCCAGGCTCAGGCCGGTGGCGGCGGGCGTTAGCTTGTCGAGCTGCTCGAAATACTGCCAGTAGAGGGCACCCCAGGCCACACCGGCATCAGGCTTGCGCACCGTCACGCGGCCCTGGGCAGGCTTAATGGCGGCGGCGGGCCAAGTGATTTTATAGTAGCCGGTGCCGGCCTGCTGGCTGGTGGGCTGGGCGGGCTGCCCTCCTACCGTCACCACCAGGGGCTCGGCGGCAGGTTTGAGCCAGTCGGAGCCACGTAGCAGCAGGGCGTAGCAGGCATCGGCGGTGGCGCGGGTGCTGGGCCAGTTCTGCACCTGCTTCTGCTTGAGCAACCAGAGCTTCATTTCATCCACGGCGCGCTGGTCGTTAGCTACTTCGTCGAAGGCCTCGATGAGGGTGGCCTGGGTTTCGGTGGGGGCATCGCGCCAGTAGTAACCGGGGCGTACGTCTTTCCAGTACATGCCCAACTCCTGGCTGTGCAAGGCGTTTTCGCGCAGGGCCGTCAGGATTTGGGCGGCGGGAGTGGGCATTTTGGCGCGGTGCAGGGCCAGGGCCAGCTGGGCCTGCAGGTAGCGGGTGCGGCCGGGCCAGTAGGTGGCGCTTTGCTGCTGGTAGTAGCCGAAAGCCGCCTGCGCCGCCTTGGGCACGGCCGGTGCCGACCAGAAGCTGCGGGCGTACTGGGCCTGAATCTGGAGGTCGGTGAGGTGGTCTTTGGTCAGGTCAACCTTGGGCTGCTTGAGCAGGCGGGCATAATCCTGCTGCAACTCGCCGTCGAGGTAGGCCAACGCGCTTTGCAGCAGCGGGCGGGCTTGCTCGTCCTTCAGGGCATCGAAAGCGCCCAGCTTTTGCAGCTTGCCGAAGCCGGCCACAATGAGCTGAGTGATGTAGCGGTCGGCGGGCATGCGCTCGAACCACGGAAACGAGCCGTCGGGCAGCTGCATCTGGCGGAGCTTAGCCAGGGCGCGGGCTGTTTCGGCCTCCAGGCGGGGCTCGTCGAATAACTCGGCGAGGCGGCGCATCCGCTCGGTTTCGCTCTGGGCGTCGCGCACCCAGGGGGTTTCCTGGAGCAGCAGGGCTTTCAACTCTGGATTCTGCTCCAGCTTGCTGCTCAGAGCCGCTTTGTCGCCCGACCGGGCGGCGCGTTGCCACTCGGCCAGCGTGGTTTTCAGGGCCGGACTGCTGCGCAGAATTTTGGCCGCCAGCAGGTTGGCATAGAGGCGGCTGAAGGTTTGCTCGGAGCACTCGTAGGGGTACTCCATCAGGTAGGGCAGCGCCTGCATGGCGTACCAGGCCGGGTTAGGCGTCATTTCCAGCGTGAGCGAGTAATTGCGCCGGGTAGCCGAGGTAGTGCTGGTGAGCTTCTGCAACTCAAACTCCCGGGTGGCCGGCCCCACAATCGGCAGCGGCAGGCTCTCGGTCACGAGCAGCCGGTTAGGCAGCACCGGCAGCGTGTTCTGCTCGCCGTCTTCAACAGTGGCCAGTGGCGAATTGCCAGTGGCCAGTTTGTTTTGGCGGCGCAGTTGGCGTTTCTCTTTGCCAGACAACTGGGAACTGGCAACTGGCAACTGAGCCGATGCCACCACTTTGTAGGTTATGGCTTCCAGAGGCAGCTGGCCCTCGGCGGTTTCGGGAATAGTCAGGCTCCAGCTTAGGGCCTGGCTTTGATTGCCGTTGAGGTCGAAGGCGAGTTGGGCGGGGCTTTGCAGCAGGCGGGCTTCGAGGGGCTGCTGGGTGCGGGCATCGAGCAGGAAGAGCTGGGCGGTGCCACGCAGAGGCTGGTCGGTGAGGTTGCTGAGCTTGGCCTGGAAGGTAAGCTGGTCGCCCTCGCGAAAGAAGCGCGGGGCGTTAGCCGTCACTTGTAGCTTCTTCTGGGTCACGAGCTCCCGGCGCAGCTGGCCGGAACGGAGCTGTTGGTCGTGGGCCAGGGTGAGCAGCAGCCAGCGCGTGACGGCCTCGGGCATCTGGAATTCGAGGACGGTTTCGCCCTGGGCATTGGTGCGCAGCGCGGGCAGCCAGAAGGCCGTTTCCCGGAAGTCGGTGCGGGCCTGCACGTTGCCTAGGTCGGGTTGGGAGACAACTGGTGGGGCAGAGTCGGAAGAATTTATCGAACTCATCCCCCTGATTTGTACGCCGGCTGCTTTCCCAGCCAAGGCACTGGCCATTGGTGCAGACGTCTGTCTGGCCGCTCCGGTGACGACTACTTCACTAAGCTGCTTGCTATCAGCATCCATTGCCACATTCATGCGCAGGCTTTTCCGATTTGAAACCGCCTCTTCTCTCGTGTCTTCCCCCATAAAGCCCCACATATGTAGGTGCGGGTAGCTGATTTCATCGGGCGAATCCAGTTCAGGCTGCGCATCGAATAGCGCCTCACTCTCTTCCAGCCCAAACCGACCCTGCCAGGCCAGCGTGGCGGGCAAATAGGGCTTTGGGAATTCCAGCGGCGCGAAGCTGTGGGGCCGGAAAACGTCTAGCGACTTATCGTAGAGCGTGGCCAGCAGCTCGGCGTCGGCGGGTTTGCCATCGGTTTGGTGGATGGTGACGCGCCAGGTTTCGCGCTGGCCGGGTTGGAGCTTGTCGCGGAAGGTGGCGATGCTGAGCACCAGCGGCGCGGGCGGCGTGGCCACCTGCACGGCGGCCGTGTGGAGGTAGAGGCGGTTGTCGCGCACCTGGGTGAAGTGCACGTAGAGCTGGGTTTCGCCAAGGGCGGCGGACACCGGCACTTCCACTATGCGCTGCTCGCCGGCCCGCAGCGTCAGCCACTCGGAGCGCAGGGTTTCGCCCCGGGCCTCGGCTTCCAGCAGTACGCGGGCTTCGTTTTCGGAGCTACCTACCAGGAAGCGGGCCACGCCACCGGGGCGGATGCTGTCTTGCAGGGGTACAAACCAGTCGGTAGCCGGCACCGGCAGCCGGGCGGCGGCGGGGTCGAAGAGGGTGAAGCGCTGCTCGGCCTGCGGTGCGGGCTGGCCGGCAGTTACCGGCGCGGCGGTGGCTTCGAGCAGGTAGCGGCCAGGTTCCTGGCGGGCCAACTGGGCGGCCAGTTCGGGCAACAAGGGGCTTTTCTCGGTATTGAAGGGTTGGGTCAGGACCAGCGTGCGAGCCCAGGTGCTGTCGTTGTCCTGTTGGGCGTAGGCATCGAGCGGAAACTGTCGGCGGAACTCCTCCGGGCTTAAGGCTTCGCGCTCGGGCCGCTCCCAGAGGCGGGGCCGGAAGGCCTGAGCGGGGGGCGTGAGGCGGTAGAGGCGCAGCTCGCCGGTAGCTGGCAATGCCTCCCCAGTGGCGTTGGTGCTGAGCAGGCGCAGGGCTGATAGCGCGTTGTGGTTCAGCAGTTCCGGCATCTCAAAGCGCAGCGTGAGGGCCTCGGTGCCAAGGCTGAGGCGCTGCTCGCTGGTACGGGTTTCGCCGGCGGCATCTGTCACGTCGGCCGTTACCTCGAACACGTAGCCAGGCTGCCAGGAGCCGCGCTTGCTACCCACCGCAGTTTCCCCCGCCTGGGCCACGAACGTGACGGCAAAACCGCCCGCCGAATCGGTGCGGGCCGTGCCGTTGGCAATTTCCTGTTCCGGCGCGCCGCCCCCGTAGAAGCCGCGCCCGAAGTAGGGCCAGAACGTGCGCCGCACCACCCGGTAGTTCACGGCCGCCCCATCCACGGGCTGGCCGGCGTAGGCGGTGGCCGTGCCGCGCACCGTCACGGACTGCCCCAGCACGGGCGTGCCCGGCACCGGCGCAAACGTCACCTGGAACGTCGGCCGCTTGTAGTCTTCGACGGCGAAATCGATTTGCCCGCCGTTATCCGATTCAGCAGCAACCAACGTCATCTGTCCGTTGAGCAAACCGGTTGGCAGCACAAAAGAGCCGTGGAAGGAGCCAAACGTATTGGTCCGAAATTCGGCCCGTTGCACGACCTGACCATTGACGTCGTGAAGCTCCACAGTTTCCTTGAAATTGGCCAGCACCCTTGTCTTGCTCTTCCGCTGCTCGGCAACAATTCCCTTGAAGTACACCGTTTGCCCGGGCCGGTAGATAGCCCGGTCAGTGTACAGGAAGGTGCGGCTTTCGAATTCATCTTCCTCATTCAACTGGCTGCGACGCGGGCCATAGTAGCCCATATTCTCCGTCATCAGCAACGAATCCGGGCCCTGAGTGAACAGGGCGGCTTCCAGCTGGATGTCTTTGCCTACCAGCTTTACGGGAACATGCGTCTGCCCCGCAACGCTGGTGGTCTGAACTTCGCCTCGCCGCCGTTGGTAATGGCGTTTGGTTTGGTCGTAGAACAAGAAAAACGGCAGCACCCGCACCCCGGCCAGGGGCGCGCCGGTCTGGCGGTGGAGCACCAGCAGCTCGGGGCCGTCGGCAGCGGGGGCGCTGCGGCGCACGTAGCTCAGCGCACTCACCTGCACCTGGCTGGTGGCCGTAACGGTGCCGGGCTGTTCTTTGGTGGGGTTGGCGGGTGCGGTGCTGAGCACGAGCAGGTACTGGCCCACCGGCAGGGCCGGGCTGGCGTACTGCCCGGTATGGCTCCGGAAATCGGCCGAACCGGATACGTCCAGCGTCCAGGTTGCGGCGGGCGTAGCGGCCAGTTGGCGGGCGTAGCGTTGCGTTAGGGTTTTGTTCTCGTACAGCTCCGGCTTTTCCAGCTGCCGCAGCTGCTGGGCGCTGCTCAGGCGGTAGGCGGTAGCGTAGAGGCGCGGGGCATTATGGGCGGTCAGCCTCAGCAGCCAGGGCTGGCCCGGCAGCAGTACTTCCTCCGTCGTGAAGCTCACCTCTACCCGCTCCAGCTGGCGGCGCAACGCGGCAGCTTGTTGGGCCCCGCGGGTGTTGGGGTACTGCTGCTCTATGGCCAGGGCCAACGCGTGGGCTTTGGCGGGCTCTTCGTCCTGCCAGGCCGCCGCTTCCGCCGCTCGGAACTCGGCGGCAATGGGCAGGGCGCGGTAGGTTTCGGCGGCCTGGGCCAGGGCGGCGCGGTAGAATTGCGCTTTGCTTTCCAGCCGGGCGTGCTGGTGCATGAACTCCAGCCGCTGCAAATCCGCGTCGGCTAGGGCGGTTGGGTTGGCTTTATCGGTCAGCCGAAAGGCCAACAGCTGCTGGAGCACTTGCAGGGCGTGAAACTGGCCGTTGAGCGAGTCGGCGGCCGGGGCTGCCAGCTTCAGGCGGGCAAACCCGGCCGCCGGGCCGAACAGGGCCGGGTCGGTGAGCTGGAACTGCTGGGCAGGCTTCGTAATGTAGAGTTCATCGTTGCCCAGGCCCTCCACGGCCCGAAAAGCCAGCAGATCGAAGAGCGTGGGGCGGCGTTGGCGGCCCTCGGTATCGGCGCCACGGCTGAGGTAGCCCAGGTCCGCCAGTTTCAGTTGCTGCTGACGGTGGGGCTCATCGGTGGTCGAGGCGCGGTAGTGGTTCACCACGGCGGCCCCGAGGCGGGTGGCGTCCCAGGTGCGCAGGTCGGCGCGGCTCTGGTCGGCCGTGTCGGGGCCGGCTACGGCGGTGCGGCGGTAGAGCTGGTAGCGGTGCTGGTCGTAGTAGCGGGTGTAGAGCTGGGCCAGCAGGCTGTGCAGCACCGGCCGGGCCGGGAACTGGGCCGTTTTCACATCGGCTTCCAGCAGCCGGATGGCCTGGAAATCGGCCTCTTCTTCCTTGCTTTCCAGCAGGCGCAGCTTGTAGAGCAGGGCGCGCAGGTACTCGGGCGCAGCCTCGGGCTGGCGGCGGGCTTGCTGGTAGAGAGGCTCCAGTAGCTTGGCTACCGAAGCGGTTTGCTCCTTAGCCAGCAGCTGGTCGATTTTCTTCCAGGTAGCCGCGTTCGGGCCACCAAGGCCGCCCAACGAAGGCGTATGCTGCGACGAACCGGGTACCATGAGCATCAGCAGGGCAAGTAGGCTTAACAGGAAAGGGCGCATAGAGTCGGAAGGAGAAGGGCAAGTTGCCAAAAACCCTGATGCCAGCCACCGCCGGATTCCACAAACCAACTTCGGGAAGAAGGCAAAAAACACCAGCGCCCCGCCGACCACGGGGGCCAACGGGGCGCTGGGTTACACCGGCGCTACTCAGTTACTCAGTCACCGATTCATTCCCTTCCAGCCCATCGAGCACGCGCTCGGCCTGGCCGATGTGGCGGTCGAGGTGCACAACCAACATTTCCAGCACGTCGGGCAGGCGGGGGTAGTAGAGTGGGATAATGGGGTTGGGAATGCGCACGGCGTTCATGTTTACGGTGCGGGCCTGCTCGATCAGGTGGGTTAGTTCGTCGAGCTGGCGGCCGAACACTTCCAGCACCGTGCGCGGCAGCCGGTAACCGCTCGGGGCGTATTGCTGGGGCGATGTAAGGGGTTTTTCGGTGGCCGGTACGCGCAGGGCTTCCGTCATTTTACGGCCAACGTAGCCGTGTTTCACCGCGTCGGCGGGCCGGGTGCCCCGCTCGCGGGCGGCCTTGAGCTTGCGGCTGATCAGGGGTAAATAGAGCCCTCCCAAAATATTGAGGTGCTCCAGGCACTGGCCCACACTCCACTTGCCCGGCCCCGGCCCCCGATTGAGCTGGTCGTCGGAGAGGGGGCGAAAGCGGCGGTTCACGATTTCCCGCATTCCGGCCACCTCGGCGGTCAGCATATTCAGAAAGTGGGTGGTCTGGTGAGGCGTATCGGGCATGAGTGGGGGCAAACGAGCGACTGACGGAGATGTAATGATACGCGACCCGGCCCACATGGGCAATGCCGGCCGCCAATTCGGCCCCCTATCAGCGGATAATTCCGCTACGGGCGGTACTTTCGGCTTATGCACCCTTCTTCTCCCCTTCGCCCACTGGCTTCACTATTAGCCTTGCTTGTGGTACTGCTGGCCGCCAGCCCCCGGGCCAAGGCCCAGGCTGCCCCTAACCCGGGCGAAAACATTGCCTACCTGGTCACGTTCGGGTCCCAGGCCGATAAAAGCTGGGGCGACGACGACTTTACGCAGACCTTCTTTTTCCTGATTCCGAAGGAAAACCGCCAGCCGGTGTATATCCGCGTGTTCGACCCCGACTGCGGGGGCCAGCACGACGAGGCCAAGTTTGGCTGGAACACCCGCACCGATTTCAGCCTCTACGGCGGCCCCGGGGCCCACTCGGCCCCCGATGCCCGCGCCATTTCGCCCCAGGGTGAGTACCGCAGCGGCACGCTGCTGCGCCAGCAGAGCTTCGGGGCCGAAAAAACCTACGACAACAAGTGGTACACGTTTGGCCCCCTGAACCCGCTGGAGGGGGAACTGGTGCCCGAGTTCGACGGCTACGTGTTCAAGATGGTAGTGCAGGGCCAGAGCGGCGACGACGGCAACCTCTACCGCTACTTTCTAAGCACCTCGCCCACCGAAAACGTGCCCGTGGAGGGCGGCAACGCCTTCACCTACGAATACTCGTTCCGCCTGGCCGCCGTGCCGGGCCGCAAAACCCACCTCTACCCGTTCGTCAACGACCGGGTGGTGAGCATCAAGCAAAGCAACTTTGACGTGGACGGCGACGTGGGCCTGAAGATTTTTAGCGTGGCCAAAAACGGCCACCCCGCCACCGTGAGCGGCAACAACGTGTGGGCCAGCAGCACCCACCAGATTGCGGAAAAAGAGCACGGCCTCTCGCTCGACTTCCAGCTCACGACGCTTTCCAAAGCCCCCAACGACCTGGTATTCTACGTGACCGACCAGTACGATACGGCCCTGCCCTTCTTTGCGGTTCCGCTCGGCGGCCCGCCGCGCTACCGCTACGAAGTCGACGTCAAAATCCGCAAGTAACCAGGCGCTACCGGGCACCGGGCGGCTTAGCTGCGTTATTTTCTGGGCAATGGATTGATTTTGTGCTGATTTCCCGCTAAACTAACCGGGTCTATTCCGCACTACAAGCTATCCGTTATGCCTGCTGCCCGCCCGAAACCGGCTTTGCCTGCCACCCCACGCCCCACCATGGGCCCGGCCGCGCGGCTGCGGCGGGCGGTGCGGCGCTACTTCGGCTTCTCGCGGCGCGAAACCACGGGCTTCGTGGTGCTGCTGGCACTGATGCTGCTCTGGCTGGCCCTGCCCACGCTGCTGCAGCCCGCCCTGCCCACCTACGACCCAGGCCCCGACCAGCGTCGCCTCGATGCCTGGGCCACCACGCTGGCCGCACGGCGCACGGCGCGGCCAGCCTACGCCAGCCGCTACCCCCGCCGCCCCTACGCCGCCCGCGAGCGGGTGCCCCAAGTGCCGCTGGCCCCCTTCGACCCCAATACGTTTACGGCCCGCGACTGGCAGGCGCGGGGGCTGCCCGCCTGGCTGGCCGAGCGGCTGGTGAAGTACCGCGCCGCCGTGGGTGGCTTCCGGGCCAAGGAGCAGCTGCGCAAAGCCTACGGCCTCTCCGACACCACCTACGCCCGCCTCGCTCCCTACATCCAGCTACCCGAGCAGCTACCCGCCCGCGAGCCGCGCAGCTTTGCCAAAACTGGTGCTAACCGATATCCTGAGCGCCCACCCTTCGAGGCCAGGCCCGGGGGGTTCGTGCGCAAGCCCACCCACCTGGCGGCCTTCGACCTGAACGCAGCCGACACCACCCAGCTCATGCAGATCCGGGGCATCGGGCGGGGCTACGCGCGGCGGATCGTCGAGTACCGGCAGCGGCTGGGCGGTTTCCGGCAGCAAGAGCAGCTGGCCGAAATCTACGTTTTGCACGATGCCCCCGACCTCGTCGACAGCCTGCGCAAGTACACCTTCGTGGCCCCCGGCTTCGCCCCCGCCCTGCTCCAGGTGAACGCCGCTTCCTTCGAGGTGCTCCAGGCCCACCCCTATGTGGGCAAGCGCCTGGCCCGGGTGCTGGTGGCCTACCGCCAGCAGCACGGCCCCTTCCAGCAGCCCGCTGACCTGCGCAAAATCCGGCTGCTCGACGAGGCGACGTTTGAGAAACTGCTACCCTACATCGTGCTGCAATAGCGCAGTGAATCCCCCGCACCTCCATAAACCCGCCCCGTAACCGTACTGCTTCTTCAAATTCAAATGAAGAATTGGGGTGGTCCAGTAAAAACGGATAGTGCGCTAAGCCAGGTTGAGTTTCTAGTCGCATTCAAATTGATGGGGGAGCGGTAGCCGAGGGCGGAGTGGCGTCGGTCCAAATTGAAGTAGATGTCGAGGTGGTAGGCAACCTCCAAGCGGGCCTCTTCGAGATTGGCAAAGTTCTCGCCTTGGGGCAGTGACTCGGTTTTGAGCGTGGTCCAGCCGGCTTCGGCCTGCGCCTTGTTGTAGAGATTACCCAGCCGGCTGAAGCTGGAGAGTGCGCCGGCCTGTTCGATGCGGGCCCGGCCAGCGGCGCTGTCCGGGTAAGCCCTATACTTGAAAAGCGTGTCGAGCACGGCCACGCCTGGGCTTGGCTGCCGCGACGAGGCGGCGCGCTGGCGGGCGGCGCACCGAGGCTTGGTTTAGTGCCGCCCAGTGCCCGTCAGCCTGCCAGCTGGAAAAAATAGTAGACCAATGGGAAAGCCGAAAACTCGCGGTGCAACAGCGGCCGCTGGCAGCCGCTGTTGGCCCGGCAAATCAACGTGTCGATAATCAGGCGAAGCAAGTGCTTGCGGCGGCGTGTATCGGGCACCATTTCGTCAAAAACTTGTCACTGGAAATTAACCAGGTTCGTTTCGTACATCTTTGGTCGGATGAGAAAAAAGGATTAACCTGACTGGTTTCTTTGTGCCTGCCAACCTACTTATAATTCTTAACGGGCTCTTAATAGTGAATAAGGCATTATAAAGCCTTTAACGTGTTATAATTCAGGCATTTTTGCAGGCATAGCCACATACAAGGTGCCTTGCTTTAAGGGCGTAACGCTTCGGCCATAAATCCGTCGTCGCCCTTACGCCGTTTGTCGGGCGACGCCCCGTGACCATGTCCGACCCCAACGCCTAGCTGGCCTCGTGCTTACGCCGTTTGTCGGGCGACGCCCTGCTGGTTTTGGTTGCTAGAAGAAAGAAGGACACTTCTTTCTTCTGGTCATCATCGCTAGACCACTTCGTTCGGTAAATTGCCAAAAGTTCTTTCTCCTAATACGCTCCATAAATGAGAACATTACTACTCATTTCCTCTCTTTCCTTGGTATCCGTACCTGCATTTGCCCAGAAACTCACCGGGCAAGTCGTAGACAATGCCTTGTCGCAACCGATTGTAGGTGCCACCGTGCAGGTAAAACGCACGCAGGCGGGTACGCTCACGAATGCGGCGGGAACGTTCACACTGACCAATCTCCAGCCAAACGACATCCTGGTTTTTTCGTACCTGGGCTACGAATCGCAGGAAGTCCCGTACACGGGTCAAACCAACCTGACGGTTGAGCTGGTTGCGGGCGTTTCCCTCAATGAGGTCGTCGTGACGGCCCTGGGACTGGAGCGCAACGCCCAGAGCCTGGGCTACGCGGTGCAGAAGGTAGAGGGCCGACAGGTGAGCGAGGTGAAAGCCGCCAATTTTCTCGACAACCTGGCGGGTAAAGTAGCGGGCGTGATGGTCACGGGTGGCTCAACGGGGGTGGGGGCGTCGTCGCGCATTACTATCCGGGGCGAATCGTCCTTTACCAACAACAATCCCCTCTTTGTCGTCGATGGTATTTTGATCAACAACGCCACGGTGGTCAACCGGGTCGACGACGATGCCAACGGGTTTCAGGAAATCGATTTCGGCAATGGGGCCGGCGAAATCAACCCCGACGACGTGGCGTCGGTGACGGTTTTGAAGGGACCGGGAGCGGCGGCGCTCTACGGCACTCGGGCCGCCAATGGGGTTATCCTGATTACGACCAAAGACGGTTCGGGGGCGGGCAAAGGCATTGGCGTGAGCTTCAACAGCACCTTCTACGCCGAGCAGCCGTTTCAACTGCCCCGCTTTCAGAACAGCTACGGACAGGGCAACAGTGGGGCGTTCAAGTACGGCGACGGCCTGGGCGGAGGTGTCAACGACAATATTTCGTACAGCTATGGCCCGAAGCTGGATGCGGGCGTGCTGACGCCGCAGTACGACGGCCCCGTCACCCTGCCCGACGGCCGGGTGGTGCGCGGTGCCGATACAAACCTCTACAGCGGACTACCCATCACCCCAACGCCGTTTGTGTCGCACCCCAACAACCTGCGCGATTTTTACCAGACGGGGCATACGGCCATCAACAACCTGGCTGTTTCGGGCGACTACGAGAAAGGCAGCTACCGGCTCTCCTACACCGACCTCAACAGCCAGTCGATTATTCCGGGGGTGGACCTGAAGCGCAAAACCCTGGCCGCCCGGCTGCAGTTTGACCCGACCCGGCGGCTGAAAATCAGCTCCTCGCTCAACTACATCAACAGCGGCAGCGACAACCGCCCCGCCACCAAGTACGGTTCGGAAAACACCAACTACGCCCTGAGTGCCTGGCTGGGCCGCCAAACCGATGTCAACGCCATGAAGCAGTACTGGCAGCCGGGGCTGGAGGGTATTCAGCAGTTTTCCTACAACTATACCTACTTCGACAACCCGTATTTTACGCTCTACGAAAACCGGAATTCGTTTACCCGCGACCGGCTCATCGGCAACCTGGCCGTAACGGCCGAGCTGGCCAATAGCCTGACGCTGCTGGTGCGTAGCGGCATGGACTACTCCAATGAGAACCGCCAGTTTCGCCGGGCCTTCAGCAGCAACCGCTTCAAGAACGGCGCTTACGCCGAGAATGCCGTTTTTTTCCGCGAAATCAACACCGACTTCCTGCTCAACTACACCCGCAGTCTGGGTCCACTGTCGCTCGACATATCGGCGGGGGGCAACCGCCTAGACCAACAGACCTCGTTCGACCAATTTCAGGCCCTGACGCTGGCGCAGCCGGGCGTGTTCAAGCTCAACAACGCTGCCTCGCCGGTGCAGGTCTACCAGCAGAGTGGCCGCAAGCGCATCAACAGCCTATATGCGCTGGCCAAGCTGGGGTATAAAAACGTCTTGTTTGTCGATATTACCGGGCGCAACGACTGGTCGAGCGCCCTGGCCACCCCCACGTCTACGGCCAATACGGCCTTCTTCTACCCATCGGTAGCGGCCAGCTGGGTGCTGTCGAACCAGTTCACGTTACCCACGGTCGTGTCCTTTGCCAAAGTCCGGGCCAGCGTCGCCAATGTCGGCAACGACACCAGTCCCTATCAGACCGCGGGGGTATACACCGCCCGGAACCCGGTTTTTTCGCAGCCTGCTTTCAGCGACCAGAGCACCATCGCCAATACCAACCTGAAACCGGAGTCCATCACGTCGCTTGAAGTCGGGGCTGATGTCCGCTTCTTCAACGACCGACTGGGTTTCGACCTGACCTATTACGATGCCCGCACCAGCAACCAGATTCTGTCCGTACCCATTGCCATTTCGACAGGCTACAGCGAACGGGTTATCAACGGGGGGGAGGTACGGTCGCGGGGTATCGAGGCGGTGGTGAACGCCACGCCCATCCAGACGGACCGCTTCCGGTGGAATGCGAACCTGAATTTCAGCCTGAACCGGACTACCGTTGTCTCCTTGCCCGATGAAGTCGGCACCCTGACGCTGGGCTACAACCGCATCTACGACAACGTGAACCAGACGGTCTGGTACCAGGTGCGGCAGGGCGACCGGGTGGGCTCTATGTGGGGCACGGGCTACCAGCGCACCCCGCAGGGCGAATTTATTGTGGGCAGCAACGGGCAGTATATTGCCGATAACACCCTGAAGAGGCTGGGTAACTACAACCCCGACTTCATGGTGGGCCTGTCGAACCAGTTTAGCGTCGGCAATTGGAATGCGGGCTTTCTGCTCGACTGGCGGCAGGGCGGCATTCTGGTGTCGCGGACGCTGGCCCTGGCCGGCGTGGCGGGCCAGCTGATTGAAACGGCAGACCGGCCCGAGGGGGGCATCGTAGCCAGAGGCGTGGTGAATACCGGGACACCCGACAACCCGAACTACCAGCCCAATACCCGCGCCATTCCGGCCGAAACCTACTACCGGATGTATTACGACCGGAACAATGAGGAGAACAGCACCTACGATGCCTCGTATGTAAAGCTGCGGGAAGTGACCCTCGGGTACACCGTGCCCCAAACGGCCTGGTTAGCCAAAAAGCTGCGTACGCAGCGGCTGACCGTGGCCCTAGTCGGGCGGAACCTGCTGGCCCTGTCGCACATCCCACACTTCGACCCCGAGCAGACCTCGTTCCAACAAAACCAACTACAGACGGGCGTCGAGGACATGACCTACCCCACCACCCGCAACGTGGGCGTGAAACTAAGCGCGAACTTTTAAGCCCTACCAACAGCACATGAAACGGAAATTATACAGCATCCTGCTGCTGACCGTACTGGCTGGCTTTCTGCCCAGCTGCAAGGACGGCTTCGAGGACATCAATACGAACCCCAACGCGCCGGTCGACGTGCAACCGTCGCTGCTGCTGCGTAAAATCACCTTCGACTACGGCGAACAGATGGCGTACGAAGCCTTTGTGGCCGGCAACCTGCTGGGGCAGTACTTTACGGCCATCGACTTTAACCTGTTTGACCGGCACAGCCTGAGCGAGCCGCAGTACGGCGGTAATCCCTGGCCATTTATGTACAGCAATCTGCGCGACAACGAGATTCTGCTGCAGAAATCGCGCGCCAATGTGGCTTTTGGGGTGTACGAAGGCCCGGCCCTGATTATGAAAGCCTACATCGCCGCCGAGTTGACGGACCTGTACGGCGACGTTCCCTACAGCGAAGCGCTGCAGGGCAAAGCGGGGATAGTTACGCCGGCCTACGACAGTCAGGAATCCATTTACATGGCGCCCGGCGGCATCCTCGACAACCTTGACAAGGGCATCGCCTCCATCAACAACTACAAAGGGACTACGGCGCTCGACGGTGACGTGCTGTACAGTGGCAACCGCAGCAAATGGGTAAAATTTGCCAACTCTTTGAAAATTAAGAGCCTGATGCGCATATCAGGCAAGGTAGACGTGAAAGTTGCCCTGCAAAAAGTCGTGTCGGAAGGCAATTTCATCAAGACGAATGCGGACAATGCCGTATACCGATTCTCGCTGACGCAGCCCAATAATTTCCGCATGGCTACCGCCCGGGTCGGTGATTTCAACCTGTTTATCATGTCCAAAACCAGCGAGGAACTGCTGACGGGGCTGAACGACCCCCGGATAGCGACGTACTTTCGCCCAACGGCGGCCAGGCCGGGTACCTACAAAGGCCTGTTGAACGGACCGGATGCCTCAAAACTCTCTATCTCGCTGGCCGATTACTCACTTACGGGGACCATCTTCCGGGAAAATTCGGACCGTTTGTATGCCAACTACATGACGGCGGCCGAAACCAGTTTCTGGCTGGCCGAAGCCGCCGAGCGGAAGCTGGTATCCGGCTCGGCGAAGGCCTTGTATGAACAGGGTATTACCCAGTCGTTTGAGTACTGGGCAACGGCGCTGCCCGCCAGCTACCTCACCAGCAGCAAGGTGGCCTACGGCCAGAACGGCCAGGACCCCATCGAGCAGATACTGACGCAGAAATGGCTAAGTAACATCAACAACGGCTACGAAGGCTGGACCGAGTACCGCCGGACGGGTTATCCCCGCCTGAAAACAATTTCGGCCAGCCTCAACAACGGGCTGATTCCCGTGCGGATGCCCTACCCCGGCACGGAAAGCGCGCTGAACACGGTGCAGTACAATAAAGCGGCCGACAAAACCCAGAACAACAGCATCAACTTTCCCGTTTGGTGGGCTTCCCGCTAAATACCCCTTATGAGTACAACCCTGTTGCAGTGGGCGTTGGTGCTGGCCTCCAGCGTCACGTTATTTTTCGTGTCCCCGCTGGCCCGGACGGCGGCCGAATTTTTCAGAGGAACCCGCAAAGAGTGCACTCCCAATACTGTTTTTCTGACCAGTAGTCTGGTCATCTCCTGGCTGTTTGCCAAGTCGATTACCAATGCCGCCAACCTGGGCCAGAGCTTCGGGTTGGTGGGGGGCGTGGCCTACGCGGGGTACTACGTGTCGTTTCTGGTGGCCGGTTTCGTCATCGTCTCCATGCGCAACAAGGGGGGCTACCGCAGCATCCACCATTTTCTGGAATCGAAATATGGCGCGGGGGCAGTTCTGGTCTTTACCT
Source organism: Hymenobacter amundsenii (assembly GCF_002204745.1). Taxonomy (GTDB): domain Bacteria; phylum Bacteroidota; class Bacteroidia; order Cytophagales; family Hymenobacteraceae; genus Hymenobacter; species Hymenobacter amundsenii. The sequence continues at coordinate 78,251 of NZ_NIRR01000018.1, forward strand.
TCCTGATTATCATTCGGCTCTACAACGAAATCTGGTCCAACACCATCGTCATCGGCTCTTATTTTGGCGCACAGGGCACGAGTGCTTACTACGTTGCTATTGTGGTGTTCACCCTGCTGACGCTGGCCTACACACTCAAGGGCGGCATGAGCAGCTCGATTATGACCGACGTGATTCAGATGGCGCTCTTTGTGGTGCTGCTCACGGTTATTCTGGGCTTTATCCTGCCGCAATACGGGGGTAGCCTGAAGCCCTTTCTGAGCAGCGGGGAATGGACCTTGGGGCAGGGCATCGATTTGCTGCTGGTGGCGTTGGTGCAGTGTTTCAGCTACCCCTTTCACGACCCGGTGCTCACCGACCGGGGGTTTATCTCCGATACGCGCACCACGCTCAGGTCGTACCTTTGGGCGGGTGCTATCGGCGCGGGCTGCATCATCTTTTTTAGCTTCGTGGGCATCTTCGCCAAGCTCAACGCCCTCACCGGCGAAGCACCGGTGGCCGTGGCGCGTTACTTCGGGGTGCCCATGCTGCTGCTCATGAACCTCATCATGGTAACCTCCGCCTCGTCGACCCTCGATTCGGCCATGGCCTCCTTCTCCAAACTGGTCAGTATTGACCTGAGCAAAATGGCCGTGCCAAGCGTATCGCGAGGCCGGTGGGCGATGGTGGCTTTAACGGTTCTGGGCACGCTGCCGGTGTTTTTCAACCCCGCCATTCTGTCGGCTACCACTATCAGCGGGACGCTGGTACTGGGGCTGGCCCCCGTGTTTTTGTTCTGGAACACGCCTGCCCCGCGCTGGGCTTTTCACTTGTCGGTAGTGGGTGGGCTGGTGCTGGGCGGTTTGCTGACGCTGTTTTCCCTGCCCGATTCCCTGTGGCTGGGCGACGGCAAATACGGGGAGCTGTTGAGCGTCAACCTCATCACGTCGGGTTTCTGTTTCGGGATATTCGGCCTCAGTATTCTTCTCCGTAAAAAAGCCCTATTGCCCGCTAATGGATAGCCCACTCCCCCAGGATCTTGGCACGCGAAGCGGCCGGCTGCTTGTTTTCGGAGGCCCCTACTCGAACCTCCAGGCCCTGGAGGCGCTCCAAGGCATTGCCAACCAGCTGCAGATTCCAGCTGGCAACGTCATCTGCACTGGCGACATCGTGGGCTACTGCGCCCAACCCGAAGCCGCGGTGCAGCTGGTGAAAGACTGGGGGGTACACGCCATTCAGGGCAATGTAGAACAGAACATCATCCGGGGCGAAGACGATTGCGGCTGTAACTTCGCCGAGGGCAGCCGGTGTGATTTGTTCTCCCGCGCCTGGTTTCCCTACGCGGTGCGAAGCCTATCGGCTGGCTCGGTCGCCTGGCTGAGTACGCTGCCGCTCCAGCTGTCTTTCCGCTATGCGGGCAAGGCGGTAGCCGTGTTGCACGGGGCGGCCACCGGCATCGCCGATTTTGTGTTCGCTTCTACCCCCTGGCCGGTGAAAGAAACCAGCTTTGCTGCCACCGGGGCCGAGGTGGTACTGGCTGGCCACGCCGGACTTCCCTTTGCCGATGAGCGGGCCGGGCAATGCTGGCTCAACGCGGGCGTGATTGGAATGCCCGCCAACGACGGTACCCCGCGGGTGTGGTATCTGCTGCTCGATGATACCAATGGCCGTTTCAGCTATACCTTTCACGCCTTCACCTACGACAACTGTAGGGCGCATGAGTTAATGCAGACGAATGGGCTCCCCGATTCCTACGCGCACACGCTCTTAACGGGCATTTGGGATAACTGCGAAATTTTGCCAGAGGCAGAGAAGGCTCTACAGGGCCGCGCCATTCCCCTGCCTTAGGAAGCTAATGGGCAGAACCCGCTCCCTTTGCTACCCCTTTCTGGGCAAAGCTGAAAATGGTTTGGTTCGGACCAGGAGGCATTAAAATGGGATGGGAACAACTCCTGCTTCGCCGAAACGGCAGCTTCAGTTTGACTGGAAAGAATTAGGTGGATACTCCCAGCTTGCGATGGGTCGGATCACGAGTAAAGTCAGTAAGGGTCTTTTGCCACCTGGCGCACACGAATTCGTTTGGGGTTAGCCCGCGAAGGGTCTTCAAGCGCTTGACGTAAGCGCGGCGGATAGTCGAATACCGGCAGCGGCTGGGCGGCTTCCGGCAGGAAGATCAGCTGGCCGAAATCTACGTTTTGCACGATGCCCCCGACCTCGTCGACAGCCTGCGCAAGTACACCTTCGTGGCCCCCGGCTTCGCCCCCGCCCTGCTCCAGGTGAACGCCGCTTCCTTCGAGGTGCTCCAGGCCCACCCCTACGTGGGCAAGCGCCTGGCTCGGGTGCTGGTAGCGCACGGCCCCTTCCAGCAGCCCGCCGACCTGCGCAAAATCCGGCTGCTCGACGAGGCGACGTTTGATTGGACGAAACGGCTATCATCGGCCAAGGCTTTGCCATGATAGTTGTATTCTGAACACTTCCAAAGGCACCAGTCGCACGTCAGTCTTGCTCCTGTCGAGCGTCTTCACGCTTATGGTAGTAAGTTTATGATATACTTGATTTGGCTAATTGAGTTTGACAGGTTAAGTAAGGCACTACCATAGCCGCGGCAGCGGAACAGGTCATAACATTTTATAAACCACCGTTTATAACACATAAACTTACGCCTTATTGAAACCACCGTTTCAGTAAACACTCTCTCGATGTTGAGCTGAACAGGTGCATGCATTGCGAGCCCGCCTTACCTTTGCCGGCATGTCCTTTGCCGACTGCCGCCTTAGGCAGCACCGGTATGTACCCCGCGAGCTGCTGATGCGCCTGCGCATATTTGCGCTGGGTGCGTCAGCATATGCGCGGCCGTCAGCTACCAGGTGCTGGCCCGCCGCTAGTAAGCCAGCAAACGCAACACGCCTAACACCACCCTACCATCATCTCATGCCGACCTCAAAACTACCAAGGCTTTATTTTGAAAACGCTGTGGGCGGCCTTTATGAGCACCCCAACGGCTACGTCATTTTTCGGTACCATCCCGGCAAACGCAAATTTGCTGATTTTCAAGCCCTGCTGACCCACACCTCGAACCTGCTCCAACGCAACGGCTGGAACCGGCTCTTGGGCGACCAACGCCAGATGTCCCCCCATACCGAAGAGGAAACAGCGTGGATTGTCGCGAACTGGCTCGGAGGCTACAGGCAGCGCAACGCCAGCATTTATGGCGCCGTTCTCTTAGCCCAAGACGTGTTTGCCCGGCTGTCCATGAATCAAATACTGCACGATGCCCGCGAATCGGCCTTGGTTTACCACGTGTTTGACGACGAAGCAAAGGCAATAGACTGGCTCAACCAGATAGCTTCAGAAAGTACAGGTGACTTCTAAAACAACAGTTATCTTCTGTCTTGGTGTGATAAGGCAGGTAGTATCTTTGTACTATGATTGATACCATAGAGCTTGCCTCCCGTACTATTTTTTTTCGATCCGATTTGCGCGTAATGGTGGTGCGCTGGCATACGGAGGCCGAGCTGGAGGTGGTACAATCCGAATACTGGAAAATGCTGGAGGTAGCCGTGGCGCACGACCTGAGTGACTGGCTGCTGGACGTACGCCGGCGGGCGCAGGCTCCGGTAGCGCTGAGTGCCTGGGTGAACAGCACGTTCTATCCGGAAGCGTTGGCGCGGCTGGCACCACGGCGCCTGCGGATGGCGGTGCTGAGCTCGCCTTACATGACGCAGCAGTACATCAACGACCCCGGGCATCAGCAGCAGGTAGCCTATGCGATGGACGCGTCGCGGCCCTACGACCTAGCCTTATTTGAAAATGAGGGCGACGCTATGCACTGGTTGCGACCCTAGCAGAATGGTAAGGCGCCTGCCGGATGGTTGGGGCTTTTTAGTGGACCGTTTTCTTGAACGACTATTCACTTCTTCGTCTCGACTTCACTTTGGGGTAGCCACCGGATGGGCTGCCCAATAATAGAGCAGGCCAGAGCGACGGTTTCAGCTAAGTCCAAACAGCCAGCCGTGTAGCTTTCTTGTTCGGCAAACGCAGCATCGGTCCATTCGATGAAGTACATTTCCCCTTCCGCATTCAAGACGGGCGCCTCCTCTGCTAGGTCGAAAAAACCAGCCGCCTTTTCTTCCTCGTGGTAATAGTCATAGTTGAGCGCCTTGACAATAACCCCTTTGGGCTGAACACCGCCATAGAGCCAGTGGCCCCTGCAAATTTCGCGCTCTTGTTTTTCCATACAGACGGCTACAACAATACGCTCCTTTTCGTGAACGGCAGAAATCAGCCCGGCACTAGGTGGCTAGGTGGCCCCAATAGGGCAGGGCGAGTTTAAAAAACTCGTCTACGATTCAAAGTTCAGGAAACTGGCCGGGGAGATGAGTTTCGTAAACTCCCAAACCGGTGCGTGGTCCCCGGCAAAGTACCACACCGGCAGCAGCCCACACAGCAGGGCGAAAACCACCACGTTTCCAAGGCTACGCTTATAACACCGATTATATTAAAGAACGGAACCAAGACGAGGGAGAGACTTTATTCCTCTCCACTGCCTCCAAAGTCCTGTTCGCCTACGTCTTTGAAAATGTTCAGCGCAGCATCCACAAAACACGCCTTTGCGCATCATTCCATAAACAGCGAACCGTGGACAGGTTTTGCAAATTCGTTCTGGGCGGCGAGAGTACGCCGGCCACCCGTGCACCTGTTTACTTCGGCCGCTTATGGAGAGACGGGCATCCGAGACACTAACGCATTACCGCACCACCAGTACCGCCCCCACAGCCCCGCCGGGGGCGTAGGTGGGCAGCAGCAGCAGCTTCTGGGCCAGGTGGGGCAGGTGGCGCACCACGGCAGGGTAGAGCCGCCACACGGTTTCGGCGGAAAGAAAGCCGATGCTGGCCCCCGCCACCACGTCGGTGAGCCAGTGCCGGTCGTTGAGCATGCGCATGGCCCCGGTGGCGGTGGCCACGGTGTAGCCCGCCACCGATACCCAGGGACGGCCCCGGCCGAACTGCTCGTGCAAGAGCGTGGCCGTCAGGAACGCCTCGGCCGTGTGGGCCGAAGGAAAGGAGCTGAAATCGGTGGGCTGATCGGGCCGGCGGGTGTGGCTGATGCGCTTGAGGTTGCTGACGATGCCCGTGCTCAGGGCGTGCGAGAGGCCGTAGCAGGCCGTGAACGGCACTACGCCCCGCTCCCCCTTCAGGCCCACCGCAAACAGCCCGTAGGCGGCCAGCGCGGGTACGTGCCGAGAGTAGTTGTCGAGGTGGGTATGGAAATTGGGGAAGCTTTCGCGGGTTTCTTCGCGCACTTCTTCCTTTAGCTCATCGAGCAGATTTTCGCTCCGGCTCAGGTAGCCCAGGGTCACCAGGGCCACGGGTATGGCCGTGCGCAGCACTGCCGGCCGGCGCAGCCAGTTGCGGGCCGGAGCAGCCGCTACCGAGTCGGCAGAGGCCCGTAGCGGAGCTTGGGCTGCGCCGGGGCGCACCAGCGGGGGCGCGGCTAGCAGCAGGAGCAACAACAGGAAGCGCGGGGCGGCAGCGGGCAGCAGCATAGTGTGGCCATGGTAGCGTAAGGTTCTGGTAAGATAGCCGCTTTACCGGTTGCTTACCACCCGCCGGGCCCGGTAAATTTGCACTTTCGAATAGCCATGGCCGCCCAGGCGGCGTATGAGCCCGCACGGCCACGGCCATCCGACTGCTTCTGCCCTTTCTTGCTACTTTCTCACCATGCCCGTTCCGCCACGCCATCTTTGGCTTTCTTGCTGCACTCTTGGTCTGCTGACCGCGCTGCCTGCCTGCACGCCGGTCCCCGACCGGGGCACTTTTGCCGTGGCCGATGCCGACTACCACGTCAGTAAGATTGGTGAGCTGAGCAAGCGGGCCCAGGAAAGCTCGGGCCTGGAAATGGCCGGCCCCGGCGGCGACCTATGGACCCACGCCGACGGCGGCAATACGGCCCGCCTCTACCGCGTTACGCGCCAGGGCGACTTGCTGCAGGCCCTCGATCTGGAGCCGCTTCAGAACATCGACTGGGAAGACCTGGCCCAGGACGACAACCACCAGCTCTACGTGGGCGACTTCGGCAACAACCACAACAAGCGCCGTAACCTGCGCATCTTCCGCCTCAGCGGCCCCACCTGGCAGCAGGTCGATACCATCACCTTTTCCTACCCCGACCAGCACGATTTCCCGCCCGCCAAGGCCCGTCGCAACTTCGACTGCGAGGCCTTTTATTATTACCAGGACAGCCTCTACCTGTTCACCAAAAACCGCAGTCCCACGCTCTGGACCAAGCAATACGTGTTGCCCGCTCGCCCCGGCCACTATGTAGCCCGTCTCTCCGATAGCCTGCTGCTACCCACCCGCGTCACGGCCGCCGATATCAGCCCCGACGGCCGCCGGGTAGCCTTATTGGGTGTCGATTGTGCCTACCAGTTCGAGCGCCTGCCCGGCCGGCCGCTCTTCGATGGCCTCAAAAGCCGCCTGCGTCTGCCCAAAGCCGGGCAGGCCGAAGCGCTGGTCTACATCAACGACTACGACTTTATCTTTAGCAACGAAAAGGGCAAGCTGTTCCAGGCTACGCGCCGCAACGCTGACCGTCCCTAGCCATTCCAAAACCAGCCTGTTAGCATTTGATCAGAACGTTTTCCATGTCAAAAAAAGGCCTCCCCGCCCACGTGATAAGCGGGAGCGGGGAGACCTTTTTTAGGGTCTGGATGCCGTAATATACTTACACGGCCTTGTCTGGCGAGCTGGTTTGGCCGGGAGCCGAGCCGTAATCCGGCGAGTCGGGGGCGTTGGTGCGCTGGTCGGAGGCAGCACCGTAGTTTTTGGCGGCCTCCTGCTGGTCGTGGTCGCCTTTGGCGGGCGAACCGGGCTGGCCGGGCTCTGCGCCGTCGTACTCGTCGTTGTAAGAGCCACCTTTGGTGCCGAAGCCCTCCGCTTCGCTGCCTTCCGAGTTGGCCGAGCCGGCAGCTTCGTAGCCGCTCCGGTCGGCGGTAGTGGGCGGTGTGGCTTCGGCCTCATCGCGACCGGTGTCGGCATTGGTAGGCGCCTGGCCGGTGCGCTGGCCTACGGGGCCGCCCTCGGGGTGGCCGGGCGTGTAGTCTTCGCGCTGGTTGCGGGTAGTGGTATCGGGCTGAGCGCCGGTATTTTGGGTGCCGCCCAACGACGAGGTGCCGTAGTTGGCCGCGTAGCCCGAGTCAGTGCCCTGAGGCGCGTCGTTATCGTTGCCGAAACTAGCGCCGACGGCCGAGCCGGGCGTGTCGCCGGCGCCGACGGCTACCGTGCCGAAGCTGCCATTTTCGACCGAGGGGAAACCCCGGTCGGTTTGGGCCCGCTCGCCCACATAGCCGGTGGTGGCGGCGGGTTCGGTTACCGAACCGGCGTAAGTTTGGGTGCCGCGGCTGGGTTCGTCGCTGTAGCCACCCTTGGTGGCTCCTTCCAGGTCCTGGCGGCCGAATTCGCCCCGGCTGGCGCCGCTTACCTCGTTTTGCTCATGATTGCGGTCGTGGGCCACGGGCTGCTCGCTGGTCGTATTAGCTGGGGCCCGCAACTCGGGCGGCAGCTCATCGGCAGGGTTGGCCGCAGGCGAGGCGGCGGGCTTTGCGGCTGAGGCAGATTCGTTGGCGGGGTTGGGGTTGGCAGTATCGGACATAAGGCGCGGAAGCTAAGGTGGTAGTTGGGTGTGCATACGCAACCGGCGCGGCCACGTTCCGGGCCAGGGTCTTTTGTCGGGTTGAAAAACCGTGTAGATTTACCGCCATTCTTCCACTCCACAACCGTTTACCCCCGCTATGAAAACCGGTAAAGTAAAGTTCTTCAACGAATCCAAAGGATTCGGCTTCATTGTTCAAGACGAAAACAACGAGGAAATCTTCGTTCACCAAACTGGACTGGTTCACGAAATCCGCGAAAACGACCGGGTTTCCTTCGACATCGTCGATGGCAAGAAGGGCCAGAACGCCGTTAAAGTTGAGCGCATCTAAGCTGCTTGCCCCATTCATTTAAAAAAGACCCGTTGGCAGTGCCAGCGGGTCTTTTTTGGATAAAACTGGGTCGTACACCCGGTTATAAGCGGCTTTGGTGACTCGTGCTACTTCCCGGCCTCATGGCGGGCCACGCGTACGCCCACGGCCATAATGCCCCGGAGCTGATCCTGGCGCATGTACTGCTCAAGCACAATTTTATAGGTGCCGGGCTGAGTGAATGACTGGTTGGGCAGGGCCAGAATGCGGTGGTCGAAGATGTCGCCGCTGCCGCTGCCACGCGGCTCGCCGGTTTTAGGGTCCATGAGCGTCATCTCGTGCAGCTTGCGCGAGATTATTTTGCCATCGGGGTCCGTGAGCGTAACGCGGGCGTAGAGGTTGTAGTACCCGTAATCCATGGCGTTGCGGATGTTAAGGTACACATCGTAGGGCTGCGTAGTATCGGTGATGTCGAACTCGAAGGTGGGTTTGTTCTGCACGGCCCACACGTAGGGGTCACCGGCGGGCGAGGTGAGGTCGATGTTTTTCTCGTACACCTCGGCCGGGTCGCAGGCCGTGAGCAGCAACATGCCGAAAATCAAAGCCTGAAGCCCGCGAAACAGCTTAGTCATAACGTCAGTCAGGAAAGGAGATGATCAGGAGTCGGTGGGTGGCGGCGTGGCCCCGCCGGAGCTGCCGCCCCGGCCCGAACGGGTACTACCCCGGCGGCTGCCCGAACGGCCCCGGCGGTTGTCGGAACCAGTTTCGCCATCGGCGGACGCCGACCGGCCACCCTCCCGGGGAGGAGTATCGTTGCCGCCGCTGCGGGGTGGGCGGCCACCTTCGCGGGGCGGGCGCGGAGCCTCGGGGGTACCACCTTCCGGAGTTGGCCGGTCGCTGCCGCGCCCGGCTTTCCCCGGAGCGGCTCTCGCCACTCCGGCTCCGGCCACCGCGGCGGTTGAGCGGCCGGGCGGCCG
>NZ_NIRR01000019.1 GCF_002204745.1 Hymenobacter amundsenii
GAGCAAAAAGTCCCTGCCGCTTCTGCGGCAGGGACTTTTTGCTCTATGAAGGAGGGTTACGTCAGTTTTGCCTTACCATGATAGCACGACTCCCTGATTCACTTTTAGGCAGTCACCTTGCGGTACATTTTGGCGAGGTGCTCCACGGCGTAATCGACCTCCTCGGCGGTATTGTACTTGCTCATCGAGAAGCGGATGGTTCCGCGGTCGGGGTCGCAGCCCAAGGCGCTAAGCACGTGGGAGCCCGCATTGGCCCCGCTGGTGCAGGCCGAACCGCCCGACACCGAGATGTGGTTGATGTCGAGGTTGAAAAGCAGCATTTCGTTTAGTTCGGAAGGCGGCAGGCTCACACTCAGCACCGTGTACAGGCTCTGCCCCGTCTCCGCCGACGTCCCGTTAAACGCCACGCCCTCAATGTCAGCCTGCAGCTTCGTAATAAACCGGTCTTTGAGGCCCTGAATGTGCTGCTGGTGCTCGGCCATGCCCCGACAGGCAATTTCGAGGGCCTTAGCCATTCCCACGATACCGTACACGTTTTCGGTGCCCGCCCGCTGGTTGCGCTCCTGCGAGCCCCCATAAATCAAGGCATCCACCGTCTGTCCCGAGCGTCGGTAGAGGAAGCCAATACCTTTGGGCCCATGAAACTTGTGGGCCGAGCCCACCAAAAAGTCTACCGGCACTTGCTGTACGTCGTGCTTGTAGTGGCCCATGGTCTGCACCGTATCGGTATGGAACACGGCCTGATGCTGCCGGCAGATTTCGCTGATGGCCGCAATATCGTTGAGGTTGCCGATTTCATTGTTGGCATGCATCAGGCTCACAAACGTGCGCGGACTGCTGACCAGTAGTTCTTCTAGATGCTCCAGATCAAAGCGGCCTTGCTCATCGTGGCGCAGGTAGCTCAGCTCCAGATCATCGGCCTTGGCCAGCGCCTGCATGGGGTGTAGCACCGCGTGGTGCTCCAGCTTGGAAGTGATGCCGTGCTGGAGGCTTAGTGTTCGCACGCTGCCAAACGCGGCATAGTTGTCCGCCTCGGTGCCGCAGGAAGTGAATACGATTTCGGCCGGCGCGGCATTAATGAGGTGGGCTATCGTTTTGCGCGCGTTTTCGATGGCCGCCCGTACCTTCCGCCCGTGGCCGTGGATGCTGCTAGGGTTGCCATAATGGTTCTGCAAAAAAGGCAGCATGGCATCCAGCACCTCGGGGTCCAGCGGCGTAGTAGCGGCGTTATCGAAATACACGTTCATTTTGGAGAGCTGAGAGGTTAGATGCGAGAAGTGAGATGATAGAGCACACGGGGCAACTTGCCAACGGCCGGCAGATGCTGAGCCGCTCGTTCGTGTCACCTCTCACTTCTACTCCAGCAAAATTACTGATTGATAATTTCCTTGATGTCGCCGATGATTTTGTTGGCCAAATGGTCGGCCGTGGCGTTGGATTCCGATTCGGCATAAATGCGGATGATGGGCTCGGTATTCGACTTGCGCAGGTGTACCCACTCCTTATCGAACTCGATTTTCACGCCATCGATGGTATTTACCGGCTGCTTGGCGTAGCGCTTCTCCATCTCGGCCAACACCATATCGGTATCGATGTCGGGCGTCAGCTCAATCTTGTTCTTCGAGATGAAGTAGTTCGGGTACGAAGCCCGCAGGCGCGTCATGGTCAGGCCAGATTGGGCCAGATGGCTCAGAAATAGCGCAATGCCCACCAGCGAATCACGTCCGTAATGCAGCTCGGGATAGATGATACCGCCGTTGCCCTCGCCACCAATGATGGCGTTGGTTTCCTTCATCTTATTCACCACGTTCACCTCGCCCACAGCAGCGGCAGCGTATTGGCCCCCGTGCATTTCGGTTACGTCGCGCAAGGCGCGAGTGCTGCTCAGGTTGCTCACGGAATTGCCGCCGCCGTTCTGGCCCAACACGTAATCGGCCACTGCTACCAGGGTGTATTCCTCCCCGAACATGGTGCCATCCTCGTTCACCAGAGCCAAGCGGTCCACGTCGGGGTCAACTACAATTCCCAGGTCGAAAGAGCCCTTTTCGAGCACCCGGGCAATTTCGCGCAGGTTTTCGGGAAGTGGCTCGGGATTGTGAGCGAAGTCGCCGGTAGGCTCGCAGAACAGCTTCTCAATGGCTTCAACGCCTAACTGCTCCAGTAGCATCGGCACGGCGAAGCCCCCGCAGGAGTTCACAGCATCCACCACCACCCGGAAGTTCTTGGCCTTAATAGCCGCCTTATCAACCAACGGCAAGGCCAGAATAGCGTCGATGTGCTGCTGCAAAAACGAGTCGTCGGTGGTGTAGCTGCCCAGCTTGGTTACGGGGGCGAAGTCGAAGGCTTCGGAGTCGCCGAGGGCCAACACCTGCTTTCCGTCTTCATCCGAAATAAACTCGCCTTTGCTGTTGAGTAGCTTCAGCGCATTCCACTGCTTAGGGTTGTGCGAGGCCGTGAGAATGATACCGCCGCCGGCCTGCTTGGCGGGCACAGCCATTTCTACGGTGGGCGTGGTACTCAGGCCCAGGTCAATGACGTTAATGCCCAAGCCTTGCAGCGTAGCCGTTACCAGCCGGTTCACCATATCGCCCGAGATGCGGGCGTCGCGGCCAATAACGATGAGGTTGTTCTGGGTCTTGTCAAGCACCCAGGTCCCGAAGGCGGCGGCGTACTTCACAATATCGATGGGCGTCAGGCCGTCGCCGGCCGCGCCGCCAATGGTACCCCGGATGCCCGAGATGGATTTAATTAGAGCCACGATGAGGACTGGTAAAAAGTAGAAGGGCGAAATCACCCGCAACAGGCTGCAAAAGTAGCCAACCTAAGCTGGTTTCCTTACGCAGTAAACCAGCTTGCCAGCTGAAGCAATCCGCAATCTTGCTTTAGTCAGGTTCCTTCCCATTACCCGTTACTGTATATTTGGCCTGATGGAAACCACCGCTACCACCCGCCGAACTGAACAGTTAGCTGCCTTCGGCCGCCTGCTCGACGTACTTGACCGCCTGCGGGCCGAATGCCCCTGGGACCGGAAACAGACCTTCGAAAGCCTGCGCCATCTTACCATCGAGGAAACCTACGAGCTCAGCGACGCCATCATCCGTCACGACCTGCCCGATCTGCAAAAAGAGCTGGGCGACGTGATGTTGCACCTGACGTTTTACGCCAAAATTGCCAGCGAGCAAGGCGCGTTCGATATCGCCGACGTACTAAATGCCCAGTGTGAGAAGCTTATTTTTCGCCACCCCCACATTTACGGCGACGTGCAAGCTGACACCGAGGACGAGGTGAAACGCAACTGGGAGCAACTTAAACTGCGCGAAAAAGGCAACTCCTCGGTTCTGGGTGGCGTACCTGCTTCACTACCGGCCCTCATTAAGGCAATGCGCATTCAGGAAAAAGCCCGGGGCGCAGGCTTCGATTGGGACCAACCCGAGCAGGTATGGGCGAAAGTGCAGGAGGAGCTGGCCGAGTTTGGGGCCGAATTCAACCAGCCGCCACCTACAACCGCCGCCAACGATGAAGAGCGCGCTGAACGGGCCGCTGCTGAATTCGGCGACCTGCTCTTTTCCCTCATCAACTTTGCCCGGCACGCCAACATCAACCCGGAGGAAGCATTGGAGCGCACAAACCGTAAGTTCATTGGGCGTTTTCAGTACCTTGAAACGCGGGCGGCCCAGGATGGTCACCAATTATCCGATCTAACGTTGGCACAGATGGACGTTTATTGGGAAGAAGCCAAACGCATCGGAGCCTCCAAAATCAACTGATTTTTTCGAAGAAACCGCTTTTTTTTGCGGTTACTATGGGTTTAAAGCGTTTAAACCCATTTTTCTTTTGGTAGCAGTCAGCTTTTTTAACTAGGTTTGCCAAGGTTAGTCTAGTTTTCGCCGGCTTTTTTCGCTTCCACATCAACCTGTACTACTCCGGCCCCGGTGTCGGCAGCGTGCAGGAAAACAAGAAAAGTCAGAATATCAGACCCACCACTTCTTTCATTTTTTTTTTACAACTGCTCAACCTTTCACCAACAACCCACTAATTCTCCGGACCAATGGAACAAAAGAATGCTATGAATAAGCCCGCGGCCCGGCCCGCCGCTGCTGTTGCTGCGCCAAAAGGCGAATCCCGCGGCAGTGGCTCATCCGCTTTTGCCGTTATTGCCATCATCTCGGCATTCGTTGTGAGCGTGTTGCTCTTCATTTTTGTATTTGGTGACGGTAGCCACTTCCAAGGTGGCAACAACGAAAACAACCCCATCGCGGGCGACTACTTCGGTGTAGTGTACAAAGGTGGTCCGGTAGTACCGGTCCTGATGACCATGTTCCTGCTCGTTCTCATCTTCTCGATTGAGCGGGCCCTGACCCTGAGCCGCGCTAAAGGCTCGAAGAGCATCGAATCGTTTGTTCGTAACGTCCGTCAAAAGCTGAACGTGAATGACATCACGGGTGCTATTGCCGCCTGCGACCAGCAGAAAGGTTCGGTAGCTAACGTTGTTCGCGCCGGTCTGGTGAAATACCAGGAGATGTCGCGCGACCGTTACCTGGAGAAAGACCAGAAAGTATTGGCTATCCAGAAGGAAATCGAGGAATCGACTGCTTTGGAGCTGCCGATGCTGGAGAAAAACCTCGTTATCATCTCTACCTTGGCTTCTATTGCCACGCTGGTAGGTCTGATTGGTACGGTACTGGGTATGATCAAGGCCTTCTCGGCTCTGGCCCAGGGTGGTGCTCCTGACGCAGTTGGCTTGGCCAACGGTATTTCGGAAGCCCTCATCAACACGGCCCTCGGTATTACCGGTTCGGCCCTGGCTATCGTTGCCTACAACTTTTTCACCAGCAAAATTGACGAGCTGACCTACAGCATCGACGAAGCTGGCTTCAGCATCATTCAGACCTTCTCGGCCCAGCACGGCGCAACCGACCACTCGGCCCCGGTTACCACGACCACCATCTAGTTTTAGCGCCTTGCGCACTAAAACCGTGAGTTGTTCGTTTCTGAATCACGCGTTTAATTACACCAGCAATGCCTAAAGTAAAGCCTCACAGAACATCGCCGTCGTTGGATATGACTCCGATGGTAGACCTGGCCTTCCTGCTGGTGACTTTCTTCATGCTCACCACCAAGTTTGCCCCGGAAGAGGCCGTAGTGGTGGAAACGCCTTCCTCGACTTCCGAAATCCGGCTGCCCGATGCCCACGTGGTAACGGTTGCTATTGATAAGGACAAGCGTATATTCTTTGGTATCGGCGACGATGAAATCAAAGATGAGGTGCTTAAGCAGGTAGGCGCTAAGTATGGCATCAGCTTTACGCCTAAGCAGGTGCAGGCTTTTCGCGGTGCAGGTGCCAGCTTTGGTACTCCCATCGAGAAGCTGCCCGCTTTGCTTAACCTCGACCCCGAGAAGCGCAAGGAGGTAACCCAGGACGGTATTCCGGCCGACTCGACCAACAACCAGCTCATGGAGTGGGTAGTAACGGCCCGGTCGCTTAGCCAGAAGCAGTTCAACGCGGCTCCGTATATCGCCATTAAGGGCGATGGACAAGCCGATGTGCCGACGGTGAAGAAAGTCATCAAACTGATGCAGGAGAAGAACATTAACCGGTTCAATCTCATTACCGACCTCGAAACCAAACCGGTGGCCGGTAAGTAACCCGCACAGAGACCATGGCAGAAATACAACAAAATAGCGGCGGCGGCGGAAAAGGCGGCAAAAAGCGGGCGAAAAAGATGTCGACCAAAATCGATATGACCCCGATGGTTGACCTTGCCTTCCTGCTGCTGACCTTCTTCATGCTCACGACCACCTTCAGCAAACCCACCGTGATGCAAGTCACGATGCCGGTGAAGCCGAAGGACAAAACCGAACAGTCGGAGATCAAAGCATCCAATGCTTTCACCATTCTGCTCGGGGAGAACAACAAGGTTTATTATTACGACGGCCTACTATCGGCTGACACCAAGCCGGAACTGAAGCTGTCGAGCTACGATGCGAATGGCATCCGCAAGGAGCTACTCTCGCGCCGTAGCAATAAAGACCTTGTCGTGCTGATTAAGCCGGACGACAAGTCCAACTACAAAAACATGGTCGACATCCTCGACGAAATGAACATCACCGACCAGCGTAAATACGCCTTGGTGGATATTTCGAAGGCCGATGTAGACCTGATTAAATCCTCTGAATTATGATGGACAACGCACAGTTGGCCAACGCTTCGCTCGACGACATCGTCTTCGAGGGGCGTAATAAGGCCTACGGGGCTTATCTAATTCGGCGGGTATACGGCAAGCACGTAACTCGGGCAGTTCTGATTTCTATTGCCATTTTCGCTCTTCTGGTTGCGTTCCCACTTGTGGCGCGCATGCTGAAGAAAGACGAAGTGGTAGTGGAGGATCAGATGCTCAAGATCAACGAGCTGATGGAAGCCCCGCCATTGGATAAGGTAGCCCCTCCTCCGCCCCCGCCACCACCACCGGAGGCCCCGCCACCGCCACCACCGAAGCTCTCCACCATCAAGTTCACTCCACCCGTCGTGAAAAAGGACGAGGAGGTACGGAAGGAAGAAATTCCTGACCAGAAGGAGTTGGAGGAGAAAACGGTAGCTGCCGTGACGATTAAGGGCAATACTGACAACCCTGCCGACCTGAAAGGGCTGGAGCCCGGTGAGGGCACCAAGGCAGTGGAAGAAGTGGTGAAAGCAACGCCTTATACCTATGTGGAGCAGATGCCGGTTTTCCCCGGCGGACAGGAAGCATTGCTCAAGTACATTGGTAGCAATATCAAATACCCGGCAATGGCTTTGCGCAACCAGGTAGAAGGCCGCGTGTTTATCAAGTTCGTAGTGGGCCCCGATGGGTCGGTTTCGAATGTGGAAGTGCAGAAAGGTATTGGTGCCGGTTGCGACGAAGAGTCGGTCCGGGTTATCAAGAACCTGCCACGCTTCACGCCTGGTAAGCAGAATGGTCGGGCAGTATCCGTGTACTTCACGGTTCCCGTAACCTTCGCCATCAAGTAAATACCAGTTGGCCGATTTATTTTGGCTCACTGTAAACCCCGAATCAGACGCCCGTCTGGTTCGGGGTTTTATTTTGCGGTTTGAGGAAAGAAAATATAGTAGGCGTGCATACTACCGACCACGCTAAAAGCGTTGATACCCTGAAAGCCAGCGGGTAGGAGAAAGAGTGAGGGTAGCAGGGGCTTGGTAAGCGAACCGTATTTCCGTTCACCTTAACCCCATATACCATGACCACTACCGCTCCCATCTCCCTGCCTTCCCTCGATGATATCGTCTTCGAGGGGCGTAACAAAGCTTACGGAGCCTACGCCCTGCGCCAGCTCTATGGCCGTCATGTGCTTAAAGCCATTGGACTAGCTGGTGCCTTGCTTCTGTTGCTGGTTGCCTTACCTATCGTTGTTCGTACGCTGTGGCCGCCGCTGGTGGTAGCGGTGCCCATCGTACCCGACGGGCCGTATGTCATCATTATGCCACCGCCTACCTTCGTGCAGCCCCCGGTAACGCCGCCGCCCGCTAGCCAAGCGACCATCAGCCTGCGCACTAATGTTGATGATCTACCCCCTAAAGTGGTAAAAGATGAGTTGGTAGAACCTAAGCCAGAGCAGCCGGTAGTGGCTCCGCCCGCCGTTGATGGCCCAGTAGCACGAGGCGACATCAACCTCGACGGCACCGGTGGCCTCAGCACCACGTTAGGACCGAATAAGGGTGGCAACGACACAGCCGCCAGTTCGGCAGCCTCTACCGTAAGCAAGCCTTTCGCTTATGTGGAAGTGATGCCCGAATTCATGGGAGGCAACGCGGCTATGATGCAGTACCTGCAGCGCCACCTCAAGTACCCAACTCAGGCGCTAAAGGCTGGCGTGGAGGGCCGCGTATACATTGCTTTCACCGTAAACCCCGATGGCGCTATCAGTGATGTGGAAGTGCTCAAGGGCTTAGGCTATGGCACCGATGAGGAAGCCAGCCGGGTTATTCGCCAGATGCCGAACTGGAAACCCGGCTACCAGAACCACCGCGCCGTACCGGTGCGCTACAACCTGCCCATCACCTTTCACTATCAGTAACCCTTTCCAACTAGCCTTTTTCGGCCAGACAGCCGTATCTTAAGCTACCTTTCGTCAGCCAATGACCGGGGCAAACCGGCCATTGGCTGACTTTTTTTACGCATTTCCGTTCAGCTTACTAGCACCGCGAACCCTTCCGCCAATTCGTGCCTGAACAAAAACGCGCTATTTTTACGTTAGCCGACCCTACTGCCTTTTTCGCTTCTCTATGCCCGACCTCCCTCCTACCCACGAACGATTGGGCCAGCCTAACCGCCAGCCCGGCCTAATTCGCTACTTCACCCTGTTTATGTCAGTGCTGTATGTGGTGTTGGGCATCTACCTCTGGTTTGTGCCGGCTGGTACGCTGTCGTTGGGCGAAACGCCGCGCCAACTGCTGGCAGCCGTCTTCGTATTTTACGGAATCATTAGATTTGTTCGCACCTACCAATTACACTTCAGCAAGAACCGAGATGAAGATGATGCGCGCTAATTTCACGGGCCTAGTGGCCGGTTTGCTTGGGGCTGCTGCCTTGGCAGGCTGCAATGGCAACGACTCTGGCAGCAAGGCAGCCATCGATACGCCTACCAGCGGCACGATCAACATCGGGGTTGATGAAACGTTTGCGCCCATTCTTAAGTCGCAGGTCGATACGTTTCAAAAGCTCTACCCCACGGCTCACCTACAGGCCCAATATCGGCCCGAGCGCGAGGTGATACAGGCTTTCCTCGATGACAGTGTTAGGCTGGCCGTGGTATCGCGGAAGCTGACTACGGCCGAGCAGGCCCATTTCAAACGCCTGCAACTAGAGCCCCGCGCCATTCGCATCGGCGTAGATGGCGTAGCCATCATCCTACACCCCAGCAACCCCGACTCGCTGCTCACAACGGCCCAGCTACGTGGTATTTTCACGGGCCAACTCCAGCAGTGGAGCCAAGTGAGCCCGAGCAATAAGCGGGGGGAGATTACGGCCGTATTCGACAACAACAACTCCAGCACCGCCCGCTTCGTGCAGGATTCCATTACCCGGGGTGTGGCGCTGGCCAAGGGTATTTTCGCCTCCGAGTCGAACCCGGCACTGCTCGATTACGTTGCAACCCATCCGAACGCAGTGGGCGTAATAGGCGTTAACTGGATAAGTGACCGCGACGATGCGGGCGTGCAGAAGCTATTGCGGCGGGTACGGGTGGCAGGTATCAGTAGCAAGGCCACCGGCAACACTCCCGACGACTTCGTACAGCCCTACCAAGCCTACCTGGCGCAGAAGACTTATCCACTACGGCGGGAGCTTTACATTATCAGCCGCGAGGCGCGTGCAGGTCTTGGCACCGGTTTTGCATCCTTCGTAGCGGGCAACAAGGGTCAGCTCATCATGCTCAAGTCGGGTCTAATGCCCGCAACTGGCCAAGTACGCATCATTGAAGTGAAGCCCAAATAAGTTTTTCCCTTTCCTTTCAGATTTCCACTTAACCTTTTACCTATGAACCTCAAGCCCTGGAAGCTCACGCTCCTCGCTGCGTTGTCTGTTTCTGGCTCGGCCGCCCTGGCTCAAACTACGGGTGTGCAGAAAGCCCTTGAAATGGAGCGTTACAACGAAGCCCGTGCCACATTGCTCCGTCAGGGCCAGTCGAATGAAACCTCGTTCGAACTTGGCCGCCTGTACCAACTGCGCGGTATCAACGACTCGGCCGCGTATTATTTCAGCCGTATTCCCTTCGAGAAGAAGGATGCTCTGACCATGATTGCCGCTGGCCGTGCCGCGCTGGCTAAAGGCAATGCAACCGAAGCTCAGACCCAATTCGACGCCGCAGTAAAGGCCTCCAAGGGGAAAGACCTGAAGGTATTCGCCATGATTGCCCAGGCTTACGCCGAATCTGATGTTAAGGACATCACAAAGGCACTGGAGTATGTTAAGGAAGGTGAGGCCTTTGCCGCTAAAACCGGTAAAGACGATCCGACCCTGATGATTGCCCGTGGCGACCTTTATCAGAAGCGCGAAACTGGCGGCGGTGAGGCCATGAACAGCTACGAGCGTGCCAATACTGCCGATCCTAACAATGTGCAGTCCTATGTGCGCCGTGGCCAGTTGAGCTTGCGCTCCCGTGACTACAACCGGGCCAAAGAGAACTTCGAGAAGGCTATCAGCATCGACCCGAACTACGCGCCAGCCTATAACTCGCTGGCTGAGACCTATTACTTCGCTGGTCGTTACGATGAAGCGTTGGCCCAGTTCCAGAAGTATATGTCGCTGGCCGAGAAATCACCCGAAACGGTGATTAAGAACGCCTCTTTCCTCTATCTGACGGGGAAGTACCCGGAGGCGATGGTGGAAATTGACAAGGTGCTTGCCAATGACCCCAACAATCTGACCATGAATCGGTTGAAGGCTTACTCGCTCTACGAGATGGGCCAGAATGATCAGGCTCTTGCTGCCATGCAGCAGTACATGACCGTAGCCAAAGCCCAGGGTAAGTCGATTCCGGAAGACAACGTGTACTACGGTAAGATGCTTATTAAGGGTGGCAAAACGGCCGAGGGCGCAGCACTTGTGCAGGATGCCATTAAGGCTGACCCTAAGAAAGCTGCTGAACTGCGCAAGGAGTTGGCCAAAGCCTATATGTCGGCTAAGGACTACCCCAAAGCCATTTCCACTTACCGGGCCATGATGAAGGCCAGCGAAGGTGGTGAACTCACCGATAAGGTGTACCTCGCCCGGGCCTACGAGATGAATGAGCAGTACATGCCTGCTGACAGTCTCTACGGCGTATTGCTGAAGGAGCGCCCCGAGTATGTACCCGGCTACCAGATGCGCGCTCGTGCCAACGCCAACCTCGACCCCGATTCCAAGAAGGGTCTGGCGAAGCCTTACTACGAGGAGTACATCAAGATGGCCAACGCCTCCGACAAGCCCGACAGCTACAAATCGGGACTGGTAGAAGCCAACAAGTACCTTGGCTACTATTACTACCAGAAAGGCGATAAGAATGCCTCGTTGCCTTACTGGCAGCAGGCGCTAGTGCTGAACCCAGAAGATGAGCAGGCTAAAACGGCTGTAGAAGCCATTACCAAGCCTACCAAAGCACCAGCCCGTCGTAAGTAAGAGTTGCGCTTCGGCGTCATAAATAAAGGCCCGCTACCATACTGGTAGCGGGCCTTTTTGCTGGTTGCTGTTTTTGCTTGAGGCTTGCCGCCTTACATATTTATTGTCCGCTCTGAGCATATTCTTCCCACATGGCCAGCACTGTCGCGAAATCGGCTGGTAGCTCAACTTCAAACTGCAGGTGTTCGAGGGTAGTAGGATGCTCGAAGCCAAGTGAGCGGGCGTGCAGGGCTTGCCGGGGCAATAGCGCCAGAGCCTTTTCAGCGAAAGCCTTGTAAGCACCGGTTCGCTGCCCGTACACTACCCGGTCGCCGCCATAGGTGGCGTCGCCGAACAACGGGTGGCCGATGTGCTTCATGTGCACCCGGATCTGGTGGGTACGACCGGTTTCAAGGTTGCACTGCACCAGCGCCACCTTCCCGAGCGACTGCAGCACCCGGTAATGCGTCACGGCGTGCTTGCCTAGCTCCTCGCCCTCGGGGAAAACCGCCTGCACCTTGCGGTCTTTGAGGCTGCGCCCAATATTGGTGCGAATGGTACCCGATTCTTCGGCTGGCACGCCCCAAACCAGCGCCAGATAGGTACGCTCGATGGTGTGGTGGAAAAACTGGTTCGAAAGATGGGTCATGGCGTACTCCGACTTACCAATAACCAGCAGTCCCGACGTGTCTTTATCGATGCGGTGGACCAGACCGGGGCGGACCTCGCCGTTGCGGCCGGTGGGTAAATCCTTTAGGTGATGGGCCAACCCATTCACCAACGTCCCCTCCCAGTGCCCGAAAGCCGGATGCACGACCAGCCCGGCCGGCTTATTAACGAGCAGCAATTCGGAGTCCTCGTAGCGGATATCAAGGTCCATCGGCTCGGGACCCACCTTAAACTCGCGGGGCGGTTCGGGCAGCGTCACCGTGATAATGTCGAGGGGCTTGACCCGGTAGTTCGACTTCACCGCCCGATCGTTTACCTGCACTGCTCCGGCCGTGATGGCATGCTGAACGCGCGTGCGCGAGGTTTTTTGAAGACGATTGAGCAGAAACTTATCCAACCTCAACAGCTCCTGCTTGCGGTTGGCCTGAAAGCGGTGGTGCTCGTAGAGCTCGTCGCCACCTTCGCTATCATCGTCGTCGTCCTCTTCTTCTGCGTAGGTTACAGCGTCCAGTACGGAAGGCGCCGCCGGGTGGGGCAACTGCTGCGGGTTGAGGGCCTGATCGGCTGGTTCTGGTGCTTTTTCCAGCTCTGCCATAGAGAAAGTAATTACGTACTGGTAGGGCCGCACCTAGGTAGAAATGACCCGGAAATAAAACAGCAGCAGCCGGAGCAAAAGCCCCGGCTGCGCAGGTGGTTCAGTAAAACAACAGCCGAAGCGGTTACTTCTTGGTCTTGGTTTTGGTTTTGGAAGCGGCCGGTACTACCGACGGAGCAGGAGCGGCTGGCGTAGCGACTTTCGTGTTGTTGGCACCAGGCGTAATGCCCATCTTCTTTAAAATCAGGTCCGATACGTCCCCTTCCTTAGGGCCGTGGAGCAGCACCGGGCTAGCCCCATCAGAATTGAGGATGTAGGTATAGCCGTTTTCCATAGCTACAGCGTCGATGTTTTGCTGGAGCTTATCGAGGGCCGGCTTGAGCAAGGTCTGCTGCTTCTGCTGCAGCGACGTTTCGGCGCTCTGCTGAAACTCCTGAATCGACTGTTGCAGGTTCTGCAGCTCCTTCTGCTTGTCGGCCCGGACGGGGTCGGGCATGGTAGCGGCACCCTTCTGGAAGGCTTCGCCCTTAGTTTGGTATTCGGTGTACTTGGTATCGAGCTGGTTTTTAAGCTGAGTGCTGTAGTCTTTCAGCTGCGACTCAATCTGCTTGCTTTCGGGCATCTGGCTCAGCACATACTCCACGCTGGTGTACCCGATTTTCAGCGGCGCGGTCTGGGCTACCGAAACAGTAGCCGTAGTGAAAGTGAGGGCAGCAGCGGCCAGGGCAACGCGGAATTTGTTCATGGTGGTCATTAAAAAGGGAATTATCAGAGGGTTAGATGCACAAAGTTACTTCTTTCGGCTTGCCGGGCGCGGAGTGCTCCGGGTAGCCGGACGAGCTGGGGCGGGTTCCTCGTCGTCGGTGGCCGATAAAGCCTCGCCGGCAACGGGCGTAGTAGGCGGCGTGACGGTTTTCACCGGCCCCTTCTGGCCAGGCTGGTTGCGCTCGGGCGATGCCAGACCCAACTCCTCAAGTACGAATTCGGTGTAGTCGTGCACGGGGTTGGTGTAGAGCATCGTCAGGTCGCCGGCCTTATCGAACACAATGGCTAGCTGCTTTTTCTTGGCCACTTTAGCAATGGCTTCAAACACCAAGTCCTGCACCGGCTTGGTCAGTTCCTGCCGTTTGCGGAACAGTTGGCCTTCGTAGCCAAAAATTTTGTTGGTGTAGGTCTTGAGCTCCTGTTCCTTGGTCAGAATCTCATCCTGACGCTTTTTCTTCATCGACTCTGTCAGAACCACTTCTTCGGCCTGATAATTCCGATGTAGCTTATCAACGTCTTGCTTCTGAGTTTCAAGATCACGCTGCCAGTTGGCCGACAGCGTATTGAGTTCCTGCTGGGCCTGCGTGTAGGCCGGCATCTTACTCATAATGAACTCCGAATCGACGTAGCCAAACTTCTGGGCCGCTGCCAGCTTAGGGCTGAAGGCCCCAACTACCAGTGCCAGCACGGCGACTACTCGTAAAATCCGGTTGCTCATACGATTTATCTGCAGGGAGAGAAGATGTCGGGCTGCCACGCCGCCGGAGTTAGCGGATTTGCTGACCAATGATGAAGTGGAAGATGCCGGATTTTTGATCAGACCCCGCTACACGCGGAACCTGGTCGAAACCCCAACCGTAGTCGAACCCTAGCAAACCGAATGCCGACATGAAAATCCGGGCTCCAAGGCCGGCCGAACGGTAGAGCTTGTACGGGTTGTAGTTGGTATACTGGTCGAATGAGTTGCCAGCTTCCGCGAAACCCAGCACGTACACCGTAGCCGCCGGGTTAAGGCTAACCGGATAACGCATCTCCATCACGAATTTATTGTACACGACGCCGCCGGCCGCGTTCTGGCGGGAATCTGGTAGCGAGTTGGTATCGTTGGGGTCGGCGTAGCCGCGCAGGCCAATGTACTCGGTGCCCGCAATAAAGTTAGATGAGCCTCCATAGCCCAGGCCAGCGCCACCCAGCTTAAACCGCTCGAACGGCCCGATTGGCCGGCCGCTGTTGTAGCTGCCAATAAAGCCGAAATGAGCCCGGGTGTTGAGCACCAGTTTGCCGATAACCGGCGTAAAAAAGGAAGCATCGAACATCCACTTATGGAATTCAATCCACTCCGTTACGCTCGGGTGGCCGAACAGGGAGTAAGGTGGCGTCAGGTTAACGCTGAGTGCCAGCGAGGAGCCGCGCCGCGTGAAGGTGGGGTTATCGATGCTGTTGCGGGCCAGCGTGGTGTTGAAGGTAATGTTGGTAGCGTTACCGCTGCCGGTCGGGAAAAATTCGCGGCCCAGGTTGCCGTAGTTATTGAGTTTGTACTGGGTCACCGACAGCGCGTTGCTGAGCGTAAAATAGTCGTCGGGCCAGCGGAGGCGACGGCCCAGGCTTATGCTGGCGCCGTTTGTTTTGAGCGAACCCGAATTCACATCGAGGCTGCTACCGTTGCGGTAAATGGTTTTGGTGAGGCTTACCGAAAGCGAGTTAGGCTTGCGCCCGCCCAGCCAAGGCTCCGTAAAAGAGAACGAGTACGCCTGATATTGTAGGCCGTTGGCCTGCACGTTCAGCGCCAAGCGCTGGCCGTCGCCGGATGGCACGGGCGTCCAGTTGTGGAAATCACCCGCCTTACGTAGCGAGAAGTTATTGAACACCAGGCCTACCGTGCCAATAAAGCCGGCGTAGCCACCCCAGCCGCCCGAAAGCGTAATCTGGTCGGACGGCTTCTCCTCTACCGTGTAGTTGATATCGACGGTACCGTCGGCCTGATTAGGGACGGGATTGAGACCGATTTTCTCGGGGTCGAAGTAGCCCAGCGTAGCCAGTTCGCGCTGGCTACGGATCAGGTTTTCGCGGCTGAATTTGTCGCCTGGCAGCGTGTAAAGTGCCCGGCGTACCACGTGGTCAGATGTTTTGGTGTTGCCCGCGACATTCACGTCTTTCACCCGGGCCTGTACGCCCTCACTTACGCGCATCTCAATATCAATTGAGTCGCCTTCCACTCGCGTTTCCACCGGCTCAATCTGGAAGAACAGGTAACCGTCGTTCATGTAGAGCGACGTTACATCCTGGCCGGTGGGGTTATAGTTGAGGCGCTTGTCGAGCGTTTCTTTGCTGTACACGCTACCCTCCTTGATGGCTAGCACCGAAGCCAGTGTCTTATCATCGTAGAGGTAGTTGCCCTTCCAGCTAATGTTGCGGAAGTAGTACTTCGGACCCTCATCCACGCGCACTGTCAGGCGCAGGCCGTCGTCGAAGCGAGCCAGCGAATCCGACACAATGGTAGCGTCGCGGTAGCCCTGGGCGTTGTAGAAGTCGAGTAGCAGTTGTTTGTCGTCGGCAAACTCTTTGGCCTGATATTTTCCCGAGTTGAATAACTTCGGAAACTTCTTCTCCTTGGTCTTCTTGAATTTGCCCTTCAGCTTTCCATCAGTGAAGGCCTCGTTGCCCTCAAACACGATTTCGCGGATTTTCACCTTTGAGCCCCGGTCAACGTTGATGGCCAGCACCACACTGTTGGAAAGCGACGAGTCGGGCTTCTGAGTGATACTGACCTTAGTATCGAGATATCCCTTATTGGTATAAAACTTACGTACCTGAGTCCGTGTGTTGCTCAGCAACGCGTCGGTCACCACCTTGCCCCGGATGAGTTTAATTTTGTTGCGCAACTCCTCCGATTGCCCCTTGCCTATACCCTCGAATACAAACTTCGACAAGCGCGGACGCTCTTTAAGGTTGAAATCGAGGAAAACCTTGCTGCCTTCCACGCGAGCAATGCTTACGCTCACGTCGCCCAGAATACCTTGGTCCCAGAGCTTGCGAATAGCCTGTCCGATTTCCTCACCCGGAATGGTGATAGGGTCGCCGATTTTCAGGCCCGAGAGCCCAATCAGCGTGTTGGGGTCGAGGTAACGGGCTCCACTGATGGTGATACCCCCAAGCGTGTAACGCTGGGGCTCATCGGCAGCGGCCAAATTGGCCGGGGTTTGTACCTGTCCGAAAACCGGGACCAATGGAGCAACTCCCAACGTCAGGGCTAGGGCGGCTACCGGAATAAGCTTATGGTAGGAAGAACTCATGTTCTGCGGTTACGAAACGGTTAGCTGCTCACTGGTTTTCCCGAACCGACGCTCCCGCTGCTGATAGGCACGCAAGGCATCGTACAAATGCTCACGCCGGAAGTCCGGCCAAAGCAAGTCGGTAATAAACAGTTCCGTGTAGGCTAATTGCCACAACAAAAAATTACTGATGCGCTGTTCGCCGCTGGTCCGGATCAACAGCTCGGGATCGGGCATACCAGCCGTCGACAGGAACCCTGCAAGGGTAGCTTCCGTAACCTGCTCGGGTTGGAGCCGCCCAGCAGCCACTTCGGTAGCTACGCGCCGAGCAGCCTGCGCCAAATCCCAGCGGCCACTGTAGCTGAGGGCGAGTACGAGCGTCATACGGGAGCCGTTTTTGGTCAGCTCCATGGCTTCCGCCAGCTCCTTTTGGCAGGAAGTCGGCAAGTTCTCGATCTGCCCAATGGCCTCCAAGCGGATGCTGTTTTTTAGCAGGGTCGGAGTCTCCTTGCGGATAGTGTGCACCAGCAGCTGCATCAGCGCCATTACCTCGTGGGCCGGGCGGGCCCAGTTTTCGGTGGAGAAGGCATAGAGCGTCAGGTAGCGTACGCCGGCTTCGGCAGCACCCTCCACCGTCTCCCGAACCGCCGTAATGGCGCTCTGGTGGCCGAAGATGCGTAAGCCGCCTTTCTGCTTGGCCCAGCGCCCATTGCCATCCATGATGATAGCGACGTGCGCGGGAATATTCTGGGAGTCAATTTCGGACCGGACGGCCATTGGCGCTTTTTGCGTAAAGAGGCCGCAAGTTACGTAAATGGTTGCATTCCGGCCGGTCCAATTACCCTATCCCACCAACTACCTGTACGCCCGCGCCCCCGCTACATTCTTAACGAGGGCGCGGAGGCAAGCTCAGCTATAGCTATCAAGTGGAAATTACCGTTTCTGTTTACCAGTTTCCTGCCCCGTATCCGGACACAGAATTTTATAAAAGGTGTAAGAAACGCTCAGACCGTTGTAGAAATACCAATCTTGGTCGTGTGGGTTGCCCAACAGATCATTCTGCCCCCGGCTTTTACCGTCGATGTGGTCCAGATCGTCAGTAATAGTTTTACGAGCGCCAGCTTCAAACCCCAGGTTCCAGTGCGTGGAAAGAGCATACTTAAAGCCAACTGCCACCGGAATAGCCAAACTAAGTACGCTCCCACTCTTATCGAGTGCTGGAAATGCACTGCTGGCAACCTTTGTGTTAGCATAGAAGCCAGCCAGCCCCACAAATACGTAAGGTGTAAAATGCACCTTATCGTGACGGTCATGATAGTCGAAGAAATTATATTCCATTCCGCCCGACACCTCTAACAACCCGCCCTTGAGATGAGCATCGCGGTATTGGGCCAGAGGTGAGTTGTTGCCATTGAGCCCCTTTACATTCCGGTCATCAGCCCGCAGCATCCCGGCCGTAATACCTGCACGCAATGTAATGGGGGCCGAAATATCCTTACGGTAAAAGCCTGTAATAGCCGGCCGGTTGTTGCGAAACTGGTAGTTTGGCGACAACTCGCCTTTGTAGACAAGCCCGCCAATTCCTAAGCCCACTTCACTAGTGGTCTGGGCAACAGAGGCGAGAGGGGCAAAAAAAACGCTCCCTACCGGCAATAAACCGATAAAGAGCGTTTTGAAAGAGAAATGCTGGGTCATTGAACTTGACTGGCAGTTGAAATTAAATCAGCAGTCAAGAGATTTGACTACCGGAATTTAGGGTTGCGTACACGGGGAGCAAGAATATAGTTGACCGAGACACCCAAAGTAGTGTACCAGTCCTTCTCATTACTCTTGCCGCGCATCTCGCCGCCCTGCTGAGCCTTGGTGTAGGTGCCAGGGAATTCACGGGTTATGTCCCAGCCAAAATACTGAGCATCGCCGGCGGCTAGTACACTACGGTTAGCAACGTAATTGCCGCTCACGTCATCGAGGTAGTCGGTAAAAGTTTTCCGGAAACCGAGCTCCAGACCGATATCAAAGGCTTTGTTGAGTTTGTAACGAGCACCCGCGCCAAAAGGAATGACGAATTGAGTTAGGTTGTAACCACTCGACTGTCCTTCCGTCCTTAACGGTTGCAGGTTTACAATATTGCCACTAGCATTTTCACCCTTAGGGTTGTGATGCATAACAGCAACACCACCAAAGAGATAAGGAACGAAGTCAGGACGTTTGATATAGTTGTTGCGGTTCTCAACTAAATCAAACATACCAACCACAGCAAGTTCAACAATATCATTCCGGAAATTCATGTTCCGGTTATACCGGAACTTATAGTCCTGATCGTTCTGGTCGGCTGCTTTCGAGTCGTCGCCGGTGATGCGGCCATACGACAGGGAAGCGCGACCGGAGATGCGGGGGGCGAAACGATGAGTAATGTTCAACCCTACGTTAGGGCGGCTAGCGCCGGCCCGGAAGCTCGGAATGCTAGGCTTGGGCGTGATGTCGCCAAAGTAGCTCATCGCGTTCAGCGATACACCTACTGAGTTGTACTGCTTACGCTTGCTGAACTGCTGGGCATCAGCTTCCGAAGCCAACAGCGAGAAGGCGAGCAGAGGGGCTACGGCAAGGGTGAAGAATTGCTTCATATTCAAGCGAAATTATGGATATCGGGCTGAAGAAAAGACTGAAAACTAAAAAAAGTACAGTTACAGTCGGATGACAAAAGTACGCGTTGTGAGGAACTAAAAAAAAGAAATATCAAAAAAAGCATGTCAAACTGGAGTACTAACCGGATTTCTTCGGTCGAGCCCCCAATTGAGTTTACTGCGCAAGGTACTCAGGAAGTTAACCTGATTGAGCTTAACTAGCCGAACACGGAAGTTTTCCCGACGAATGGCTATCTGAATTCCGGCTTCAACGGTCCGGGAGCGGGAATCGAGCGAGAGCAAAAAATTATTGCTGCGTCCCTCAATTTCAAAAGAAATCACGCTCCGGTCGGGTACAATGAGTGGCCGGACGTTCAGATTGTGTGGGCATACGGGAGCGATAACAAAATTGTTTGTCTGCGGTAACATTACTGGGCCGCCGCAGCTCAATGAGTAACCGGTTGAGCCAGTTGGCGTGGCAACTATCAGGCCATCGGCCCAGTAGGAATTCAGGTATTCCCCATCAATATAGGTGTGCACCACAATCATCGATGAGGTATCGCGCTTGAGAATGCTGAATTCGTTTAGGCCAAAATTGAGGTCACCAAACGTGTCGGGGTCAGTGTCTACCCGAATCAGGCTGCGGTCTTCGAGCACAAAATGGCCTTTGAAGAGCGCATCAATGGCTGGCGCAATATTTTGGGGCGAGATGGTAGCCAGAAAGCCGAGCCGGCCGGTATTGATGCCCAGAATAGGAATCTCCAGGGCACCGACGTAGGTGACGGTATCGAGCAGAGTACCGTCGCCGCCTATGCTGAGCACGAAACGGTTACCAGCTAGGGAATCGTCGCGGGTAAACGTGGCAAAGGCCTTGGGAAGGTCGAAATGGCGACCAAGGAACTCATAAAAGGTTTGTTCGATGCTAACTTCGGCCTGCCGGTACAGTAAGTCGTCGAGCAGGGCTTGCAGCACCGGCTTCTGCGCTTCATCGAAGGGCTTACCCAGAATGGCAATTTTCATAGTAAAAACGTAACGCGCCCCCAGCCAGCGTGGCTCAAATGGGAAATTGCGTGCGAAAGAAAAAACCACCCTGTCGCTCCCGAGTATGGGCATACTCAAGAGTAAATACCCAATCGTAGTAGGTGACTAAATGCAGACCCAGGCCAGTAGAAGCCAGCAGACGGTTAGGCAACCGATTGGAGGCCGGTGTAGTCCGCTGGCCAACGTAGCCAACATCGGCAAAGGTATTTAAATAAAATACCAGCGGAATATTATTGAAGCGGCTGCCGCCCACCCCACTTAGCCGAAGCTTGCCCAGATCGAAGATGCGGTAGCTTAGGCCCTGCCGCACCAAGGCCAGCTGGCGACCCTCCACCACATAGGCATCGTAGCCGCGCACGAGCAGGTCGTAGCCCAGGGCCCGGCGGTCGGGGTAGGCCAGGGCGCGGGCTACACGTAACTGGCCGGTGGCTCCAACAGCGTAGTACAATGTTCCCCCCAGGGCTACGTAGCGGGCGTATTCGGCCCGTACAGTAAGGTTGTTGGGGGTGCGGTTGCCCACGAAGGCCCGATAGCCGACGAATAACCGAGCGTACTGGCCGGTGAGCGGGTAGGCAAACGTGTTGCGTTGGTTGAGGGTGCTGGTCAGGCTGAACTCCAGAAACTCGCGCCGGGGGCCGTTGAGAAAGTAGCCGGGGTTGTAGTACAGTACGGAATCGGATACCCGCTCGTAGTGGTAAGCCGCGTCGAGGGCCGCCAGGAAACGTACGGTACGCCGCCAGCGCAGGCCTACGGTGGCATATTGGCGCTCAATAGGAAAGGCATCATCCTGGCGCAGGTTGCGCAGGCGGTCATCGACGGTGGCATAGTCGAGGGCGTGGCTGCGGTAGTAAGAGTAGCCGGCCCCGAACCCGACGCGGCGGCGGCGGCCGTAGCCAGGAGCCTCGTAGAACAGTTCGTATTTGCGGTTGAAACCTAACTGCAGATTGCCTAGCAGTTGCTCGTTGCGTCCCCGAAAGTTGCGGCGAACTATGTGCAGTCCATAGTCAACCCGCTTCCAGCGGTCGGGTCGGTCGAGCCACGACTGGAAGTTGCGGTCGGCCAGCGAGAAAATGGGGATGGGGAAAGTGTACCAGCGTTCCTGGAAGCTATAGAGTACGGTCAACTCCCCATCGCGGCACACGGCCTGCACCAGCACCTGATTGAAGAGCTGGAGGTTGAAAAGGCGGAGGCGGTTAGCTTCGAGACGGCGGCCCAGCGTGGCAGCGGCCAGCGTATCGCCCTCCTGCAAATCCAGCTCGGCCCGGAGCACCGTTTCCTTGGTTACCTGATTGCCAACGAACAACACCTGCCTCACGCGCAGCCGCACGTAGCCGGGACATTGTGCCTGCACCAGGCTATCGGGGCCGGTGCGCGTCAAGGTGTCAGGAAGGGTGGCGGCCGATACCAGCTGCTCCGGCCCGGGCACAGCGGCGGGCGCAGCAACCGGAGCGGGCAGCCAGCTCAGCAGAAACGTCAGCAGCGTAATCAACACCCCCTACTGGCTCAGACGTTGAGGTAGCGTAGCAACGCGTCGTAACGCTCCTGTTCGTCCTCGCTGGGCTCGCCGACTCCGCTGAACTGGGCCGTAATGGAGTAGTTGAACCGTTCCAGGGTGGCAATGACGCGGGCGATGTTAGGCGTATTGAGTTTCAGGGTGAGCCGGATGCGGTAGGGGTCGTGCTCGTCCTGGGCCACGTGGGCACTCAGGATTTTAGCATCATTTTCTTCTACGTACCGGCTGATCTGGGTGAGCGAATAGTCGCGTTCCTCCATCGTAAGCACGATGATACCATACTGGCCGCTGGCCACCGGAATTTTACCGAACGCGGCCAGCGTGTCGCTCACCGTGACCACGCCCAAATATTCGTGCTGGTCGTCGAGCACGGGCACGAGCTGGATGTTGTTCTGGACGGCCAACTCGATGATGTTATAGAAGTGCTGGTTGTGCTGCACGTGTACGTCGGCGTACTGGAGCTGGAGGCTACCGAGCAGGCGCCCCTCCCCTTCCTGGTCGATCAGGTCGGCTTCCGTAACGAGGCCCCGGTAAAGGCGGTCGTCGAGTACCGGCAACTGGCCGACATGGAACTCCTCCAGCCAGCGGGCAGCCTTCTCCGTGGAGTCCGTCACCTTCAGCGGCGGCACCATCTGGTTCAGTAAATCTTCGGCGAGGATGGAATTCATCAGGATTCGGGCAGAAAAGCGGGCGGATACCCGGAAGCTTTAGTAAGCGGGCGACCCGGCAGAAGGTTTAAGCACCAATCAGCATTGCATAGGGAGTTCCTGAACCAGAGAGCCCGACGACAACCGGGGGGTTGCACCCAAGTTTCTGGAAGTTTACGAAGCCACGGGCCCCGCAGTTTGGTTCAGGAACTCAGTTAATAGCGCATTGAACTCGGCGGAGCGCTCCATCATAGGGGCGTGGCCGCAGTGGTCGAGGAAACGCAACGTGGAATTCGGCAGCAGCCGATGAAACTCGTGGGCTACAATGGGCGGCGTAATGGTGTCGTTGAGGCCCCAAACGAGGAGCGTAGGCACGGTTATCTTGCCCAGCTCCTTGGCCAGATTGTGGCGCTGGGCCGAACGGGCGATGCTGATGATGCGCAGACACTTGACATTGGAATTCGTGACGCTGAACACTTCATCGACCAGCTCCTGGGTAGCCACGGCGGGGTCGTAGAAGGTGTAAGCCACCCGCTCCTGCACGTAGGTGTAGTTGCCGCGCTTCGGAAACGACCCCCCCATACCGTCCTCGAACAGGCCGCTGCTGCCAGTGAGCACCAGCCGCGCCACCCGGGTTGGGTTCTGGAGCGTGTACACCAGCGCAATGTGGCCTCCTAAAGAGTTGCCTAGCACCGTGCAAGGCTCCGTGAGGCCGATTTCAGCCACGAAATCCTCCACGAAGCTCATGAGGCCGGGCACGCTGGCCCGTAGCAGGGGCATATCGTAGATGGGCAGCAGCGGGATAATAACCCGGTAGCGGGGGCGGAATTCGGCAATAACATCCTCCCAGTTGCTGAGCGCGCCGAACAGGCCATGCAGCAGTAGCAGCACCTCGCCGGAACCTTCATCTACATACCGAAAATTGTTCTTTTCCTGAATCTGCAACGCCATCTTCGCTATAAAATAAGCCGGCCGGCCGGGGCTGCCGGGGCGGTGTCTGCAATGATACAACTCTTGACCCAATTGCCGAGCAGCGCCAGGCCCTGGGGCGTGAGCAGGGCTTCGGGATGAAACTGCACCCCGTGCAAAGGTAGCGTGCGGTGGCGGAGGGCCATAATTTCGGCCGACGCGTCGGCCGTGACGGCCAGCGTTTCCAGCTCCGGCGGCAGGTCGCGCAGCACCAGCGAGTGGTAGCGCGTAACGGACATGCGGGCCGGCAGGCCCTGCCAGAGCATATCGGGCACCGTCCAGGCTATTTCCGACACCTTGCCGTGCATGGGCCGCTGCCCGCGCCCCACTTCGGCCCCAAAAAACTCGCCCAGCGCCTGGTGGCCCAGGCATACGCCCAGCATCGGGAGCCGCGCCTGAAACGCCCCGATAACGGCCAGCAGATTGCCCGCCCCCGCCGGCGTGCCTGGCCCCGGCGACAATACCACCGCCTCGGGCTTTAGGGCCCGCAACTCGTCCAGCGGCGCATCGTTGCGGCGCACGATTACCTCGCACCCCAGCTGCCGCAAATAGTCGAGCAGGTTGTAGGTAAAGGAATCGAAGTTGTCGAGCAGCAGCAGGCGCATTTTTCAGGGCTTAGGAACTTATGATTTAGGGGTTGTCAAGTAAGAGTAGAGTATGAGTCCTGTTAACCTGATTCTCAAACTAAAAATCCCTGACTCTTACCCTAAAACACTTCCCGTACCCGGGTCAGCAGGGTGCTGGCAAAGGGCATAACGAAGCCCACCACGCGCAGAGCAACGGGCGTGGCCTGCCGCACAAAGGGTAGTACCTGCGAACCGGAGGCCAATTGGGGCGAAATCAGGGGGATGCTGGTCGATTCGATGCCGTAGAGCAGCAGGCTCAGGCCCAGCACCCACTTGAGCATTCCGCCCACGGCCCCGCCCACATTATCCAGAAAGCCCAGCGGGGTGAGATGGACGGCCGTTTTGAGCAGCCCGCTGAGCAGGTGTACGCCCCAGCCGATAACGGCAAACACGAGCACAAACGATACCAGCGGCAGCAGCCCAAACGCTTCGCCCACGTACTGCCGCACTAGCGGAATAGCGTCGTTGAGCAGGGCCAGCCCGCCCACCACGCCCAGCACGAAGGCCAGCAGCGTAGCCACCTCCAGCACCAACCCCCGCCGGTAGCCCTGCACGGCCCCGATACCCAACGGAATCAGCAGCAGTAAGTCGAAGGTGGTCATGGCAATTAGTAGAACTGGCGTTTAAGAAGTTGGGGGAGTGGGTTAACGCACGGTCAGCCCACTCCCCCAATTCCATCACCCGTATTAGATATTCGTGTTGTTGAGCAGGTTGCTGACGGTCTGGGAAATCAGGCGGCCATCGGCCAGGCCGGCCAGCTCGCGGGCGGCCACGCCCATTACCTTGC
This sequence comes from Hymenobacter amundsenii, assembly GCF_002204745.1. Classification (GTDB taxonomy): domain Bacteria; phylum Bacteroidota; class Bacteroidia; order Cytophagales; family Hymenobacteraceae; genus Hymenobacter; species Hymenobacter amundsenii. The sequence continues at coordinate 24,641 of NZ_NIRR01000019.1, forward strand.
CCAGGTCGGAGGGGCCAGTAGCGCCCACCCGCTGGATGATGTGAACCAGCTTTTCGACCAAAGCCGCTTCGCTGAGCTGCTGGGGCAAGTATTCCTCGATGATGGCCAGCTCGTTGAGCTCCACTTCTTCGAGGTCGGAGCGGAACTGCTTGTTGTAGGTTTCGGCGGCCTCGCGGCGCTGCTTGGCCTGCTTGGTCAGGAGCTTCATTTCGGCATCCGACGTAAGGGCCTCGCCGTGCTGCCCCTCAGCCGTTTCGGCCAGCAGAATCTGCGACTTGATGCTGCGTAGGGTGGTCAGGCGCAGCTTGTCCTTGGCCAGCATGGCTTTCTTGATATCGGCGTCGATGGTTTCTTTCAGAGACATAACTCAGGGGAAAAGGAAGAAGTAAAATTACGCGTTATTCCCGGATGCCGGACCGCTGGCCGCTGAAGCCCATTGCGCCAGGGCCAGCTGCAAGCCTTTGGGGTCGTCGAGGTAAAGGGCCAGCTGCTGTACGCGCTGGGGAAATCCGTAGGGGCCGCGGGCCATGCGTGGCTCCCGGAGCGTAAGCAGCAGGTTGGGTGGGGTAAGCAGCAGCCGGGCCGCATTCACGAGGCCGGGCGCGGCAGGAGGGGCGTCGTTGATGGATAGAGAGGCGGTAATATCTGCGGCGGGCAGGCGCAGCTCCCATAAAAATCCCACCCGCACGACCAGCTCGCCGGTTTCAGTGACCCGAACCGGCCGCAACCGCACGGCCCGCAGGTGGGCCAGCAGCAGCAGCAGGCCGTAGGTGTGCGCCGCCGCAACCCACAGCGCCACGGTGGGGCTCCAGCGTACCAGCAGCAGGTGGACCACCCCGATTTCCACCACCGACAGCAGCCCCACTGTGGCCAGGTAGGCCGTGAAGGCTGAGTCGCGGTAGGCGGTAAAGACCTGGTCGGCGGGGCGGATTTCGGGGCGGGCGCGCCAGCTGAGCAGGGCGTAGTAGAACAGGCTTATTTCGCTGACGAGGGGCGTGAGCGGCCGGCCGAAAACGGTCTGGCAGGCCGCTTGCAGGTTGGCTACCACATCGGGGGTCTGTTCGGCCGCCACCCGGTAGGCCCGGCGCAGGCGGCGCAGATTCAGCAGCGCCAGCGTGAAGGTGAGAGCCTCTGCAGCCACCAAGCCGTACTTGGTCCAGTGCAGGTAGGTTTGCTGAGCGGGCGGCAGCAGCCAGAACGCCAGCGCCACGGCCGCCGTGAAAGCCGCCACCACAGTGCTTACCGGCAGGCGGTAGGGCCGCACCACCAGAAAATAGAACAGCACCGGCAGGCCCACCAGCACATCGAAGCTTACGGCGGCGGGCAACGCGGGCCGGAAGGTAAAATCGGGCTGCTGAATAACCAGGAACTCAACCCCCACCACGGCCAGCAGCAACAGGGCAAACCACAGGGCAAAGCGGTAACGGGTAAGCGGCGCGACAACCATCAGCGTCAACTAAAAGGCCCCCGGGCTGTTCGGGCTACGTATCTTTACGACACGTACTTTCCCTTCAGCCCGCCCCCAGGTATGACGAAGCTTAGCGTAAACATAAATAAAATAGCCACCCTGCGGAATGCCCGCGGTCACAACCGTCCCAATTTGCTGCAAGCTGCCCGCGACATTGAGCGGTTCGGGGCCCAGGGTATCACGGTGCACCCCCGGCCCGATGAGCGCCACATTCGTTACCAGGACGTGCGCGACCTCAAAGCGGTGGTCACGACCGAGCTCAACGTGGAAGGCAACCCGACGCCCGATTTCCTGGACCTCGTGCGCGAGGTGCGGCCCGAGCAGGTAACGCTGGTGCCCGACGCGCCCGACGCTATTACCTCCAATGCCGGCTGGAACACGGTGCAACACCAGGATTATCTGCGCGGCATCGTGGCCGAGCTCAAAGCGTTGGGTTGCCGCGTAAGTATCTTCCTCGACCCTGTGGCAGAACTGGTGCACGCCGCCGCGACCACCGGCACCGACCGCATCGAGCTCTACACCGAAGACTACGCCCGCCGCTACCACGCCAGCCCCGAAGCGGCCCTGCGCCCCTACCACGAGGCTGCCCTGGTAGCCCAGCAGTTGGGCCTGGGCCTGAATGCCGGCCACGACCTCGACCTCGATAACCTGGCTTATATGCACCAGCACCTGCCCGGTCTGGCCGAAGTCAGCATCGGCCACGCCCTAGTTTGCGACGCGCTGTATCTGGGCTTGGAAAACACCGTGCAGCTGTACCGGCGCTGCCTCTCAGGAGTGAAGAATTAAAAGGTAAAAGCAGGCGTTCTGTTGCTCGTAATCAGCCGTGCTAAAAAGTCATTCTTGCTTTTCCCCTTCGATTTCCAAGTCAACCTATGCCCCGTCTCGCCCTCCCCGATTTCTTGCAAAACCCCACCGCCGTACCGATTCTCGATGTGCGGGCACCGGTAGAATACGCGCAGGGGCATATTCCGGGGGCCATGAGCTTCCCCTTGTTTACCGATGAGGAGCGGGCGCGTATCGGCACCACGTACAAGCAGCAGAGCCAGGACAAGGCCGTGCTGCTGGGCCTCGATTATTTTGGGCCCCGCATGAGCAAAATGGTGAAAGCCGCCCGCAAAGCGGCCCCTGACAAACGCGTACGGGTGCATTGTTGGCGGGGCGGGATGCGCTCGGGAGCGGTGCAGTGGCTGCTGGAATTAGCGGGCTTCGAGGTGCAGCTCCTCGACCACGGCTACAAGGACTACCGCCGCTGGGCCCTGGCCGAATTTGCCCGGCCCCGGCCGTTGTGGGTGTTGGGCGGCCTCACCGGCTCGGGCAAAACCGACGTGCTGCACGCGCTGGCCGCCAATCAGCAACCGCTGCTCGACCTCGAAGGGCTGGCCGCCCACAAGGGCTCGGCCTTCGGCAGCATCGGCCAGCCCGAGCAGCCTACGCAGGAACAATTTGAGAACGAGCTGGCCCTTTTGCTAGCCGCTTTGCCCACCAAAACGCCCGCTTGGGTCGAGGATGAAAGCCGGAGCATCGGGCGGATTTCGGTACCGGGCGGGTTGTTCGAACAGATGCGGACGGCTCCGCTGGTGGTGCTCGAAATTCCGCGCGAAGTACGGGTGCGCAAGCTGGCCGATGAGTACGGCCGCGAAGATCCGGCCGCGCTGGCTGCTTCTATTCTGCGCATCCGCAAGCGCCTGGGCGGGCTGGCCACCACCGAGGCCCTCACGGCCATCGGCAACGCCGACATGGAAAAAATGGTGAGCCTCGTGCTCGATTACTACGACAAAACTTACTCCCACGGCCTCGAAGACCGGCCGTTTGTATCCGTACCTTCCGACACCTGCAACCCAGCCGTTAATGCCGACCTGGTGCTGCGGGCGGCGCACAAAGCATTTCCCGCCAAGGTTTCTATAGGATAACAGCAAGGCCTGTTTTTAACCTTTGCACATCTCTCCGCGCTCCTCTGCGGGAACCCAATCAGAATAGAAAACCATGACTGAAAATACCGACCAGATCCGCCTTACCCAATACAGTCACGGCGCAGGCTGCGGCTGCAAAATCGCACCTAAGGTGCTCGACCAGATTCTGCACACCAGCCTGCCCCAGCCCGCACACGACAAGTTGCTAGTAGGCAACGCCTCCCGCGACGACGCGGCCGTGTACGACATCGGCGGCGGGCAGGCCATCATCAGTACCACCGACTTCTTCATGCCCATCGTCGATGATGCCTACGATTTCGGGCGCATTGCCTCGGCCAACGCCATTTCCGACGTGTACGCCATGGGCGGCCGGCCGGTAATGGCCATTGCCGTGCTGGGCTGGCCCATCGATAAACTGTCGCCCGAGGTGGCCCGCCGCGTGATTGAGGGCAGCCGTAGCATCTGCGCCGAGGCGGGCATTCCGCTGGCCGGGGGCCATAGCATCGATTCGCCAGAGCCCATTTTCGGGTTGGCCGTAACGGGTTTGCTCGATATCAAGAACCTCAAGCAGAACGACACCGCCACTGCCGGCTGCGAGCTGTACCTGACCAAGCCCCTGGGCGTGGGCATGCTGACGACGGCCCAGAAAAAAGGCATTCTGCGGCCCGAGGACGAACAGTTGGCTCCCCAGAGCATGATGCGCCTCAACAAAATTGGGGCTGAGCTAGGCCCACTCGAAGCCGTGCGCGCCATGACCGACATAACGGGTTTCGGCCTACTTGGTCACCTCTCGGAAGTGTGCGAGGGTAGCGGCCTCACTGCCGAAATCGAGTTCAGCAAGGTACCCCTGATGCCAGAGGCCGCCGCGTACTACGCCCAAAATTCCATTCCGGGCGGCACGGTGCGCAACTGGGATTCGTACGGCCATAAAGTGGGCGACGTAACCGACGAACAGCGCGCCTGGCTCTGCGACCCCCAGACTTCGGGCGGCCTGCTCGTGTGCGTAGATCCAGCCGGCCGCGACGCTGTGCGGGCCGTGTTCGAGCAGCACGGACTTGCCCTGGAGCCTTTCGGTACGCTGCGCGAGCACCAAGCCGATGAACCCTGGATTCTGGTGCGTTAGCCGGCCGCATGAAACTAGTTTCCTTGCTGCGGCCGCTGCTGGAGGCGGCGGCGCTGGTGGCCGTAGTGGTGCTCGCGTTGCGGCTGCTTACGGGGCTGTTCAGCCGCCGTAGCACCGTGTACCGGCTTGGCTTCGGGCGGCAGCTGCGCCTGCTGTTCTGGCCGCTGCTGTGCCTGGGGGTGGGGCTGCCGTTTCTGGGGGCGTTTTTTTATGCCGATACGCTGGCTTCGCACGAGCTCGTGCTGCTGGTGCTACTGGCGGCCGTGGTGCTAGGCTTTTCGGGACCCGCTTTGCTGCTACACCTGCGTTATTCCGTCGTCAATCTTAATACAACCCTCGTTTTCGAGCCGAAGCAAAATGTGCTGGAAGTATACGAAGGCGAAATCAGGGTACCATTTGACAAGCGCGACTTACTGCGGGTCGAGCGCGTAACCTGTCGCTCGAAGCGCCTGTTCTGGAGCCCTTATAACTACCTGCGGCTGCACCTGCGCAACGGCCAGGCCGTTACGCTTACCGCTCTGCTCACCGACCTCGATCCGGTGACAGAATTCCTGCGCAATACCCCGCTTGAGTACCGCAAGGTTGGAATATGCTGGACGTAATATATAGAAGCGATAAGCTCAGCAGTGTGCGCCCAACAACAGATTTCACCCGATCAATCGACTGATTTGCCAGGTGGTTCATAGTGGCAGGCGCCTATATTTGTTTGTTGCTGATGGCAATGAAAAAAATAACACTTAATTAACATCCCATTATTCTCGCGTTCAACTTACGAGTACCCTGCTCCTATCTAATGCGGCGTATCCTGCTATTCGCGGTACTACTGGGCAGCCTCTTGGGCGGCCGGGCCGGTTATGCGGATACGGTAGACGCGCTGCTGGCTCAATTACGCACCCAGCCCCCCGATACGGGCCGCGTACGGCGCCTCAACCAGCTCACGTACCTGCTGCACGACGATGAGCCCACCCGCGGGCTGCTTTATGGCGAGCAAAGCGTTGCCCTAGCCCGCCAGTTACCCGACCAATCCGGGCTTATGGACGGCCTGCTCGCGCTGGCCAGTTGCTACGCCAATCTGTCCGACGACCCCCATGCCCTGCAGTTGCAGCAGGAAGCGCTGCTACTGGCCCGGCAGCTGCGCTCCGTTGAGGGGCAGGTGCGCAGCTACGTGGGCATGGGCAGTGTGTACCACGAGCGCAACGATACCGCGGCGGCCCTGCGCAACTACCTCCGGGCGCTCGAATTTGCCTATCGGCCCGGCGTGAGCATTGGCACCCAGGTATTGCTGTTTGGCAATTTGGGCAACCTATATTTCACGACCGGCAACCGGCCGCAGGGCCTAGTGTTTACGCGCCGGGCCCTGCAACTGGCCCGCCGTAGCGGCGACCAGGTTGGCGAGTCGCTGTACTTGGCCAACTTGGGGTCATACTACCTGCAGATGAACCAGCTGAGCACGGCCGAGGGGCTACTGCGCAAAGCAGTGAGCCTGCTCGAACCGCTTGGTAACCAGCGTTTCCAGTCTGGGCACTTGGAGCTACTGGCCAACATCCTGCTGCTGCGTAACGAAATCGATGAGGCCGATAACCTTACCCGCCAGGCCTTGCAGCAGGCCCGCCGCCTTGGCTACCAGGAGCGGGTGCTCGATGCTTACAACCTGCTGGCCGCCATCAGTGCCCGCCGCAACGATTACGAGCAGGCATTTGACTGGCAGAACCGTTTTCGGGTTCTAAACGACAGCATCAACAGCCGCTCGCGCCAACAAACGCTGCTGGCCTTGCAAACCCGCTATGAGACGGCCGACAAGGAGCAACAGATTCAGCAACTTATTGACCGCGAGGGCACCATGCAGCAGCGCAGCCAGGCATTGGGGGGTGCTACGGTAGCCCTGCTGCTCGGGTTGGGTGGCGTGGGCCTGCTCTATGTGCAGCTGCGGCGCAGCCGGGCGGCCCTGGCGACCAATAATCAGGCTTTAAGCGAGGCAACTCAGGAATTGCGCCAGCTCGCTGCGTCCAAAGACCGCCTGTATGCCATCGTCGCCCACGATTTACGCGGGCCGGTTACCTCGTTTGCCAGCGTCACCGAGCTAATCGATTTCTACCTCAAGCAGGGCGACGAGGCCGGACTGCGCCGGTTGCCCGAGCTCGTGCGTCAGTCGGCCCAGCAGCTCAACCATTTGCTCGACAATCTGCTCAACTGGGCTGTGAGCCAGACTGGTGAGCTGGCTTTCCGGCCCCAGGTTTTGGCCGTTGATGAATTGCTGGAAGGCGCGCACCACCTCTACGCCAATGCCTTGGAGGCCAAGCAAATCACACTGAAATTCGACTCTCCGGCCGGGCTAACGGTATGGGCCGACGCGCACATGAGCCAGACAGTGCTGCGTAACTTAATGGGCAACGCGCTCAAGTTTACGCCCGCCGGGGGCTGCATTGTGCTCGGGGCCGTTCCCGAACCTGACCACCACATCACGTTGCGCGTGCAGGATACGGGCCCGGGCATCGAACCTGGGCAAATAGCTGCTTTGCTTTCTTCGGCCGCGCTGGCCCCGCCCTTGCACGGCCCCCGTTCGGGCACCGGCCTGGGCCTGCTGCTATGCCGGGCTTTTACGGCCCGGCAGTCGGGCATTCTGCGCATCGATAGCACGCCTGGGCAAGGCACCACGGTGTCCGTTACGCTGCCGGCTGCTTAGCAAACCTGTTCCCCGTTGCTCGTTTCGTTACTTTTGCCTTACTATGCTGCAACTCCATTACCGCGAAGTAGGGCAAGGCGCTCCGTTGGTTGTCCTGCACGGGCTGTTCGGAACCCTCGATAACTGGCAGACGCTGGCCCGCCGCTGGGCGGAGGCCGGCTACCGCGTTATTTCGGCCGATTTACGCAACCACGGCCGTTCGCCCCACTCGCCCGAGCACACTTATACGGCTATGGCAGAAGACGTACTGGGCCTCTTCGACCAGCTTGGTCTGGGCCCCGACACCACACTGCTTGGCCATAGCATGGGTGGCAAAGTGGCCATGCGCTTCGCCCTCGACTACCCCGACCGCCTGGGCAAGCTCATTGTGGTTGATATTGCGCCCCGCGCCTCGGATATGCGCCACCAGGATGAGATTCTGGACGGCCTCAACGCCGTGGATTTCACGCAGTGCGATGGCCGCCAGGCCGCCGACGATGCCCTGGCCCGCCACATTTCCAGCTTCGGGGTGCGGCAGTTCCTGCTCAAAAACCTGTATCGCCAAGACGATAACTCGTTTGCCTGGCGCATCAACCTGCCGGTGCTCACGGCCGAAATGGCGGCCATTGGAACCGAGATAACGGGTGCCCAGCCCTTCCTCAAGCCCGCCCTGTTCATCAACGGCGGCATGTCCGATTACATCGATGCTACCGACAAGCTCCACGGTATCCCGGCCCTGTTTCCGAACTCGCAGGTAGCCACCATACTCGACGCCGGCCACTGGGTGCATTCCGAAAAACCCGATGAGGTATTCGGGCTGGTGCAGGCATTCGTTGGGCAGTGAGTGGGGAATTCAGGAGAGTCATGCTCAGCATGACTCTCCTATTTCTATCGTTCACTCACTCATTCACCCACCCACTCAATAACTCATCTGCCTCATGCTCGGCACACTTTACCTGATTCCGACTATTCTGGCCGACGATACGGAGGCGCAGGTGTTGCCGCCGCAGGTGGCGGCGCGGGTGGCGGCGCTGTCGTGTTTTCTGGTCGAAAATGCCCGTACGGCCCGGCGCTTTATTAAGCGGGTGGCCCCGGAGCACGTCATCGAGCAACTAAAAATCAGCGTAATTGACAAGGACAGCACCGAGGCCCAGGTGCAGGCCGCGCTGCAACCGGTGCTGAGTGGCCAGGATGCGGGCGTGATTTCGGAAGCTGGCTGCCCCGGCATTGCCGACCCGGGGGCCGAACTGGCCCGCCGGGCCCACCAGTTGGGCATTCGGGTGGTGCCACTGGTAGGGCCGTCGTCGTTGCTACTGGCCCTGATGGCTTCAGGCATGAACGGGCAGAGCTTCGCGTTTCACGGCTATTTGCCCATTGAGCGCGGCCCTAGGCTAGCAGCCATCAAGAAGCTGGAGTTGCAAGCGTTACAGCTGCACCAGACTCAGCTGTTCATCGAAACACCCTACCGCAACCTGCCTTTACTGGAAGATTTGCTCGCCGGCCTGCACCCCGGCACCCGCCTGTGCGTGGCGGCCAGCCTCACGGCTCCCAACGAGTTCATTATCACCGATACCGTAGCCGGCTGGAAAAAGCGCCCCCGCCCCGACATCCACAAGCAGCCCGCCGTTTTCCTAATCGGGCAGTAAGAGGGCGTTGCCCGCGCGCTTACTTCATCAACTGGTACACGGCCAGCGAGGCGAAATAGGCCAGGCCGGTCATGTATACCAGTTGCAGGATGGGCCACTTCCAGCCCTTGGTTTCGCGGTAAGTGGCAGCCAGCGTGCTCATGCACTGCATGGCGAATACGTAGAATACAAGCAACGAAAAGGCCCGCGCCGGGGTGAAGAAGGGCTGGCCATAAATGTCCTTCTCGGCGGCCAGTTTCTGCTGCACCGTCAGCTCGTCGGCGCCCTGGCCCACGCTGTAAATCGTGCTCATTGTGCCCACGAATACCTCACGAGCGGCGAAGGAGGTAATAAGCGAAATGCCGATTTTCCAGTCGAAGCCCAACGGGCGAATGGCCGGCTCCAGCACGTGGCCGAACATGCCGGCGTAGGAGTTTTCGAGCCGCTCGGAGGCTACGCGAGCATCGGTTTGCTCGGGGCCCAGATTTTGGGCGGCGGCCGTGGTGCGGGCCTGGGCTTCGACGCGCTCCAGGCGGCCGGGCGGGCCGTAAGTGGCCAGTACCCACAGAATGATGGAAATGGCCAGGATAACCTTACCGGCCTGAAACACGAAGGCCTTCACTTTCTCCAGAATAGTCAGGCCCACATTTTTCCAGCGCGGCCAGCGGTACACCGGAAACTCCATGATGAAGTAGCTCCGCTCCCGGGTTTTGAGCAGCAGTTTCATGGCCCAGGCCGAGAAGATAGCCGCGAAAAAACCCAGCAAATACAGCCCCATCAGCGCAAAGCCGCGCAGGTTGAAGACGCCCAGCACCGGCTCGTCGGGCACTACCAACCCGATAAGCACGGTATACACCGGAATCCGGGCCGAGCATGACATGAGCGGGGTCACGAAGATGGTGATAAGCCGGTCTTTGCGGTTTTCGATGGTGCGGGCGCTCATAATGGCTGGCACGGCGCATGCCACGCCCGAAATCAAGGGCACAATGCTCTTGCCATTCAGCCCGAAGCGCCGCATGATGCGGTCCATCATGAACGTGACGCGGGCCATGTAGCCGGTTTCCTCCAGCACCGCGATGAAGGCGAAGAGCAGCGCAATCTGGGGAATGAAAATCAGCACCCCGCCCAGGCCCGCCAGCACGCCCTCGGTGAGCAGGCTGATGAGTGGGCCATCGAAGTTGGTCTGGATAAGACTATTGATCCAGGCCACGCCTTGGTCGATGAGCTCCATGGGGTAGCTGGCCCAGGCAAACACGGCCTGGAACATCATAAATAGCACCCCGAAGAAAATAGCATAACCCCATATTTTGTGGGTCAGCACCTTGTCGAGGCGGTTGCTATAGGGCTCGTTTTTCTCGGTGCGCGTTACCGTCACGCAATTCAGCAGAATCTCGTTGATGCGGCCGTAGCGGGCAATGGTTTCCTGGGCTTGGCGGGCGGTGGGCCGGAAATCGTACTGCTCGGTCAGTTCCTGCACGTAAGCCCGGTCATCGGGCGTCAGGAAGCTGATGTGGCGGTACTGGTGGGCGTAGTGCAGCGCCAGGTAGTCGTTGTGCAGGTTGAAGTAGTAGCGGATCTGCCGGATCATGGGCAGCAGTTCCTCTTCGGGCTCATAGAAACCCACTGTGGGCGCCCCGAGCATCTGGGCCATCAGGATTTTGAGGGCTGCGATGCCCACGCCTTTGCGGGCATTCATGGGCACCACCGGCACGCCCAACTCCTGCTGCAATGCTGCCACATCGATGTGCACGCCGTGCTGGTCGGCCGTGTCCATCATATTGAGGGCCAGAATAGTGGGCAGACCCATGTCGGCCAGCTGGGTGAACAGCAGCAGGTTGCGGCGCAGGTTGCTGGCGTCCACCGTCACGACCACGAAATCGGGGTACTGGGAACTGGTGCGGTCGTAGAACAGGTCGGTGATGACCTTCTCATCGAGGCTCTTGGGGTAGAGCGAATAGGTGCCCGGCAGGTCGATGATTTCGGCCCGCATTTGGGGCGTGAGCTGACTGATGCCGCTTTTGCGGTCGACCGTTACGCCCGGAAAGTTGCCCACCTTTTGGTTTAGGCCAGTGAGCTGATTGAACAGCGACGACTTGCCCGAGTTGGGGTTGCCCACCAGCGCAATGCGCGTGAGCGGGCCGGGGTGGCGTACTGCGGCCGCTTCCAGCCGACTCGCCGATTCGGGCGCTCCGGCCCGGCCCATTACTGCTGGCTCACCCCTCATCAACCCGGAAATTACTTCAGAAGAATGGTGGCTGCCTCGCTCACCCGCAGCGATAAGGTATAGTCGGCCATGTCGCCCACCACCAGCGTAATGGGGCAGCCCAGCGGCGCGCGGCTATTGAGCCGGACCTGCACCCCCGGAATGCAACCCATTTCCAACAGCTTGAGGGCCATTTCAGGGTCCTCAAGGCAGCAGATCGTGCCCGCCTCGCCCAACTGAAGGTCTTTGACGCTGCGGCGGGCGGCCGGCGAAGCGGCAGGAGAGGGACGATTGGACACGGGCAGGGGGCTATTTAGATTCACTACAAACAAAGGTACCACCCTTTTATGTTTCGGCCAAAATTGCGGCTTCTCCTTGGCCATGGTGACAACCAGATAAATACCGGCCCTATAATTATTCCCAAGTGAAATTGCACTAATATAAATATTCTTTGAAGTAATACCGTAAGTGCCTATTTTCATTGTAGTTTTGGCATATAACCTAGTCCGACTGCTCATGTTCCAACGTTTACTTACTCTCCTTTGTCTGCTGCTCGCACTCCCGCTGCTGAGCGTTGCCCAGGACGCTAAAATCACCGGCCGCATCGTCGATGAAAAGACGAAAGAGCCCATTCCCTTCGCCTCTATTGGCCTGAAAGAAGAGCAGACCGGCGCCCTCACCAACGAGTACGGCTTTTTTCAGATGGCCATGCCCCAAAAGAATCCGCAAGACTCCTTGATGGTAGTGGCGCTGGGTTACAAGCGCAAATCAGTGCTCGTCAAGCCCGGCATCAAGGTGCAGGACATGATTGTGGAGGTAACCAAACTGGCCGTCGAACTGAAAAACGTGCAGGTAACCAGCAGCGCCAAAATCAAGAACCTCGACCTGGGTTCGCGCTCTAGCACGCCCGGCGAGGGCATGATTCAGGGCATGCCCGGCAGCCAGTATGCCTTCTTCGTAAAGAACGAGAAGGCCAAAACGCTCGGTAACGTGCGAACCGTATCGTTCTATATTGGCGAAAACGGATTTCCCCGCGAGCCGTTTCGGGTACGCCTCTACAAGGCCGATGGCAACTACAACTCGCCCAACACTGACCTACTAACCGAAAACATCGTGGTATCGGCTCCGAAAGGCGGCGAGTGGTACACCATCGACCTGACCGAATACAACATTGAAGCCCCTAAAGAAGGGTTCTTCGTGGCCATGGAGTGGATTGTGAGTGGCGACAACTTCTACTCGGTCAATTTCATGGACAACTACACGCCCTACGGCCAGATTCTGAAGCCCACCTTCGAGTACAAAGAGGCCCTGACCTGGAACTACACCATGGGCCGCGGCTGGAGCCTCATCACGCTGGCTAACGACGGCAAGCGCTACAACGCCATGATCCGCGCCGAAGTCGACCAGATCAAATAGAATCACAGATGGTGCAGATGATTAGATGCCACTGATGCAGGCGTCATCAACGAAGCAACCCCAGCAAAAAAGAAGAGCCCGGCTAATCAGCCGGGCTCTTCTTTTTTGTATCCAACAAAGTTTGGTTGATGATGGGTACAAGCTGACGCCTGCATCAGTGATATCCAATCATCTGCACCATCTGTGATTCTATTTGAGCACGGCGATTTCGACGCGGCGGTTTTGCTGGCGGCCGGCGGCGGTGGCGTTGGTGGCTACGGGGTTTTTCTCACCCATCGACTCGATACTTACCATATCCGCCTTCATCATGCCTTTGCTTACGAGCCAGTTCTGCACAGCCATTGCCCGCTCCCGGGCCAGTTCCATGTTGTAGTCTTTGGTGCCCCGCGAGTCGGCAAAGCCCAGTACGCGTACCTGCTTAGCAGGATAGCGACGGTTGATAGAGGCGCTAATTTCGGAGAGGGCCCGCGTAGCCGAAGGCTTAATGACCGCTTTGTCGGTTTCGAAGAGGACTTCCTCATCCATACCGTACAGGTTGAGGCGGTCGTTTTCGCGCACCTTAATTTCGGGCAGGTCGATTTCGTCTAGTTGGGCGTCGCGCATATCGGCGTCGTTCACCGTGAAAACATCTTCGACAGCGTTTTCGGTGGCATTGGCAGCCGAATTGGCCATCCCCTCGGCCGTCCGGCCGTTATCGAATACCACCGCCGTGTCGGCAGTAGCTTCGGAAGCTTCGTTTACCTCCGACGGGTTCTTAAGATCGGAGCAGGAAGCCAGCAGGGCAATGGCAGCAAGAGCGGGAAGGAATATCTTTTTCATGGAAAGGGAGGTGTAGGGGTAGAAAATCAGTACAGTCCGCTTACGGCTATATTCTTCGGAGGTTATATTGGGCCAGCTAAACGGGCTACTATTCCGCCACGAAAATGCGTTTTACCCGCTCGCTTACATTGGTCAGCAACTCGTAGGCGATGGTGCCAATGCGGGTGGCCAACTCAATAAGCGGTAGCCCTTCGCCGAACAGCACGACTTCATCGCCGGCCCGGGCAGCGGCGATATTCGTTACGTCCACCATGCACATATCCATGCACACGTTGCCCACCAACGGCGCGCGCTGCCCCCGGACGAGTACCTCCCCTACCCCGTTACCGAAGCGCCGGTCGTAGCCATCGGCGTAACCGATGGCCAGCGTGGCGATGCGGCGGTCGTGGGCGGTAGCCTCGCCGCGGCGGCCGTAGCCCACGGTGTGGCCGGCGGGCAGGGTTTTCACCTGCGAGATGGTGGTGCGCAACGTGCTGACGGGCCGCAACGCGTCGGGCTCCTGGCCGCTGGCTTCCACGCCATACAGGCCGATGCCCAGGCGCACCATATCGGGCTGGGCCTCGGGGAAGCGCACGATGCCGGCCGAATTGAGCGCGTGGCGCAAAATCGGGTAGCCCAGCGCGTATTCCAGCCGGGGCACCATGCGGGCGAAGGCAGCCAGCTGCCCCCGCGAGAAGGCATCGTGGCCGGGCTCGTCGGCGCTGGCCAGGTGGGTGAGGGCGCTGGCGACGGGCAGCAGGGCGGCGTTGGCGTGCAGCAACGCCCCGAGCTCGGGCACATCTTCTTCACCGAAACCTAAACGGCGCATGCCGGTATCGAGCTTGAGGTGAACGGGCGGCAGCGGGGCCTGGCGGGCGGCGGCCAGGCAGGCGTGCAGCAGCTCGAAGGAGTAAATTTCGGGCTCTAAGTGATACTGGCGCAGGGTGTCGAACGAGTCGGGAGCTGGGTTCATCACCATAATAGGCAGGCTGATGCCCTGGCGGCGCAGATCCACGCCCTCGTCGGCGTAGGCCACGGCCAGGTAATCGACGCGGTGAAACTGGAGCAGGTTGGCCACTTCCATCGAGGAGCTGCCGTAGGCGAAGGCCTTCACCATCACCATCAGCTTCACGCCGGGTTGCAGGCGGCGGCGGTAGAAGTTGAGGTTGTGCACCAGCGCATCCAGGTTCACTTCGAGCACCGTGCCGTGGATTTTCTGCTGGAGTGCGGCCACAATGCGCTCGAAGCCGTAGCGGCGGGCGCCCTTCACCAGCAGCAGCTCGCGCCGGAAATCGTCGGGCCGGAAAGCAGCCAGAAAGGCGGGCGTATCGGGGTAAAACTGCGTTTGAAGGCCCGCGAATGCTTGGTGGTGGGCACTGATGCCGGGACCAATACCGATGAGGCGCGCCACTCCGGAAGCAGGCAGCAGCGCGGCCACCCGGGCGTAGAGGTCGGCCTCGGGCAGGCCCGATTCGAGCACGTCGGAGAGGATGAGCGTGCGCGGCAGGCGACGGGGCTGGCGGGCCAGCGCGTCGAGGGCCAGGCGCAGGCCGGCCAGATCGTTGTTGTAGGTGTCGTCGAGTACGTAACACTCGTTGAGGGCCTGCTTCATTTCCAGGCGCATGGCCACGGGCTGCAGCCGCGCCAGCCGGCGCTGAATTTCGGCCGGCTCCAGGGCCGGCCAGCTCAGCAGCACGGCCAGGCAGTGCAGGGCGTTTTCTACGGAGGGCGCATCGGCGAAGGGCAGCGTGAAGGTGTGGGGCGGGGCCGCCGCTTCCTCCATCCGCAGCACGGTGCGGTCGGCGGAGCTTTCTTCAATCGAAACCAGCCACCGGGCCTCGCCGGCCGCGTAAGTAGCTCGGTGGCGGGTCCAGGCGGCGCGGGCGGCGGGCGGCAGCTGCTGGGCGGCTGCCGCGTGCACCAGCGGGTGGTCGGCGCAGTAGAAGACCGTATCGACGTGCTCGAACAGGCGCATCTTCTCGGCTACCTTCTCTTCGGAAGAGGCAAAGCCGGCGTCGTGGGCGGTGCCCAGGTTGGTGAAGATGCCCAGCGTGGGCTGGATGACCTCGGCCAGCCGCACCATTTCGCCGGGCTCCGAGATACCGGCCTCGAAGATGCCCAGCGTGTGCCGCCCGCTCAGCTCCCACACGCTTAATGGTACGCCCACCTGCGAGTTGTAGGAGCGCGGACTCTTGCACACCAGCTCGTCGGGGCTCAGCAGCTGGGCCAGCCACTCCTTGACAATGGTTTTGCCATTCGAGCCCGTAATGCCGAATACGGGCAGCCTGAACTGCCGGCGGTGGTGGGCAGCCAGGGTTTGCAGGGTCGCCAGCACGTCGTCAACAACCAGAAAACCGGCTTCCGGGTAAGCGGCCAGCCCGCCGGGCGGCGCCGCGCCGGCTTCCACCACAAACTGCCGCACCCCGGCCCTGTACAGCTCGGGCAGGTAACGGTGGCCGTCGTGCTGAGGGCCGCGCAAGGCGAAAAACAGGCTGGCGGCGGGCGTTTCGACGCGGCGGCTATCGAGCAGCAACCGCTCAATGGCCACGGCCACGGCGGGTTGCTGCGGCGAAATACCACCGATGAGGGCGGGCAGGTCGGAGAACTGGAGCATAGACAAAAGTAGGGCGAAGCGGCGCTTCGCTCGCGCTAAACCAGCCGGCCGGCCGGCTGGTTGCCGGCTTGGCGTGAGAATCGGTCTTTCATGCTTCCGCCGGCGGCTGGGGCCGAAGCGGCGCTTCGGCCGACATTCTGTTACCTTCGGCCTTCGAATCCGACTTCCTTTCAAGCCGAATGACTACTCCTACTTCTCCCCGCCAGGCCGAGGCGCCGCTGTGGCGCCGGATGCTGCCGCACCTGCTGGCCGTACTGTTTTTCCTGGTTTTGGCCAGCGTGTACTTCGCCCCCATCCTGTTCGACGACAAAACCCTGGCCCAGCACGACATCGTGCAGTTCAACGGAGGCTCCCACGAGGCGGCCCAGTTCCGCGAGGCCACCGGCGAGGAGGCGCTCTGGACCAACTCCATGTTCTCGGGCATGCCCACCTACCTCATTAGCACCCGCTTTCCGGGCGACTTGAGCCAATACCTGCACAAAGTTTTCACGCTGGACCTGCCGGCCGTGGTGGCCAACCTGTTTCTGGCCCTGGTCTGTGGCTACGTGCTGGGGCTGGCGTTGGGCCTTTCGCCGGTGGTAAGCGTGGTGGGGGCCGTGGCGCTGGGTTTCACGAGCTATAACCTTATTATTCTGGCTGCCGGCCACAACACCAAGAGCCTGGCCCTGGCCTACGCCCCGCTGGTGCTGGCGGGTTTGCTGGTAGCCTTCCGGCGCAATAAGTGGCTGGGCACGGCGCTGTTTGCCCTGGGCCTGACCATGAACATCCGTTCCAACCACCTCCAGATAACTTACTACCTGCTGCTGTTGGTGCTCGTATTTGGGGTGGTAGAGCTGTTTTTTGCATTCCGCGAAAAGCGGCTGCCCGATTTTTTCGCCCGCACGGCCCTGCTGGGCGTGGCCGCGCTGCTAGCGGCCGGTGTGAGCTTCGGCCGCCTCTACACGACGCTGGAGTACAGCAAGTACAGCATCCGGGGAAAGTCGGAGCTGAAAACGGCGCCGCCCGCCGCCCCCGGCCAGAGCCAGGACCCGGTGGAAAGCGGCTCGGGCCTCAACCGCGAGTACGCCTTCAGCTACAGCTACGGCATCGGCGAAACGGCCACGCTGCTTATTCCCAACTTCTACGGGGGCGCTTCGCAGATGAAGCTGAGCGACAACTCGGAAACCGCCAAGGCCCTGACCGCCGCCGGCGTGCCGCCCGCTCAACTCACCGACTACCTGGCCCAGATGCCCACCTACTGGGGCGACCAACCCATCACGAGCGGGCCGGTGTACGTGGGCGCGGTGGTGTTTTTCCTGTTTGTGCTGGGTTTGCTGGTGGCCGACCGCCGTACCCGCATCTGGCTGCTGACGGGTACTTTGCTCTCCATTGTGCTGGCCTGGGGCAAGAATCTCGAAACGTTTAACTACTTGGTATTCGATTACTTCCCGGGCTACAACAAGTTTCGGGCAGTGAGCATGGCCCTGGTAATTGCCCAGCTGGCCATGCCGGTGCTGGCCGTGCTGGCCCTGGCTCGGGTACTACGGGGCCGGCCCGGCTTTACCGCCCCGGCCGCCGTCAGCACCCACCCCAGCCTGGCCGCCCTGGCCGGCCGCCCCACCGACGATGCGGATACCGCCTACCTGAAAAAGCACGTGTTGCGGGCGCTGGTCATTACGGCCGGTCTGTGTGCGCTGGCGTTCCTGGCGGGATTGGTGGCCGATTTCGCCTCGCCCGTCGATGCCCAGCTCCAGCAGAGCGGCTTCCCGCTCGACGCCATTCGGGCCGACCGGGCTTCTTTGCTCCGCTCCGACGTGTTCCGGTCGTTGCTGTTCGTGGCCCTGGCGGCCGGAGTGCTGTGGTTTTTCTTGCAACGCAAGCTCTCGGTAGCCATGTCCGCCGCCTTGGTGGGCCTGCTTACGCTCGTGGATTTGTGGGGCGTGGATAAGCGCTACCTCAATGATGGCAACTTCCAGCGCGAAACTGTGGCCGAACAGTTCGTGCCCTCCCCTGCCGACCAGCAGATTCTGCAGGACAAGGACCTGAGCTACCGGGTGCTGAATATGGCCAACCCGTTCAACGACGCCCAGACCTCCTACTACCACAAGAGCATCGGGGGCTACCACGGGGCCAAGCTGCGCCGCTACCAGGATTTGATTGAGCGGCAGATTTCGCCCCAGCTCCAACGCATCTACTCCGAGAACCGGCCCGATGCGGCCCCGGTGCTCAACATGCTTAATACCCGCTACCTCATCACGCCGCCCGCCGAGAAGCAGCCCGCCCAAGCCATCCGCAACCCCGGAGCCCTGGGCAACGCCTGGTACGTGAGCAATGTGCAGCCCGTGCAGAACCCCGACCAGGAAATCCAGGCTTTGGGCACGCTCGACCCCGGTACCACGGCCGTCGTGGATGTCTCGAAGTTTCCGGGCCTCAAAACTGAGTACGCCGCCGAGGGCTCTACTATTGCCCTAACCAAGTACTCGCCCAACGCCCTTACCTACCGTACCACCGCCGTGCAGGACGGGCTGGTCGTGTTCTCGGAAATCTACTACGCCGACGGCTGGCAGGCCTACCTTGATGGCAAGCCGGTGGCGCATTTGCGGGCCGATTACGTGCTGCGCGCTCTGCCGGTACCCCGGGGCACGCACACCATCGAGTTCAAATTCGAGCCGACCCAGTACGCGCTGGGCAACACGGTGTCGCTGGTGGCGTCGGTGCTGCTGATCATCGCCATGCTGGCCGCGCTCTACTACGCCTTCCAGCACCGCCCCACGCCCCACACCGTTTCCGACACGCTGCTGGCCTGAGGTAGGATGCTATCAGCATAGCGGCATGTCCGGCAGCGCATGAACTCACCAACCCACCAACTCGCTATTTCCCCGCTCGAAGAGCGGCGGGGTGTGCGGGTGCTGCTGGCCCGCGACGAGCTGACCCACCCCGAGTTGCCGGGCAACAAGTGGCGCAAGCTCAAGTACAATCTGCGCGAAGCCGACCGCCTGGGCCACAACACGCTGCTTACGTTCGGCGGAGCTTACTCGAATCACTTGGCGGCCGTGGCGGCGGTGGGCCGCCTGACCGGCTGCCGCACGGTGGGCGTGGTGCGGGGTGAGGAGTTGGCCCACCGCCCTCTCAACCCCACCCTGGCCCGCGCCCGCGCCGACGGCATGGAGCTGCGTTTCATTGACCGCGCCACCTACCGCCGCCAGCACGAGCCCGAGGTGCTGGCCGACCTAGTGCGCGAAACCGGCCCGGCCTATGTGCTGCCCGAGGGCGGCTCAAACGCCCTGGCCCTGCCCGGCTGCGCCGAACTGGTAGCCGAAGTGCGGGCTCTCACCGATTTCGACGTGCTGGCCGTGTCCTGCGGTACCGGCGGCACGTTGGCGGGCCTGCTCACTGGCCTGGCTGGCCAGCAGCAGGCCCTGGGCTTTGCCGCCCTCCAAAGCGCCGATTTTCTGCGGGCCGATATCGACCAGCTCACCCAACAGGCCACCGGTCGCACCTATGCCAACTGGGAGTTGCGCACCGACTACGCCGCTGGCGGCTACGCCCGCCTGCCCCCCCAGTTACGCCAGTTCATTGGCGAGTTCCGCCACCGCCATAGCATCTTACTCGACCCGATTTACACCGGCAAGATGCTGGCCGGGCTGTTTGATCTGGTGGAAAAAGGGCATTTCACCCGGGGCACTACGGTGGTAGCCGTGCACACCGGCGGCCTTCAGGCTTGGGGTGGGTTTGGCGGCGAACCAGTTTGAACTACCCGGTGGGGGCTCCGCAGGCCCTTCAGGCCGGCTCATCGAAAAAGCTGGTTTTCCCGTATCCAATGGCGTAGCTACCGTTCCGCTTTCCCCTTCCCCATGCCCTACCTGCTCCGCCGCCTGCTGCCCCTGCTGTTTCTGGTGGGCCTCGGGTGGTTTCTCTGGACCAAAGTGCGCCCCGCGCTGGCCGACTTCGAAAACCCGCTTAACCTCGCACCGCGCGTCACGGTCACCCACAATACGGTATTGCAAAAGGTGGAGGCCCTGGGCCGCATGGAGCTGGTGCGCTATGAATTCCGCGACGTAGTGGAATATAAAAAGAGTACCTACCGCTTCCTGCCCGACGCCAAAGTAGCCCTCATCGTGGCGGGCAACGCCATTGGCTGCCTCGACCTGCGCAAGCTGCGTCCCCAGGATGTGGTGCTCGAAGGCGACTCCGTTGTGCGCGTGGCCCTGCCGGCCCCCGAGCTCTGCGTTTGGCAGATCGACCACAGCAAGAGCAAGGTGTACAGCATCGAGAACGGCTTTTTTCAGGATGCCGAACTGGTCGACGCCGGCTATAAGTACGCCGAACAAAACGTGCGCCGCGCCGCCCTCAACTCCGGTATCCTGGCCCAAACCGACCAGAACGCCCAGAAAATTTTGCGGCCCATGCTCGAAACCATGACCGGCCGCCGCGTCATTCTGAGCCGGCAGCTGCAGAACCCAACCCGGCCGGCCCGCCAGTAGCCGCCAGCCGGCCGCGCTGGCACAACGGAAACAGTTGGCGAAAGTCAATATCATCGGCAGGCCGCAAGCCCCCCGGACAACCGCTGGGTAAAGCGCGTCGTAAGAAAATACCCCGCGCCCAGACCGACTAATCGCTCTGGTCTGCTTGGTCACTATCCGTATCACTTACGCACCTTCTATACCATGCTGGAAGCCAATACGCCCGCCCCCGATTTCGAACTTAACTCAACCCCCGACCAAACGCTGGCCTTGCACGATTTGCAGGGCAAACGGGTAATTCTGGCCTTTTACCCTGCCGACTGGAGCCCGGTATGCGGCGATCAGATGTCGCTTTACAACGAAACCAATAAGCTATTTTCCAAGCACAACGCCCAAGTAATCGGCATTTCGGTAGACAGCAAGTGGAGCCATCTGGCGTTCAGCAAGGACCGTAACCTGCATTTTCCGCTGCTGGCCGATTTCGAGCCGAAGGGGGCCGTAGCCCAGCAATACGGGGTGTACGACGAGAAAACCGGCGAAGCCAAACGGGCTTTGTTTGTACTTGATGAAAAAGGCGTTATCCAGTGGAGCTACCTGTCGCCCGCCGGCATCAACCCCGGAGCCGACGGCATCCTGGAAGCGCTCGAAGAACTCGATAAATCAAATTCCTGAGCCATGAGCAACCAACTGAAACCGGCCGTCGATGGCCAGGACCACTCTCAGGGCGCACAGGGTGCCCCGCTTGTGTTAGTAGAATACGGCGACTACCAGTGCAGCTACTGCGGCGAGGCCTACCCAGCCATAAAGGCGGCCCAGCAGGAGTTAGGCGATAAACTGCAGTTCGTGTTCCGCAATTTTCCGCTGGCCGAGGCGCACCCTAACGCCCAACAAGCCGCCCTGGCTGCCGAGGCAGCGGCCCAGCAAGGCAAGTTCTGGGAAATGCACGATGCCCTCTACGAGCACCAAAATCAGCTCGATTCCGCGCAATTGGCGCAACACGCCCAGCAGGTGGGCCTCGATGTCGACCAATTCAAAAGCGACCTGCAGGCCAAAGCCGGGGCCGACAAGGTGGAAGCCGACTTTGAAAGTGGGGTGCGGAGCGGCGTAAACGGTACGCCCGCCTTCTTTGTGAACGGGCAGCTATATAACGGTAACTGGCAGGATGGTGAGTTGCTGAGCTTCCTGCAAAGCCAGCTACAATAAGTAACTCAACCTGCTGACTACCTCTGGCCAACTGCTAAAAGCCGTGTTTCCGCCCCGGGAACACGGCTTTTATTCGTCAGCATCATCAACTGGCTCCTTGCCTAGGTCGTCCATGGCCATTTTAATCAGGTCTTGCTCGTAGCCTTTGGCCATGAGGAAGACCTGGATTTTCTGGCGGCGCTTGCCGGGGTGGCGCTCCTTTTCCTGGCGGTCTTTCTTCTCGAGTAAATCTACCAGGTTCTGGTAATACTGGTCGCCGTCGATTTCCTTCATCCCCGACTTAATGCAGTAGTCGGAAATACCCTTTTGCTTGAGTTCCTGCATAATGCGGCGGCGGCCCCACTTTTTCTGGTTGTAGTGGCCCCGCACGTAGGCCTGCGCGAAGCGCTCCTCGTCCAGCAGCTTTTCGCGGCTCAGGCGAATGATGATTTCGCCCGCCTCGTCCTCGTTCAGGCCGTAGCTGCGCAGCTTGGCTTCCACCTCTTTTTGGTTGCGCTCCTGGTAGGCGCAGAACTCGGCAATTTTGCGCAGTGCTTCGGTGGGCGTGTAGAACTTGGGGGCGGCGGGCTTGAACATGGGCAGAACACAAAGTGGTGAGGCAAGATAAGCGGAAACCAGCCTGAGGGCCGTTTTCCTGGTCAGTAACAGCGCCGCAATCGTAATAACTCCCCGGCGGCCAGGCAGGCTAGAAAAATAAGCTTCCCCCCTACCGCCGCTCAGGCAACGCAAAGCCGTCGGATTTCCTCTTACTTTCACATCCTTATCGATTATCGTGTATGCTGTTGCCATTCCTGCGCTCCGGAGTTCTCTTTTTCCTGCTATTAGCGGGTGGCATTAGTCCGGTTTGGGCGGGCGTGGTGCGGGGCCGCATCAGCGACCCCAAGGGCGAGGCCCTGGCCTTTGCCAACGTGGCCGTACGCGGCACCACCACCAGCACGGCCTCCAACGAGCAGGGCGACTACCAGCTACGGCTGGCGGCGGGCACCTACGAGCTCGTATTTCAGTATGTGGGCTTCAAGCCCAGCCCGCAGACCGTGCGCGTGGCCGGCGGCGACACGGCCACGGTACTCAACGTGACGCTCACGGCCGAGAACTACCAGCTACGCGAAGTGGTAGTCCGCGGCACCGACAAGGACCCCGCCTACGCCATTGTGCAGCAGGCCATGCAGTGGCGGCGCTACCACGAGCGCGAGGTGGCCGCCTTCAAGGCCCGCACCTACGTGAAAGTGCTGGCTCGTTTTTCCGACGTGCCGGGCAAGCTTCTGGGCCTTGTGAAAGTGGGCCCCGACTTCAAGCCAGGCATCTTTTACCTCTCCGAATCGGTATCGGAGATGAGCTTCCGCCAGCCCAACGTGGTGCAGGAGCGCATGATTTCCTCGCGGGTGAGCGGCGACGCCAAGGGTTTGAGCTTCAATCGGGCCAGCGCCGGCCGGGGGCTCAACTTCTACCAGAACTTACTAAAAAGCGGCTTTTCGGAGCGCGGCTTCGTCTCGCCGATTGCCTCCAATGCTTTCCTGTTCTACCGCTACGAGTTGGCCGGCAGCAGCCAGCAGGGCGGGCTGCTCATTCATAAGATTAAGGTGACGCCCCGCCGCGCCTCCGACCCGGTTTTCAGGGGCTATATCTACGTCGTGGACGGTACCTGGCGGCTGCATTCGGTGTCGCTCGACCTCACCAAGGACGCCCAGATTGACTACGTCGACAACCTGCACATCGAGCAGCTGTTCGCCCCTGCCCCGGGGCCGTCGGATGTGTGGGTGATGCAGTCGCAGAAAATCACGGTCAACTTCACGGCCTTCGGCTTCAAGGGCAGCGGCTACACCACGGTTGTGCTCTCCAACTACCGCGTTACGCCCACCTACCCCAACCGGCCCGCCCCCACCGTAGCGCCGCCCGCCACCGGCCCCGCCGATGCGCCGGTTACCCGCGAAACGGCGGCCGACATCCGGAAGCAGAAGCCCGACCTAAGCGGCCTGACCCAAGCCGTGCGCCGCCAGGTGAAGCAGGCCGAAAAAGCCGCCGCCCGCGACACCAGCGGCGTGGGTAAGCTCCGCAAGGGCGAGGTGATGCTGGTGGAAAAGGATGCCAATGAGCGCGATACGACTTACTGGGCCACCATCCGTCCCATGCCCCTCACCGACGAGGAGCAGCTGGACTACCACGTTAAGGACAGCACCGAGGTGCTACGCAAGTCGCAGCCCTACCAGGATTCGCTGGACCGTAAGCGCAACGAGTTTGGGGCGGGCAAGCTGCTGCTAACGGGCTACACCTATAACAATACGTTTGCGAAGCGGCAGTGGTACGTGGCCCCGGTCTTCAACATCCTCAACTACAACACCGTGGAAGGCGTGGTGCTCAACCCCGAGGTCACCTTCACCCAGCGCACCGACGACCGTCGTACCTGGTCCGTCACGCCAAGCCTACGCTACGGCTTCAGCAACGAGCTGCTGAGCCCGAGCGTGGCGGCCAGCTGGCAAATCCACCCCGTGAAGCTGGCCCGGCTGAGCGCCCGCGTGGGCCGCACCATCGAGAATTTCGACCCTAACAGTCAGCTCACGCCCTTCATCAACACTTACTATACCCTGCTCGAAAACCGTAACTACGCCAAGCTCTACCGCCGCGACGGGGCAGCGCTGGGCTACCAGTGGGAGCCGCTCAACGGCCTCACAGTAGAAGCCCGGGCCAGCTACGATGTGCGCCACCAGCTGTTCAATACCACCGGCAAGCTCCTCAACGACTTCGCTGGCCGCACTTTTACGCCCAATGCCCCGGTGGTGGCCGAGCTACCCGGGGGCACCGGTATCGGCCGCAGTGAGGCCCTGACCACTTCGCTCTCCGCCTCGTTTCGGCCCGGCCAGCGCTACATTACCCGGCCCGACGGCAAGTTCAACATGGGCTCTAAATACCCGACTTTCTCATTGGCCTGGCGACAGGGCTTGAGCGGCGTACTGGGCTCCGATGTGCGCTACACGCTGCTCGAAGCCGGGGTGCGCCACTCCGTGAGCCTGGGTCTATTCGGCACGAGCAGCTACCGGGTGGCGGCCGGCTTCTTCCCCGGCTCGCCGCAATTATCGTTCATGGATTTCCGCCACTTCAGCGGTAACCGCACCTACTTGGCCGCCGACTTCAACCAGTTTCAACTGCTCGACTACTACCGCTTCAGCACCGCCGACCAGTTCGTGGAGGCGCACTACAACCACCATTTCAACGGGTTTCTGCTGAATAAAATCCCGCTGCTGCGCCGCCTGAAGTGGCAGGAAGTGGCTTCGCTCAACTACCTCACCACCCCCGCCGCCGGCCACTACCTGGAGCTGGGCGCGGGCATCGAGCACATCTTCAAAGTGATGCGCGTAGATTTCTACACCAGCCTGCAGTCGGGCACCCGCGCCGGCACCGGGGTGCGCGTGGGCATTGGGTTCTAGGCTAAGCACGAAGCCCCCGCTACTTGATTTGGTAGCTGGGGCTTTAGGTATTTACGGTGCTCATTCGCCTTGGATAGATTGAAGGCCAACGGCTCTCAGCTGGTGGCTAACAGCTCGAACCTACTTTACTTCCTCAAAATCCACGTACTCGCCACCCTTAAACTCCTGGGGCTTACCCGGGTCCTGGGGTGGCACGTAATCAACATGGACTTCGCCGGAAGCAGTGCGCGAGGAGGAGGAGGAAGCAGCTCGGGGCTCGGGGCGGGGCGGTTGGGCGAAGGGGTTTTGCCCGAATTGCTGCCCGAATTTTTGCGCTTGTTTCTTAACTAACATGCCTACGACCAACCGCATGACCACGGGCAGGATGTAGCGCGTGACGAGCCAGATAACGAGCAGGATAAGCAGAAATTTTGCCATTGAACGAAGCCCAATCAGGGAGCTTAGGAAACGGTTTGAAAGTAAAAATCGGCCGTGACGGCACTTAGCAGCTGCTCCTCGGAGCAGGGCACAAGTTCAGAACGCGCCGAAAGCACAAATGGTTTGTAGCCAAGCCCAGCCAACAACGCAACTACCGTTTGCCGGTTTTCGAGGCCATTGAGTTCCGTCTGAATCAGGGGCCGGAAGCGGCGTAGCGTGCCCAGCAGGTTCTCAAACACCACCGACTCGAAGCCCTCGACGTCGCACTTCACAAAATCGAGGCGGCTGAGGTCGAGGTCGGTGAGCAGTTCGTCGGGCACGCGCATGGGCACTTCGTAGGTGCGGGCGTAGGTTTCGGAGGGGCTGCTGGCCGCCACTTTGGTCATGCCGTGGTGGAGTAGGCCGGCGCGCTCGGGCGTGCCCATTTGCACCGTGGTGTTCTCACTGCCCAGCGCGTAGGGCAGCAGCGTGAGGTTGTTGTGGCCGCTGAGGCGCACGTTGTCGCGCCAGATGGCCTGGAAATCGGGAATTGGCTCCACGGCCAGTACTTTGCCCGTAGGCCCTACCAGCCGCGAGAGGGCCACCGAGTAGTAGCCTAGATTGGCCCCGATATCGAGGCAGACGAAGCCGGGCCGGATAATCTTCTCCAGAAAAAAGAGCTCGGGGTACTTCGTGCGGCCCCAGCCGGCTCCCACCAGCCGCAGGTACACGCGGCTCACGAACCGGATGTAGCGCTCGAAGCCCAGGGTACGGACCAGCAGTTTGCGAAGCGTTTTTATCATGATGCCAGCAAAGATGCCCCAAACCGCCCGAACCTCATAAACCCGCCCCCCGAAAAAAAACCCCGGCCCGCTTGCGCGTTGTGAACCAGGCTCTCTATATTTGCACCCCCGGCGGGTCCGCTGCCGGGTCAAGTGCCTCTTTAGCTCAGCTGGTAGAGCAGCTCATTCGTAATGAGCAGGTCGTTGGTTCGAGTCCAATAAGAGGCTCACACAAGTAAACCCGCAAACCCGTGATTCTGGTAACAGAAGCGGATTTGCGGGTTTTTACGTTTACGGCCTCTGGCCAAAATTGGCCTTTCCAACAACGCCAATATGGTGGCTTCTTAGCCAGCTTGTTCGGGTAGCAAGAGTGGGTGGGTGGTATGCCAGTCTGAACCGACTCCCCCCTACCCCGTATAGATTAGGGAGATGCCTATCGAAAAACAACTAGCAATTTATCAATGCTTTCGGCAGCCAAATGTCTCTTTTTTTTAATCTAGAACCCATCTTACATGAATAAGTCCCTTAACCGTCTGTTCACCGTTTTTGCCATCAGTAGCCTCTCGTTGTGGGGTACCACCAAAGCCCAGGCCCAGCGCCGCTCGGTGAAGGAGGCCAACAAAATCAACGAAAAACGAAACGACGTCAAATCTGATATGTCGGGTATCAATGACAGTAAACTTGACTATGACTCCGAGTTCGTAGTAGCGGCGGCCAGCAGTAACATGCTTGAAATTGCCCTCGGCCAACTAGCCCAGCAAAAAGGCCTCGTGACCGAAGTGAAGGAATGGGGCAAAAAGATGGAGCAGGACCACGGTATGGCCGAACAGCAACTGCGCGAAATTGCCTTCCGCGACCAGATTACCTTACCCGGCATGATGAGTAAGGATGGCCGCGATATGTACGACGACGTAGACGACCGCAAGTACCTGGGCTTCGATAAAAAGTACTTACGTACGCTCAAAGACCTGCACGAGCAAGACCTCAAGCGTTACGCCGAAGCCGCTACCAAGCTGCGCAACCCCGACCTGCAACGCTACGCCACTCAGATGCTCCTTCAGCTGCGCGAGCACGAAACAATGGTTGACCAGCTTTACCAGCGGGCCAACGACCGGAAGTAATTACCCAAACGCCAGGAGTTTCCTCATTGAGCCTGCAAACGCACCACGGCCCGCCCCCGAACAGGGAGCGGCGTGGTGCGTTTGCCGAAGCCGGCAGCCGGCTTAGTTGGCGTTCAGAATCGAGAACAATTCGTCGAGCTTAGGCGTCAGAATGATATCGGTGCGGCGGTTGAGGGCCTTGTTGGCAGGCGAATCGTTGGTGACGACGGGCAGGTACTTGCCGCGGCCTGAGGGCGTCACTTTGGTCGGATCGAGGCCGGCAGTGGTTAAGATACGGGTGATTTCGGTGGCCCGCAGTACGCTCAAGTCCCAGTTATCCTTGGCCCCGTTCACTACGCCTTTAAGGGGCACGTCATCGGTGTGGCCCTCCACGAGCACGTTCACGTCGGAGTTGCCCTTGAGGGCGGTAGCCAGTTTCCGGAGCGCATCCTGGCCCTTAGGGTCAACCTGGGTCGAGCCCGACTTAAAGAGCAGCTGCTCGGAAAGCGAGACGTACACCTTACCGTCCTTCACGTTCACCTGCAAATCCTGGGCATTGAAACCGAGCAGGGCGTCGGCCACGCGCTTACGCAGGGCCGTAGTGGCGGCTTCCTTCTGGTCGAGCACCCGCTGAAGCTCCATGATACGGGCATTTTTGGTGGCCAGGTCCTGTTCAGCCGTGCCGAGTTGTCCATCCTTATCGCGCAACTCGCCGCGCAACTGGGCCTCGTTGCGTTCCTTGGCGGCGGCCAAGGCAGCCTTTTCGCTGGCTAATTCGGCTTTGTCGCTGGCAAGGGCATCTTTCTCCAATTGCAGCTGCTGGCGCTCCTGGGCCAGTTGAGCGTTCTGGCCTTGCAGCACGCCAATGGTTTTTTTGTTGCAGGCGGGTAACGCAAGCAGCGAAGCGCTCAGCAGGACAGGAGCAAAATAACGGGTCAGGTAATTCATAAGCAGCATGAAATGGGTTGAAGAGTAAAACGGCCGCCTGGCACAGCCTATTCGGAGCCAGCGGCGGAGCAGCAGCCGAGCCTCAGGCCAAACTACCGCTGTTGAGTTATACGGGCCGCCTGAAAGTTGGGAGGAAAAATGTTCCCGCCGCCTTCAATCGGGCTGGCTGGCGCCTCGGGCTAAGCCGTTTTTGGCCGGTCTTATCTTTTTGGCAGTTGGGGTGGCCACATCGGCGAGCAGACGCACGGCCCACCGGCCGCCGGTGCGTTGCTGCAGCCAATCGGCAAGACGAACCTTTTCGGGTGCGCTCAGGGGCCGGTAGCTGGTTACGCTCGCTACCACCGTCGTATCGGCCAGTAGCGAGTCGGTGGCGGGCCGAACGAGGCGATTAAGGGCTAGTTGGCGGACGGCTGGGTTCCACACTCGGGCTTCGCGCAGCAGGGCCGAGGCAGCGGGCATACTATCCGCAATGGACCGGCGGCGCATCATCCGCTGCAACTGGCTGAAACGCTCGTCGTAGCGGGCCAACACCTGCTGGCTGCGGCGGGCGGCATCGGAGAGCAGCCCATTCCGAAACGCCTGAATATCCGCCGAATCGAGTTGGGCGATACCCTGGCGCACCGTTAGGTGCGCTCCGGCCAGCTTGTAGGCCGCAAGCTGGGCCTGGATGGAGTCGAGGCGGCGTACTGACAGCTGCTGGCCGGCTAGCAGCACGTTGATGGTGTTGGTCTGGGCATCGAAGCGGCTCGTAATCACTGCCGCACCATCGGTATC
Organism: Hymenobacter amundsenii; assembly: GCF_002204745.1. Classification (GTDB taxonomy): domain Bacteria; phylum Bacteroidota; class Bacteroidia; order Cytophagales; family Hymenobacteraceae; genus Hymenobacter; species Hymenobacter amundsenii. The sequence continues at coordinate 53,527 of NZ_NIRR01000019.1, forward strand.
GATTTGCTCCTCTACGAACTGGGCTGCGTTGTGCTCGAAGGTAGTTTTGCGCACGATGCCCACGGCCAGGTACACGCTCGGTACGGCCGTGAGCACCGCTACGCCCCAAATGGCGAGCTTCACGCGCCGGGCTTGCTGCTTATCCACGAATGCGTGCTGGGGCAAGGGCAGAATCCGGATTACCAGAAACGTGGCCAAACTGATAAACACAGTGTTGATAGAAAATAGGTAGAGCGCCCCAATCATGAAGTCCCACTGAGCGGTAGCCAGCCCGTAGCCGGCTGTGCAGATGGGCGGCATCAGGGCCGTGGCAATGGCCACGCCCGGAATCACGTTGCCCCGCTCGCAGCGGGTGGTGCCCACGGCCCCGGCAGCTCCCCCAAACAGGGCAATGAGAACGTCCCAGGTCGAGGGGGCCGTGCGGGCGAGCAGTTCCGTGCCGGCGTCGGTGAGCGGCGTCAGGAAAAAATACGTCGCCGACACGCCTAGGCTGATAACGGTGGCCGTAAGCAGGCTTTTCAGCCCTCGCTTAATCAGCTCTACTTCCATTGTGGCCGCGCCGTAGCCAATGCCCACAATCGGGCCCATGAGCGGCGAAATAAGCATGGCGCCTATTACAACGGCCGCCGAATTCACGTTCAGGCCCACCGAGGCAATAAGGATGGCAAATACCAGCACCCAGAGGTTGGCACTACCGAAGGCAATGCCGTTTTCCACGTCAGCCTGGATTTCCTGGGGGCTGGCCATGTCGTGGGCCATGCTGAAACGCTGCCGTAGCAGCCGCAGCAACGGATAAATGCTCATCTAAAAACAGAAAAAAGTAAAATCACGCAACTACGACCGGGCCTGCACCGGGCCTGGTCGCCCCAGCCATACATTGTACTAAAGACAACGGGGCCACCGAAAAACCGGCGGCCCCGTTGGCCTTATGCAGTCCTCAGACCGACTGCGAAAGAATGGCTAGTAAGCCGAATCGGTGTCCTGCTGCTGGCTGATACCAGCGTTGTTGCGGGTGGTTGCGCCACGGTACACCGACTCGCTGCTGCGCTGCCAGGTATCATCGTCGCTGTCCTGGAAGTTACCCGCGCTGCCGCGGTAGGGCTGGCCTTTCGCGCTGCTTTTCGAGCGCAGGGCCAACCAGCTCAGTCCCGTTACCAACACGGCTCCGCCCAGTACCTTTTGGCGGGTCGAAAGCCGGTTCACCTGCTCTACTGCCTTAGTGCCGAATTCCTTGGCTTTCGTGCTCAAGTCTTTGGCCTGCTTAGAAAGCTGATTTACATCCACGTTCTGCAGCCACTGCTGCTGGTTGATCCAGGATTTGGCAGCTTCCGGCAAACCTTCGATGGTACTTACAACCCCGCTAGCTTCCTGAGCGGCCGGCTGGCGGCCGGTGGTTGATGATGAAGAGGACGAGGAAGAGGATGTTTTGGCGGCTGGATCACTATCAGCCGACTGGCTCCGGCTATCGGTAGTATCGGCGGCGCGGCTGTTCGCTTCGCTGGCTGGCGTGAACGAAACGTGTTTGTGGGCGGCTTCGCCGGGCTGGTTTGATTTCTGATTGCTCATATAGAAAGGTCGTTTAGAGTGAAAGGAACCAGGCCGCCGTAGTGCGGGCTGGTTTTATACTATTATTATTCGTGAGAAAGGGCCGGAAAGTTGCCGCCGGCTCAGGCTCCGGGCACCCGGCAACCAAACATCTGGCCGCTAGGTGCGTTGGGGTACTGTTCCGTTGTTTTTATAAAGCTCCCCTCCCTTATGCCCTTCACGCCCGTTGCCGATCCGGCTCGCCGTTTTCAGGATAAAGTCTGTTTCGTAACTGGTTCTACCTCTGGCATTGGCCGCGCCGTAGCCGTGCGCCTGGGCCGCGAGGGAGGCCGGGTGGTCGTCATCGGGCGCACCGCCGACGAAGGCAAAGAATCGGTTGAGCTAGTGAAGCAGGCCGGCGGGCAGGCCCTGTACATCCGTTGCGACGTGAGCAAAGACGGCGACCTGAAGCACGCCGTAGAACGCACTATTAAGGAGTGGGGCCGCATCGACGTACTCGTCAGCAACGCCGCCATGATGACCTTCGAGCCCATCGTGGAGCTCGAACCCAAATCCTGGGACCAGCTCATGCACGTCAACCTGCGCCCCCTCTTCCGGCTCACCCAACTATGCCTGCCCCACATGAAGCAGGGAGCCATTGTGGCAGTCAGCTCCGTGCACTCCTTCCAGACCACGCCCAACGTAGTGTCGTACGCCACCAGCAAGGGCGCCATTGATGCCTTCGTGCGGGGAATGAGCCAGGAAATCCCGCACACCCACGCCCGCGTTAACTCGGTGGCCCCCGGCGCCGTCGATACGCCCATGCTCTGGAGCAACCCCAACGTGAAGAGTGGCAAGGAGAAAATTACCGGCCAAGTGGGTACTCCTGAAGAAATAGCCGCCGCCATTTGCTTCATTGCCTCTCACGAGGCCAGTTTCATCAACGGTACTACGCTGGTCGTCGACGGCGGCCGTTTGGCGGCGCTTTAGGCAATGAAGTGACTTGGTGAATGAGCGAATGGGTGGAAAGCAGCATCACCGAGTCACTCATTCACTTACTGGCCAGCGCCACGGTGGCGCTCGGCGGCGGTGGGCAGAGGGCGGCCCTGGGCGTAGAGGTGGGCGTCGCGCTCAGCAGCGGCGCGGGCTTCTATTTCGAAAGGAATCTGGTAATAGCCGTGCCGGGCCCAATCGCGCAGGTAACGGACCAGAAAACCGAGCCGGCCGTGGCGGGCAAACTGCCGGATATGTTCCATCTCGTGGGCTATCCAGAACGGGTCGCGGAGAAATTGCTCGCGCGAAACACCGCTTAAATGGATGCTATTGCCCAGCACCATTGCCACATTTGGGGCGGCCAGTTTAAGGCGGGCCAAGCGAGCCAGCGGTGAGTTTTCGACGATACGGGGCAACTCCATAGAAGAGGGACAAAAAGGGGCGTTGTACGTAATAAGATTCGGGCAAGTTTACATTATTTCATGATTTTTCTTTAAATTAATTACACTATCGCAAGTTTATTCTATTCATTGCTATCAAAAGCTTGGCGCTTCGGGAATTTTGGACCTAGCTTTACCCTACGGTTGGTCGCCTGCCCGGCAGGTATTGGCCCCCGTTAAGGTCTTAATTTATTCGCTTTTGTCATCCGGATTTGCCGGTTGCCTATCGATCAACGAACCCCGCCCACACTGCCCGCTAACCCCGGCCGTGCCTCAGCCCCCCCGACGGACAATGAAAAACAGCTTACTGTATTGCCTCGCCGCGGCCTCCATGGTCCTTTCCTTTTTCTTTGAGCAGGCACCGGCTACTTCCGACCGCTTGTTAGTCGCTTCCTCCCAGCAAGCCTCCTTTTTAAGTGGCTTGCTCCCTTCAGAGGCCGGCGACGAGCCCCGGGTACTGACGCCCTCCGATTCGGTGGCATACAATAAAGCCGCCGAGCGGCTGGGCATCGAAACCAGCTACACCGAAAATGAGTCGCTGCTTGAAAGCGTTGTATCATGGCTGGGTACCCCCTACCGGTATGGTAGCAGCAGCAAAAGCGGCACCGACTGCTCGGGCTTCGTGACCCGCGTATTCAAAGAAGTATACGGCCTCACGCTCCAGCGCAGCTCCCGCTCCATGTTCAGCAGCGTGCAACGCGTCGACAAGAAGGATATGCAGACCGGCGACTTGGTCTTCTTCCGGCGCGGTCCGGGCCAGCCCATCTACCATGTCGGCATCTACCTAAAGGACCGCAAGTTTGCGCACGCCGCCTGCAACGGAGGGGTAATGGTTAGCTCCCTTGATCAGGCCTATTACAGCCGCAACTTCTACGCCGCCGGCCGCGTCGACCGTTAATTCGCACTGCGCCGCCTGCCCGATTATCGCCCCGTCCTGATCCGACGGGGCTTTTTTTTGGCGGTTCAGTTACCCGCGGGCATACGTGAAGCAGCGACAAAACAATTTTGGCCTAATGGAGTATAGCACAACACCGGAGCCGCCCGTTGGTGCTCCCTGTCATTTTTACCTCTCCCCACTTTATGGATAAGCAAAATCCTAAAGGCCAGGACATTGCTTCCTCGCCCCTGTTCAAGAAGTTTGTCGGCAAAGCCGAGGATTACATCAAGCGGCCTACCCGCATGAAGCAACTGCTGACCGATGCCTACGAAAAGGCCAGTGAGAAGAAAGACCTCGGCAGCATCGCCCACGAAGCCTGGGAAACCTTCCAGACCTTGCTGCGCATGGTACGTATGTCGATTTCGGGCGAGTACCAGGGCCTGCCCACCTCCACGGTAGTTGGGGCCGTGGCCGTGACCATCTACTTCCTGAGCCCCATCGACCTGATTCCGGACTTTATCCCGGTACTCGGTCTGCTCGACGACGTAGCCCTGGTGGCCTGGTTTAGCACCAGCATCAAGGATGAAATGGACAAGTTCATGGAGTGGGAGGACACCCGGCCTACGCTGGTAGAAGACACTTCGAAAAAGGACTCTTTCACCTCGGCCTCAAAGAAGGACGACTCCCCTTCCACTAACTCGGATAGCCGCGCCACGGTCGGCAATATGGGTTCGGATGCCAACAAGCCTCCGGTAGCCCCTCAGGCCACCTCGACGCCTTCGTCCGCTACGGCCACCCAGTCTGACGTAGCTGCCAATACCACCGACAGCAGCCGCGAGCCTAACCTTTCGGGCCAGGACCGCCCCAGTGGTGGTAACCTGGGCGGTAACGTCCGCTAGGTTTTATTTGAGCTGTTAGCTGTTAGCTGTTAGCTGTTAGCTGTTAGCTGTTAGCTGAAGAAAACGAAGAAGGCCCCGTGCTCAACCGAGCATGGGGCCTTCTTTTTTGGCGGATTGATAAAGATGTACTAACAGCTAACAAACTATGCTGCCACTGCCTTCAATGACGCGTGGGAGGCTACGTAATTTACGAAGTCGCCAACCGTAGTCAGGGGGACTTCGTCGGGAATGACAATGTGAAAGTTACGTTCCAGTTCCAGGATGATGTCGACGACATCAACGGTATCGAAGCCTAGCTCGTGGCTCAGGTTACTACCGATGCGCAAGCGACGGGTTTTGATGGCCTTACGCTTGCTGATGATGCGCAGCACCTGCTGCTGGATAGTCTTGGGAGCGGTAGTCGTTGCGGTGAACATACGAAAAAACGACAGGGTACGAAGGGTAAAAAAAGCGGCGAGCGTGGCGGCGGCCCGGGAGCCGCGCCCGTTCGGGCGGAGGAGTGCCAAGTTGGTAACAATGGTTGCAAGTCCGCGAAAAAAAGTTCCGGGCATAGGTACCTCTGCCCGGAACCTGCATTGGGCTATACGTTGGCCAGAATGGGCGGCGTAGCCGCATCAACCTCTTCCTGGTCGGCCGACATTTCGGGTTCACCCTTGATGCGGATTTTCAGGCTTTCGGTAATCAGGTACATAACCGGCACCACGACCAGCGTTATGAGCGTTGCGAACACCAGCCCGAAGATGATGGTCCAGGCCAGCGGGCCCCAGAACGTCACCGACTCGCCGCCGATGAAGAAGTTGGGGTTACCCGAGTTGAAGAGCTCGTAGAAGTCGATGTTCAGGCCAATGGCCAGCGGAATCAGGCCCAGCGTGGCGGCCGTGGCCGTCAGGATTACCGGGTTGAGGCGGGTGCGGCCGGCCAGCACAATAGCTTCGCGCAGGGGCATACCCTGGTCGCGCAGCATATCGGTGAATTCGACGAGCAGGATACCGTTTTTAACTACAATACCGGCCAGGGCAATGATACCTACACCCGTCATCACGATGCTAATGTTCATCCCCGTAACGGCCAGGCCCAGCAGCACCCCGATAACCGAGAAGATGATTTCGGCCAGGATGATAATCGGCTTGCTCACCGAGTTGAATTGCATCACCAGAATGAGAAAAATGAGGCCGATGGCACCCACGGCGGCAATGCCGAGGAAGTCGGAGGTTTCCTTCTGGTCTTCCTGGGCGCCGCCCATTTTCACGGTGTAGCCAGGCGGCACCGGGAATGAGCGGAGTGAGGTTTCGATCTGGCTCACCACATCGGGGCCGGTAAAGCCACCGAGCACGTTCGAGGAAATCGTAATCACGCGCTTCACGTCTTTGCGCTTGATGCCGCCATACGTGGTGCCGTAGCGCACGTCGGCCACCGAGGCAATGGGCACCTGCCGCACTAGGCCGGTAGCGTCGCGGAAGGTCAGCGGCGAGTTCAGGATGGCGTCGATGTCGGAGCGGTAGGGCTCGGCGTAGCGCACCTGAATCGGGTACTCATCGTCGGCCGTTTTGAATTTGCTGGCCTCGGTGCCGTAGATGGCCGTGCGCACTTCCATGCCAATCTGAGCGGTGCTGATGCCTTCGCGGTTGGCGCGGGTGCGGTTGATGTCGACGGCAATTTCGGGGTTGCGGTCTTCCAGGTTCGAGCGCAGCTGCTCGATGCCGCCAATGTTGGCCGAATCGAGGTAGCGCGTCACGCCTTTCGACAGCTTGATAAGCGTTGGGTAGTCATCACCCGATACCTCGATGGCAATGGGCTTGCCGGTGGGTGGGCCGCTGCTTTCCTGGTCGACCGAAATTTCGGTGCCCGGAATGCCTTTCACTACCTCCCGGATTTTATCCATGTAGGTGGCCGTTGAAGGGCCGGTCCGGTCGCTCATCTCCTTGAAGGCCACGGCCACTTTGGCCAGGTTCGACTGCGAGGTACCAGCGGCCGAAGCCTCGCCAGGGTCGGCGGCCCCAATGGCGACGTTGGTAATCACCGATTCCACGTCGGGGTTGTCCTTCCCGATAACACCGTAGATGCGTTTTTCGAGGATGCGGGCCACCGAGTCGGTCACGGCGACGCGGGTACCGACCGGCATTTTCAGGTAGGTGTACACGAACTTGGGGTCGCCTTTGGGGAAGAAGTCCACCTTGGGACTCCGGGCCCCGATGGCCACAATCGACAGCACGAACAGCACGACCATGCTTAGCATAATCATCTTGGGCCACGAGATAGCCCAGCCCACGAGGCGTCCGTAGGCATTCTGGAAGCGGGGCAGCACCTTGGTCTGGAAGCCGGCAATCAGGTGCACGAACACGAAGCGGTTCAGAATGACGAGCACGGCCAGCGTCAGCATCAGGCTGCCCAGGAACGTCGAGCCGAACAGGAAGCCACCGATGGCAATGACTACCATAATGCCAATGGCAATGGACAACGGCCGGTCCCACTTCGGCTTCTCGCCCGTGTGGTGGTCTTCGCGCTCCATGAAGCTCACGGCAAACACCGGGTTCATAATAAAGGCCACGATGAGCGACGACATGAGCGTCAGAATTAGGGTAACGGGCAGATAGAACATGAACGAGCCCACGATGCCGGGCCAGAACATGAGCGGTACGAACGGGGCCACGGTAGTGAGCGTACCGGCCAGCACCGGAATGAACACTTCGCCGGCGGCATACTTGGCGGCCTGGGCCGTTGTCAGTTCGGGGTGCTCGTGCAGCAGGCGGTGGGTGTTCTCAATCACCACAATGGCGTCGTCCACCACAATGCCCAGCGCCAGCAGGAAGGCGAAGAGCACAATCATGTTGAGCGAGAAATCGAGCGTGGGCAGCAGCACGAAGGCCAAAAACATGCTCAGCGGCACCGACAGGCCTACGAATAGCGCGTTGGTGGTGCCCATGAAGAACATCAGAATTAGCGTTACCAGAATAAAGCCGATGATGATGGTGTTGATCAGGTCGTGGAGCGTAACGCGGGTGTCGTTGGAGGTGTCGCCGGTGACGGTGATGGTCAACTCCTGGGGCAGCGTCAGTTCCGCATCGGCAATGATTTCCTTGATTTTGTCGGAAGCATCGATCAGGTTTTCGCCCTGGCGCTTCACCACGTTCAGCGTTACGGCCGGCTTGCCATCGAGGCGGGCAAAGGACTCGCGGTCCTTGAAGCCGTCGGTGACGGTGGCAATGTCGCCGAGGCGCACAGCCGAGCCGTTGAGATTTTTGAGCTGGATGTTGGCAATGTTGTCGGCCCGCACATACTGGCCGGCCACGCGCACGGCGCGCTTCTGGTTGCCCACGTCCACGGTACCGCCCGAAATGGTCACGTTCTCGCGGGCAATGGCGGCGCTGATGTCCGAAAAGCTCAGGCGCGAGGCCCGCAGCCGGTTCAGGTCCACGTCCACGTTCACCTGCTGGTCGAGGGCACCAATAATATCGACGCGGGTGATTTCGGGCAGGGCCTCAATCTTGTCCTGGAAGTCGTCGGCGTACTTTTTCAGCTGGCTGATAGGCAGGTTGCCGGCCAAGTTGATGTTCATAATCGGCACCTCCGATAGGTTGACTTCCTGCACGGTGGGCGGCGAGGGCAGGTCGTTGGGCAGCTCGGAGCTGGCCTTGTCCACGGCGTCCTTGATGAGCTGCTTGGCGTACTGCACATCGACGCCGGAGGTAAACTCCACGTCGACGATGGCGTAATCCTGGTTCGAGGTTGAAGAAATCTTCTTCACCCCGTTCACACTCTTAATCTCCTTTTCGAGCTGGCGCGTGACCAGGTTCTCGATGTCGGTAGGCGAAGTACCGGGGTAAATCGTGGCCACGATAATGCGCGGAATCACGATGTCGGGAAACTTCTCCTTGCCCAGGTTGATGTAGGCAAAGATGCCCATGATGGTGAGAATAAGCGTGACAATGTAAATCGTCGTCTTATTGTCAATGGACCAACTGGTGGGTCCGAATTCTTTTCCGGTGTCCTGCATGGGTGAAGAAGCTAGGAGTTAGAAGCTAGGAGTCAGAAGACTGGAGGGAGGCGCGGATGGATTTTCCGTATGCCTCAAGCAGCCTGCCTACTTCGTTCGCTTGTTCAATGAGTAATTCGGTGTCGGCGTAGCCTAAGTCGCGGCTCAGCAGAAAGTAATAGTGGGCTTCTTCGAGCGAGCCCTCGGCCGTATTGAAGAACCGAAGTTTGTCGCGGGGCCCGCGCTTGCGGAAACCCTCGGCAATGTTGGCCGGAACCGACACCGCCGCCCGCCGAAGCTGGGAGGTAAGAGCGAACAATTCGTGCTTAGGAAATGATTCGGTTGCCTTATAGACCATCAATACCAACTGGTGGGCTTTCTGCCACACCACGAGTTGCTGAAAGTTCTTCGCAGGCTCCCGTTTCACTTCCATGAGTCAACGCACAAATTCTATCTTCTAGCTCCTGACTCCTAGCTCCTACAGTGCAACCGCTTGTCCTTCGTTCAGATTCTGGTAGCCGGCCGAGATGACTTGGTCGCCGGTCTGCAGGCCCTGGGTTACTTCTACTTTGCCGTTGTAGGTGTTGCCCACCTGGATGACGCGCTTGGCGGCCACTTTCTTGCCGCCTTTCTCATCTACGACCAGCACGTAGCTGTTCTGCTCGTCGCGCTGCACCAAGTCCACGGGCAGGATGGTGGCGTTCTGGCGGTTGTAGTTCTCGATGCGCACGTTGGTAACCATGTTGGGACGCAGGCGGCCGGCTTTGCCGGGGTCGGCCAAGCGCAGCTCCACGGTGAAGGTGCGGCTGGTGGGGTTGATGGTGCTCGTGACCACGCGCACGGTGGCGGCCAGGTCGCTTTCGCCGAGGTCGGGGATGGTAACCAGGGCCTTATCACCCACCTTGATGCTGTTGGCGTAGGCCTCACTCACATCGACCACGATTTTGCCGCTGCCGCTGCTGCTGAGCAGCTTCACGACGGGCGCGCCGGGGGCTACGGTTTCGCCCAGCTTAGGCAGCATGTCATCCACGGTGCCGCTGAAGGGCGCTACCACGCGGTACAGGTCGCGCTGCCGGTTGAGGGTGGAGAGGTTGCTTTGGAGGGCCCGGTAGTTATTGCGGGCCTGCAGGAACTGGATTTCAGTCCCGATCTGCTGGTCCCAGAGGCGCTTTTGCTTCTCGTAAATCACCTTGGCTAAATCCATGCGCACCTTCAGTTCGGCCACGCTGGCATCGAGCACCGAGCCATCAACGGTGGCCAGGGTCTGGCCCTTGCGCACCTGGTCGCCGCGCTTGACGCTGAGCGTCGTGAGCGTGCCGGCCGCGCGGGCCGAGACGGTGGCGTTCTGGTCAAAATCAACCCGCCCCTGCACTTCGAGGTAGCTCTTGAAATCCTCACTGACCACCTTAATTACTGATACCGGCGTGGCCTGCAATGCCGCCTCCGCTTCCGAAGGACCAGTTTTAGCTTCCAGCTCGGTGATTTTAGCTTGGTTGGCCGCCTGTTCTTTTCTCAGTTTGGCCAGTTCGGCGGCCGGGTCCTGAGAGCCGGAACCGCAGGAAGCGAGGAATAATAAGCTGATAGCCGTTAGCTGGTAGCTGTTAGCTTTCAGGAAAGAGAGAGGACGCATATAACAGAGGAATGGAATCGTTGGGAGAAAAGCTAACAGCTATTGGCTCTTAGCTAACAGCTTAAATCAATTAGACGCTTTGCGGTAGAGTTCACCGGTGGCCTTGTCGCGGTCTACTTTGGCTACCAGCACATCGTAGAGGGCCGCGTAGTAGTTGGTTTGGGCTTCGCGCAGGCCGGTTTCGGCCGATATCACCTCCAGGTTGGCTCCAACGCCTTCCTCAAATTTGATGCGCGACACGCGGGCCACTTCCTCGGCCAGGGCCAGGTTGGCTTTCTGGTTGTCGAGCACGTCGAGGGCATTCACGAGGCTGGTACGGCTCTGGGTATCCTGCAGATCAATGCTCTGGCGCAGGGTTTCGAAGCCCCGCTCGATGATCTGCTGCTGAATGCGCGACTGTTGCACCAGATACTTGCGCCGGAAGCCGTCGAACACCGGAATCTGCAGGCTCAGGCCCACGTTGCCGAACCCGAACCAATTCTGGTTGGAAAAGCCATTGCCCGTGCGCGAATCGGGTCCGCGGAAGCCAAATAAGTCGCTGGCCGTTTTGCCCGAACCCGAGAAACCATACGCCGCCGTGGCCAGCAGGCGCGGGTAGGCGCCGGCGCGGCGGTTGGCCAAATCGAGTCCGGCCAGGGCCTGCTGAGTTTCCAGGGTGCTGAACTCGATGCGGTTGTTGTAGTTGAAGGCGGCGGCCAGCTGGCCGGTCCGGGCACCGCTCAAGGCCGTCTGCTGGTCCTGGTCGCGCTGGGCGCCGGCATCGGTCGTGGGGGTGGCCGGAGCGGTAGGCACCGGCCCGAGGCCGATGTCGCCAGCGCCAGTGGCGAAGCTTGCTGCGCCCAAGCGCTGGCGCAGGGTCCCGGCATCCACCAGTGCATTGCTGAGCTCATCGGTCAGGCGCACGTCCTGGCTCTGGGGCAGGCCCATCTGAAACTTGAGCAGGGCCACGCTCAGCTCGGTGAGGCGAGCGGCCTTCTGCTGCTCTACTACTAGGTTGTTGCGCTGCACCTGCAGGCGCTGCACGTCGAGCTTTTCGGCGAAGCCCGCCTTGAACGTTTCGTTGGTCTGATACAGGAGCGTGTCGAGGCGCTGCACGTTGCGCGAGAGCAGCTGGAGCCGCTCGCGGGCCACCAGGGTGCTATAGTAGGCCTTACTGACCTGCTCCACCACCTCGATTTCAGCCTGCTGGGTTTGCTTCTGGGCCAACTCCTCGTACACCTTGGCCGCTTTCAGCCCAATCAGGTAAGCGCCATCGAAGAGCAACTGCGACACAGAGGCACTGGTGTTGCCGGCCCATTGCAGCCCGAAGGCAAAGGCCTGCGGGGGCACCGGCTCCGAGGGCAGTTGCACCGTGCCCAGATTCACCGTACCGCCGTTCTGGGCCGCCGTGATATCGGCCTGGGTGAGCGTGGTAGCCGATGCACCGCCGCCCAGGGCGCCGAAATTCACCAAGCTCTTTTGCAGCTTGAAATTGTCGGCCACGTTGGCCGCCACGTTTACCTGGGGCAAACCCGCCGACCGGATTTCGCCCACTTTGGCCTTGGCCGTCTGCTCGCCCAGGCGCGTAGCGAGCAGGGTAGGCTTGTTCTTTACAGCGTAGTCGATGGCCTGCGCCAGACTCAGGGGCAGCTTACCAATGGTGGCCTGAGTCGCGAGGACAGACTGGGCCGCGGGGGCCGTTTGCGCGAGGGCGGCGCCCGCGGGGACCAGCAGGCCCGGGCCGGCGGCCAGCAGCAAAACGCGGAGGTGGTTCTTCATATCAAAAAGCGGGAGTGTCTGTCGTGGTGCCTGGTTGGCAATGGGTAGTGCGTAGGATTCGGTGAGTGCAAGTCGGGGGCGGGGTAATTATTCGATACCCAGCCAAGCACTACTACTTAAGCTCCAGACGCTGCTGTTTTTATTCTTCTTCCGTCACGTGGCGGTATTCGTTGACGAGCTTGTGGCCCTTGAGCGTGACCATCCCCAGCAGGAAATGCTCGTTGCAGGCCATCTGCACCCGGGGCTGATTGAACTCGGTGACCGGAAATACATCCTGATCGAACAGCACATCAATCTGGGCCAGACGCAGGCGGGAGAGCACTTCCACGTCGAGGTCGGCGCGGTAGAGGCCCTCGGCCACCCCGCGGCGCAGGTTGGCCTTAATCTGGGCCAGGATGTAGTTGACTTTGTGCGTGGAGAACAGCTGCCAGGCCGCCGGATAGTACTTGCGCAGGTCGTGGATGGCCGTGGGGTTCACTTGGGCAAATTGGCGCTTGGCCCAATCCATGATCTGCACCATCTCGTCGACGGCGTTGTGGGCCGCGCCGGCAATGGTTTCGCACTCACCCTGCACCCCGTTCAGGTGGTGGCCAATTACGGCCGACACGAGTTCGTCTTTGTTATCGAACCACTTGTAGAGCGTTTTTTTGGAGATGCCCAAATGACTGGCAATGTCATCCATCGACACCCCTTTAATCCCGTTGCGGGTAAAGAGGAGCAGGGCGGCGTGCTGAATTCGGTCTTTGATTTCCATAATAACGAGCGCAAAGATACTACGGAAACTTTAAATGATTCCTAAGTTTCCATTAGTTTTTCACTATCCCGTTGGCAGCAGCCCGCCGTTCCTTTTTTCCTGACGATTCAGCGGCTTTTTTACTTTAAATCCGGGCTATCTTTTTCAGTGTCCAGCATTCCGTTGGGGGTTGCGCGGGCTGAGTTGCCAGCAAAGGCACGTCCCAACTCAACCCTGGCAGCTCAGCCCGCGCAACTGAGTACCTTGCGGCTCCATTTCCTAGCTTGCATTTCTTATGAAAATCCGGACCGGCTTCGGCTACGACGTTCACCAGCTCCGCGAGGGCCTGCCCTTCTGGCTCGGCGGCATTCAGGTACCCCACACCCACGGCGCCCTGGGTCACTCCGACGCCGACGTGCTTATCCACGTGATTTGCGACGCGCTGCTGGGCGCGGCTAACCTGCGCGACATCGGCTTCCACTTCCCCGACACCGACGCCCAATACAAGGGCATCGACAGCAAGCGCCTGCTCAAAGAAGTGGCGCGGCTGCTGAAGGAAAAAGGCTACCAGATCAGCAACATCGACTCCACCATCTGCCTCGAAGCGCCCAAAGTCAACCCCCACATTCCGGAAATGCAGCGCGTGCTGGCCGAGGTGCTGGGCATTGCCGAGGACGACATCAGCATCAAGGCCACCACCACCGAAAAACTGGGCTTCGTGGGCCGCCGCGAAGGCGTGGCTGCCTATGCCGCTGTGCTCATCGTGCAACCTTAACGGGCGCTCGGGGTCTTGGGGGCAGCGGGTCAGGACGCGCATTTTGCGCCTCTGTCACGCTCGCTCCCAGAACGCCCCCAGGTCTTTAACATCTTAAGCTTCCTACATTCCATGAAAAAAACTTCCCTGCTGGCGTGGCTGCTGGTAGCGGGCACGGCCACTGCGGCCCTGGCCCAGCAAACGCCCGAGAAAATCAAGGTTAAGCACAAGCGTGGCAAGACCAAAACGGAGGTAACGGCCGCCCCCATGGTGGAGGCCAGCACCCCCACCGTAGCAACCCCGATGGCGGCCGACTGGGCCCAGAACTACGCTGAAACCATTACCCAGGCCGATTTGCGCCAGCACCTAAGCGTGCTGGCCTCCGATGAGTACGAGGGCCGCGAAACCGGCGAGAAAGGCCAGAAAATGGCCGCCGAGTACATTGCCAACCGCTTTAAGGAGCTGGGCCTAGTAGGTCCCGTCACCAATTCCGACAACCCCTACCTCCAGCACTTCACCATGGTGCGCAGCACCTGGGCCGACGGCGCGACGCTCAAGGTGGGCACCGGCAGCTACAAGTGGCTCACCGATTTCTACGCCTACGGGGGCCAGGGTTTCCAGCAGCCGACCACCGTGCAGCCGGTGTTTGCCGGGTACGGCATCGAGCAGGAGGGCTACTCCGATTACGCCGCACTGGGCGACGTAAAAGGCAAGGACCTGCTGATTCTGCTGGGCGAGCCCCAGACCGGCCAGGGCACCGCCCTGCTGGGCAAAGCTGGCCAGAACAGCAAGTGGGGCCAGGATTTCCGGGCCAAGCTGACGTTGGCCGCCCAGAAAGGTGCCCGCTCGGTATTCTTCGTCGACTTCAACCCCAACAGCAACTTCGCCAAGACGGCCGCCCGCATGGCCCCCTACGTGAGCCGCCCGAGCATTGCCTTTAAGGAGGCGGCGGACGGCCCCCGCCCGACGGCTTATTTCGTATCGCCAGCGGTAGGCTACAAGATGCTGGGCACCGCCGCCCAGACGATTCCTAAGTACGAGGCAGCGGTGAGCAAGGCGGGCAAGCCCGTTACCAGCCCCTTCCGCCCGGTGAAGGCCACCGTTATGGCCCCGCGCAAAACGGAGGACTTCACCACCGAAAACGTGCTGGGCTTCCTCGAAGGCTCCGACCTCAAGGACGACATCATGATTCTGTCGGCTCACTTCGACCACATCGGCATCATCAACGGCGAAGTGCACAACGGCGCCGACGATGACGGCTCGGGCACGGTATCGGTGCTGGAAATGGCCGAGGCCTTTACTAAGGCCAAAGCCGAGGGCCACGGCCCCCGCCGCAGCATCCTGTTCCTGACCGTAACGGGCGAAGAAAAGGGCCTGCTGGGCTCTGAATACTACACTGACCACCCCATTTTCCCGCTGGAAAAAACGATGGTGGACCTGAACACCGACATGGTGGGCCGCACCGATAACGACCACGAGGGTAAGCCCGACTACGTCTACGTTATCGGCTCCGACAAGCTCAGCTCGGAGCTGCACACCATTCTGCAGGCCCAGAACGAGAAGTACGTTAAAATGGACCTGGACTTTCGCTTCAACGACCCGGAAGATCCCAACCGCTTTTACTACCGCTCCGACCACTACAATTTCGCCAAGCACAACATCCCAGTGGCCTTTTTCTTCAACGGCGTACATGCCGATTACCACGGCGCGGGCGACGAAATTGAGAAAATCGAGTTTCCGAAGATGGAAAAGCGCGCCCGCCTCGTCTTCTACACGGCCTGGGACCTAGCCAATCGGGATAAGCGCATTGTCGTGGATTCGCATAAGAAGTAGTTTTTAGAAGTAAGAAATAGATAAAAACCCGCCGAACCGAATGTGGTCCGGCGGGTTTTTATATTTGTCTGAACCCGTTGCCACCCGTGCTGCCATGAACCCGACCCTCAACGCCCCGACCAAAGCCGCGCAGTTTCTCCAGGACACCGACCGCAAGGCCTTCGATCTGGAACACCGGCGCAAAATCCGGTTCAACATCGGTAAGTACAACGCGGCCGTGAGCACCGGCATGGGTTTCTATCAAGACCACGAACTGGCCCGCAGCCGGGCGGCCTACCTGAAAACGGAAGTCATCAACCGGCTCGACGAATACCTGGTGCAGTTCGAGGAAAACTTCACCAAGCGCGGGGGCAAGGTAATCTGGGCTCAGAACGCGGAGGAGGCGCTGGCGGAAGTGGGCAAGATTATGGAGCGCCGCCAGGCCCGTACCGTGGTGAAGGCCAAGAGCATGACGACCGAAGAAATCCACCTCAATAAATACCTCGAAAAGCGTGGCATCGAGTCGGTGGAAACAGATTTGGGCGAGTTCATCGTGCAACTCAATGGCGAGCGGCCCTACCATATAGTGACGCCGGCTATGCACCTGAGCAAGCTCGATATTGCCGATATCTTCGTTAAGCACCTCGGCATCGAATACACCGACGATGCCCAGCAGCTCGTGCTTACGGCCCGCCACCTGCTGCGCGGCAAGTACACCAGCGCCGAAGTGGGCATCACGGGCGGCAACTTTCTGGTGGCCGATACGGGCGCGGTTTGCGTAACCGAAAACGAGGGCAATGCCCGCCTTTCGGCCACGTTCCCGCACACGCACATTGCCATCGTGGGCATCGAGAAGGTAATTCCGCGACTCCAGGATCTGGATTTGTTCTGGCCCCTGCTCAGCACCAGCGGCACCGGCCAGCAGCTCACGGTGTACAATACCATTTACACCGGCCCGCGCCAGCCCCTGGAAAAGGACGGCCCGGAGGAAATGTTCGTGATTCTGCTCGACAACGGCCGCACCAACCTGCTGGCCCAGCCCGACCAGCGCGAGGCCCTGAACTGCATCCGGTGCGGGGCCTGCCTAAATGTGTGTCCGGTGTACAAGAACATTGGCGGCCACAGCTACGAGGCCACCTATTCTGGCCCCATCGGCTCCGTTATCACGCCCCACCTCTCGGGGATGGAGGAAAACAAGCACCTGAGCTTTGCCAGCAGCCTGTGCGGGGCCTGCTCGTCGGTATGCCCGGTGAAAATTCCCATCCACAACCTGCTGCTCAAAAACCGTCAGCAAAGCGTGCAGGAAGGCTTCACCGACTCCGAGGAGCGCCGCGCCATTACGCTCTGGCTGCACGGCATGAAGCACCGCTGGGTCTGGGACCTGGCCCCGGCCGCGGCCAAGAATTGGGTACTCAGCCGCCTGCTGGGCCAGGTAGGCTGGAGCAAGCGCCGCGACGCCGTGCAAGTGGCCCCCAAAACGTTCCGGCAGCTATGGAAGGCGCGGGGGTGAGTAGACAATAGTTATAATAAAAGATAAAATAGTTATAATTTATGCATTTAAGTGAAATTTATTTCACATTTTGTATGATTATATTAAAATATGTTCTTATATTTGTTTTATTCTCATCTAATGTGAAATACATTTCATATTCAGACATAATAAGCGCATTATTAACATCATTAAATTGTGAGAAAGGAGCATCTTGGATATATCATGTCCTATCGCCGGTCTGAATTGGGGCTTACACAGCAATACGTGGCTGATCTAGCTGGTATAACGAGAAGATTGCTGGCAGGCTGGGAAGCAGGTGGAAGCAATCCAGGATTTGATCAGTTAAATAGGGTATTGGATGTTTTGGGACTAGAAATTACGATAGTAAAGCGTACACCTGATGAAAACTCAATACGCTAATGTTTTTATTAACGGCCAGCAGATAGGACTGCTCACACGAGAGGCAGATAACTACATTTTCCGCTACAACGATGCCTACCTGCAATCCGGTGGGCCAGCCGTCAGCTTGAGCCTACCCACTACGCGCCAGACCTATATTTCCAACTACCTGTTTCCCTTCTTCGCGGGTCTGCTAGCAGAAGGCACCAACAAGTCGTTGCAGACGCGGCAACTGCATCTGGCCGAAGCCGACGACTTTGCCCGACTACTTCTCACAGCGCATACCCAGACCATTGGTGCAGTAACGGTTCGAGAGGTATCTGGCCATGAATAAATGTCCGGGTTGTCTGAAAGAATTGAAGAGCACCAAGCCTCAGTTCTGCCCCCCGTGCCGGAAACTGCTCTTCGATGGCGCGAACGTGTCGCCGGTGTTGCCGTTTTCGCTGACTGATATTCCGCGGGAACTCGACCGGGGCCCCACCGAAAATATTAAACGCATATCTATTTCCGGCGTCCAGTTCAAAATTTCGCTGCTGCTGACGGCGGGCAAGCTGGGAATCAGTGGCGTGCGTGGGCCACTGGAGTTTATACTCAAGCCTCCGCCTCGCAGCTTCGACATCAAGCACCCCGAAGCCGTGCCGGCTAACGAACACCTGACCATGCAACTGGCCCGGCAGGTGTTCGGACTGAAAACCGCGGCCAATGCCTACTTATCCTTCGAGAGCGGCGCAACGGCTTACCTGACCCGCCGATTCGATGTAACCCCCACCGAGCGGCTGCAACAAGAGGATTTCGCTCAGATTGACAGCCGCAGCCGCACCACGCACGGCGAGAACTTTAAGTACGAAACCAGCCACGAGCACATTGCCAACCTGATTCGGCGCTTTGTAACGGCCGTACCGCCCGCGCTGGACGAGTTTTTCAGGTTAACATTATTCAATTACCTCGTTTCCAACGGCGACGCTCACCTCAAGAACTTTTCCCTCTATCGCCTTTCTTCCGGCGACTACCACTTCACGCCCGCTTACGACCTGCTTAACACTGCCCTGCACGTGAATGACGGTAACGGGCTGGCGCTGGATCTATTTGCGGATGAGTACGAGACGCAGAATTTCCGCGACAATGCCTTCCTGGCCTACCCCGACTTTCTTGAACTCGGCCACCGCCTGGGCCTGCCCCTCTCTCGCGTCCGCCGCCTGCTCGCCGACATGGTAGGGCACGAAACCCAGGTGCAGGCGCTGATCGACCGCTCGTTTCTGCCCCCCGAGCTAAAAGTGCGCTACGCGGCTGTGTTGGCCGACCGGCGGCAGCGGCTGCGGTATGGGGCACCCGCTTAGCCAACCCCCACCCGCCTGCTGTAGTACAAGGCGGGCGGCCTGATGCCGCACCTGCTGTTTTATGCCCCATGACCTCGTGTTGCGCGTGCTGGCCTTTGGCGGCGGCGTGTTTCTGATTATCAGTACTGTGCTAGCCGCCATCCGCTCGTTCGTGCTGCCCCGTAACGAAACGGTGCTGCTCAATGCCGGCGTGTTCCGGGGGCTGCGCATGGTATTCGACGCCGTGGCCCGCCTGGGTAACAACTACGAGCGGCGCGACCGGGTAATGGCCCTCTACGCGCCGGTGGGGTTGGTAGCACTGCCCGTAGTATGGCTCACGTTGCTCAGCATCAGCTACACCAGCGTTTTCTGGGCGCTGGATGAAGGGCGGCTGGAACGGTGCTTCCGCATCAGCAATAGCTCCCTGCTCACACTGGGGTCGGAGGAGCCCAGCCATAATATATGGGCCAACGTGGTATCCTATTCCGAGGCCATGCTGGGGCTGCTACTGATGACGCTGCTCATCTCTTACCTGCCCACTATGTACCAGGCATTTTCGCGACGCGAAATCACGGTAACCCGTCTGGAATTGCGGGCTGGCACGAGGACTTCGGCTGTGGAGCTGTTGCGCTGGCTTAACCACACCGGCTCGCTACGCGACGACCGTACTCAGTGGCAGGACTGGGAGCAATGGTTCGTGGAGATTGAAGAAACCCACACCTCCCTGCCTATCCTTTCCTTTTTCCGCTCGCCCCAGCCCGGCCGCTCCTGGGTTACGGCCGCCAGCGTGATTCTGGACGCGGCAGCCCTCATCATCAGCAGCGTCGATCAACCCCGCGACCCGCACCTGACGCTCTGTTTCAAGGCCGGCTGCGTGGCCATGAACCGGGTAGCCCGCTTCTTTCGCTTCGAAGAAGGCGCCGAAAACACGCCCGCTACCAACTCCGACAGCCGCGCTGAATTCATTACCATCTACCAGGAACTTCAGGAAGCCGGTATCAACCTGCGCGATGTCGATGCCGCCTGGCAGCAGTACCACGAGCTGCGTAGTCGTTACGCCCGCGCCGTAGCCCACTTGGCCCGCGTCACGATGGCGCCCAGTTTGGTGAACGGGTGAGGAAGGAGGGTAGTCGGCAAGAACGTCATGCTTCGGCTGCGCGGACGCCAGGTCAAGCATGACGTTCTTGCGAACACGCATTCACTTATTCTCCATCCTCATCGGGCAAAATCTGGACGTCCTGCACCAACACCATTTTCTCAATTTCGCGGCCGCGGGGGGTGTTGGCGAGGCCTCCGAGGGCGGTTTCCTTGTAACGGGTTTCCATGCTTTCGCCCACTTCACCCAGGGCCGCCACGCACTGATCGACAGGAATAACCGGGTTGACGCCCGCAATGGCAATCTGGGCCGAGCTGAAGGCAATGGCGGCAGCCGAGGCGTTGCGCACTACGCAGGGCACTTCCACCAAGCCCGCCACCGGGTCGCAGATGAGGCCCAGCATGCACTGAATGGTGATGGCGACGGCTGCGAAGACCTCCGAAACCGAGCCGCCCAAGCAGTACACGATGGCGCCGGCCCCCATGGCGGCGGCCGAGCCGGTTTCGGCCTGGCAGCCGCCCACGGCTCCGGCCAGCGAGGCATTCTGCTCGATAATAAGGGCAATACCAGCCGCTACAAGCAGGCCCTCCAAAATCTGGCGGTCTTCGAGCTTATGAATATCCTGGAGCGTAACCAGCACGCCGGGCAGGATACCCGAGGCCCCGGCCGTGGGTGCGGCCACTACCCGCCCCATGCACGAGTTCACCTCCTTGGCCCCCAGCGCCCGCGTAATCAGGTTTTTGAACTCGGGCGAAAGCACAGTGATGGGCGAGGCGGCAATTTTCTTGGCTCCGTTGTTTATCATGCCCGAGCGCGAGGTCATGTCCTGGGTCAGGCCGGTGTGCACGGCGTCGCGCATTACGTCGTAGGCCCGTTGCAGACCCATCCAGATTTCCTCTTCGGTACGGCCCTTCTGCTCAATTTCGTAGGCCAGTACGGGCTGAAAAAGCAGTTCGTTGGTAGAGGAGCAGTGGGCCTGCCAGCTGTTGAAATCGGTGAAGAGCAAGGACATGGTGGGGTGGGAAAACGGGTAGAAAGTAGGGCGAAGCGTTGCATCATGCCCACAGCAGCGGGCCGGGGCGTACGCGCATAACCGCCGCGTAGCGGCGAGGGTGCAAAAATCGGCAGAATTTAATCGGCTATACCATAACCGGCTTTTTCAGCATCCTGCCAGTCAGCAAAAAGCCCTTCCACATACGTTGGAAGGGCTCTGCCAATGTTGGCGGGAGCAAAAACTGCCCTGGCTTACGCCTCCTGCTTCTCGCTCACCAGCTTCACGCTGGCCGAGTTGATGCAGAGCCGCACGCCGGAGGGCGGCGGGCCATCGGGGAAGGCGTGGCCCTGGTGGGCGTCGCAGGCGTTGCAGAGCACTTCAATGCGCGTCATGCCAAAGCTGACGTCCTTCTTGTAGCGCAGGGCGTTTTCCGTGACGGGCTGGGTAAAGCTGGGCCAGCCGGTGCCCGACTCGAACTTCGTGCGCGAGTCGTAGAGCGGCGTGCCGCAGCACACGCAGGCGTAAAGGCCCTCTTGGTGCGCCTCGCAGTATTCGCCCGTGAAGGCCCGCTCGGTGCCGTGTTCGCGCGTGACGTGGTACTGCTCGGAGGTGAGCTCCTTTTTCCACTCGGCGTCGGTTTTCTCGACGCGCTTATCGGGGGCCGGGCTGCCGTGGTTGGCCAGCCGGATAATATCGTTCCAGGTTTGCATGAGTTGGTCGGGTTAGGTAACTAGAAACAGCCCGCAGGCTTCTGGTACAAACGCACCGACTGGGCCGCAGGTTTTTGGCGCATGGGCCCTCGGCCGTTTTCGGCTGCCCGGGCGCTGGACCGCTCTAGCGCCGCACCGACCAGGTTTGGACGCGGCCGGTTGGCCCTTTCGCCACCAGCGTATAACGGCCCTTGCCCAGCGCCACGGCCTTCTGGTCGGTGGTGCTCTGTAGCTCTATTATATCTACCGGCACGGCGGTAGCCAGGTCTTCCCGCGCATCATAGGCCAGCACCAGGCAGGGGTAGCCCACGGTTAGGGCCTGCTTTAACGGCACGGGCCGGCGTTCGGGCGTGAAAGTCCAGGCCGGGCGGCCCTGCTGGTAGCGGGTGCGTGGGTGGTACACGTTCACGTCCACTGATTTATTTGGGTCGGCTCCGGCGTAGGGCTGGCCGTCGGCCGTGAGGAAAACAGAACTTTCCGGGGCCTTGGCCAGTCGGTAGCGGGCATACTCGCCCCCCGGCGTCCCGGATTCAGTTAGCGTGATTTGGTCGATGGTGAAGGGGTTGATGCCAGTCAGGCGGCTCAGATAATACGCCATAGCAGGTTCCGTAGCCATGCCCGTTGGGCCTTCATTGACGTGCGAAAAGCCGCAATGCACCACGATTTTAGCCTGCGGATCAGCTTGCAATATCCGTTGGATGTTGCGGGCCTCGGCTGTTTCGCGGGCTTTTACCTGGCCGTCGCCCTCGTGCGAGAAACCGTAGTCGTACGCCACCAACGTGAAGCCCGACCGGGCAGCCGTGCGCAACAGGTGGCCGAACTGTGGCTCTTTGGTATAAAAGCCCGTGGCCAGCGTGGGGTAACCGCGTTGGTTGAGCAGCGTATCCTGCTCATTCAGGGCTTCCACGGCCACGTAGCGATACCCGAGCTTGGCCAGCTCCGGCAGCAACGCCGCCGTAAAAGCGCGGTGGCGGGGGTTGTGGTGGGCTTCGTTGATGATGATAATTCGCTCCGTGCGGGCGCGCCGCAGAATGTAGTCGCGGGCGCTGACGGGCCGCAGGGCTACAAACGCGGTGCTGTCGGCGGCCGACAACGGGCGGGGCGGACGGACAGGTCCGTCCCAGGCTTCCAGGGCCGCCTGATATTCACCGATGTAGGATAAATCCCAGGCGGCAAACTGATTGGCCCCGGGCTTGCCGCTCCGCGCCTCCTGCTGCGTGAGGGCGGAAGGTTTGTAGCTGGCATTTTCCTGAGCACAGCTCGTAAGTGTGCTCAGAAGGGCAGCAAGGCATCCAAGTTGTCTTAGCATGTGCATAACTAATGAATTAGTTGGCAAATAGCTAGCCTCATTTTCCCGAAGGATTAGACAGGCCGCTTTTCTGGTCGAATCAACCTACCCGGTACTTCCGGCGTTAGCAAAACCCTATGAAACTCCTCTCCGCCGCCCAAACCCGCGCCCTCGACCAGGCCACTATCCAGAATCAGCAAATCAGCTCCGCCGACCTCATGGAGCGGGCCGCCACAGCCGTTACCAACTGGCTGCTCGATGAGTTGCAACCAGCCTACGGCATCGCCATTTACGTGTTCTGCGGGCCCGGTAACAACGGTGGCGACGGGCTAGCAGTGGCCCGGCAGCTTTACCGGGCTGGCTACGCGGTGCAGGTGTGGCTGTTGAAGACCGGCAAGCACTCGGCCGACTTCACCCATAACCGCCAGCAGTTGCCGGCCGAAATACCCTGCCAGGAGCTCGACCCCGACAAACTGCCCGCCGTAACGGCCGATGCGGTAGTGGTCGATGCCTTGTTCGGCACCGGCCTGAGCCGCCCGCTGGAAGGTGAGGCCGCCGTCGTAGTAAAGTACCTCAACGAGTCGGGTGCGACGGTAGTAGCGGTGGACTTGCCTTCGGGCCTCTTTGCCGATGCGCCTCAGCCAGCCGACAGCGCGGTGATAAACGCTCATTATACGCTCAGCTTCGAGCTGCCAAAACTGGCCTTCCTGCTGCCTCAGAATGCGAAATTCGTGGGCGACTGGCGGCGGCTGCCAATTGAGTTGGACCAGGAAGTTATGCACAATGTTGCTGTGGATAACCATTTCGTGACGGCTGACGAGCTGCGAGGCTGCTTACCCAAACGACCTAAGTTTGGCCACAAAGGCACGTTTGGACACGCGCTGCTGCTGGCGGGTAGCCGGGGGAAAATAGGGGCGGCGGTACTGGCCAGCCGGGCTTGTCTGCGGGGCGGTGTGGGCCTGCTCACGACCCGCGTACCCGCCGTGGGCTACAACATAATCCAGATTTCGGATCCCGAAGCCATGTGTCTGGCCGATCCGAACCCCGACTTCCTCACGGAGTTGCCCGACCTACAGCCCTACGATGCCATCGGCATCGGGCCGGGGTTGGGCCAACACGACAGCTCCCGCGAAGTACTGCGGCAGCTGCTGGAAACTACCCGGGTGCCCCTCGTTATTGACGCCGATGCCCTGAACCTGCTCGGAGCCAACCCCGATCTGCTGGCCCTGCTCCCCCCCGGTTCGTTGCTCACGCCCCACCCCAAGGAGTTCGAGCGTCTCGTGGGTGAGCCCGCCCGCGACGACTACCACCGCCTCGACCAGCTACGCCGCTTCGCGGCCCGCACCCGCTGCTACTGCGTGCTCAAGGGTGCCTACACCGCCCTGGCCACTCCCGATGGCCCACTTTACTTCAATAGCACTGGCAACCCCGGCATGGCCACCGGCGGCAGCGGCGACGTACTAACCGGCCTGCTGCTGGCGCTGCGGGCTGATAAGCGCCTCTCGCCCCTCGATGCGGCCCTGCTGGGCCTGCACGCCCACGGTCGCGCCGGCGACCTGACCCTCCCCCACACCGGCCATGCAGGTCTGCTGGCCTCCGACATCATTCGGTTTATCGGTCCGGCGCTGGAGGAGTTGGTGGGTTGAATTAGTTGAATAGCAAGAACGCCATGCTGAGCGTAGCAGAGCGCAGCCGAAGCCTCTCTACCGCAATGGTAATGCTACCGGCTGGTTTGGACCACAACGAAGCGGTAGAGATACTTCGGCTCCGGCTGCGCCTTCGCTCAGCATGACATTCTTTTTACCCACCCATTCACTCCGTCACGTTCCTACCGCCAGCCATACGGCCACGAATTGCACCAGCATTACCCCGTCGGTTAGCAGCGCAAAGTAGTAATCGGGGCGCGACTCCTGGGCGTACCAGATGACGACGGCAGCTAGCCCAAGCGGCAGCAGGAGCGCGGCTTCGTGGGCCGCCGTAAGGTTGGGTGGTAGCAGCACGGCAGCTCCGGCCAGCGCCACCAGCCCCAGCAGCTTCGTGGCCCGAATGCCCAGCAGCCCCGGAAACGTGCGGGTGCCGGTGAGGCGGTCCTTGGAGTAGTCGCGGATATCGAACACGAAGGCCAGGGCCAGAATGAACAGGAAGCGGCGGGCAAACAGCGTGAGTACTATCGGCGCGGCCAGCTCGCGGCCCACGTACAGAGCCGGAATCCAGACCGTAACGGCGGCCCAAACGTAGGCGATAAGGAATACCTTGAGTAGGGGCAGGTCGCGCAGGGCCCACCAGCGGCCTCGTAGGCGCAGCAAGGGCATCGAGTAAAGCACCGAAATAATCCCCAGATGCCCCAGAAACAGCAGCAGGCGTACCAGCCGGGCATCGGTCAGGAATAACACCGCAGCCACTGCCCCGGCCACTGCCGTGAGGCCCAGCAGCTGCGGCCGGTGGGCCCGAATCCATTGCTTGCGGCGCGTGGTGCCGGGCAGTTGGTGGTGCTTGTAGGGCAGCACGCTGTCGAGGTTGTAGAGGAAAAGAGTGGCCGCAAAAATCAGCCCACCCAACCGCAACGAAATGTGCTGGCCCCAGAATAAAAATGTGGCCCACATCAGCCCCAGCGCCGCCCCCGACAGCCATACGCTACTATACAGCACGGCATCCAGCACCCGACGGGGCCAGCCGGGCGGGGCCACCAGAACCGGTTCGCGGACGTGAGAAGCGGGCTTCATGCGGAGTAGAAGGGCCAATAATAACAGCACCGGCCCGCGCAAGTTACGCCCGCCCCGGCACGCAACAGCCCCCGGAACCGAAGAATCGGCCGGGGGCTGGGGTAGTCTGGTCGGGGTAGGGTGCGGGGTTTGCTCCCGCCCGCCGTCAGCACGATGCGTTATGGCTTGATATCCGCCATTCAGCCGCGCTGTTCAACAGCGGGCCGGGGCAAGCCCCGTATCCTACCCGTTCTGGCGCGACACAGCTTAGCTGCTCAGTTCCTGCTGGCTGAGCTTCTCGTCGTGGTCGTTGCCGTTGGGGAAGGTTTCGTCGTAGAGCCGGATGCTTTCCTCGATGATGCGGTAAGCATCTTCGCGGCCCATAAAGCGCTGCACAGTTACCGACTTGTGTTCCAAAGCCTTATAGTCTTCGAAGAAGCGCTGCATTTCGCGCAGGGTATGGGGCGGCAGGTCTTCGAGCTCGTTGAAGTGGTTGAACGAAATATCGTTGGCGGCCACAGCAATGATTTTGTCGTCTTCCTCATCACCATCCACCATCTGCATCACCCCAATTACCTTGGCTTCCACCAGGCACATGGGCACAATTTCCACGGAGCAGAGCACCAGAATATCGAGTGGGTCCTTGTCGTCGCAGTACGTTTTAGGGATAAAGCCGTAGGCAGCCGGGTAATGCACGGCCGAGAACAATACGCGGTCCAGTTTCAGCATGCCGCTGTCCTTATCCAGCTCGTATTTGGCCTTCGAGCCTTTCGGAATTTCGATGATGCCGGTTACGGCAGTGGGGGCATTTTCGCCGCGCGATACGTCGTGCCAGGGATTAAATTTGGCCATTTGATTTAAGCTGTTAGCTACTAGCTGTTAGCTGTTAGCAGTGAGCTAACAGAAAAGGTTGGAAAAAATCAGTATACGGAAGAACCCGCGGGCATGTATAAAATGGCGGTAGCAGAACGTGAGCTAACAGCTCAAGCCCGCCCTACCAGCCCAGCACTTCCCGCAACGGCTGGCCGGTGCAGGCGCTCGGCTCCTGAATGTGAAGCCAGCGGGCCAAAGTGGGTGCAATATCGGTAATCTTTGCCGGAGCCGACGACTGCCCCTGCCGCACGTGCCAGCCCCAGAACAGTACCGGCACATGGGTGTCGTAGGAGCTGGCCGAGCCGTGGGTAGTGCCCTTGCTGACGGGGAACGAGTACGATTCGAGCCAGCCCGGAGCCAGCACCACCAGCACGTCGCCGCTGCGCTTGGGGAAGTAACCGTTTTCGAGGTACATCAGCATCCCGCTTTCCCAGTGCGACTTCTGCACGTCTTCGGCCGCCAAGGCCCTGGTTACGCCCGCGAAGCCCAGCATTAGCTCGGCCGTTTCGCGCTGGAGCTGGTAGAGGTCGAGCTTTTTCTGGGCGATGAGGGGGCGGTTGAGGTAGACCTGCTCGTTTTCGTAGCTCAGCACCCACTTGCCGGGACCGTGACGGCGCACCAGCAGTTGCTGCAGCGAGTCGCGCATCAGGCCGGGGCCCACCGAGCCGGCGGGCAGCTTGTGCTCCAGCAAGAAGCTGGGCGAGTGGGCCGCGCCGTGGTCGGCGGTCAGGAACACGAGCGTGTTGCCCCGGCCCAGGGTTTTATCGAGCTGCTCGAACAGGCGGGCCAGGTCGCGGTCGAGGCGCAGGTAGGTATCTTCGGCCTCGATGGAGTTCGGCCCGAATTGGTGCCCCACGTAGTCGGTACTGCTGAAGCTGAGGGCCAGAAAATCGGTAACTCCGCGCTGGCCCATCTGCTCGGCCCGCAGGGCTTCGAGGGCGAAATCCAGGGTCAGGGAGTTGCCAAAGGGCGTCGAGCGAATGAGGTCGAGGTTGCGGACCGGCGCAGTTTTCTCGCCGGTGGCTTCCAGCGCCGCCTTCACGGCAGTGGGCAGCTGGGCGCTCAGGGTGGGCAAATCGTGGGGGAACACCGGCCGGGCTTCGCCCCGGAACGCCGACTCCCAGGCCACGTCGTCGGGCGAGCTTTCGGTGTACTGGCCGATGGGCAGCAGCGTGTTCCAGGGTTGGTCGAGGTACTGAGCTGCCCGGTTTTCGGCGTTGAATTTCGCGGCCCAATCGGGCAGCTGCTTCAGGTAGAAGGTGCTGCTGATAAAGGCGCCGTTGGTGCCGTCGTACCAGTAGGCAGCGTTGGCGGCGTGGCCGGCCGGCAGAATCGAGCCCCGGTCTTTGATGCAGATGCCTAGCACCTTACTTTCAAAATTAGACGCCAGCCGCAGCTCGTCGGTGATGGTAGTAGCCAGCAAATGGTCGGGCGACTGTTGGCCGGCCTCCAGCGAGCCACCCACCGGCTGCACACTCTTATCTTCGGTAACGTAGGTGCCCCGGCCGGTTTCGCGCACCAGCCAGTTGTTGCCCACAATACCGTGGCCCGAGGGTGTGGTACCGGTATAAATACTGGCGTGGCCCGGCCCAGTATAAGTAGGGACGTAGTTGTAATGGGCGTTTTCGTAGCTGAACCCCTCGCCCAGCAGCCGCCGGAAACCGCCGCTGCGGTACTTGTTCCAGTAGCGGTAGAGGTAGTCGTAGCGCATCTGGTCCACCACGATGCCCACCACCAGCTTGGGACGTTCCAGCACGGCGGCGGCGGGTTTTTTCCTCTGGGCGAAGGCGGGCAGCGTCAGGGTTGCGGCCAGCAGCAGGGTTAGGGGTATTTTCAAGGCAGAAACGGGTTGAGCCGCGGCGCCGGGGCCACGGGCGGTTCAAGGGGCAAAGGTAACCCACCCCGACGGGAGTTGCGTAGGCCTGTACAAGCATCCCCCCCCCGGCCCCCGGCCCCTCCCCTCCGGGAGGAGGCGGGGGGTTGGAGTCCGCCGCTGAACGTAATCCCCTCAACTATGCCCAATACCACTCCTTACGCCCTCATTTTCGATATGGATGGCGTGATTATCGACAATACCGCAGACCAGGCCCGCGCTTTCCAACTCCTGTTTCGCGACCTGGGCCTGACCACCAACGCCCGCCGGCTGCTGCGCCGGCTCAACGGCATGCCGGCCGGCCAGATTCTGAAAAATGTGTTCACCAACCCTGTGCCCAAGCAGCAGCTGGAACAGTACGCCGCCCAGCGCGAGCTACTCTACCGGGTGCTCTACTGGAACAAGCGGCAGGCGCTGCCCGGCTTGCGCAACTTCCTGCAGGCGGCCCGCGCCGCTGGCTTCCGCATTGCGTTGGGCACTGGCTCGGGCGACGATACGATCAGCTACATTCTCGACCACCTCGACCTGCGCCGCTACTTCGATGTGGTAGTGGGCAAAGACGACGTGCCCAAAGGCAAGCCCCACCCCGATACATACACCGTTACGGCCCGCAAGCTGGGAATTCCGCCAGAGCGGTGCCTGGTGTTCGAAGATGCCCTGCTGGGCGAGCAAGCCGCCTACCGGGCCGGCATACGCTGCATCGGCGTGAGCACCACCCTCCAAGCCACCGACTTCCAGGCCCCGCTCGCCGTCATCCCCGACTTCACCCACCTCACGCCCCAGCTGGTATTAGAGCTATTAGAGCAGCATCCCGAAACGCCTAAGCCAAGCAAGCAACTGGCCAAGCGCAGTACATGCAGGGGTAGGCGGTGGCTACTCCTGCATGTACTGCCGCTTGGCCGATTATTGCTGATCTAAAACCAGGCGCAAGTACTGCTTACCGGTTCGCACCACGTACAGGCCCGTTGGCATTCCGACCCGCCGGAGTTCCAGCCGCGCCGTGCCCGTCTGGTCGGCCACGACCGAAAATAAAGGTCGGCCCAGTACATCGAATACCCATACGATAGCCCCCGCCGGCGCGCCCGTGAGCGTGGAAACGGCAGCCGTAGGGTTAGGTGTAAGCATCAGCGTCACCACTGGAGCGAGCCGGGCTACCATAACCACGGCTGAGTAAATAGCGGTACCATCGAGGGCCACTTGCCGCAGCCGGTAGTAGAGCGGGCCCGTGCCAGCCGGCAGGGCCGCGTCGCGCAGCTCATAGCTCCGCTCCGTGCTGCTATTACCGGCGGCGGCCACCTTGCCTATTGGATCGAAAACGTTGCTGTCGGTGCTCCGCTCCACCTCGAAGTAGCTACTGTTTATTTCTGCACTCGTCGTCCATGTCAGCTTCACTACGGCGCTATTTTCGGCGACTGCCCAGAAGCTTAGTAACTGCACCGGTAGGGGCACGAGATAGTCGCTTGCGTAGGCAAACTGCTGCACCGACCCACTGGCCCCACGGGTAGCTCCGTTCGGCGGAAAGCGGCTCACGAAGGGGTCGGTGCGGGAATCGCCATTAGCTCCCGGAGCCACGTTCAGGCTACCAGGCCCCCCGGTAGTATAACCAATATAGCCACCGCCACCACCACCGCCGGGCCCCTCGGTTTCGTTGGGGCTGGCGGCATACCGCCCTTGGCTGCCGCCGGCTCCACCAGTGGCGGCGAGCGTAAGGCCCGACAGTGCCTTTTGCGAGTTGATAACGATGCTACCGCCACCACCGCCACCGCTGGCCGCATCGCTGATGGCACTGATGGATCCCGCCGAAGCCCCTTCTGCCCCGTTGGCCAGCAGGCTGCCGCCGCCGCTAACCGTACCGGTAGCCACCAGGTAAATCAGGCCACCACCCGAGCCCCCATCTCCCGAATTAAGGTTGTTGCTATCACCGGCTCCACCGCCGCCGCCCAAGAAGAGGCGCCGCTGGCTGCCGGCACGCGGGGTACTGCCCGAGCCTGCATTGAGGCCGCGCCCCCCACGCCCTCCCACGTTACTGCGGTTGTTTCCGCCCGGCTGGCCGGAGCCCACAACAGGGCTGTTCCAGGCAGCATTGTTGGGCCCCAATAAAAGCGGGTTCTGGTTGGCCCCCGAATAAGAGTAGCCCCCGCGCCCACCACCCTCACTGCTGGTGGTAGCGAAGGAGGGGCTTTCCAGCCTCCAAGCGGCATCGTAGGCGTTGCCGGGGCCACGGTCGGGGTTGCCCAGCCCGGTGTAGGCGGCCGGATTGGCGCTGGCGTTCGAGCCGCCGCCGCCGCCGGCATTATGGGAGTTGCCGCCGCCGCCGCCGTTAGCCGGCGCGCCGCGACCATAGCGGCCGGAAGTGTAATCGGCCTGGTAGCCAGCAATGCCCTCACCCTTTTCACCGCCATTAGCTGGATTAGGTGAGCGGTAAAGTGTTACCAGGGTGGGCTCCGGGGCCGATTGATTGTCGCCGATGATGGAGCCGCCCCGAAAGCCCTGGCCGCTCACGTCGATTTTAGCGCCGGCTGATACTGTTAGGTCGCCTGTTACTATCAGGGCCACCACGCCCCCGGTCGTACCGTTCCAGGGGGCCGCCACAATAGAGCCCGGCGCATTAATAGTCAATCCCTTATAAACAGGCATCAGCACTGCCTGCGCCTTGCCGGCAACGGTATAGGAGTTGGTAAGGGCGCTACTGAGTGTCAGGATGTATGGGTTGGAAGCATTACCGCCCGTGCGACCAACAATAGTGCGGACTTCGTATAGCCCGGCGCTATTCGCGTTGGTCACACTGCCGTAGCTTTCTCCCTCGTTCTGGTTGATGGCCGCGCCCTGCATCTGCACCAGAAAGATGGAACTGCCCACAGTAAAGCCGGAGCCCATACTGGCCGGTAAGCTGATGGTAATGGTTCCGGCGGCAGCATTAGCGGCTAGGGCGCTGTAGCTGTTTACCACCGAGTTGGCCGTATTGATAGTGCTCTGGGCCAAGACCGAAGGAGTTCCCCACCAAGCCGCGATGAGGAATAAAATAGCGACCCGTAGCAGTTGGCGGCTCACTTGCCTGGAGATGATGGTAGGGCTCAACGTCATCATAAAGCGCTTAAATAGTTTACCAACTGACTCCCTGCTTTCAACCACGCCATTCCTATCCATCAACCATTCCAAAGATATAATTATGTAGTGATATTATCTAATAATTTATACGATTAATTCCAAAACAAATGCAACAAACCATTAATAATAAAATATATAACATAAATTGCATATTAACTCAAAAACGATGCTTTCGCGCCTTTCAGTCATAACACCAAGGGTGCTGTCAGCACTTAACTGGGTGCCAAGTGCTTAATAGGAATGTTCCGGGCTTATGCTCAACGTTAATGGTCTATCTTGGGACTTCCGCAAAACGGAGGATAGCCTGGGCCGTTTCGCGACGCAGATAGTCGTCGAGCAGCCCTTGCTTGAGCTGGTATACGGTTATGGCCGTCTGGTATGCTATTAGTTTGAGGCTGGTCCAGGCGCGTAGGGCCGTGGCCATGTGGTTGCGCTGACTGCGGCCCAGCCGGCACTAGCAGGGCTGTAGGCCATTGAGGTGTTTAGCTTCGCGGTGGAACTGTTCAATCAACCCGCGGACGTTGCTTTCTTACTCAGCAGCGGCCGTGTCATCTTGTGCTAGAGGCTGTTATGGTCTAGTAGTGTAATTTGGGGTATTGCACAGCAAAGAGCATACCCCAGTGACGTATTGGATGCGGAATGGACGTTTGTAGCACCCTATTTGGCCCTGGTGCGGGAAGAGGCGCCGCAACGCGAGCATGCGCTGCGCGACGTGTTCAAC